>JAFMHL010000035.1 GCA_017854535.1 Nitratireductor sp.
CCCCAGCTGAAAAGCTTGCCGAGTGTGTTGCGTCGATCAATTGAATCCGCCGCTCTAAGCAGTCATTCATATGTCCAATTAAATCCCACCCCACTTCCCAATCCGCCATCTTCCCGCTAAATCATCTTTATGAACAAACAAGCAATCATCGACCAACGCTTTATGGCTGCTGCCATTCGTGTGGCACGCCATCATGAAGGGCTGACAGGAACCAATCCATCGGTTGCCTGTGTTCTTGCGCGTGATGATGGTGCTGGTTTTTATGTCGTCGGTTCCGGCATTACGGCTCTTGGCGGGCGCCCCCATGCGGAGCCTATTGCGCTTGCAGAAGCGGGTGAATTGGCGAAGGGCGCAACGGCCTATGTAACGCTAGAGCCTTGCGCTCATCACGGCAGAACGCCCCCTTGCGCCCAGACACTGATTGATGCTGGCGTAGCGCGGGTGGTGACGGCTGTTGTCGATCCTGATGATCGGGTGAACAGCCTCGGTCACAAAATGCTCAGCGATGCCGGGATCGTCATTTCGACGGGTTGTTTGGCCGATGAAGCCACGGAAGGTCTCGCTGCGTATTTGAATCGAAAAATCAACAATCGCAGCTATGTGACTCTAAAATTGGCACTTTCTGGCGACGGCTATCTGGGCGTTAAAGCAAAAGGTCAGGTTGCAATTACCGGGCCGCTTGCCAAGTCGCAAACCTATCTGTTGCGCGCGCGTCATCATGCAATTCTGGTGGGTGCTGGAACTGCTGTTGAGGATGACCCTGAACTGACCTGTCGCCTAGACGGATTGGAGCAGCGTTCTCCCATCAGAATTATCCTTGATCCAAATGGCTGTGTTCCACTCACGGCCAAGCTGTTTCAAACAGCAAAGCAAACAAAGACCTTGGTTGTTGTACCAAATACAATGGATCATGAACGGCGCAAATACTTGTTAGATTTAGGCTGCGAGATATTCCCTTGCGAAATGCAAAATGGAAAAGTTGCCTTGCCAGAATTGCTGGAAGACCTCGCGTCCATTGGCATTTTATCTGTCATGGTGGAGGGCGGCGCGGCGCTGGCAAAATCATTGTTGGATGAAAATCTGGTGGACGAGTTGGTGCTTTTTGAAAACCCAAAACTCATCCGTGTTGCAAATGCCGAGATGATTGCTTCCCCGATCACATCCAAGATTGCTGGTGAAAAATTTCAGGCCAAAGAGAGTTTGATCCTTGGCGAAGATCGCATGACCCGCTACACCCGTTAAAACAAATTGAGGACGCTTGTATGTTTACGGGAATCGTTACCGATATCGGGACATTGCAAAAAGTAGAGCAGCTGGATCAGGGCAAGCGGTTTCGCGTTGCCAGCAGTTATGATTCCAACTCCATTGATATTGGCGCATCAATTGCCCATTCCGGTGTTTGTCTTACGGTAGTTGCTAAAGGCGAGGGCTGGTTCGAAGTGGAAGCCTGGGAAGAGGCCTTACGCCTCACCACCCTTGGCAATTGGCATATGGGTCAAAAAATCAACCTCGAACGTTCTTTGAAAATGGGTGACGAATTAGGCGGGCATCTGGTTTCCGGCCATGTTGACGGCCTTGCAGAAGTTGTTGAGGTGAAATCAGAAGGCGAGGCGACCCGTTTCGTATTGGAAGCGCCTAAAGAATTGGCGAAATTCATTGCTGCAAAAGGCTCGGTCGCCTTGGACGGAACGTCTTTGACGGTCAACAAAGTCGATGGCAATCGCTTTGATGTGTTGCTGATAGCGCACACGCTCGAAGTCACCACATGGGGCAATGTCAAAAAAGCTGATAAACTCAATATCGAGATCGACCAGATGGCACGCTATGCAGCCCGTTTACTTGAAACCCGCATCAAAGATTAGACTTTGAAATTAACCAATCGTTTGACGCAGGGCATTTCTTCAAAACTAATCCTTGCCAATTGTCTTTCCCCATGGTTTTTGCGGCAAAACGAACACACTGATTTGAAACAAGGTTTTGTGAAATGCCAAACAAACCACATCTGCTGATTGTCGAGGCCCGTTTCTACGATAATCTCTCCAACGCATTGTTGGAAGGCGCAAAGGCAGCCATTGCAGAAGCCGGCGCGACTTGCGATGTGGTAACGGTGATGGGTGCCTTGGAAATCCCTGCCGCGGTCGCATTTGCTGTTGATGGGGCGAAAGCTTATGATGGTTATGTCGCTTTAGGTGTCGTCGTTCGCGGTGAAACCTATCATTTTGACATTGTGGCAAATGAGTCTGCTCGCGCATTGATGGACCTTTCGGTTCATAAAAAGATCGCTCTCGGCAATGGAATCATGACAACTGAAAATGGCGAACAGGCTTGGGCGCGCTGTGATCCAAAACGTATGGACAAAGGGGGTTTTGCAGCAAGAGCTGCATTGGCGATGATAGACCTCAAAGAAAAACTTGGCACAAACGCATGACCGCTTCTGAACCCCAGACTGGCGCTGTAAAACTTGCCAACAAACGCGGTGCTGCAAGGCTTGCGGCTGTGCAAGCGCTTTATCAAATGGATTTGACCTCTGCGCGTCTAATGGATGTAGTTGCCGAGTTTGAAAATTTCCGTCTCGGCAAAGAAGTCGATCCTGACAATGGACCGGATATCTATCGCGAGGCCGACCCCCAATGGTTCCGGGCTATTCTGTCAGGGGTTTTGCAGAGCCAAAAACAGATTGACCCTGTTATTCAAAAAACGCTTCCCGCCGATTGGCCGCTTGCGCGCATCGAAACTGTTTTGCGTTCTATATTGAGGGCAGGGGTTTGGGAACTGCTGTCTAAGAAAGATGTGCCAGCAAAAGTCATCATCAATGAATATCTGGATGTGACCAAGGCCTTCTTCGAAGAAGATGAGTACAAACTTGTAAATGGTCTACTCGATCGCGTGGCGCGCAAGCACCGCGAAGAAATGTTGGACGAAAGCTCAGGTGACGGTGAACCAGCCTGAAGAAACAGGATTGATTCAAAAATATCTGGCACCTCTTGCCGGACCATCAGGTCTTGGCCTCAGTGATGATGCTGCCTGTTACACTCCCACACCGGGCCATGATCTTGTCATAACAACCGATACAATTGTCGAAGGCGTTCATTTTTTACCCAGCGACACCCCTTTTGATATTGCGATCAAAGCCATCACGGTCAACCTTTCTGATTTGGTGGCCAAGGGGGCAGAGCCGGTGGGTTATCAGGTGGCGCTTTCTCTACCTCAAAAACCGAATGAAGAATGGTTCGCTAAATTTGCCAGAGGTCTTGGTGAGCAAGCAAGTGGACTTTTGATGGGCGGCGATTTGACAGTAAGCAAAGGCGGCCCAATGACAATTTCTGTTACAGCCTTTGGTGAGGTTCCGACAGGCAAAATGATCCGCAGGAATGGCGCGAAAATTGGCGATGATGTTTATGTTGCAGGCCATATCGGAACCAGCGCTCTTGGGTTGAAATGCGCACTTGATTCTGTTTGGAGAAACGGGTCAGGCTTGTTGCCCGAAGAGATCAAGGAGTTGCTCTTTCACTATGCATCGCCGAGAGTAGTTGAAGCCAACATCATTGCGCCATTGATTAGAACATATGCAACAGCATCGCTGGATGTGTCTGATGGACTTGCGATTGACCTTGAGCGACTATGTTCAGCAAGCAATGTGGGCGCAAAGATCACGGTGAAATCAATTCCGCTTCATGATTTGACAAGGCGCATGGTCAAAGAGGGCCAATTGACAATGCAGGATGTTGTGACGGGCGGCGATGATTATGTGGCTCTTTTCACAGTGCCTTCTGATTTAACCCAAGAGCAAAAGTCCGAACTCAATGAGAATTGCTATCATATTGGAAAAATCACAGCGGCAAAAAAAGGTGTGGCTTTTTCCATTGGATTTGGGAGGAGCCTGTCCCTAGGCGGTAGAACGGGCTATGACCATTTCTCAGACAAGCAAAATTGAAGGCGAAGGCATGACGCAAATTCTCACCGACGATCAGGAAAATGCCATTGCGCGCAGAAATGCGATTTTGCTTTCTATCTGTCAGGCGGTTAATGCATCTGCTGCGCCTTTGAGCATTGCCCTTGGCGGTGTGGTTGGCTCCTATCTATTGGGCGCGGACAAGTCCTTGGCCACAGCCCCAGTTACAGGCTTTAACATTGGCGTTGCGTTGATGTCGCTGCCTGCAGCCATGCTCATGCGTAAGATTGGCCGCAGAAATGGCTTCAGGGCTGGAGCGGTGATCGGCATGTTGTCGATGTTATTGGCCGTTTTGGCGATATCCATGCAGTCTTTCTGGCTGTTTGTGATTGCCCTGATGATCGCTGGGTCGTCAAACAGTTTTGTGCAGCAATATCGTTTTGCCGCCGCAGATCGAGGCACGAAGGAGTTTAAAGCCAAGGCAATATCCTATGTGCTCATTGGCGGCATTGCTGCGGCCATCATTGGCCCGCAGATGATCCTGCATTTCCGTGATTATCTAGCGCCTATCCCATTTGCCGGAGCATTTTTATGGGGCATTGGTCTTTTCGCAATTTCTCTTATTGTAATGCAATTTTTGGCGCCTGGGCATCCACCAAAAACGGCCGAGGAAATTGCCGATAAACCACAGCGTCCCCTGACAGAAATCATGGCTCAGCCGCGTTTTATTATTTCCGTTTTGTGCGCCACTGCAACATACGGTTTGATGTCCTATGTTATGACCGCAGCTCCGCTGGCCATGATCGCTTGTGGTTTTGACATCGACGATGCGACATGGGGCATTCAATGGCATGTGATGGCCATGTTCGCGCCTAGCTTTTTTACCGGCCATTTGATTGCCAAATTTGGCAAAGAAAAAATCATGGCGACCGGATTGGCTATATTGGTTGCCTGCGCCGTTGTTGGCCTCAATGGTATAACACTTGCGCATTTTTATCTCGGACTAATACTGCTTGGTATAGGTTGGAATTTCGGCTTTATTGGCGCGACTGCGATGGTCACCGATACCTATGAGCCCCATGAAAAAAACAAGGCGCAAGGCGCTAATGATTTTATCCTGTTCGGTTCCGTTGCCGTTGCCAGCCTTTTGTCAGGCTATTCGCTCAACCATATGGGATGGGATTTCATCAATTGGATCGTTTTCCCGATTGTTGCCATTTGCTTTGTGGGTTTGTGGTGGCTGAAGAGCAAAACACCAAAAGCGGATTCCGCCGCTTAAGGGATCAGGGTTTGGTCCTATCACACCATAAGCGTTGTCGTTCCAAACCTCTGCTGTGGTTGCTGCCCTGGGTATGATCGAAGACAATGTGGCAGTGATCATCGGGGCGATGGTTATTGCGCCATTGCTTGGTCCGGTCCTAGCGTCGATTTTGGGCGTATCCCTTGGCCAACGATCCTTGATTATTGAATCAATCAAAACCAGTGCGGCAGGGGTGGCACTAGCCATCTCACTTGGCATTGTTCTTGGCCTTATCATTCCCTTTGATATACAAACAGCTGAGCTTGCCTCTCGTGGCAGCGCTGGCTTTGAGGATATTGCCATGGCATTGGCCGCCGGTATTGCGCTGCATTATCTGTCACAACCGGTGTGTCATCAGTTCTGGTTGGCGTGATGGTTGCTGTCGCCTTGTTACCACCTGCAACAGCGATTGGACTTTTCATCGGTAAGCAGGAATTGGGTATGGCTGGCGGTGCGGCTATGTTGTTAGCCATCAATTTGTGCGCGCTTTACCTGTCAGGCCAGATCGTGTTTTTCCTGCGGGGCATCAAACCCAGAACCTGGTATATGCGTAAAAAGGCAGAGCAATCGATCCGCTTCAGCATAGGGGCTTGGGCTATTTTACTGTTCATCCTTTCCGGACTAATCGGTTACAAATTCCTGCCATAAATGTTTTTCGGATGGCTGAAATAGTGGCTTTCAACCGCCTGAATAGGCTATTCATAACCTGTTCAGCTTCCAAACAATAATATCACTGTCAAGAAACGGCCTGTTTCACATGCCAATCATGAAATGATATTATGTTGGGAGAGTTATCTATGACCAATCGCCGCTCAATGCTCAAACAGATCGCATCAGCCAGTGCTGTAACTGTACTTCCTGCAGTGGCCAACATTGCACCGCCATCAGCAGCTTTTGCCCAATCAACTGCTCCCATTCAAGCGCCATCAGCAAGTAGAATTCAATGTTCCTTGGAGGCAGAGCCCCGCCAGAAAATTCGCCGCGAGGATAAAATTCGCCGTAAGGATTTTGGCCAAGACCTGAGACGCAAAAGCCCGTTTCGTGAAAATATTCGCGTTGCAGCACCTTCTATTGATATTCAAGCCATAAATTTTGAATTCGGTTCTGCTAACATTCCATATGATGAGCAGTGGAAGGTTGAAGAAATCGCAACCGCCATGCGTCGAATTTTACGGCGTAACCCTGATGAATTATTTCTGATCGAAGGTCATACAGACGCTGTCGGCTCAAATTATGCTAATCAGTTATTGTCAGAAGACCGCGCCTCATCCTTAAAGCGTATTCTGGTCCGCCGCTTTGGGATCGCACGTTATGCGCTGGAGACCATTGGCTACGGTGAGGAATATCTGCTGGTTCCAACCCCTCGCCCTGAATGGCGTAACCGCCGAGTAACTTTGCGCAGAGTGACAGATTTCGTGGTGCGTTGAGGGATAGTGCTTTGGAAGATGCATGTTTTTCAAAGCGGCAAATTTTCCAGTGCTTGGATATTTCCCACTATGCGAAAAGGCCTCCCAGTTTGGCTGGGAGGCCTAGACGAAGACAGTCAAACACCAATTAGAATCGAACGCCCACATTCATATTCGCTCCAATAATTTCTGTGTCTTCCTGTCCTATTCCGTCGTAAAATATCCCGAGACTTAGACTAACTTGCTCCTGTGTAGTCGCGGTAAATCCAGCCTCAGCCCACCCTCGTATCCCATCGGTCGATGCTTCATCGGCACCGCTACCAAAAGCATAAACAGCTGAAACTTCCGCAAACGGTTGGTATGTCAATCCATTATCCATGTGAAACGTTTTGTGAACACGAGGGGTAAACCCTATCTCACCCAAGGCAATTGTTGAATCCTTTGGCTTGCCTAGGTCAGTGCTTGGAAATTTTGGCAATGCTTCTTCAATGTACTTAGCCGAAAGGCGAGGCGACAATATTGTATTATCCCCGAGGTCGATTTGGCCAACAAGCGAACCATCGAGTAATATTCGATCCGTGTCGAATTTGTATTTTCCGCCCCCGCCAGATGCATCGATCCAATTAGATGATCGTCCCCACATAGCTGAAAGGTTTAAATATAAGCTGTGATCAAGTTTCGCAGTTGCATACCCGCCAACCATCCAGCCTTCGCCTTCGCCATTCGCCAAACCATTTTTCCAATCAAATTGATCCAATTGAACTTGAAGACCCAAGAGTAGATTTTCCATGACGATGCGGTCGATACCCAAATGGATGATCCCGTAGTCGCCATGGCCACCATCTATGTCATATTGACCAAAAGAACCTTGCACCCAAATATCAAATTCCCGGTGATCACGATCTGCCAACCGGTCAAGAAGCGATAGGCTTGCACCAAATTCTTGTTTTTCTTTTGAAAAATTAAAGCGGCCGGGGATAAGATTAGCTGGCATACTAGCGCCAAAGGCTGAAACATTGCCCGGAATGGCTTCGCCGCTTAATCTGTCGATGCGTCGTTGAACATTGGGTTGATTTTGTAACAAGATGGTTGCGCGCGCAGCGACAAGTTCCTTTGCTCCTTGCTTGGCATCAACGCCGCTATAGGTTGCCGAAACACTACAAACTACGGTTTGACCATTGATTATTGTGATATCAAAGGACTGAGCGCTGACATTGCCGGAGCTGCTGGACGTGGAGCAGGTCATTGCCGCAATTGCAAAGCCATGGTCACGTAGGTCAGCAAAATTGAGTGTGTAGTTTCCAGAAACGAGGTTTGTAAGTGCAAAGTTGGCAGCGCCGTTATTCGTGGTCATTGCTCCTGGTGCACCAAAAATATCAGAGCTGATATCCCAATTCGCATCCCCACCGGCAATGTTCAAATTGACTGTTAGGCTGCCCGTCGGCAAAAGCGCCAATCTTGTCACTGGACCTTGCGATGGGACCGATTCACCAAACGCACTGGTCGCGAAAATCAAAGATACAAAAAAACCAGTGCTAAAAGTCAAATATGATTTAAGGCGGGCAATTATTGGGGCACGATTAAAACTCCAGAACACAACTATTGGAGCGTAGGTAACCCGAAGGGTGCCTTCATGCGAGATGTCGATTTCTACACTATGGGTACAAATTATTGAAATGGTTGATGTAAAATCACTCCTTAAGCGAAGATGGATAAATTTTACTTGGCCGTTGTGTTTGATCATCTAGATCCACCCCTTGATCAGGGGGCATCATTCCTCGATCTTCAAATCCCAAATATCACCTTCTTCCAAATTGGGCATAATCCCTTCGCCTTCTAAGAAACCGCGGCGCAAAACTTCTGATACAATTTGCGATCGCTGTTTGACCCCAAGTTTCTTCGCGACCGCATTTTGGTGTTTTCTGACACCTGAATAGCTTATGCCCATTTGGTCGGAAATATATTTGTCCATATGGCCATCGCATAGGAGGCGAAGGAACTGCTTCTGTTTTTCAGTAAAGAATTCTTGATTGACGTTGGTGTTTTGCAACTGAATAATTCGAATATGCGTATTCCAAGCTGCAACGCACAGCATCATTCCATGTCTCTCAATCGCCTCAAGACACTCTTTTCGCTTTAATTTGGAAACGAATCCAATTCCCGCCCGTGTATTTGGGTGCTGGGTTCGCAATGGAATTCCAAAGCCAGAGCGCAGGCCAGTTCCCATGGCAATCAGGCGGTGTTTCAATTGGTAGCTTGGAAAATCGGCAAACATATCTGCAAATTCAAAACCAGCTACACCAGGTGTCAGATGATCGCGGGCATGAATGCGGCCAGGCATGAATTTTTCTTTGCCGCTGAACTTTTTTTCAAGGCTCATCAACGGTGCTGGCAAGTTGGAGCGCATGAACAGCGCTTTAACCGGACGTGTATGGTCGTGGCAATATTCATAGATGACAACTGGAAAACCGGTGCCGCTCGCCAGTTTTATCAGCGATTGATAAGCCTCTTCACAAGTTTTGGTCCGATTCAGGATGTGCAGAAATTCTATCAATTCGTGAGAGAAAGCAGATTCATTGGGTTTAATGGGCATGATATCTATTGGGGCTTAGTGTTTTACGGAGCTGTTAATATCGAAAAGTCTTATTAAATGGGATTATTCGCCAGTGCAAAATACCAGCCTATTAATTTTTGATAAAGCCGGCCGTCGCATGTCTGTGCATCAAAAATCACTCTGCCAGTAACGAGCCGGCGTGTGTTTTCATAGGTGATGAAATCTACACTATCAGGGTGGTCGTCCGCAGAATGAAATTCAAAATGGGGTTCGGATGTTTCTCCCTGCATGCTGATGGATTGTCCATCCCCCGTCTCATACCTTGGTACTCTTGCTAAATCCTAAAATTTGGTTAAAAAGCGGCCATCATGTGGCAGGACGCGAGTCCTGTTACTTAAACACGGGGAGGAGTCATCTAATCTAAGGGTGGCTAGTCCCTTCGCAAGACAAGTTTTCTTACGGGGACTGAACAAAAGGAATTCATAAAATGAATGCTGTTTATCTGGCAATCGCCGCTGGCGGATTGTCCATTCTATACGGCATCTGGGCCACAATGTCGGTGTTGAACGCCGATGCTGGTAATAGCCGGATGCAAGAAATCGCTGGATTTATCCAGGAAGGCGCGATGGCTTATCTATCTCGCCAGTATCTGACAATCGCCATTGTTGGCGTTTTCGTCATGGCGCTGGTCTGGTGGCTGCTTGGCGCACTAACCGCCATTGGCTTCCTTATCGGTGCTGTGCTCTCAGGCATTGCTGGCTTTATTGGTATGTTGATCTCTGTTCGCGCGAACGTGCGTACAGCGCAAGCAGCAAGCCAAAGCTTGGGTGCAGGGCTTGATATCGCGTTCAAATCTGGCGCCGTAACAGGCATGCTGGTTGCAGGTCTCGCACTTTTGGGTGTTGCTGGTTATTTCGGTTATCTGACTGGACCTGCTGGATATGGTACGACGGATCGTGCCGTTATTGATGCGATGGTTGCTCTTGGTTTTGGTGCTTCATTGATTTCAATCTTTGCCCGTCTCGGCGGTGGTATCTTTACAAAAGGTGCGGACGTTGGCGGCGATATGGTTGGTAAAGTTGAAGCTGGCATTCCTGAGGATGATCCACGCAACCCGGCAACAATCGCTGACAATGTTGGTGACAACGTTGGTGACTGTGCTGGCATGGCGGCTGATCTGTTTGAAACCTACGCAGTTACAATCGTTGCTACTATGGTTCTTGCATCCATATTCTTTACTGGCGCTACAGCTGAATTGATGATGACATTCCCATTGATGATCTGCGCAGTTTGCGTTGTAACATCAATCATCGGCACATTCTTTGTGTCACTTGGTTCAAACAACTCCATCATGGGTGCTTTGTACAAAGGCTTCATTGCAACGGCTGTTCTTTCAGCAGTTGCGCTGGTCGGTATCGTTTACCTTTGGCTTGGAATGGACACTGAATTTGTAACTTCAACAGGGAAAACCTTCATAGGTCGTGATCTGATGTATTGCGGTTTCATCGGTCTTATCATCACTGGCCTGATCATCTGGATCACTGAATACTATACAGGCGTTGGCTATCGTCCGGTTCGCTCGATCTCTCAGGCTTCTGTAACGGGCCACGGCACGAACGTTATTCAGGGTCTTGCTGTATCACTTGAATCAACAGCGCTACCTGCCTTGGTAATCATTGCGGGTATCATAGCAACTTTCTCACTTGCTGGTCTATTTGGAACTGCAATTGCTGTTTCAACCATGTTGGCGCTTGCTGGTTTCGTTGTGGCTCTAGATGCATTTGGTCCTGTGACAGACAATGCTGGCGGTATCGCTGAAATGGCTGAATTGCCTGCTGAAGTTCGTGTAACAACAGATGCACTTGATGCTGTTGGTAATACTACGAAAGCGGTTACCAAAGGCTACGCGATCGGTTCTGCTGGTCTTGGTGCTTTGGTTTTGTTTGCTGCCTATACTGAAGACTTGAAGCACTTTGCGGCTCAAGCTGCACCTGGTTCTTTCTTTGAAGGCGTAAATGTCGACTTCTCTCTTTCAAACCCATATGTGGTTGTTGGTCTGCTATTTGGTGGTCTGCTGCCATATATTTTCGGTGGCATGTCAATGACTGCTGTGGGCCGCGCTGCTGGTGCTGTGGTTGAAGAAGTTCGCCGTCAGTTCAAAGAAAAGCCAGGCATCATGAAAGGCACAGAAAAGCCAGATTATGGCCGTGCCGTTGATATGCTTACTAAAGCTGCTATCCGCGAAATGATCGTGCCGTCATTGCTTCCTGTGCTTTCTCCAATCGTTTGCTTCTATGCAATCTTCTGGATTACTGGCGACAAGAACCAGGCATTTGCCTCATTGGGTGCAATGCTCCTTGGTGTGATCGTGACGGGCTTCTTCGTTGCTGTTTCAATGACTGCCGGTGGTGGTGCTTGGGATAACGCGAAAAAGTCTTTTGAAGACGGTTTCGTCGACAAAGATGGCGTGAAGCATGAGAAGGGTTCTGAGGCTCACAAGGCTTCTGTAACAGGCGACACAGTTGGCGATCCTTACAAGGATACATCTGGTCCTGCGGTTAACCCGATGATCAAAATCACAAACATTGTGGCTCTACTGCTTCTCGCGGTTCTTGCTCACTAATTGAAGATAGCCTGATGATTTGTATCTTCAGGCTGTTTTAGGACAAATAAAAACCCCGGTGGATATTTCCATCGGGGTTTTTTATATCAATAACTTGGAAACGGTTAAGAGGTTTATCCGCCCAGACCACCCAATTGAGGGACGACCGGTTTGCCATCTTTTTGGCCACCGCCACCAAACAAACGTGAAAGCAAGGTGATGTCTTTACCGCCTGTTGGCGTCGTTCTGGAAATAAAGTCGAACACTTTACCATCCTGCAAACGGTAGTCCGCTACCTGGCTGACAATATTATTCTCGTCAAAATAGATCGCTACGACCCGCTGATCCACGAGCTTTAATTTTTGATAAGTATATCGGCGTGTGCGTTTTTGCGAAATATAGTAGTATACTTCGTTGTCAAAGGTGCCTGTTGTGGATGGCGTTCCAAGTGCCAAGAGAACCTGATCTTTGCTCGAGCCTACAGGAACAAGCTGCATCTGAGTTTCATCAAGACTAGGCCCGTTTGAAAGGACCTGCTCAGTAGTGCACCCGCTTAACAAGAGATTGGCACCAATCAACGCCGCCCCAATTTTCATCGCAAATGAAGGCGAAAATTTCGTTTCGTTGGTTTTGAATTTGGAGGCCATTTTCATCGAACTACTTGCCTTCTTGTCCCAGTGTAATACATGGATGCATATTCAGAGACGTTGATTATCTCACGGCGGTTAAAAATTCAACCACAACTGACAGTTCCAGCATATCTAAGGATCCGCATATGTTTGCCAGGTTATTTAAACGATCAGCTGCCAGCGATGTTCCACAGCAACTTTATGGCAGCGTTGTGGCACAATCCCGCCAGCCAGAGTTTTTTACCGATTATGGGTTCAAAGATACCGTGACGGGCCGTTATGATGTGGTTGCGTTGCATCTTTTTCTTTTTTCTCGCCGCATGGTGCGGGAAGACACTCCTGTTGCTCAAAGCCTCAATCAAGAAGTGTTTGATACTTTTACTGACGAAATGGACCGCGCGCTTCGCGAATTAGGGGTTGGCGACACAAGCGTCCCTAAACGCAAGAAACGCATGGTTCACTCCTTCTATGCGATTGTAGAGGAATTCGCAGCTCCTCTTGATGCAAAGGATATGAGAGCACTGGCAAAAGTGATGGAAGCCAGATTTGCGGAGCCAGTTGAAGACGGTGATCACACGAACGGCCATGTTTTCAAATCTAAAGAGCTGAGCAGTTATGTTATTGCCACGGCCGATGTTTTGGACAAAGTATCTTCAGATACTATTCTTAAAGGCGAGTTAGCTTGGGCCTTTCCAAACGACTATATTTGATTTCTCAATAAATCCGCTCATGGGTGACACAAATAAATTAAGGGAAGCCATCTAATGGACGGTGAGAAACACAAGGAATTGTCGTTGGACGTGAAAGTTCAGGTTCTTCCAACAAATGGCTTGCGGATAAAGCTGGAACCCACTTCGGAACAATTGAAATTAATGGTGAAAGTAGCTGACATTGTTTCCATTGAGCGTTTTGTGGCCGAGTTAGAATTTAGGCGCTGGCAAAAAAAGGGCGTATCGGTCAAAGGCAAGGTATTCGCGCAAATTACCCAACAATGTGTCATTACACTTGAGCCAGTTTCCAGCGAAGTAAATGAAGAAATCGATAGAATATTTGTTCCGCCAGGATCAAAATATTTGAAACCAACTTTTGATGATGATGGCGAATTGGTGCTCGACTATGATGGGCGTGATGAGCCAGAACTGTATGAAGGCACAACGCTGGATGCATGGGAAATCGCGATGGAACATTTCACCCTTGGGATAGATCCGTTTCCACGTGCGGAAGGTGCAGAACTCGAAGAACTGGGTTTGGCAGAAGAAGTTGAAACCGAGGATGAGAAAATCTCCCCATTTGCTGCCCTAAAAGATCTGTACAAGCCAAAATAGGTTGCAAATACCGCTTACCGAGGATGAGAGCTCTCGATTTATCGCTTAGAACTGTTGAAATCTAGGCAGTTGCTTCAATTTTGCCCTGTTTGATCAACTGCTATCTGTTAATTGCTGTTGTTCGATCTTCTCAAAGCTGCCATTAAAGAGCGTCTGGTTGAACTGAACCCGTCACAGACAAGTGCTGAGCATTGCGGACCAATTAAATGAACGATTCAAACGTTATATCTCTTGATGCCATGGGCGGTGATTTTGGCGCCCCCATTGTTATTGAAGGAGCTGATATAGCTCTGCAACGACGGCCTAAATTGAGCTTTGTCCTTTATGGCGACGAAAGTACTGTGAATCAATCACTGCAAAAATTCCCGAATCTTGCTGCCCGCTCAAAGATCATTCATTGCGATGTTCATATTGCCATGGACGATAGACCCAGCAAAGCATTGCGGGCAGGACGTGGTAAATCTGGCATGTGGCGCGCGATTGAAGCGGTTAAATCTGGTGATGCCGCCGTTTGTATTTCCGCTGGCAACACGGGCGCATTGATGGCCATGTCCCGTTTTTGCCTTCGCACAATGCCAGGTATCGATCGTCCAGCCATGGCTGCTCTATGGCCAACAACCAAGGGCGAGAGCATTGTTCTTGATGTCGGCGCAAATGTAGGTGCGACCGCAGATCAGTTAATTGATTTTGCCCTGATGGGATCAGCCATGGCGCGGGCGCTTTATGGCTTGAAACGCCCGACAGTTGGCCTGTTGAATATCGGCGTTGAAGAGGTAAAAGGCCAAGAGGATGTGCGCGAAGCTGGGCAAATTCTTCGTTCCGCAGATATGGACAGCCTTGACTATCATGGTTTCGTTGAGGGCGATGACATTGGATTGGGCACAGTCGACGTAGTTGTAACAGAAGGGTTCTCTGGCAATATCGCGCTGAAAACGGCTGAAGGTACTGCCAAGCAGATCGGTTCTTATTTGCGCTCTGCTATGAGCAGAACCCTAATGGCAAAGATCGGCTATATGTTCGCAAAAAATGCGTTCACTCAATTGCGCGAAAAAATGGATCCACGAAAAGTGAACGGCGCGGTGTTCTTGGGATTAAATGGCGTGGTGATCAAAAGCCATGGCGGCACAGACGCCGAAGGATATGCGGCTGCGATCGAAATGGGCCATGATATGGTGACCAATGAAATTATGGAAAAAATCAGTGCGGATCTGAAAAAATTTGAAGACCAGCGCATGGAACTCAGTTTAACGAACGCGGGCGGTTAACCCGACTACAAAGTGGAATTAGAATGATTAGATCAGCAATCATTGGCTGCGGCTCTTACACTCCAGAAAACATCGTCAAGAACTCTGATTTGGAAGGTGTTGTCGAAACCAGCGATGAATGGATCGTGCAGCGTACCGGAATTCGCCAGCGCCATATTGCTGTGGAGGGTGAGACTACCGCTGATTTGGGCGAAAAAGCTGCGCGCGCAGCACTTATACATGCGGGAATAACCCCGGACGATCTTGATATGATCATTTTGGCTACATCGACGCCAAACAATACTTTTCCTGCCACATCTGTAGAAATTCAACATCGTCTCGGCATGAGTCATGGAGCAGCATTTGACTCACAGGCAGTATGCTCTGGCTTTGTCTTCGCCTTAACGACTGCAGATCAATATATTCGAACCGGTTTTGCCAAACGCATTCTTGTTATTGGGGCAGAAACCTTCTCCAGAATTCTTGACTGGAATGATCGCACCACTTGCGTGTTATTTGGAGATGGCGCGGGAGCTGTTGTTCTGGAAGCCGTCGAAGGAGAGGGCGCACCAACTGACCGTGGTATTCTGACCGCCCATTTGCGCTCTGATGGATCCCACAAACAAAAGCTATATGTCGATGGTGGTCCGTCTTCTACGAAGACTGTCGGCTTCTTGCGGATGGAAGGGCGCGAAGTCTTTCGCCATGCTGTTGGCATGATCACAGATGTGATTGAGGCTGCTTATGCGGCTACAGGCTATGGTTCGGAAGATCTGGACTGGTTTGTCCCTCACCAGGCAAATAAGCGCATTATTGATGCATCCGCTAAAAAACTGGGAATTCCTCCAGAAAAAGTTGTGATCACTGTCGATCATCACGGCAATACATCAGCAGCTTCTATTCCCTTGGCATTTTGCGAAGCTGTTACTGATGGGCGCATCAAAAAGGGAGATTTAGTGCTTTTTGAAGCCATGGGCGGCGGTTTTACTTGGGGGTCGGTGCTTTTTAGGTATTGATTCGCGCGAACAAACGAAAAATAGCGCTTACTTCTTGTTAAATGTCCAAAAACTTCATAGGATAAGTTGCTTGAGTAACCGACTATATTCATAGCAGGTCGAAAAGTGGGCTTGAGGGGGTGGTGCAGGAAAACTGCACGTTCAGCTTTTATACAATAGATGTTTGCGCATTTATTCCTTTAGTAATTGAAACCGTCGTCTTGCGGAAGACGAGGTTGATAACATTGTTAGGATAGGGCTGATGGGTGGAAAGACACTTACCCGGGTTGATTTAGCCGAGGCAGTTTATCGCGAAGTTGGCCTCTCGAGAACTGAATCTGCGGATCTTGTCGAAACTGTTTTAAATGCAATTTGCGACAGTGTGGCCGCAGGAGAGTCGGTTAAGCTTTCGTCTTTCGGCTCGTTCATCGTAAGAGACAAAAACCAGCGTGTAGGTCGCAATCCGAAAACGGGTGAAGAAGTTCCGATCATGCCTCGTCGAGTGATGGTGTTTAAACCATCCAATATTCTTAAAGATGCGGTCCTAAAGGGCAATGAGAAGAAATAGTCTTTTCTGGCGAAGCATGCCCGTTGCTAAAGCCTTCAAGTGATCTTGAAGGCATTTTTCGAGAATTCTGACTCTATAATTTTAAATTTTTTCACGATTCCAAAAGCGGATAGATGGTTTTTAGCCGTTTTCCTGTGTTTTCCTATAGCGTAAGCTAAAGCTGATTCTATTTTTGGCTAATTATCAGTTTGATACTTAGGCGTTTTTTCGAGGAGCCCGTTTTGGATAAAAATCCCGATGCATTTCGCACCATCAGTGAAGTCGCTGAAGACCTAAATTTGCCTCAACATGTTTTGCGCTTTTGGGAAAGTCGTTTTACCCAAATCAAACCAATGAAAAGAGGCGGTGGGCGTCGCTATTATCGTCCTGATGATATCGATTTGCTCAAAGGCATACGCCATCTTCTATATGAAGAGGGGTATACTATTCGCGGCGTTCAAAAGATCCTTCGCGAGCAAGGCAACAAATTTGTTATCGGGATTGGTAATGGTGAGATCGATATTTCTGACCCTGCTGTGATGGTAAATGCCAGCAATTTTCCTGAAGCTGCCGAGGTGCCAGAGCCGAAAAAAGTAGAAATCGATGATCGTCCCAAAGCTCAAATCAAGAGAGCAGTGTCTGTTGAAGAATTCACGGATAAGAAGAGTGGAAGTTCCAAGTCGTCAAAAGGTATTTTGGACCGCTTTCGTGGGCGCGATGATAAACTTGAAACAGAAGGCTCTCCGCTGACGGTTTCATCTTCCGATCGGCGCAACCTTCAAGCAATTCTATATGAATTGCTTGAATGCAAACGTTTGCTTGATCAGGTTCGCTCCGACTAAAATTGAAAATGAAATGGTCGGAACGGCAGGATTTGATACCAAGGCAAGCACAGCGCCGCCGAAGCGCGGCAGGCATTTTTCTTAAAAATGCTGAGAGCGATGCGACCCGTCGCAACAGATTATCGTAACAACACTTTATAATTTTATTTGAATGAAATGGTCGGAACGGCAGGATTTGAACCTGCGACCCCTGGTCCCCCAGACCAGTGCGCTACCGGGCTGCGCTACGCCCCGACTTGGCGGTTCTCAATCAATCAAACTGTGAAACGCTCCAACTTCTATAGGCAGGCACGCCTCGCAATTCAACAAAAATTCCGACCAATCTAACTAGAATTTCCCTATGGTGCGAATAAGTATGCCGCTTTAAAATCGATCGAGTAGGGATGTCTCGACTGCACCCTTAGGTGTTGCAGCGCCAGAAACCTTGCGTTTCAAAATATAGTTGTTTTTCAAATCTAGTTGCCATTTAGCTTCCAAAGCCATGCAACCCCAAATAATGCCGATCATAAGAAAAACATGACGCCATTTATCGATGTCAATCACATTACCGATCACTATATGGCCAACAAACACCACGAAGGCGATTTGCAAATAAGGCTGCCAAGGGCGAGGTTTGAAAAGCAGTTTGAAGCCACCAATGATTGTTGCCAGCATCATGGCGACCCAAGAAACGAAGCCGATCCAGCCATGGGCCATGAGCGCTTTAACAAAAATATTGTGGGTGTCTCCACCAAAAATGAATCCGAACTCCAGCGGGCCAATGCCTAAAGGGCTAGTTAGCGCAAGCTCATACCCCAACAGGTGTCTAGCGAAACGCCCGATGCGTCCACCATCATAATCCTGCACGGCTTTAGCCCGTTCGGAAAATAGGCTTGATACTTGTTCAAATTGCAGAGCAACAATCAGCAGCAAGACAATTGCGCTAAAGCCAAATACCGCAAGGATAATATACTTTAAACGTATCCGCGCGCTTTGCTCGTTGATAATCAGGAGTATGTAAAACAATCCCGCCGAAATGACAGCTAGTCCCCAAGCGGCCCTTGAGAACGCAAGAAACAGTCCGAGCAGCAAAATAATCAATGCACCCGCCCTAAATGGCAATAAAGTCGGCGAGCGGTTAACAATTCCGTAGATCAGATAAAGAATTGGAGCAGCGAGGAATGGTGCATAAACATTAGGGTCTTGAAACGCTCCCATTGCCCTGGAATAGCGGGTGAATATCTCAAATCCGCCAACGCCAAAATACCCAATAATGCCTAACATCGATGTAATCACCGCTGATATAACATAGGCACGAAAGATGAGCCGAAGACGTCCCATATCTTCGCGAATGATGATTGCGAAAAATACAGATGTTAAAGCAAGGAAATAGGAGACAGCCACATACATAAGGCCACGCCCATAGTCGGTCATCATGAAGGACGAAATTATGCCACCGAAATTGAAGATAGTGAAGAGGATCAACAAGGGGATAATTTCTATCGGAATACGCATCCCACAAATAAACCAAATGCCCAACAACGCTGCCAAAAATAGCTCATAGGGGGCAGGTTCGTAAATTACAAAACCACTCAAAAATACCGCAAGGGCAATGGCGGAATTGGCAAGCATAGCGACGATATGCGCATCTGGCACCAAAGACCCTTTTGGGATCGATGATGCCGTATTCTCCCGGTCACTGATTACTGCAGAACTGGTCAATATGCGTTTTCCGTGTTCAGAAGTTTATAGGGCGTCATAAACAGAATTTGCAGATCAAACAGCAGCGACCAGTTTTCGATATAGTAGAGATCGCAATTAACGCGTTGCTTAATCTTTTCCTCGTCATCCACTTCACCGCGCCAGCCGTTGATTTGGGCCCAACCAGTTACACCTGGTTTCACCTTGTGACGGGCAAAATAACCATCAACCACTTCATCCCAGAGCCTGTCAGCCGTATGGGCATTAACAGCGTGAGGGCGAGGGCCAACAAGAGACAGATTGCCGCGTAAAACATTGATAAGTTGCGGCAATTCATCGATTGAAGTCTTGCGAATAAAGCGACCAACTCTAGTTACGCGCGGATCACCTTTGGTAACAACTGTTTTGGCTTCTGCATCTGCCATATCATGATACATCGAGCGGAATTTTAATACTTCCACCACCTCATTGTTAAAGCCGTAGCGCTTTTGGCGAAAAATAACCGGACCTTTACTTTCGTAACGAATAGCAATCATCGTCGCGAGCATAACTGGGCTTAGGCATACCAAAGCAATAACGGAAAAGGAGACATCAAATATGCGCTTTGTAACGGCGTCCCAGTTCGCAATAGGTTTTTCAAAAATATCAAGGAACGGGACTGAACCTTCATAGGTATATGAGCGCGGACGGAAGCGAAGTTTGTTCGTATGGGCTGAAAGCCTGATATCTACTGGCAATACCCATAGACGTTTTAGCAATTGCAGGACACGGGTTTCAGCAGCTAATGGCAGCGTCACAATCAGCATATCAATGCGGGCCATCCGGCCAAATTCGACCAATTCCGAGATTGTGCCGAGTTTAGGATAGCCAACTACAATAGGGGGGGACCGGTCATCGGTGCGGTCATCAAAGATACCGCAGACGCGCACATCGTTGTTGTGCTGGGATTCAAGTGAACGGATCAATTCAGCGGCAGGTTCTCCACCGCCCACAATCACTGCGCGACGCTCCAGGCGGCCATCGCCCATGATGCGTCTGACATAGGTAGTCAGGAAAACTCTGAAAAGCACCAGAAAGCCGGCGCCCGCAATGAACCAAGTTCCGAACCAGAAACGTGAATAAATACCACTGGTTTTTGAGAAAAAGCCAATCAGCAACAAAATCAGCATCGCAAATGCAAAACCTGTGATTGATTTTGAGATTTGAGAAACAAAACTGCGGAAGGTATCAAGCTGATAGCCATCGATTGCCTGAACAACGGCAATGGTTAGAAATGCTCCAAGAAATGATGCAGAAAGATAGCCGCCTATATCTGACCCAACAGGGACCACATAAAAGAAGTAAATCAGCATAGAAATTGCAGTCAGGGAAAGAAATTCCGTCAAACGGGTGAACCCGATGATCAGGGATGGAGATACCACATCTGAAGAAAACTGCTCGGCTACTTTTTTCGCCAGTTCATTGATCTCGACCTTTCGGTTCGGATCAATTTTAACCCCAGAATCTGCCTCACGTACCGCCTTGGCAGAAAATATAACCCTAGCTTCATTGTCTTTAACGGACATCGTTTTCCCCGTAATCCACCGTCCGTGGATTTGAATTGTGTGACGTTTGGGAAGAACATAACGTTAAATGCCTAATAAACTTTAGCATTTTGTCTGAAATTGGCACAAAGACGAAGATTTAGCTGGTCTATGGCTAACGAAATCATAACCGAATTGTTCAAATCGTTTGGAGTTTTAGCCCACAAGGTTTGCCAAGTGATGGATCAAATAGAGAGGCGGTATGCGCCCATAATATCGGAAGCCATTTTCTCCACTGAAAATCGGTTTTGCAATTTGGATTTTCTCAACGCCGCTTGGTTAGCTGCATCGCTGTTTTGCATCATTGCTTCCATGGCGTGGGTCAAATCATCTGCATTACCTGGTTCAACCAATGCCTCAACTTCGTCTTTGAGAATTTCCGGAATGCCGCCAACATTGCTGCAAATGATCGGCTTGCCAGCTCCAATAGCTTCCAAAACGATATAAGGCATGGATTCTGCACGGCTCGGCACTACAACAGCGCGGGCCTTAGCAAACGCAATGCGCGCTGGCATGGCAGAATGTATAGTCACCACATCTTTAAGCGCAGAGCTGTTAATTCGGGCGATATAGGCCTCTTTGTCAGGGCCATCGCCGACAAAATGGGCTGTTACCTTTTTGCCTGACGCCAATATTTTCTCCAAAGCGCTCAGAAAAACGTCAGGTCCTTTGAGATCGCGCATCATACCAATATAGAGAAAGTCTGTAACGTCTTTTTCATTTTCAACATCAACAAATTCAGACGGGGAAAGGCCGTTGTAAACCAAAGATGTTGCGCATCGCGGTTTACCGATTTTTTCGATGTAACCTTTTTCTTCATATCCGCTGACAAAGATCAACCGATCCGTCATACGCTCCATGGCGCGCTCAAGCGTAAAAAACAAACGCCCTTTGAGTGAACCTTTTTCATAGTGGATGGAGCCGCCATGCGGACAATACAAACGGGCAACGCTAGAACCTGATACCCGTAACCATGAGCCGATAATTCTTGCATAAGCGCCACCTTTGGCACCATGCGAATGAATAATATCAGGCTGCAAATTCTTGAAAGTTTTGTATGTTTGATAAATTGCTTTGAGATCGGAAGGCCCGATCGAACGGCGCATTGGAATGCGCTCAAGGCCGAGTGCCAGCTTTGGCCTGATCTGCTCGAACAGCTGATTTTCGTAGTCGCTGCCAGTCAAAGAATCGCAAAGAATACCCAGTTCGTGACCTTGCGAATGATGCTGGTCGATCAAATCGCGGACATGGCGAAAAATTCCGCCAACGGGCGAGCGAAAACAATGGATGATCCTGAGTTTTTCATGGCTCATATCATTGCCCTAGAACAAACGCTCACGAATATGGATCGTATCACCAGGCATTATTGGATCGCTCAATGGAACGCGGCCGCTCAACACTTTGCCATTAATTTGGCGGGTGATATCAGCATCGCTTTGTAATGCGCGCGTTGAAAACCCTCCGGCAATCGCAATTGCGTTTTGAACTGTCATTCCAGGCACATAGACATATTGTCCAGCGGTTCCCACTTCTCCCATAATAAAGAATGGGCGATATCGGTCGATTTCAACAGAAACATCAGGGCTTCTTAAAAAGCCTTGGCGGAGTTTTGCAGCAATTTCTGCTTCAATCTGTTTCGGGGTTTTACCTCTTGCTGTAACGCTGCCAATCAAAGGGAATGCGATGTAACCAGCTTTGTCGACAGCATATGAATTCGTTAAATCTGTTTGTTCAAATACCGTAACGCGCACGCTGTCTCCAGCATCGAGCATATAAGGCTGGGTCAATACAGCATGAAAGGCTTCGTCGACTGGTTGATAGGTTGCGCAACCACTGATCACACTGCCGGCTATAGCCAGACTCAAAAGAGACTTTCGAAATTTATTAATCAGACTAGGCATCAATAATTCCACGATAATAGATTGCAGAGTGACTCTGCTCGTGGACCATTAAGACACTGTTATGGTTAATGTGCGGTAAAGGCGACTGGCATTTCGTCAGCAAAATCCGAAAATAAAAACATATTTACGAAATGCGTAGAGTAGAGGAAATAACCTTATTATAATGTACAGCGATAACTGTTTCTTGAGACATCAGAAACCAGCACCAAATTTTCAACGATAATCGGCATAAGCAAAATCCTTAACTCTCTGGTTACCATGTTCGTTCATATTCGGCTCATGCATTTGTTCAGGAGTAAGTAATGTCGGGTTCCCAGTCTCTCACTAAAGATGTTGATATTGATATCAAAGGTCTCTTTTCTGCAATTTGGCGGAAGAAATTTTTGATTGTGTTTTTGACGCTTCTCGGTGGAGCGGTCATTTTCATGGCCATGTCCGCCGTTTCACCTAGATATAAGTCTGATGCGCAAATCCTGATTAAAAAACGTGAATCTGTATTCACGAGAATACAAGATGGTACGCAACAGCAAAATGGCGGTGAGTTCGATGAACAGGCTATCGGAAGCCAAGTCCAAATCTTAAGTTCTGATGACCTTGCGAGTCGAGTCATTAAGAAGCTGGATCTAGAGAACCATTCTGATTTTTTTGAAAAAGCCTCAGAGCCCGGCCTTTTGGAACTGGCAAAAAGCGTACTTGCAAGCAACCCACCTTCTATCCAAAGCGTTGACGAGGACCCAAGTGAGTTTCTAGTTAATCCGGGCGTGTTGAAGAAATTCAAAGAACAATTGAGAGTTTATTCCGCAGAACGCTCCCGCGTTATCGTGGTTGAATTCTGGTCGAAAGACAAAAAATTGGCAAAGCTGGTTCCAAACACACTTGCTGAACTTTATTTGGAGTTTGCTCGCGAAGTAACATTGGAATCGGATAGAAGCGCTACCGGATTTCTGGAGCCGGAGATTCAAGACCTTCGCGAAAAAGTTGAAGCTGCAGAAGCAAAGGTTGCGGAGTTTCGTTCAACATCTGACATCTTGTTGGGCAATAACAATGCGCTTTTGGCTACCCAACAGCTCTCTGAAGTTTCATCAGAACTATCTCGCGTTCGTTCTGAAGGTTCTGCTGCGGAAAGTAAAATCGCATCTATCAGAGCTGCACTGAACAATGGTGGCTCCATCGATGTAATTCCCGAGGTTATTTCCTCGCCGCTGATCCAACGCTTGCGTGAGCGTCAAGTTACGACACAGGCGGAAATATCCGAGCTGTCAACGACGCTGTTGCCAAACCATCCGCGTATCAAAGCGCTGAATTCCCAATTGCCGGAAATCGAACGCCAAATCAGAATTGCGGCGAATAATATTTTGACCAGCTTGGAAAATAATGTCGATCTAGCTAAAATGGGTGAGGCGACATTGCTTCAGGACGTTAATCGCCTGAAGGCTGAATCTTCGCGCGTAAGCGAAGCAGAAGTTCAATTGCGTGCACTAGAGCGCGAAGCCAATGCGCAGCGTGAAAGGCTCGAGTCTTATTTGGTTCGCTTCAATGAAGCAGAAAGCCGTCAGGCGAGCGGTTATGTGCCGAGCGAAGCGCGTATCATTGAGCATGCAACTATTCCTTCGGAAGCATATTTTCCAAAGGTAATCCCTTTTACCATTGCTGGTATGACAGGTATTGCTCTGCTTTCTATCTTAGGCGTCCTTGCCGCAGAATTATTGAGCGGTCGCGCATTCAAGACAATCTCAGCACCTGGCGAAGAAGATATTCCAGAAAAAATTTCGATCAACAATGCGCCGTCAATGGCTCCACAGATGAATGACCTCTTGAGTGATCCTCGCCCTGCTTTTGCTCCTTCATCTACGATTGCTAATGACCGTGATGTGTTTGGCATAGGCTTTGCAATGGAAGCCATCGAAGGTTTGCAGAAATGCAAGGTTGCCGTTGTGACGCCTGGCAACAGGTCTGTTTCTTCTCCTTCTTTGCCTATTATTCGCCATTTGGCCAATCGTGGCAAAAGCACGGTGCTGGTTGATTTTTCTGGCGAGGGAAGCGCAGTTAAATCCGTTTTTGGAAACTCCAACTTGCCCGGAATTTTTGACGTGATGGCTGGAGAAGTTTCTCTTCGCGAAGTGTTGTATATGGACAATGCCTCGTCTGCGCACATTGTGACTCCTGGCAACACATCGAACACCAATGCGGATGTTTCGCGATTGCCTCAAGTGATTTCCGCGCTTGGCGATAGTTACGACTTTACTATTTTCGAATGTGGTAATTCCGGCATTCATGGAATCTCCAAAATCGCAGATTCCGATACCGTTATAATCATTCCCGTAATGTCAGATAATTATGCTGAAAGCCGTGCTTTGGAACAAGCTTTGAAGAGTGCCGGGTATTCTGAAACATTGATGGTTCAAGCCTCAACAGGCTCGAATATGGGAATGCACAACGCGGCTTGAGTTAAGGAATATAGAATTGGAAAAGCAGCCCTATGGCTGCTTTTTTATGCTTTGTTCCAAAGGCTTGGGATCATCTTGCGAATTGTCTTATAAGCATTCCAATAGGTTTCGTTTTCCCTGATTGTACGGCGCACTGCGCCATAAGCCCTGCGTAAATATACGACCGGTGCAGCCTTATAATTATAAGGTACAATCATGTCATACATGTCTATCTTGTCAGTGCTCCATGAACGTTTATAGCGCTCGTCACCAGCGCCAAGATCAAACATTTCATAACCTTGGGCACAGGCATCTTCTACAACGAGATACAAAAGCATTTCGCCGGGAGAAACTTCCCCAAACTGTTCTGCATCAATCGATGAAAAATAACCCGATAAATGTTTCCCCATTGCGCCAGCCCCAAAAACAGCGGCAGTTTGATTGCCAATTTTAAGAGCATATAGTTGTAGCAAAGGGCTTTTATGTTTTGTCGATGAGGTAGCCAAACCGACCAGAAATTCTTTAATGCCCTCATCCGCAAAGACATCTTTTATGCCAAGGCTTTTGAGGCGTTTAGATTTTTGTGCAAGAAACTGATCAATAAGATAATTAATCTCTTCACTGCCCTCAGGTTTGTATAGCTGATACCCACCCAGTGCTTCGCATTGTCTTACTTGCTGGCGAAATTTTTTCCGCTTCCGTTTTGCATTTCCTCTTGCGAGAGTTTCATCAAATCCTCCTGATAGATTGATCAGAAATGCAGGGTTTGCAGACCTTTGATGAGGCTCGCGAAGTAATGGGTTAGGGGAGCCATTCCAATTTTCTGGCTGGCAACAAAGTCCCAGATATCCAATTCCCGGCACAAGTTTACGAATTCGCGCAAAAATTTGCCCAAAGCAACGCGGCGTAATAACATCACGAAAAGCTTGCGGGAAAATGCCGAGATTAAAGTTCACATGCTTGCCGCCAATAAATTTCACACGGGTTCCAAAGCGTCCGTGAAGCGCACAAGGCAAGATGAAAACAATGTCATTTTTCAATCGACCAACAATGATAAATGGTTGAATTTTTTCGGTTTTGCTATTCGCCTGAAGATAAGCCTCTACCCAGTGATACCGCTGATATACAGAAATATTAGCTGTCTTTTCAGCTTCTAACCAATCAGTTTTGATACTTTCAATGCTGTCATGGATAGAAATATCCAACGCATCTGCAAATGCAATCGCCTGTTAACATGTCGACGTACCTGCGGCAGGATCGCCGTTCAACATGCTTTGAATGATACTATTTGGATTTGAATGCTTCATTGCTCTCACGCTTGCATGGTTAAACCAAATGCATCCTATCAACTGAATCTAAATATTCATTGAGTAGTATCTGCAAAGTGCTCATACCATTAATGATAGGTTAACAAACATGCCAAGCCAGCGTCTTACGAAAATTATGCTCGATTTGATTTATTATTCGGGCGGCGCGACCTTGGCGAATAAAACACTTCGCGGACTGGGTTCAATTCTAATGTTGCACCGGGTGGAGAATTCACCTGCACGAGGATTTTCTCCGAATTCGCATCTTTCAATTTCTCCTCAGTTTCTGGAGGAAACACTTAAAGCTTTGTCTGCAAGCATTTATGAATTCGTGTCGCTCGATGAGGCAGTTGAGCGCATCATGGACCAATCTTCTCAAAGCAGGTTACGCCGTCCATTCATTACCGTGACCCTTGATGACGGATATCGGGATAATCTAATAAATGCTGTTCCACTTTTTCGAAAATACAAGGTTCCCTACACAATCTATGTAGCCCCGGGTTTAGTCGATGGTCGAGCAAATCTTTGGTGGGAGGATCTTGAAAATCTCATCGCATCGCGCGACCGCCTAGATATGGATATGCCAGGTGGGCGAAGGGAGTTTTTGCTTCAAACGAGTGAAGAAAAAACCAGTGCCTTTGAAGAGTTGTTGCATTTCTTTTCCTCGCAGCTTTCAGAGTTCGAACAAAGGCGTGTGATTAAGGAATTATGCTGGTTGCATAAACTGGATTTCGAGGCCCATCGCGCCAATTCGATTATGAATTGGGAAGAATTGGCGATGCTCGGAAAAGATCCCCTATGTACGCTAGGCGCCCACACGATTGGCCACTACGCGGTTGCTCGTTTGAGTGAGAAAGATGCCATTTTCGAAATGGAAGAGAGCCGGCGCCTGATAGAAGTGGAAACGGGGAAAATCGCAAAACATTTGGCCTATCCGTATGGATATCCTGCCGCGGCCTCTACGCGTGATTTTGATTTAGCAAAAGAATGTGGGTTTGTTTCTGCGGTCACTACTCGCCATGGCGTGTGTTATCGCCCGCATCAATATCATATGACCGCACTTCCGCGTATTTCCTTGAACGGTAATTTTCAAAAAATGAGATATGTGAAAACATTGCTATCGGGCGCAACGGCCCGCATTGCGAACAGAGGGACGCAGCTGAATATCAGTTAGTCTTTTGGCAAGCGTATCATCCACTGCACGATAAACATTGCTGGAACGACCCACAAAATACCTGTGAAAAGGAAATATAGCATATGGACCCACCAAGGGGCCGTCGCCAATTGGGCGGTCGCAATTGCCGTTGCCACCAATGCATAGATCACCACAAGCGCAACCAGAGCGAAGGTGGCAAACAGTTTTTTGGCACTGGAAGACATAGGCAATTTCCTGACTTTTGTTTTTCTGTTTGTAATTTTCACACAAGTGGCAAGATAAGATACGCGACGCGATGTCCCATGAGTTAAACGGAAAACTTTAGGCTATGGCTTTTTCACGAGAAGGTCCAATATATGATGCCGAGGCAATGTTGGCAAAAAATTGAAAAGTGCAATTCAAATCAATGTTTCAAAGTAATACTACTAACAAAAACTACGTTCAAGCCATGATTTCGAGAGAGACGTCCAATCGCCGGTTGGTGCGGTGGTGGCTATATGTAATTTGCTTCCTTGTTTTCTTGATGGTGATGGTAGGCGGTGCGACCCGGCTGACAGACTCGGGACTTTCCATAACCGAGTGGAAGCCAATCCACGGCATCATACCACCTTTGTCAGATGCAGACTGGCAGGAAGAGTTGGAAAAATATCGCCAAATTCCAGAGTACCAACAGATCAATAAAGGCATGTCGATGGCCGAGTTCCAGTTCATCTATTGGTGGGAATGGGGACATCGGTTTTTAGGTCGTATCATCGGATTTGCTTTTGCAATACCGCTTGCGTTTTTCTGGTTAACCAAAAGGCTGGAATCAAAATTAAAACCCCGTCTTTTATTGTTGCTGGTCTTGGGCGGCATGCAGGGTGCAATTGGTTGGTGGATGGTGAAATCAGGCCTGGTAGATCGTGTAGATGTCAGCCAATATCGTTTGGCTGTGCACCTGACGTTAGCCTGTGTCATTTTTGCCTATGCATTGTGGGTCGCACGCGGCCTTGCTTGGCACTCAACACACATAACTCCGCCAAACAGGTTACGCCTGTTTGCGCCGCTTGTTGCGACCTTGGTAATGATCCAGATTTTCATGGGTGGGCTGGTGGCCGGTCTTGATGCTGGTCTTGCATCAAACGAATGGCCAAAAATGCTTGGCGAGTGGGTGCCTGAAGACATTTCCGCCATGACACCATTGTGGATCAACTGGTTTGAAAATCCTATCTCTGTCCAATTCAATCACCGGATTAGCGCTTATATTCTTTTATTGGTGATTCTTATCCAATGGTGGATTGCGAAAAGCTCAAACGCAGAAGCGCCCCACAAACGCCGAACAATGATTATTGTTGTCTTGGCCTTCATTCAGGCCGTCATCGGTATTTTAACCGTACTCTGGGAAGTTCCAATAAACACGGCCCTGACACATCAGGCGTTTGCAGTTGTGCTTCTGGCAGCGGTTGTTGCACACTGGAGAGGCTTGGTAGGGCCGTATCCGCCTGTAACCTCACTAGAGGTGAGGGCCTAGGCTCTCACCTTTTCCGCCTTCAAGTATCTGTGTCTTTAGCCAGCCAGCATAATGTCCATATTCTGAACAGCGGCGCCTGACGCTCCCTTGCCAAGATTATCCAAAGAGGCAACCAGATTAACCTGGCCTGTACCAGCGGTGCCGCAAACATAAAGCTTCATACGGTCGGTACCGCGCATTTCTTCTGGGTCAAGGCGTACTGCTGAAACGCTGTCTTCTAAGGAAACAACTTCTACAATATTCTGCCCTGCGTAGTGGTCAGCATAACATTTATGAATGGATGCAATATTTGCCTTATGGGTGAGATCAAGATGTACGGGAACATTGACCAGCATGCCTTGGGCGAAACGGCCAACGCTTGGGGTGAAAATCGGGTCGCGGGTCAAACCAGAACGGTTGACGATTTCTGGCACATGCTTGTGCTTCAAAGTCAGAGCATAGAGAAAATAATTCGCGGCAAGGTGATCATCCGCATCTGCGTTTTCCATTTGTGCAATCATCTGCTTGCCGCCGCCTGAATAGCCAGAAACAGCATTCACAGTAACGGGATAATCAGTCGGTAGCAGCCCACCCAAAACAAGAGGGCGAAGCAAGGCAATGGCTCCGGTTGAATAACAGCCGGGATTGGAAACAAATCTGGCTTGGGCTATTTTTTCGCGATTACCCGGCTCCAACTCACCAAAGCCATAGGCCCAGTCGGGATCAGAACGAAACGCTGTAGATGCATCGATTACACGGGTTGTCGTATTTCCTGCGTCAGATAGCATTTTCACCGCTTCACGGCTGGCATCATCCGGCAAACACAAAATGACGATGGTCGCCTCGTTTAACAAACGCGCTCGGTAGTCTGCATTTCTGCGCTCTTCATGGGGAATAGAAAGTAGATCAAGATCTTCGCGTGACCCCAATCGCTCCCTGATTTGCAATCCGGTAGTGCCATGTTCGCCGTCAATGAAAATCTTTGCCTTGGCCATTTTTAGCTTTCTATTGTCAATTTATTTCAATCGCTTAGTGGATATTCCGGAATCTGATTCAATACTTTAAGTCGGCTGAAACTGTCGCGCTCACGAATTATTCTTCCAACAGTTTTTCAGCCCGAATGCCAAGCATATACAGGGCAATGGTTGCCCCTGCAATTGCCGTTATATCTGCATGATCATAGGCCGGCGAGACTTCAACAACATCGCTGCCTTTGATGTCCAACGAACCGAGCTTGCGTAATACAGACAGCATTTTGGCGGTTGATGGCCCGCCCGCAACAGGTGTGCCTGTGCCAGGAGCATAGGCACAATCAAGGCAATCAATATCGAATGTGATATAACAAGGCATATTGCCAATACGGGCTTTTATTTGGGCGGCAATCTCCTCAGCACTCATTTCTTCAACATCATCGCCATAGAGAATTTCAATCCCGTAGTCTTCTGGCGCATGGGTGCGGACACCAATTTGAATGGAGCGCTCTGGGTCAATAATACCCTCCCGCACAGCTTTTGTGACGAAAGTTCCGTGGCAAATTTGTTCGCCATCGTCTTCCCATGTGTCCTGATGGGCATCAAATTGAATGAGTGCTAACGGACCATATTTTTCTGCGTGAGCTTTTAGCACAGGCCATGTCACGAAATGGTCTCCGCCCAGCGTCAACAGATAACAATCATTGCCAATGATACTCGCTGCTTCGCTTTCTATACGCTCAGGATTGTCCCAGACACGGTTGGTAGACAAAGGACAATCGCCATAGTCGGCAACCGCCATCTTTTCAAACAAATCCAAATTGAAGGGATATTGCGGATCATTGTCAAAAATCGCCGAAGCACGGCGCACTGCAGCAGGTCCAAATCGAGCTCCCGGTCTGTTGGTAACGCCGGTATCCAAAGGGATGCCCCATACCACTACGTCAGCGCCGGCAACATCCTTTGTGTATTTACGGCGCATGAACGACATGACACCTGCAAAGGTATTATCGCCCGATGAGCCGTAAAGAGAAGTTGCGGTGATTGCGTGATCTGCTGCGTTTTTTCCAGCCATGATTAGCCTCCCAAATCTTTGTTTGTTCTTAGGCTTAAACCGAGGAACAAAAGAGAGCAATGGCGATGAATAATGTCGTTGTGGGTATTCTAATTTTGGGTTACCAGCCAAGAAGGATAAGTATCACGTAGATAGTCCAAATACTCTTGGGGCAGGGATACCTCATAAAAACTGCCAATCAGCGAGGCAGGAATTGCCAGGCCCAAAACCACACCGCTGGCCAATAAAACAGGTCTGAGGATCACTGCATCAGGCCAACGGAAGTGAATGGCCGCTGTAAGATGTGCAAATATCGACATGATGCCAAATGCGTAATAGGGAAAAAAATACCATCCCATCGGATTGGCTTGCACAACTGAAGCTGCCCAATAAAAGTTGGTGTCCAATTGCGCATAGGTTAGGCGCATCATGATAACTGCTGACAAATGTTGGAGCAAAAAAAAGAATGCAATATACACGCCGCTAATGGCTTGTATCCAAGCCCAGCGCACCCTTGGCATGCCCCTTTTCAAAATCAGACCAAGTCCAAGGGCAATTTGACTGAAAAACAAAATAAAGACAGCGATTTCAATCACCTGCACTCGATAAACAACCCGCAACATGTCCATTATCGCTATGTGGTTTTCGATACCCACCAAGCCAATCATATGATTGGTGATATGGGCAACGATAAATAGCAGCAAGAAAACTGCATTGTAATGGTGAAGGCGCTTGATGGTCATTTAAGAATTATGCTTTCGCGTTGGCGCGGAGACCGTAATAGGCCAGTGCGGAAATCAGGAAAAAAGCTATCCATTGGGGCATGACAAACAATGAAGCAAAAGTTGCTAGCCCGAAGCCTGCAAAAATCACGCCGAATGAAAGAAACTGGAGGATTAATATCCATATTGCGGCGCGCATGTCTTGATTGTCTCGTCCGGCAATAAAAAGAACGACAGCATTGATACACAAAACGGCTGTCACCCAATGCCAGATAATGGTCATGCCCGTCTTGTTGAAATCAGGGGCGTTACTTTCCAAAATTGGACCCATGAATTCAGGTGTGCCCCCAAAAACATGAGCAATCGCAGTTATTGCAGTTAGGCCAGCTGCAAGCATCATCGGTAATTTTATTTTTAGACTCCCTTTACATACGCTACCGTATGGAAACATAAAAGATTGAAAAATACAATACGCTAGCGTATGTTATTTGTTATGAAAACTGATAGTAAAAAGAGATTGACGAAAGAAGATTGGCTATTTGCCGGGTTCAGAGCGCTTTGCGATGGTGGTCCGGCTGCCATCAAAGCAGAAGCTATTGCCCGCGAACTGAAAACAACGAAAGGTTCGTTTTATTGGCATTTCGCTGATATCCCTGCTTTCCAGCGTGAGATGCTGTTGTTTTGGCAGATAAAAGCTACAACCCAACTTATCGAAGCTTTAGCACCTTATGACAATAATCCGGCAGATCAGCTCTATCGGTTGATTCAACTGATGATCGATTTGAACAGCGACGCCTATGGCGGGTTTAAAGCGGAGCCTGCCATTCGCCATTGGGCTATATTTCTGCCTGAGGCAAAACAAGCCATAGGCAATGTGGACAGACTGCGACTGGCATGGTTGCGTGAACGGTTCGAGAAAATCGGTCAGGAAAAAGAGCAAGCGACCATTAATGCTGCAAACTTTTATGCTTTGGTAATGGGCTTGGAGCAGCTTGAATTACATAGCAAGGCCAGCCTTAAAACAGGGCTAACCTCTGCGCTTGATCAAATGCTAAAATAGAATTTTGTGTCAAAGGCATGTTTATCGCTCGATGGTCGGATTTCGCCTCATTTTCTTTTGCAAAAGCATCACCCCATACATCAACGCTTCGGCTGTTGGCGGGCAACCCGGAACATAAACATCGACTGGTACAATCCGATCTACGCCACGGACCACCGAATATGAATAGTGATAATACCCACCCCCATTCGCGCACGATCCCATAGAGATCACATAGCGCGGCTCTGCCATCTGGTCATAAACTTTGCGCAAGGGTGCCGCCATCTTATTGGTGACTGTTCCTGCTACGATCATCAGATCCGATTGACGTGGTGAGCCGCGCAAGGCCATGCCAAAACGTTCAAAGTCATAGCGTGGTGTCATGAATTGCATCATCTCAACTGCGCAGCATGCAAGGCCAAAGCTCAAAATATGCATGGACCCAGTTCGCGCCCATTCCGTTGCTTGTGATAGCGATGTAACCAGATATCCCTGATCGTCCAACTCGTTTGAAAATTCGGAAAAATCGTTAAAGCGAACGAGTGGGGCGCTATTTTCCTTAGTCAGATCATTCATGTCTAATTGCAGTCCCTCTTGCCAGTTGCCGTGGTTTGGTCTCTATTTGTAAGACCAAATTAAACGCCAAAGGGACTGCATTTATAGAATGGTAGCGACATCAAAACCCCTGCCTTATATCGCTTTGCGAAAACAACCCAAGGCAGAGCTATTGGTGCCACCCCTCAATATGGCGTCCTGTCTCTATGGGGCATTGGTTCGCGACACTCGCGGGTGCTCTCAATCAGGTGAAGCGCAGATCAATCATTTTTCCGCCTCGCCCCTATGCGCTATAAGCTGGTGTTTTGAAGGTAGCTGTTCGCTTTTGAGTGAAGATGAAAACGGCAATGTGCTGAAAATACCAATTAGTAATATTGCTTTTAGCGGCCCGCAGACAAAACCAATGACCAGTGTAAACAATGGCCCGGTTTACGCCATGACTGTTGCGATTTTTCCAAACGCATTCAAACAAATAACTGGCATTGATGTTAGCAAATTCATTGATCGCACCGTTCCTGTGTCTGATGTCCTTTCGGGAGAGTTCTTGGAACTCGCGACATCTATTTTATGTGCGGGTAACGCGGATGCAGGCTTTGAAAAGCTGATCAATTTTCTACAACCAAATTGGCAGGAACAAAGAGCTGCAAATCCCAAAATGCTGAACGCCATTTCAGATTGGACGATGTCAATTGTTGAACATGCTCCCAAAGTAGGAGTAGGGCGAAGTCTGCGTCAAATCGAGCGTCGTATAAAAAACTGGACAGGGCACTCTCAAAGAGATCTGACGTTTTTCACGCGCAACGAAAAATCTTTTGAATTAGCCCGTCAGGCCCTGCAGAAAGGCAGTATAAACGCCGCCGATATTGCCCAACAATCAGGCTTTTCTGATCAGTCCCATTTAGGTCGAAGTATCAAACTTCAAACGGGTCACTCGCCCAAAGATTTGCTTTGGCATATAGAAAATGACGAGGCCTATTGGAGCTATCGTTTGATAGCAGGAATTAAAAAGGGAGTTGATCATGCCAATTGAACAAACGGTTTCTTTCTCCGCCATGAAATACGGTACAAAGGAAGACTATGCGTTGTTGGCAGAGTTGGAAAAGCCCCATCTTGCCCATACTGCAGATAGGCTCATTAGGGAGCTGAAATCGCAGGAAGAAGATACCTTGGCTGGCTATAAAATCTCACGCCTTGGTCATTCTCTTCAGTCTGCCACTAGAGCAGAAAATGACGGCGCTGACTTAGATTGGATTGTGGCAGCCCTTCTGCATGATATTGGTGATGGATTGGCACCCCAAAACCATGATCGGTTTGCAGCTGAAATACTACGTCCTTTCGTACGCGATGAAGTTGCTTGGACGGTAGAGCATCATGGCATGTTTCAAATGATCTATTACGCCCATCATTATGGATGGGATCCCAATGAGCGTGAGCAATATCGGGACCATCCGTTTTATCAAACTTGCGCCGATTTTTGTGAGCGTTGGGATCAATCAAGTTTCGATCCCGATTATCCAACAAAACCTTTGGAGCATTTTGAGCCGATGGTGCGCAAGGTATTCGCCCGAAAAGCTTATGACGAAACGGTTATGTGCAAGGGCGAGGTGAGGGGGCTGGTTTGAGCGGAGCCCAAAGAAAAGGGCGCAACAATCCAATGCCGCGCCCTCAGAAACTAAAAACTTGAAGTTAAGCCTTACCCAACAATAAGAACGGTCTGTCCTGTTGTCTCGCGTTTTTCAAGCGCATCATGGGCTGCTTTTACTTTATCAAGATCAAAGGTCTGATTGACTGAAATCTTGATGTCTTTGTCTTTGATGGCTTTGAATAATGCCTTTGTGCGGCGATCCAGCTCTTTTTTCTCGGAGATATGAGCAAAAAGAGTAGGGCGCGTTGCGTATAGGCATCCATATTGCGACAGATCAGCGAGCTTGAAATCTTCGATCACGCCGGATGATTGTCCGAAAGACACGAATGTTCCAAATTTCGCCAGACATTTCAAAGAGCCAAGATAGGTTGATTTACCAACTGAGTCGTAAACCGCCTGAACGCCTTCGCCTTTGGTGATTTTGCGAATTTCATCAACGAAATCCTGCTTGTTATAATCAATCACTTTTGTATAGCCGTTGCGGCGCGCCAGAGCACATTTCTCTTTTGTGCCTGCTGTACCAATGGCTGTTACGCCTTTGGCTTTAAGCCATTGACCCAAGAGAAGGCCAACGCCGCCAGCAGCAGCATGAACCAAAACGGTATCGCCAGCTTTCACCTTGAAACTATCATGGATCAGATAATGCGCAGTCAGGCCTTTCAGCATGCTCGCTGCAATAACATCGTCCTGCAAGCCTGATGGGATTTTCACCAGCTTCTCAGCATCGATGACACGGTGTGTGGCATAGGCACCACCAGGTGTCGTGTAAGCAACCTTGTCGCCCGGACGTAGCGTTGTTACGCCAGCGCCAACGCCTTGTACCACGCCTGCGCCTTCGCTACCCAAGATAACGGGATACTCACCGCCTGGAGGCGGATAAGCGCCTGTCCGCTGATACACATCAATAAAATTGAGGCCAATAGCCGTTTGGCGAATAAGAACTTCGCCTTTTTTTGGCTTAGGTACTTCAATATTTTCTTTTTTGAAGTTTTTAGAACCGCCCGGTTCGTGGACGACCATTGCGTATGCCATTCAATTCAACCCCTTTGAGTGCCTTTCAGAATAAAGCAGGGTTGCTTTTCCTCAGGCCAAAAATACTTCGTCAACCGGTACCTGCATGGCATTAACCAGTTGATTTGTCTTACCGGCAAGTCCGATGATTCTCATCAGCTCGGCATGTTGTTCGTCTGTCATCCCCTTGGCTTTTGCCGCTGCCGTGTGGGAATGAATACAATAAGAACAGCCATTCGCTGTCGATACAGCTATATAAACCATTTCTTTGACCATATCGTCAATACTTCCCCCGCTCATCGTTGATTTGATCTCATGCCAAGTGTTTTTAAGGTGAACGGGATCAGTGGCCAAAGCGCGCCAGAAATTGTTGATAAAATCGGTTCCACGGGTTTTTCGAATGTCTTCAAACACTGCAAGAACCTCGGGCGAAGCGTCTTTGTTTTGAATTAGTTTTACCGTAGCCATGTTGATTTCCCTTGTTTGCTTGCTGGTTGTTGACTTGCAACAGAATGACCCGCGTGTTTGATTGCGGCAAGATCAAATAGTGCTGGCCAAATGGCCTGAGGAGCATCGCCGATGTCTATGTTGAAGAATCGCCAAATCTGGACTTGGTTTGAAAGGAAGTGGCAGGAAGGCAATGTACCGATTATGGGCTCTGCCGATCACGGCACTTGGCTTGGAACCATGGTGTTTGACGGCGCGCGCTGGTTTGACGGCGTGGCACCTGATCTCGACAAGCATTGCGCACGTTTAAACCATTCAGCTGCGGCGCTTGGGCTTAAGCCGCCTATGGCAACCGCGGAAATCATTGCTCTTGCTGAAGAAGGTTGCAAAAAATTCACTGGTAAAGTCCCGCTTTATATTCGACCGATGGCTTGGTCTACTGAAGGGGGAGCCATGACAGTCGATGCAGACCCAGAATCAACGCGTTTTGCCCTTTGTATCGAAGAGGCAGGCATGGCGCCGCCTGATGCAACAACCACGCTGACGACAACACGCTTCACGCGGCCCACTTTGGCCACAGCAACCGTAGACGCCAAAGCCGCATGTCTATACCCAAACAATGCACGGATGCTGAAAGAAGCCCAGTCCAAGGGCTTTGCCAATGTCATTTCATGCGATGTGGCAGGCAATGTTGCTGAAACCGCCACCAGCAATATTTTCATGGTGAAGAGTGGCGAATATTTCACCCCCATTCCCAATGGCTGCTTTCTGAACGGCATCACTCGCCAGCGATTGATCACATTGCTGCGTGAGCATGGTGAAAAAGTTTGGGAAACGGTTTTGACGCTGGATGATTTTAGAGCTGCAGACGAGATATTCCTGTCAGGCAATTATTCAAAGGTGACCGGTGCAACTCAGTTTGAAGACAAGATCTATCCCCATGGGGATAAAACGAAACTGGCTCGGAAACTTTATTGGGATTGGGCCGGGGCTTGAAAATAAAAACGCCGGGACAAAGCCCGGCGTGATTGGTTTATAAGCTGAGAGTCTTACAATCAAATCTCGCTGGCAAGTTTGGCGATGGTCTTTTGATATACGCCAGCTTTGTTCCATTTCTTGATTACGTTATAATTGGCCGAGCCTTCTTGATAGCTTCCACCGCGCTTCCAGCCATTGGCAGCAAACCATTTGGCTGTTGATCCGATAACATCTGCTGGAGAGTTAAATACATCCACACCGCCGCCGTCATAGTCTGTCGCGCCGATCAGGAATGATGAAGGCAAGAATTGTGTCTGCCCGATTTCACCAGCCCAAGCACCCTTAGCACGGGACAGGTCATAGATACCGCGGTCGATCACAACAAATGCCGATTTCAATTCACGGCTGAACAAGTCTGTTCTGCGGCAATCGAATGACAAAGTAGCAATGGATTCAAGAATCGGTAGCGGCTTGCCCTTATACGTTCCAAATGCTGATTCCAGTCCCCAAATCGCTGCAATGATTTCCGGAGGAACACCAAATTGCTGCTCGGCTTTGTTGAAATATTTTGCATATTGTTTGATACGCTTACGGGCACCTGACGCAACGCCACCTGCGCGCAATTTGTAGAACTTCTCGAATGAGTATTTGAAGCTTTTCTGATTTCTATCCAGCTTCATCACAGTCTTTGAATATTTAACTTTATCAAGTTTGTTCAGCGTAGATGCTTTAAACTGGCCTTTATATTCAGCTTTGACGGCTTGTTTCCACTCGTTGAAGCGAGCTGGATTATCAGAGCAAAAAGCTGCTTCCGCGCTATCCACTGAAATAGGCGAAAGGGTAAAGCCTGCTGCAACTGCAAAGGCTGCAAGGATTGATTTTTTAAAATTCATCGATTGCTCCGGTTCTATTCAAATCGAGAAATTGGTCGTAAGTTAAGACCAAATCAGTTGGCGCAAGTATGCCATAACCTATCCTATGGGCAAGAGGGCAAAGCGGATGAAAGCCTGCTATTTTGGCCATAAAGAGGCCTTTGAACGTGCTCTAGCCTCAAAAAGATAAAATGTGCAATGACTGAAAGGTGGCGCACCCATTCCACTCATTCTACTTTGAGGGCACCTTCGGGCACTTTATATTTGCCTTCTGCAGCATCAAAAGGCACCACAACAAGGTCTTGGTAGTCTTCGCCTTCAAAACTGCCACCATGGGCAAGATGGATTGATTTGAATCCGTTAATCGATGGTTCGGTAAACAATAATTCTGCTTCATAGTTTGAACAAGGCAGCCCGCTCGAGTAATTCTTTCCGTTATCGTCACAATTGCCTTCATCGCTGAAACCCGTGGGTATAAAGCCAAGGTCAACAATCCGATCGCCAATAATTCCAAGAACCGACGCATGCAAATAGGTGTATCCTTGCCCTGTATAACCGGTATGGATGACCCATCCATATCCACCATCTTCGCCGATTTGCCTGAGTTCGAAACTATCTTCATGGGGTGCTTCTCCCCAACTGCCAATGGCAGTGTTCAAGCCGTCTTTGGCAACAAGGCTGAACGTTGCGCCGCTTGCCTCAAGAACAACCAATCCCATAGTCCCCGAGCATGCATGGCAATTGTCATGACCACGCTCCGCATTAATTTCATATCCTGCAAAGGCAAGGAAGTGCTGTTTGGCATTTGTACCGTCAACTGAAATCAATTTATGGGGTCGCATGCAAAGCCGAGCAGGGCCATTGTCCCCTTGAACATTCCCAATCCAGCATTTCAGCTTCTTATCGTAGGGGCCATAAAACTCAGTGGCGGCCGCACTCCAAAACTCGGCAGGTTTATCAAGCGATGCGACGGGAATAGTTGTGCTGATGCCGGCGCTGAAAACAGCCGAAGCGCTAAAACACAAAAGCGCCAATGCGCTGCCGATAGAATTGAAAAATTGCATTAATCTACCTCCAAACTATGGAGATGAAGGTAACTACAGAATTGTAACTTGCAACTAGAATTACAATCTCAAAGAGTGTTGTATCGTTAAGTGTTTGTCAGCTCCAAGGCGCGGGCCAGTCGAATTAGCTATTAAAGTGCACAACCGGCAGGTCGATTAATTAAGCCAGGGTAATCGTTTTTTGTGTTTTATTGCCAAGCAGCTCATTGTTTTTTTCAATGGCATCTTCGAGATCACGGGTGATTTTGTAAAGCTGAGTGCCACCCTGACCAAACGCCACCCGCAGCGCTTGCAAGCCGCATGTATGGGCAATCCGCAAACTCATTTCACGCATATGGACGCGAGAGTAACAAAACTGCGCAATGCGCGCGCGCTGGATTTCAGGAAGTTTCAAAACTTCATCCAATCGGTCTTCAAGACCAGCGCTGTTTGAGCTGGTTTTACTGCTATACGCGTCGTCAACGATTGCAAAAGCATGTGCGGCCATGATGAGTTCCCAGAATCAAGTTACATTACGTTGAGTGAGAATGGGCTCGATTTGGTTAAGGTGAAGTTAATACAATGAAGATAATTTGTTAGGGAGTTTAAACGCTTTGGAAAAGCGGTCGGCGTTATTGAACATCTTGTAGCTTCAAAGAACGGGTAAATGCACACGACTCTATCCCCCAAAGAAAAAGCCCGCCAATTTGACGGGCTTTCTTATCTTTGATCGTAACATGTTCAAATCGCACGCGTTCACGCGCAAGATTTGAACCAAAGCAAAACTTAACGTTTTGAGAACTGGAGTCTTCAAAAATCATTAATAATCAATTAGTTATTTGACAATATTCAAGATGACAAGAAAATGACAATACTGAAACCTGTGTTTTATTATCATTTTTTTGGCAAATGTTTACCGACTAGACAATTAGAATGTTTACACTTGTTTAGGTCGTTTGATGGAATTATAGTACATAGTTGCTATGGCTTTACGTAAGCGTACCCGTTTTCCTGAAGTTCAACTAAACGCACAACACCAGAAGGTGTCATCACCGCTTCTGAAAGCAGTGGAATATCCTTGCCAGCTTTCTCACTCATTTTGCGATGGGTGTTTCCACATGCTGAAAACTGAATTTTGTCTGTTTCCAAAGCCATAACAGTAATTCTATCTTTTACGGGGCTGTCAGCCGTCAGCATCTTTAAGCCAGGTCCATAAGTAACAACCTCAATCGTCACAGTATCACCTTTGCTTTCATAAAATTTACGAACATTTTCAACATTATTAAGTGTCATATTCATAACCTGCGGATCATTTTCATCCACATGAAAAGCGATGTTGTGGTTTTGTCCTTCAGCAAGTGCAGTAAATGCCATGCTAAGAAAAAGGCCGGTAGCTATTAGAAATTTCGCAATATTCATTTTATCCTCCCATTATATATTATTTTTGCAATATATCGAGAACATTGCGAATAAGCAATGTAGCGTCAAAGTTGATATCCATCCCTATGATAGTAGAAACTATAAGCATCGTAAGAATAAATATTGCAAAGAATCTAGAAATGAAAATTTGCAACAAGTGCAAGTTCTAGCTGAGCAATTGGCAAAGAAAAAGCCCGTCATCTTGGCGGGCTTTTCCAAGTATTTTGTTGAGTTTTACAAGGCCTAACGTTTTGAGAACTGGAGTCTTAAAAAATTATTTATTATCAAGAGTTTATATGAACACTTTATAAATGACAAGAAAAATACAAGGCAAAAACGGGCATTTTTCTAACTTTTTGAGCCGTCGTAGGATCATACATACAACTACAAATTTGTCCGTCATCAGGGTTTTTGGGTCAGCTTGCAACTTAAATCAGGCAAGAGCTTGGCTCATGCGTGGTTTACATAAATTCACTATCATTTTGACAAGGAACGACATCTCTAGGGCAGAAAAAATACAAGGAAAGCAGAACCACAGCGCTTGCTGAGTGGCGGTGGCTTTGCGCTAACTAATCACAACGGTGTTTTGCGAACAGAACCTGGGGCGCCTTAATCTGACATTCTCGATAGCACGAGTAAAATTAAGCTGAGAAACAATAATATGTATAATTGTTCCAGGTAGAAAATAGGCGAGGGCTCTAAGATATTTGACTATTTAGGTGGCGCTTGTAACGAGGTGTATACAGTGCATAATGACATTATCAATTATTGGTAAATCTGTACTCTGATTTGAACGGTCTTGAATTACAAAGAAGCGAAAATCGAAGGTTTTTTTATTGTCAGAAAAAATTGGCCTACATCGGCAACCACCGCTCCGTGAACTATTGTTTGGTGATGGTACGCCCAAGAAAGCCTTCTTTACGGCCTTGGTTGTTGGAACACTTCTTATCGGCATTAATCACGGGGATTTGATAGTCCAAGGACAGATGCCGCCGATTATCAAAGTTATTCTAACTTATTGCGTACCATTTTGTGTAACCACGTGGGGAGCTATTACCGGAAAGCGGGCGCAATGGAAGAAGCAGAATTTGAAAAGCGGTTAGTTTAACAAAATATACTTTTTAAGCAAAATTTATGAACTGGGTAATCATAGCATGCGAGCTGAAAAATTTTTCAAAGAAAAAGAAATCATTGATGTGAGTTTTTATAATTTCAGAAATGCAATTACTGCTGCATATTTTGCAAATAAAGATATGGAAATTGTTCGGGTAAATAAGAACTTCAAAAAATTCTTTCCGATTGCTGGGAACGTTAGCAATATGTTGCTCCCCGACGTGCTGACTCAGATTGGAATAGGCGATGAGCAAATTAAAAAATTTGTTAGCGATCTAAAAGAGCATGGCTCTGTCCTTATTCCTGAAGTAATGATTTTGGTAAATGGAGAAAGCCGAGTGTATTCATTGCTTTCTACTCAAACCCATGACGATGATTTCACTTATCTAAACGGTTATCAGGGTCAGTTTATTGACCGCACTGAAGAGTGGAAACTTAAAAAAGAACGCGAAGAACTTCTTGAGCAGAAAATCCAAGATAGGAAATTAATTGAGGAAAAGAGCCAGCAGTTGGAAAGCCTAGCAATGCGACTTGCGAAATATCTATCTCCTCAAATATATCAAACAATTTTTTCACAAACCGAAGATACGGATCGAACGGCTAAAAGAAAGAATCTTACCATCTTTTTTTCAGATATAGTTCAGTTTACCGATTTAAGTGATGCGCTGGAACCGGAGCGGCTTGCACTGGTGATCAATTCGTATTTGTCAGAAATGTCTAATATTGCCATTGGATGTGGCGGTACGATCGATAAATTTATTGGCGACGCAATCTTGGTATTTTTTGGTGATCCTGAAAGTGAGGGGGATGAGACCAATGCAGTCAATTGCGTGGAGATGGCAATCCAGATGAAATTACGCATTGGTGAGTTACAAAAGTTTTGGAAAAAGAACGGCGTGTCTGACGGAATTCAGGTTCGTATGGGGATTGCTACAGGGTTTTGTACAGTTGGAAATTTCGGTTCCGACATGCGCCTTGACTATACTGTGCTCGGAACGCCGGTAAACTTGGCAGCGCGTTTACAGACAAGAGCAGAGGCAAATTCAATATTGATTGAAGAAAATACCTATAATCTGATCAAAGATCATGTGGAATGCAAACCTCAAGGTGAATTCACACCCAAAGGGTTATTGAGACCATTAAAGACATATCAGATTGGAGACTTCCTATCTAAAGATCACAGAAGCAAACGACGGAAACTATCCCATGTTTCAGAACATGTTGAAGTTAACATAACGGATAGCTCAAACATTCGCGCCGCTATCGAAGAGCTTCGTCAAATTCAAATAAGTTTTGAAAACCAATTGAACAAAAATGATGATCAGTAATTGAGGTTTGTTTTTGCCAAAGAAAAAGCCCGCCAAAATGACGGGATTCTTCATAAATTGATTGAGTTTACCGAGCCTAACGTTTTGAGAACTGGAGTCTTAAAAGATTATTTCTTATCAAGAGTTTATATGACCACTTTATAAATGACAAGAAAATGACAAGGCAAAAACGGGCATTTTTCTAACTTTTTGAGCTGTCGTAAGATTGATCTTCCCCCAATGAATTGGTCCATCCTATAAGTTAGTATTTGGAGGACTT
>JAFMHL010000036.1 GCA_017854535.1 Nitratireductor sp.
GTGCAGTATTTGACAAGGTGACGGAGGTCGGCTCTGGGCCGAGAGTGACGTTCAAGTCTGAAAATCGAAGGTCGTAAAAGGGCTCAAAACAGACCTTCAATACGATCTATTCATATGCCGTTTCCCGTTACCGAGCGGCACTTTGCAATTGTCTATGACATTTCAGGCTTCATTTACCCCCGCCCTAGTCTTAACCCCGGCGCAGGGCGTTCTGCCATAACTTCGCGGCGGAACTTGAAGAGCGCAGCAGGTCGCCCGCCAGTTGAAAGAGATGTCTTGCCGGTTGGCTCTACAAGTTGATTGCTTTCGACCAAACGTCGGAAATTTTGCTTGTGCACCGTGCGCCCCATGATGCTTTCAACAGTTTGCTGTAGTGCCAGCAATGTAAATTCATCCGGCAACATTTCAAAAATCACCGGGCGGTATTTGAGCTTCGAACGCAGACGCGCCAATGCCGTTGCCAAAATTCGGCGATGATCGTTGAGCATTTGTGTGCCAAGCGAATGGGTGAGATTGGTGGAAGCTACCCGTTCGTCCGATACAGCTTCCTCGAGCAATCCCGCTGAATACATCAACTCATAGCGATCCAGCACCCGCTCTTCATCCCAATTAATACCTTCAAGCCCAAAAGCAATGCGCACCCGATTTCGATTGCCCTGATCAAGGGTAGCAAGACCAGCTGCAACGGACGTGTTGCCTTTCATGGTCACCCAATCATGGAGTGCGGGCAATATAACGTCATCTAGCACAGCCGGACGTCCCTCGCGCCAGTCTTCCCAAGGCAGGAACAGATAGCAGTTTTTCCACGATGCTCCGGAAGCGGCAAGCTTGGCTGCCTGCTCTTCTTTCCATCGGGTCAAGGCCAGATAGCCAACTGAGACCACATGCGGTCCGCTATCGCCTTCCTGGCGCTGCCGGCCACGATCACCGAATGTGTAAAGCTGCTCCACATAGCCGACTTTCAAAGCGGTTTGCTCTTCCACCCATTGGCGCAGCCCAAGCTCCATGGTTCTGTGCTGACTGGGGTCAAATGGGCCGAAAGGCAAGGCGTCATGGACAACTGGCCCAGGTCCAGGAATACGCAAGATCGCCGGAGCATTTTCTACCATGGCAATGATGGCGGCGTTCAGTCCGATTTGAATGCTGCTTTGAGGGCTCATCTGCGGCTTCCCTTTGCCGAGCGGTTATTCATCTGGCTTTCGAGTTTTTGAAACCGTTTCAGGAATTCCCGTTCAGCAATTTTTGCTGGCATAGGCGCGAGGGGCAACCCATCTGGAGAAATACCTTGAGGTCTGCCAAAATATTTTTGCGCTTCCGCTGCGCTAAATCCGGCGAGAAAAGTAGCTTCATAAAAAGCGGCGATCGTATCAGCTTTTTTGACAGCTTTTTTCAATCGCGCAGGGACACTGACAGGCAACGAAAAACGCAGATGTATCGCCTCAAGAAGTCTGTTTTCGACAGATTTATAATCGCCACCCACAACAGCCTTGAACGGAGAAATCATATCGCCTACCACATATTCAGGGGCGTCATGTAACAGGCAAATCATCTGATCGGATGGGCTCAACGCTTCGTCTAGCCTAGTATGGATATCCAAAACCAACAAAGAATGTTGCGCAACGCTGAAGGCGAATTCACCTTTGGTTTGACCATTCCAGCGCGCGACCCGCGATAAGCCTTGGGCAATGTCCTCAATTTCAACGTCAAGCGGCGAGGGCTCCAACAAATCCAATCTGCGGCCAGATAACATTCTTTGCCAAGCGCGTTGTGATTTCGTTTTTGCGGTCATCGTTCCAACGGATAAGATATTGAAGTTCCTTTAGCGACCGAAGCGGATATGAACGGCGGTCTTATAAATAAGTCTATGGCCTTACCACGGTCAGGGATCAAGTCATCAAAGGAAAAAATGCAATTTTCGATTTTTAGACTTTGCTTTGTGGCCAATCGAATTTGCACCAAGGCTGAATTTTTAAGGTGACCGGAGCGCTTCCCGCCAAAGCCGTCCTTTCGGCACCATCGCCTTCAACACGGTCTATACGGATCATTGCAAGACCATTGCTTCCCGAAACACTGGTAATTTCGCCACATGATTTGCCATTGGACAAAATCTCGGTGCCTTGAGCAGGTAGTGCGGTCTCGCTGGAAACCTGAACAACGCGCTTACGGGCTGTTCCGCGATGTTGCATGCGCGAAACGACTTCCTGCCCAACATAACACCCCTTGGAAAAGTCTACGCCTTTGAATTGATCCATCAAGCAGTCATGGGGAAAAGCACTACCAAAAGCATAATCAAATCCGCCCTCTGGCATGCCAAGAGCTATGCGATGAGCGTGCCAATCATCCATCGTCTTGGCGATGATATCGTCAGGCGCTTTTCGAATATATGCCCGCATTCCCATATCGGCGAGCCGCGGATCAGTTACGATCAAACCATCAGCCAAAGGAGGCTTTTCGCCCTTTCCCCAAATTGCAAAAACGCTGGTGCGTTCATCCATCGGCTCAATGTCAATCTTTGCTCGTAAGCGGTAAAACATCAAACGGCGCATCAAATCTTCTGCCATGGATTTTTCAACATCCAGGATGATTCCGTTTGTGGAGACGACCACAAAAAAATCAAAGAGAATTTTTCCTTGAGGGGATAGCAGGGCGCCAAACGTCGCTTCACCAATCTTGAGATGTGCGATATCGCAGGTCAGCAAACCTTGCAAAAATGCAGATGCCTCGTCTCCGCCTACATGGACTAGAACTCTGTTAGTTAGTTTTGTGAGATTGTAATTGGCCATGGAATGGAGATATGTTCATTGTGGGAAAAATCAATCGAATAATGATATGGAACGAGTATTACTTACATTCCGATCAAATTCGAAATTTTACCTAATCACCTGCAACAAAAAACCGCCAGCGCCCTTGGGCTGTAATGCCGATGCGGTAGAAGATATAGTTTCCAAACGTCTCCATCTCTTCAAAATCGCCGTAGGTGATGATCCTGAACAAATCCACCCGTTGCGCAGGTGTTAGTTTTTCTGATGGGTAGGCGTAAAAGTATGGCCAGACATACATTTCATCATCGTTGCCGGGGTTTAGCTTGACCAGTGGCGCTTCCAGAATTTCTGACATAATTGCCAGGATTTCTTGCCCTTGCGAATCGCCTGAAAGCGATCTCAGAAAGTCGATAGGATCCTCGTCAAAGCCACCTAGTGACAGCATTGTCACGTCATCGCCAGATCCGATATATGGACGCAATTTCTCAACATCGCCTGTTTTGGCAGCCTCAAGAATCAAGTCGCGCATCTTTTTGACGGAAAAAGGGATTGTCGAAAGGTCCGTAATGATATCGGGTGGATTGTTGGCACTTATCTCGCCATCAGTTGGCTTGGCAGGTGAGGCGACATTTTCTTCAACATCCCCTTCAGTCTGGTCATTTTCAAGCGGTTTGATTTCGTTTGTCTGCGCAGTTTGCACGTTCCACAATGGTGACGCCATGGCCACATTGGTCGCTATAGACGCGCTTAAAAAAGCCAAAATGGCGATAACCGAAGAAAAATAAATCCGCATCCAAATTCCCGTATAATGTGAGTGCAGTTAAATCCCACGATACGTTGTTCGCACATTAACCGCCGAGCCTCGTTGCCGACAATCCACATATGCTACGCTAGTTCACGCCAAAGTCAAAAAACTAACAGGGTGAAATCAGCAGATAACAGGAATTTTACCGGATCTAGGCAGCTCAATTCAATATCTTGTTGGGAAGGAATTCGCCATGCAAGTCCAACTCAGTAACCTCGGCAATCAAACTGCCTGTTGCTTCCTGGCCTTGTGAAAAACTTATCTGCTCTAGCGCGCCAATAATCAGCTCTTTGGCGATGATCTCAACGTCGATACCATCCAGCAAACCAGCTTCCCAAGCGTTCAGAAAATGCTCACGGGCGACCAGTTTCTTCTCATCAAGTATTTGCTGATCGAGTGTGTCGAGTTGCGTGTGATCCATTAATGCCAGTCCCGCTAATTCCATACAACTTTACCCAATGTGATTAATGCATCGGGTAGTCTTCGTGAAATATTACTAACTGCTTTTGATTCGATTTGCAGGCAATTCCCGTTTTTTGGTTAACGTCCAAACCGATTGGGAATCTGAGCGGTTAATCGCATGGCTTGCTGTAAAAACTGATTGGCCGATTCAACCGCTGGCTTGGTGCATTCGCGATAAATCTCGGAATATCCCCGAAAGCCACGATTAAAATTTGCGATTAATTGAGCTTTGCGTTGGTCGTTTGGCGCTTCTGCAACGATCAGACGTTCCATTTCCTCGCGCCAGGTTTGGCCTTCGTCCTCACCACATAGATTGCGTAAGTAGTGCAGGGCACCCAGCGCCTCAGCAAGACGCAACATTAGGCTTTCATAGGCTGGGGGAAGCGTGCGCAATTCTGGTCGTAATTCTTTTGGCTCTTCAACCGCCTCAGTTTGCTCACCTTCTGTAGTCGTTGGTGTTTCTTGGGCAAACGCAAATGAAGATTGATTGAAGATCATATTTAGCGCCAGAAACAAAGCGAAAAATTGCCGAGTAAAACGCCAAAGCTTGGCGTTAGGCAAAATTGAAGGTTTATTTTGTTGGATCAATTTTGCCATAAACGGGAGCAACCATCTTGCATGAGTAACGGGTTCCAGACCCAAAGAAGAAACATTCTCGCAACAGCTTTTGGCGTGCTTCTTGGACAAAATCAAGACTAGCATAATCTTCTTATCAGCAGAGCAAGCTGACTATTGCTGAATATTGATCTCAGGATGGAAGGCATAGGCAACAAACGCAAAGGTAAGATCATGAACTGCATCTGCTTCTTTGCCCTCGATAATCTCCGTTACAACCAGATTGCCAAGGTCACGGCCTTCGCTGATATTAGCTGTTTCCAAGGCGGAGGCGCGCCCTGCGGTCCATCTCAGCGTGAAACCATCCTCCATCATTTCCCCAGCGCTCACAATTTTACTCAGGGCAATCACACGCTTTGCTTCCCCATCACGACGCAGCACAACCACATAGGCCATCGGGGAAATGCCATCAGGCATTGCGCCGGAGTAAAATGGATAGGGCGCATCCCTTAAATCATAATCCACATAGGGATTGCGGCCGTATTGGCGCAAACTTGGATCATTTGGAACCAATACTTTGCCCTCAGGAAAACGCGTTTTGAAGCTTGCGAAACTCTCTAAACGCGAGGGTGCGATTTTCATCTTCTTACCAGTTTTCACACCGATTACGGCCTCACCTGAAAATTGTTGCCACCAGCTTTCGCTTTGGCGATCATACATCAGAAGATCAGAATTTCGCAGCCTGCCCGTTGTACCAAAATCTAGCTTCTCGCCATCCAGCATGCCGTCAAATACAATGGCTGCATTGCAGAGTGGACAATAAGTCACCGCGAACGGATGACCGCCCACAACATCATTAGCAATCTCATGCCACATCAAAACAGACAGCGGATAGGCTTTCGCCTCGCCATTATGCGAAAATCCGATAACAGGTTCATTCCCGCCATGCGTTGCTTCTGGAATTGAAACAAATTTCGGATCATCAATGGCCGGGATGCCATCTTTTTGAGGGCCGCCGGATTGAACTTCTACCATCGGAATATTGTGTATGGAAAAATCAGTTTTCCAGTTTTCATAACCGGCCGGGTTGGGATCAGCCATGCTGGTTGTGGTAACCAAAAAAGAAGCACAAACAAACGTTAAAACTTTGAATAATATTTTCATGGCCTTCTCCCGTTCATAGAGAAAGTGTTACAGTTTTTTGTGGCACTCGCCAGTTTTGGTCGATCATATTTGAGTGATCAAAACGGTCAGGGCTTTAGATATTCGCGGATAAGCGCTTCAGCGTTTCGTGTGAATTCATATCGGTTTAGTTCGTCAAGCCGCACCCAGCGCGCTTCTTCCGCATCATCGCCTGCCTTTAATTCGCCTTCTGCTTGGGTGCAAAGGAAAACAGCCAACACATAATGGCTAACGGCATTTCCCTCATCATCAAAGCGCATGGGCTCGAGAAGTGATAGAAAGCTTGCGCTTGCCCCGATTAGCCCGGTTTCTTCTGCCAATTCGCGCAGGGCTGCTTGCTCCAGTGTTTCGCCAAACTCTTGCGAGCCTCCAGGCAATGCCCAAAGACCTTTTGACGGCTCTTTGCCCCGTTTGACAATCAGCGCACGATTATCCTGAACAACTAAAATCGACGCGCCAGTTACGGGCTTTCGCGCAGCCATTCGGCTGGTGACGCTTGAAGTTGGGTCTGAATTGTTCATTGGATAAACACTATTTTTGCTGAACTGATTGCTAATTTCTCAATCCTTTTCATTGCCTTCGTCTGCTTGCAAGGGCAAACTTGATACAAGCAAGAACAATGACAGTATGAGTTAAAGTGAATGTGCGGAAGATTTGCGTTAACAGCAACACCTGAAGAAGTGGCCGAATTATTCGAGTTGGATGACATCGAGCAGTTTCCCCCACGCTATAATATCGCACCAACCCAGCCCGTGATGATGGTTGTAAATGGTCCCAATGGCGCAAGAACCACCCAATTGGTGCGCTGGGGCTTGGTTCCTTCTTGGGTGAAAGAACCTGAAAATTTCACCTTGCTGATCAATGCCCGCTCGGAAACAGCCATTGAAAAACCAAGCTTTCGAAACCCAATGCGCCATCGTAGAACATTGCTGCCTGTGTCCGGCTTTTACGAATGGCATCGTCCCGCCGACAAAACACTGCCTAAGCAAGCTTATTGGATAAAGCCAAAACGCTCAGATGGGGCTTTTGCATTTGCCGCATTGATGGATACCTGGGCCAGTGCGAACGGCAGCGAGATCGACTCTGGGTGTATTTTGACGACGCAGGCCAATACCACATTCGCAAAAATTCATCATCGCCTGCCAGTTGTCATACAGCCAGATGATTATGAGCGATGGCTCGATTGTCGAAATTATGAACCGCGCGATATGCTTGATTTAATGAAGCCGGTGGATGAGGATTTCTTCGAGGTTATCCCGATCAGTGATCAGGTAAACAAGGTTGCCAATATAGGCCCTGAAATCCAGCAGCGGGTTGAGTTAACTGCCCATTCAGTAAAAACGGACCCCAAGGAAAAATCGATAAAGGCAAACTCAAAAACTGATCCTGACCAATTCAAGCTGTTTTAAACGCTGGTTCCTTTTTGCAGAGAGTATTTTTTAATGTTAACTCCAGCCCTTGCAGGCTTCTTTTTAGGCGGCTCCCTAATAATCGCGATTGGCGCACAAAATGCTTACATCTTGCGCATGGGGCTGTTGCGCCATCATGTGTTCTGGCTATGCCTGTTTTGCGCGGCATCTGACGGCTTGCTGATTATTGCAGGCGTTGCGGGCCTTGGTGCTTTGGTCAATGCCATGCCGTCTCTGCTGCGTTGGTTGGCATTATTCGGTTTTGTGTTTCTGGCTGTCTATGCGTTTCTGGCCGCAAAGCGGGCGCTCTATCCCCATGCCATGAAAGCTGCAAACGCGGACAAACCATCTCTCGTAAGCGCCTTGGCAATCTGCGCTTCATTCACCTGGCTAAACCCCCATGTCTATTTAGACACAGTTGTTTTGGTTGGCGCATTTTCAACCCGATACGAAGATACGGCTCGGATAGCCTTCGGCGCTGGCGCCGTCTCCGCGTCATTTATCTGGTTTTTTGGATTGGGATACGGTGCGCGTCTGCTGGCGCCTGTATTCGCCAGACCATCAGCTTGGCGAATACTCGACGGGTTGATCGCCTCGTCATGGCGTTGCTTGCAATTCAGTTATTGCGAACTGCACTGGGCAGTTGATTAGTCAAGGAAGTAAGCAGGATAAATCTTGCCAATTGTTGTGGTCGTTCCTGTTGATGCGCTTGCTGTGATGGCAGCAACAACCGCCTTAAGACCCAAAGGTTTGTAGTGGCGCGACAAGCAAGGAACTGATGAGGTTTTTCGTGTTTTAGACATGTTTTTAATCCGTTTGTTGGGGCTGGCAGCCAAATGCTGGTTGAATGTGGTGGAAATGTGAATTTTGATGCGAATTTTTCTTAAAACTCGAAAACTCTGACCGGCACCATTGCCCTAGGCAGATAGGGTTAGCAAAGGGTGAAGAACTTGCGGTCGTAACCAACCAATCGCAGTTTGTTGAAGTCTGGTAAAGGCTCGGGGCCATAATCTGATTGACGTTACCCGTGCTTTCCACCATAAAACCTACATGAAAACCCAAATAACAACAGTTTCAATCATTTGTTGCGGCATTATTTGCGCTTAATTGCGCTTGGCCGGGTTTTTGTGAAATTTCCAAATTGATTTCTAAAAAATGTGGCCTTTGCAGCTGCCCGTTTGCAGGATTTTTCTGTTAACTGGCATACAAGCCAAAAAAAGCCGCCTGATTCGACGGAAATAATGACTATGAGCCAAAAACCAGACCTCAAATTTTACAACACGCTGACACGGACCAAAGAGGCGTTTACGCCGATAAACGATAAGAACGTGCGCACGTATGTATGCGGGCCGCACTTCTGCAGTCCGAAAAGTGGGAACCGGTTTTCGGATCAACTGCAGAACAAAAATTCGGGAGGCCCCCTATGGCTGAATTGAAGTTTTACAACACGCTGACGCGGACCAAAGAGGCGTTTACGCCGATAGACGATAAGGACGTGCGCATGTATGTGTGCGGGCCGACCGTCTATGATTTTGCCCATATCGGCAATGCCCGTCCGGCGATTGTGTTCGACGTGTTGTTTCGCCTGTTGCGCCATGTCTATGGCGAGGAGCATGTTACTTATGTTCGAAACATCACCGATGTGGACGATAAGATAAACACCCGCGCATTGCGCGATTTTGGTGAAAAAATTGCGTCTGGCGAGATGACGCTGAATGAAGCGATCCGCCATGTGACCGAGAAGACCGCAACGCAATATCATGCTGATGTGAAGGCGCTGGGTTGCCTTGAACCGACTTTCGAGCCACGGGCAACGGAATTCGTCTTGCCGCGCGCAGATGGCAAGTCTGACATGGTGACGATTATCCAGTCACTGCTCGATAAAGGCCATGCTTATCTAGCAATCGGCGGCGAGGGCAGGGAAGTGCTGTTTGATGTCACTTCCATGAGCAATTATGGCGGGCTGTCTAACCGCAAATTGGAAGACCAGCAGGCAGGCGCGCGCATCGCCGTTGAGAGCCATAAAAAGAACCCGGGTGATTTCGTCTTGTGGAAAGAGTCCGATGCCGATCAGCCCGGTTGGAAAGCTGATTTCAAAACAGGTGGCGAAACCGTTTCAATCCATGGGCGTCCTGGCTGGCATATCGAATGCTCGGCAATGTCGGCTGCTTATCTTGGCGAGACGTTCGACATTCACGGTGGCGGGCTTGATCTTATTTTCCCGCACCATGAAAACGAGATCGCCCAATCCTGCTGCGCTCATAATACAGACAAGATGGCAAACATCTGGATGCACAACGGCTACCTTCAGGTCGAGGGTAAAAAGATGTCCAAGTCCGATGGGAATTTTGTGACGATCCATGATTTGCTACACACGGAAAAATTCGGTGGGCGCATGTGGTTGGGTGAGTCCCTCAGATTTGTAATGTTTGGGACGCATTATCGTCAGCCGATAGACTGGACACGAGCAGCTTTAGATGAGGCAAATCAAAAACTCAAAGATTGGGCGATTACTTTACTCAATACTGACGCACACAATAGAGCTATAACACGTCATGCCATCGGAGATCGCCCACGTTTGTCGGATGAAATAGTCGCGGCATTAAGAGATGATCTAAATACTCCATTAGTACTGTCGGTTTTAGATAATATTCATGATCATGCTAAAAAGGGAAATTTAAACAAACAGAATGAACTAATGGAGAGTCTTGAGGCGCTAGGACTTTTACAAGGTCATCGCCTTTTCTCGTATTTAGATGGTTTGTTTGTTGGGGGGCAAAAAATGGCTACTCCAAAAGCTATGATAAAACTTGATAATTTGAGAGTAGCGAGTGCAAATGGCGCGCCTTCGTCAGTTTCCTTTTTGGTGGGCGAATTAAATAACGAAGGCGTAATAGCAAGTGTGAATAGCGATGGAAGTGTTTCATACGAAGTGACAGAAGCAGCTGATCTGACTGGAAAAATCACTCAACGCCTCACTCTCCTTGCCGATAAAAAATTCGCTGAAGCAGATAAAATTCGCGATGATCTTTTGGCTCAAGGAATTCAGCTAAAGGATTCAAAAGACTCAGAAACTGGCGAACGCATAACGAATTGGGAAGTAAAGCGGTGACGGTTAACCACCCCCCCCCTCTGTCCTGTCGGACATCTCCCCCCAAGGGTGGAGATACGCTTGGCGTGGGGTTTCAATTTTTATGTGTCACTACATGTGATCTTGTGGATGACACAATTGAAATGGCGCGGTTTGTAATCTCCACCCTTGGGGGGAGATGTCCGACAGGACAGAGGGGGGCATTTCGCTATTTACCGAATAGTGAAATTGAAAACGTGATTTTACCCGTCCTCCAATCTCACGAAATTTGCTTGTAAATGCAAAAAAGATGCGTTCGGAAATGACAGCTTCCGAACTGAAGCTATGGAACCAATTGAGCGCGCATCGTTTGATGGGGTTATCTTTTCGTAGGCAAGTTCCTATTGGAAATTATATCGTTGATTTTGCATGTCCAAGCCATAGGCTTGCGATAGAAGTTGATGGAGCATCGCACAGCTTTGACCGCGCAATTGAATATGACAAAGCACGCACGAATTATCTGCAAGAAAAAGGGTGGTTTGTTATTCGTTTTACCAATGAAGAAGTGTTTCATTCAATAGACGATTGCTGCACTCACATTTTAAGTTCCTTGACTGAAAAAGGAGTTGTATTCAAATGACGTCCAAACTCACAGGCGGATGCCAGTGCGGCGCAATACGCTTCGCAGTATCAAGCCCGTTAAAAGACACATCCATTTGTCATTGTCTTATGTGCCAAAAAGCCTTTGGCAATTTATATGCGCCGCTGGTCGGTACAAAAGGAACAGATTTCAAATGGACAAGAGGCGACCCGAAACGCTGGCGCTCATCCAATCATGTGCTACGCGGATTTTGTGAAAATTGCGGCACACGGCTCACCTATGAAGCCGATGATGGCTTGGCAATCGCCATCGGCGCGTTTGATGATCCATCCGCTTTACAGCCGATAGTGGCCTATGGCGCTGAGGGCAAAATCGCCTATGTTGACGATCTGGCAAATCTGCCCAATAGAGACACCATGGACGATATTGAAAGCGCGCCATTCCTCGCGACGGTTGTAAATTATCAACACCCATACCATGAGACCGACGATTGGTCTTCCAGCAACGAACAAAAGAAATAGATGATGCCATCCGAAGACAACAAGAATAAGAAGGCGCAAGCCATGCCAAAATGGTTGCTGTACGGATTGATCGCGAAGGGCATTCTCGTAACATGCGTGGTTGTCGGCGTGTTGTGGTATGCGGGGATATTAAAATGAAACAACGTATCACACTTTTTGACACCACCTTGCGCGATGGGCAGCAAACTGCCTCGCCTTGCCCGCAGGCGCAGCCGAGGACAGGCAAAGAAAATAAAAGCCGGGACATCGGGAAATTCTAATGAAACAACGTATCTATCTTTTCGACACCACCTTGCGCGATGGGCAGCAGACGCCCGGCATTGATTTTTCTGTCGCAGACAAAATCGCAATTGCTGAAATGCTGGATGAACTTGGCATTGATTATGTCGAGGGCGGGTATCCGGGTGCGAACCCGACCGACACGGAATTCTTCTCAAAAAAACGCACTAAGAAAGCGAGTTTTGTTGGCTTTGGCATGACCAAGCGGGCAGGCGTATCAGCATCCAATGATCCGGGTATTGCAGGTCTTATTGAAGCGAAAACAGACGCCATTTGTTTTGTGGCAAAGGCGTGGGACTATCACGTGAAAGTAGCTCTTGGCTGCACCAATGAGGAAAATCTTGAATCCATAAGGGAATCCGTAAAAGCTTCAAACAAAGCCAAGAGCGAAACTCTGGTCGACTGCGAGCATTTCTTCGACGGATACAAAGCCAATCCTGACTATGCGATTGCCTGTGCCAAAACAGCCTATGACGCTAGTGCGCGTTGGGTGGTTCTTTGCGATACCAATGGTGGGGCACAGCCCAGCGAGATTAGCGACATTGTCTCAAAGGTCATTGCCGCGGGCATTCCCGGTGATCATCTTGGCATCCATGCCCATAATGATACAGAACAGGCTGTCGCCAATTCACTGGCCGCAATTGAAGCTGGCGTGCGCCAAATTCAAGGCACGCTCAATGGCATTGGCGAGCGTTGTGGTAATGCAAATTTGACCACAATCATTCCTACATTGGCGCTAAAGCCTGTTTATGCAAAACGGTTCACCACAGGCATAAAACCTGCCCAACTGGAAAGTCTTGCGAGGATTTCTCATAAATTTGATGAGATGATCAATCAGGCACCCTACCATCAGGCGCCTTATGTTGGCTCATCGGCCTTCGCAACAAAAGCGGGCATCCACGCATCGGCAATTTTGAAAGAGCCGGAAACCTATGAGCATGTGAAACCGGAAAGTGTTGGCAACAACCGTCGTGTGATGGTGTCAGACCAAGGCGGTAAATCCAACTTTATCGCCGAGTTGAAGCGCAAGGGCATCACGGTGCGCAAGGATAATCCTGCGCTGGATACGTTGATTTCCATCGTCAAAGAGCGTGAAGCTAAAGGCTATGCCTATGAGGCAGCCGAAGCGAGCTTTGAATTACTTGCGCGTCGCAGACTGTCGAAAATGCCCGAATTCTTCAAGGTCGAAAGCTTTCGCACACAGGTCGAACGCCGTTTTAATGCGGCTGGGGATGTCATTACTGTTTCAGAAGCAGTGGTGAAAGTTGTTGTTGATGGTGAAACTTATTTCTCGGTCGCCGAGGGCTCCGGCCCCGTTAATGCCTTGGACCGCGCCTTGCGCAAGGATCTTGGAAAATATCAAAGCCAGATCGAAGACCTAGAACTGGTAGACTATAAAGTGCGAATCCTAAATGGCGGCACAGAAGCAATCACCCGTGTGTTGATTGAAAGCGTTGACGGCGATGGCGAACGCTGGACCACAATCGGCGTCTCGGACAACATCATCGACGCATCGTTTCAGGCGCTGATCGACTCGATCAATTACAAATTGATGAAGGCTAAGGCGTGAGTAATTCAAAGTGAGGATCGCAGAGGCTGAAGTCCCCAAGCCCAAATCGGAAGACACTCACGCCGGATTTTTCTTTGCGTTGTCTGCTTATCTGCTTTGGGGCTTCCTGCCGCTTTATATGAAAGCAATGCAGTCGATTGATCCCGTGCAAATCATTGCCCATCGGGTGTTCTGGTCGCTCCCTGTTGCTGCCATTCTGCTTTGGATGCTGGGGCGCACCAAAGACATTATCCCGACGTTTAAAAGCCCGAAACGGTTGGGTATTCTGGCAATTACCGCCACGATCATCTCGATCAATTGGGGACTGTATGTTTGGGCGATTTCTGTTGAGCGCACGCTGGAAACGGCCATGGGGTATTATATCAATCCGTTGATCACCGTTGCCATGGGGGCATTGTTGTTGGGGGACAGATTTACCCGCGCACAAATGATTGCATTGGCTATTGCTACAGCCGCTGTTGTGCTATTGACCGTCAAAGGTGGTTTCTTTCCTTGGTTAAGTCTGGTGTTGGCGTTTTCATTCGCGACCTATGGCTTTTTGCGCAAGACAGTGGATGTCGGTCCTACACAGGGGTTTCTGGTTGAGGTCATGCTGCTATCACCGTTTGCGCTGATCTATATCATTTGGCTGCAAAACAACGGGCAGGGCGTTTTCTTTGACAGCTCTTGGCACACGCTGATCTTGATTGGTTGTGGTCCCGTTACAGCAATTCCGTTGATCCTTTATGCTTTTGGAGCGAAAGGCTTAAAACTCTCCACCATCGGCTTGATGCAGTATATCGCGCCAAGCATGATCTTTTTCATTGGTATCTTTGTCTTCAAAGAACCATTCGGTCTTTGGCAAGGCATCGCCTTCGCAATGATCTGGCTGGCTTTGGCGATATATACTTGGTCAGCTTTTCGCAACAGAAGTTAAGAAGCCTATTAAGCGGCCAAAATGCGCGAGACGATTTGATCTGGCTCGTTGACGATAATCGGCTTCAACAATTTGCTTGTATGAATGAAGCCGCTCTCGGCCATATGCGCCATCAAATCCACCATAGGATTCCAAAAACCATTCACATTCGCAAAAACAATCGGGTTTGCATGGCGTCCTAGTTGTGCCCAAGTCATGATCTCGACGATCTCTTCTAGTGTGCCAATGCCGCCGGGCAGGGCAACGAACGCGTCGGATAGTTCATACATTTTGGTTTTGCGCTCATGCATGTCTTTGGTTACAATTACGTTCCCCAATGCATGGCTGTCGATGCCGCCATCCGCGCCCATATTGCCGCGCTCTTTCGGAATTAAAAATTCTGGAATAACCCCGGTCACTTCACCGCCATTTGAAAGAACCGCACGGGCAACCTCGCCCATAATACCTGCACCGCCGCCGCCATAGATCAGTCGAATACTGTTTTCAGCCATGTCTTTGCCGAGGGTTTTTGCAGCCTCAATATACTCAGGATGATGGCCCGGCTGGGAGCCGCAATATACACAAATGGATTTGATTTTTGACACGGGATTCAGCTTTCTAAATTGTGATTTGTAAACCTAACACTACTTATCGAAATTCGGTTCTAAATGCACGTTGCGATACAGATTTGTTAATTTTTGTATCGTGATTGATAACAAAAAACTGTTCCACATATAGGTTCGCGTGAGGGTGACCGAAGCTGTTTTTTGTTATATAAGCTGATTTGAAAAAGTGGAATACGTCTGGAATTACCAGCGTTACAAGGGCGTAAAAATGTTCATCCTGTCAAAAGTCGCAATCAAAGTGTTGTTAGGAATTATTGGTGCAGGTACGGTTGTTGGAGGGGCAGGGATGCTGCTCAAAAACGACAAAGGGGAACCTGTGATCTCCAGCTTGTTTTCGACAGATACGGCGATAGCGCCTGAAGAGCCTTTGGCAAAAGAAGAAGCTAAGTCTGAAGAAGTGGCAAGTCTGCCAGAGACCAAGATTGAAGAAACGGAAATCGCAGAGCCAGAAATCGCCGGGCCAGTACTTCCTGAGTTTGACGTTCTACGCGTTGAAAAAGATGGTTCTGTGGTGGTCGCAGGACGCGCTCCAACCAATAGCATGGTGGAGGTATTTTCAAACGGCGAGCTGATGGCGAAAGGTGAGGCTGGATCCACTGGCGAATTTGCCTTGGTCTTTGATAATCCACTTCCTGCTGGTGACCATGAACTTGTGCTTCGTGCCACACCAAAGGATGGAGAGCCGTTAGTGTCAGCCGAAGCTGGCATTGTGACCGTGCCCGAAGCAAATGATGCTGAAGGTGAGGTTATGGTCATGGTGCAAAAATCAGGTGAGGCCTCGCGCATCCTTCAAGCACCCACTGCTAAGGTGGTTGTTGATGAACCCGTTAAAGACACCACTGAAGTCGCCGCTTTGGAGCAACCTGTTTCCGAGCCAGTTGTAAAAGAAGAGCCGATCGCAGAACCACAAGCAAAACCTGCCGAAAATACATCGACAAAACCGGTTTTGGTTCAAGCAGTTGATGTGGAGCCGGACAAAGTCTTTGTTGCAGGAACTGGCGAGCCAGGAAGTACTGTTCGAGTTTATATCAATGGAGATTTGAAAGGCACTACGAATGTTGCCCCAAATGGCGCTTTCCTCTTTGAGATGTCCTCAGGTCTCCCTGCTGGCAAGCATGATTTGCGGGTGGATGCATTGGCACGCGATGGGGAAGAAGTCATTTCTCGCGCCGCTGTAGTTATAGATCACGAATCTGAGTCTGTTGCTGTAGCTGAGGTGAAAGCCGAAAAGCCTGATGAAACAGCAAAAGCTGAAGTTGATCCACCTGTGAAAGCTGTTGAAGCAGAAACCATTGTTGAAGAGACCAAAGCAGAAGAAACTAAGATAAAAGAAACTGTAGCCATCATTACGCCTGATACAAAAACTGAAACGGCCGAGGTTGAGACTGCCCCAGAAGAGCCAAAAATAGAAACTGCTGTTTCAGAGCCTTCCGTAAAACCTGCCGAGTCCACCACGCTCGCCGCCACTGAAGCCAAACCTGTTATCGTAACTGGCCGCTCGGTGATTATTCGTCGCGGTGATAATTTGTGGCGTATTTCCCGCAGGATGTTGGGTGAGGGTAGAAAATACACAATAATCTTTTCTGCCAATGACAGCCAGATCAAAGACCCCAACAGGATTTATCCAGGTCAGGTCTTTGATGTGCCAGAAGAAGATAGCCCAGTGGCTGGTGAAGCAGTGAAGAATTCTGGATAAGTCTTTTTTGAAGAAATAGAGAATTTGACTCTATCGGTATTTGCCGATATTTGATTCATCGGTATTTACCGACAATCAATGAGTCGTTTCAATCTAATGCCGCCAACCGAAAATATATCTAACTGTTGTGAAGCTGAATCATCCTTGGCCCATGCCTTGAAAGCGCTGGGTCATCCTGTGCGTTTAGAAATGATCCGGCAGCTGGTTATGCGCGACAGATGTTGTGGTGGGGATTTTTGCGATTGTTTGCCGTTGGCGCAATCCACGATTTCCCAGCATCTCGAATTACTTAAGCAGGCAGGCATTGTAGACTGGCAACAACAGGGGACGCGCTCTATTTACACACTGAATAAAGAGCGTCTCGCTCACCTGTCTCAAGCATTGAATGATCTTGCAATTCCACAATCAGTATCCAAAAGCCCCGAAAGCAAAGCATGAACGCGCCTCTTAATAATAACAATAACAAGAAGATGGTGAGTGGCGATAAAGGCCAATCCGCATCAACCATCCGCAATTTGTGGCCCTATATGTGGCCATCTGATCGTCCAGATTTAAAACGCCGGGTTTCATGGGCGATGGCAGTCCTCATATTGGCAAAAGTGATTACGGTTCTTGTTCCTTATTTTTACAAATGGGCAACAGATGCTTTGAACTCGGAAGGTGCTCTGCCCGATTGGTTGCCCAGTATTTTGCTAGCCCCTGTCATGCTGGTTATTGCTTATAATTTCGGGCGAGTGATGGTCGTCGGTTTCAATAATTTGCGCGATGCGGCCTTTGCAAGTGTCGGTCAGCATGCCGTTCGCCGGTTGGCTTCTATTGTGTTCCATCATATGCATTCGCTTAGCCTGCGATATCATCTTGCGCGCCGCACAGGCGGCCTTTCAAGAGTCATTGAACGTGGGACCAAAGGTATCGAATCCATTGTTCGTTTTACGATCCTCAATGGTGGGCCAACTATCATCGAATTTGCCTTTATGGCCGTAGTGATCTGGTATGAATTCGGTATGCTTTATGTGGTCATTATTTCCCTGATGGTTTGGGCATATGTCTGGTTCTCGGTGCGGGCCAGCGATTGGCGAATTAATATTCGCAAAGACATGAATGCCAACGACACCGATGCCAATTCTAAAGCTGTAGACTCGCTGCTAAATTTCGAGACTGTCAAATATTTCGGCAATGAAGAAATGGAAGCGCGTCGGTTTGACGAGTCGATGGGTAGGTACGAAAAAGCAGCGACCAGGGTTTGGACGTCACTGGCTTGGTTGAACTTTGGCCAAGCCGTCATTTTGGGCATTGGAATGGGCACTTGCATGGTGCTTTCGGCAATGGCCGTAAGCCGCGGCGAGCAAACCCTTGGCGACTTTGTCTTGATCAACGCACTGCTCATGCAACTGTCTATTCCTCTAAACTTCATTGGTTTCATCTATCGCGAAATCCGTCAGGGATTTACCGATCTTGAAGCCATGTTTGATTTGTTGGCAGAAGAACGTGAAATCCAAGACGATCCGAATGCGAAGCCATTGAGTGTTGATAAGGGCGCGATCCGATTTACAAATGTTGATTTCCATTACGATCCTGATCGCAAGATTTTGAAGAATATCAGTTTCGAAGTGCCTGCTGGAAAAACCGTAGCAATTGTTGGGCCATCTGGGGCAGGCAAATCTACATTGTCGCGTTTGCTGTTCAGGTTTTATGACGTGACTGGCGGCAGTATTTCGATTGATAACCAGGACATTCGTGAGATTACTCAAAAATCCCTGCGCTCGGCCATTGGAATGGTGCCCCAGGATACTGTCTTGTTCAACGATACCATCGCTTACAATATCGGTTATGGGCGAAACAATGCAAGCCAGGCTGAGATCGAGAAAGCCGCTGAAATGGCGCAGATTGGTGACTTCATCAAGACGCTGCCTCAAGGGTATAATTCTCAAGTTGGTGAGCGTGGCTTGAAGTTATCAGGCGGCGAGAAACAGCGCGTGGCCATTTCAAGAACATTGCTGAAAGCACCGCCAATCTTGATCCTTGATGAAGCCACTTCCGCGCTCGATACGCAGACAGAGCGTGAGATACAATCTGCCCTTGATCTTGTTTCTAAAAACCGCACAACATTGGTTATAGCCCACCGCCTTTCCACTGTGATTTCAGCAGACGAAATCATTGTTTTGAAAGCTGGAGAAATAGCAGAACGCGGAACCCATAAAGCGCTCATTCGCAAAAAGGGTCTTTACGCAGAAATGTGGAACCGTCAGCGCGAGGCGACGGAAGCTGAAGAGAAACTGCGCGCGGCCAAGGCAAATGACGAACTAGGTATCATCGATCGAAAGCGTGATTAAAAGACTGCAATGCTATAATGCGCGCCCAGGCAGCGCCACGAAGGATGCAAACTTGCTCGAATTCCCGTTGTGCTATCCTTGCTAAGAGATGTAAAAAAGGGCAAGTAACGATGCCTGCTGCGCCGAAATCTATAAGGACACCCTAAAAGTCATGTCGATCACGTCATCCATCCGCAATGCCTTGATACCCATCCATCCGGAAGGGTACAAATTCATCGCTGCTTTTTTTGTCGTCTCCGTTATTTTGGGCTTTTTGTGGTCGCCATTGTTTTGGATAGGTTTGGTATTAACGACTTGGTGTGCTTGGTTTTTCCGCGACCCGCCACGGGTAACGCCTGTAAATGATGACTTCATTATTGCACCAGCAGATGGAAGAATTTCCCACATCACCAAAGTGGTTCCACCAGCTGAACTTGGCCTTGGCGATAAGCCGCTGACACGTGTTTCAGTTTTCATGAATGTCTTCAATTGCCACATTAACCGCGCGCCGGTCTCGGGTAAGGTCAATCAGGTAATTTATAAAAAGGGCCAGTTCTTAAACGCCGAGCTTGATAAGGCATCTTTGGACAATGAGCGCAATTCACTGCTGATTGATAGTCCTCATGGCACGATCGCGGTGGTTCAGATTGCGGGCCTTGTAGCTCGCCGGATTTTGTGTTGGGCTAATGCATCCGATACGTTGGCAACCGGTGAGCGGTTTGGTCTTATTCGTTTCGGCTCTCGCCTTGATGTATATGTGCCTGACAGTGCGACGGTGTCTGTGGCACTGGGCCAAACCTCCATTGGCGGGGAAACCATTCTTGCGCGATATGACGATCATTCTGTATCCCCAATTATCAGGGTTAGCTGAGCATGCAGCCTCCTTTTGCACCTTATGATCCTGGCAAGCCTAACAACCGACCGCACACACGATTGCGCGACATCCCCTTGCGCATGTTGGTTCCAAATGTTCTAACACTGTTAGCTATATGCTCTGGCCTGACAGCGATCCGTTTCGCCATCGAAGGTCGCATTGAGCTTGCTTTGGCGGCCATTATCCTTGCCGCTGTTCTGGATGGTATTGACGGACGCGTGGCCCGTTTTCTCAAATCTTCATCACCTTTCGGCGCGCAGATGGATAGCTTGGCTGACTTCGTCAATTTCGGCGTTGCTCCAGCAATGTTGCTTTATTTCACGTTGCTTGACGAACTGCGCCCCCTTGGCTGGGTGGCGGCTTTGATATACGCCATGTGTGGCTGTCTGCGCCTTGCCCGCTTTAATGTGCAGTTGGATATCCCGAACAAGCCTGCTTACGAGTCAGATTTCTTCGTGGGCGTTCCAGCACCTGCGGGGGCCATGTTGGTGTTGCTGCCATTGTATTTGGTTCAGCTTGGTGTCGAAGAGACCCTCTTTGTCGACGTTTTAGCGACCATGTATGTTGTCTTTGTGGGTTATTTGATGGTCTCAAACATCCCGACCTATTCGGGTAAAAGCCTCGGCAAAAAGATCCCCAGCACGGTCGCTTTGCCGATGATTTTATTGGCAGTCGTCTTGGTGGCAATGTTGCTCAGCTATCCTTGGCAGTCTTTGTCGTTAGCTGCCTTGGGATATCTTGTTTTCATCCCATTCGGTGTTCGCTACTACAACAATTTGAAATTGGCATTTGACCAAGACGCCATGGCCGCATCCGCAGAAAAAGAAAACATCAAGTCGAAAGACAAAAAAAGGCGGTGACATTTATCCCGCCTTTCAATTTCATTTTCTCACAAAAACCATCAGACTAAGTTGTTGCCGAAAACCTATTCCGCAGCTTCAGGGTAGGTTATTGGCTCGTCGCCTTTGGTTTTCTTGCGAGACTTCTTTCCCGTTTCTTGGATGGGAAGATCGTCATTTGCGGCTTCGTGAGAAGGTCTATCCAGATCAAGGTTTCCCTCTTCTCGTGCTATACGGTTTGCTTCTGCCTTCACTTTGCGTTTGGCAAACAGATCAACAACGTTCTGTGGTAGAGACAACATCACGGGTGTCAGCACCAGAGTCAGCAGCGTTGAAAATGCCAGTCCGGCAATAACAGCCGTGGAAAGCTGTACCCACCAAATTGACGTAATAGAGCCATAGGAAATGACGCGGTTGATATAATCAAAGTTGACCGTCAGGGCCATGGGTATCAGACCAAGAATGGTAGTGAATGTCGTCAACATGATCGGACGTAAACGCTGAGCCGATGTTTTCAAAACAGCATCATGCACGCCAACGCCTTCTGAGCGAAGCCGGTTATAGGTATCGATCAGAACAATGGCATTATTCACCACAATCCCAGCGAGCGCCACAACGCCTGTGCCTGTCATAATGATCGAGAATTTTTGCCCAGTTACCATCAAGCCAATCAATACGCCTACGACCGCAAGTATCACCGTCGAGAGAGTAAGGAAGGTCTGATAGAATGAGTTGTATTGGGTCACCAAAATGATGAACATCAAGAACAAGGCACCAGCGGCAGCTTTACCCAAAAACGCTCCTGCTTCTTTTTGGTCTTCGTCGGCACCGCGGAATCTGAAGTGCAAATCCTCTGGCCATTCCTGGCTATCAAGCCAAGTCTGGATTTGCTTGACCTTGTCGTCAGGCGTCAGTTCACGTCCTTCAAACGGGATGGCTTTTCCAAGATTGGTCTTAAGATCCATCGCATACAAACCGTCGCGGCGAGTGATCGAAGAAACCTTCTGCTGAGGGTTCATTTCAATGAAATTAGAAATTGGAACTTGCCCATTGGGCGTGCGCAACCGTAGTTCGGATAACTTATCCAGCGAACGTTCAGACTCAGGCAAACGAACAATAATGTCCACTTCATCCTCAGAATCGTCAGGGCGATATTTGCCAATCTGCACACCATTGGTCACCAATTGAACCATGGACCCAACAGCAGCGATACCCGCATTGTAGCGGCCCGCTTCTTCGCGATCGACATCAATTTGCCATTCGATACCGGGCAGGGGACGTGCATCTTCTACATCACGCAGATCGCTATCCTTGTCCAGGAAGGCACGAACAGTTCCAACTTGTTCAGAAAGAAGATCATAGTTGGTAGACGTCATTTGCAAACGAATATCTTTGCCTGTTGGCGGGCCGCCTTCAATCTTGCGAATCTCTACCTTGATGCCGCCAATACTGGATGTGCGTTCAAGAATTTCGTCGAAAATCTCGGTTGCCTTGCGCCTAACGCTATAAGGGGCAAGCTCAATTTGCATGGTTACAACAACATCAGCAGGCATATCTTGAGGTGCGCCAATTGTAATGCCACCTCCGCTACCACCGCCACCGGGCGCAGTTGCTGTCATCACCACATTATCAATGCCTGATACCTGTAGAACTTGTTTTTCAACTTCTATTCCAAGATTGCGGATGTCATTACCAGATAGATTGCCACGCGCTTGCACAAAGACGGTCGCAACATCTGGTTCTTCATCAACAAAGAATTCTACGCCTTTGGAATGGGTGCCGAACATTGTGAAAGTCGTGACAGTGAGAGCGACCACTGCAGAAATAATTACAGCATTACCGATCAAATTTCCCGATACCATGTTCAAAAAGCGAACATAGACACCCATGAAACCAGGTAGTTTTTGCGGATCAAGATCTGCATCAGCAGATAACATTTCTGCGGCAACGTTTTTGGTGTTGTCATGTGCCTGCGAGCGGCGCGCCAGATACCCTGTTAGTTTCCAAACTCCGTATGCGATCGCCAAGCCAATAACAGTTGCGAACATTAATTGGGTAAAGGAAGACATTCCCACAAGTGCATTGAGAAGGGCACTATCCTGAGAAAAAATATTCGCTCCAAATTCTTCTCCTGACCAAAATGCCAGTGTTCCCAAAACAAAAGCTGCCAGCGTTTGCATGATCCTAGCGTGAGGCGCAATAAACTCACCAAACTGCGCCATCACGGTTCCTGTCACAGGAACGAACACAAGCGCGGTTAACAGCGATGCCGTTAGAACGATGATGACCATGACTGGCAAATAACTCATGAATTCGCCCGACACGCCCGGCCATAACAGCAGCGGCAGAAAGGCGGCAAGGGTTGTCGCGGTAGATGAGACGATTGGCCAGAACATCAGCTTTGCCGCACGGTTATAGGCTTCGCGTGGCTTCAAACCTTCGGCCATCTTTCGGTCCGCATATTCGATCATCACAATCGCGCCATCGACCAACATACCGACGGTCAGCACCAAACCGAACATCACCATCATGTTGATGGTCATACCCATAAAGGCCAAAATCAGAAAGCCGACCATGAAAGAGGTTGGAATTGCAAGGCCAACCAAGAGGCCTGAGAGAAAACCAAGTGAGCCGATGACAACGATCATCACCAGTGAAATCGCGGTCATGATCGAAGATTGCAACGAACCTAGCACCTCGAAAATAAAGCTCGACTGGTCGATCATATAATTGACCTTGACCGTTTCGGGCCAGTTCTTGGTGTATTCATCAACCACTTCACGAACGGCCGTATTGTTGTCGATAATATTGGTGCCGATACGTTTCACCACTTCCAACGACATGGCAGGTTGCCCGTTCACACGGGTATAAGTTGAGGCATCTTTAAAATTGCGGCGGATGTCAGCAACTTCGCCAAGGGTTACAACACCCTCACCATTCTGCTTTATCGGGATCGAATAAACATCAAGAGCATTTTCCACCAAACCCGGTAGCTTGACGTTAAAGCGCGATGCGCCATCGTCGATAAAGCCAGCGGGAACAAGCTGGTTATATTGCGCCAGAGCGTTGAGCAATTCAGCTTGGGTGATGTCATACGATTCCAGCTTCAACAGATCCAGAATGACCTCAAGCTGCTCTTCGCGTGTGCCTTTCAAATTGGCTTCACGAACGCTGGTGATCGATTCAATTTCGTCTTTCAGCTTACGGGCAAGATTATACAAGGTCCGTTCCGGTACATCACCAGAAAGCGTTACGATAATGGTTGGTTGCAGCGCGAAATTCGTTTCAAAAACCGCAGGTTCGTCCGCATCAGCGGGGATTTCGGCCTTGGCCAGATCAACCTTGTCCCGAATATTGGCAAGTACCTTGTCTTTGTCAGAACCGATCTGAAACTCCAGAACAATACCCGCATGGCCTTCTGAGGCCACAGCCGTCAATTCTTTCAGTCCCTCAAGGCCCCGCAATTGCGTTTCCATGGGTTTGACCAAAAGCCGCTCAGCATCTTCAGGCGATACGCCGCGCTGACCAATCGAGACATAATAGACCGGAACATCGATATCCGGATTGGCCTCTTTCGGCACAGAAATATAGGACAAAATGCCGGCAATTGTCATCACAATCATCATTGTGATAACGGTTTTTGGTCTTGAAAGGATGTTTTCCAGTGCGCCTATCATTGGGCATTTCCATCAGTTTTTATGTTTGCTTTGGCCAGTTTTTCAGCGATGCGTTCATCTAGTGCAGAAATCACCTTTTCACCTGGAACAACATATTCCTGTCCTAGTGTGATGATCCTTTGGCCGTTTTGTGGTCCTGAAATCCAAAAGCCATCCTTTTCTTGTGCAAGGATTTTGATTGGCATAAACTCCACCACGTCATCGACGTTGACAGTTCTAATGCCGATGGTGCCGTCATCAGCCAGCGTCACCCAAGAAGGCGCAATCCTAAAGGCTTCAGTGCCCGGTAATTCGATAAGTGCTTCCGCGGTCATGCCATCGCGAATATCGCTTTGACCTTTGATTTCAATTTCAACGGCGAAGGTACGGGTCTGCGCGTCGGCTGAAGGCGCGATATAGCGCACTTTACCTTCGGCAGCCTGACCCGAAATCAATTTCACCAAAGCAGTTTCATCCGTTTTGATCTTGTTGATGTCGCGCTCGGATACCTGTCCGGTAAATAACATTGGATCGGTATCAATAAGCGTCACACAGGCTCCGCCCATGGTGAGCATGTCTCCCACTTCGGCGATAGGGTCTTGCACCACACCGTCAGCATTGGCGCGAACTTCCGTACGTTTCAATTCTAGCTCAGATGCAGCAACACCAGCTTTCCCTGCTTCAAGGGCCGCGCCCAAAGCATTCATCTTATTTTCGGATGTAAAGCCTTTCTTGCGAAGAGCAGCGTTTGAATCATATTCGCTTTGAGCTTGCGCCAATTGCGCTTTTGCTTGTGCCAATTGAGCCTCGCGAATGCCGCGTTCTATAACGCAAACCAGATCGCCAGCTTTTACCCTATCCCCTTTGGCAACAAGGCGCTGCTCCAAAACGCCAGCCGTTTCAGCACGAACCGTGACAATCGCATCGGCTTGCGTGCGCCCACGGATTAAGATCCGTTCGGAGCGTTGTTCTGATTGTAGCGGCACATAGCGAATTTTGAAGAGTTCAAGGCCGCGTTCGGCTTCACGCTGAGCAATGGGAGGAGATTGCTCTGACGTGCCCGTTTTCCCACCAATTTGATATTCGCCAGTAAACATCCAATAGCCAAGGCCTGCTGCCATAGCGATAGCGATGATGTGGGATCCCTTGATCCTGAAAGCCATAATAATATTCCGTTCGTCTTATTGTTTCAGTGCCAATGCTATTCTGCAGCTGCAGGCACATTATGAGCGGTTCCAGCAAGTGCCATGAGCGCGCCTCTATTCTTTTTCAGATATTCCAGATCGCATTGCATGACATGTTCGCCATATCCGCCGACCCAGCATGTACCTTGATGTTCACAATTTTCTGTATGAGTTCGGATCATTTCTAGCTGACCCTCCAGATAGGCAATCCGCATATCAATAGCTTTTGCTATTGTCGTTGGATTTCCGTATTCAGCCGTCATCGCCACAAGTAGAAATTCTGATTTGAACTTATCAAGGGCGGGGGGCGTGGCCAAAGAACCAACAAACTCCATGCGGCCTTTTTCAGAAATAGAATAAACTTTTCGCTCCGGCTTGCCTACATCTTGTTCAATACGGCTTGAAACAAGGGATTCGGCTTCAAGTTTGGCCAAAGTCGGGTAGATAGATCCATAGCTGATGTCCACGAAGTAGCTATAAGGCCCTTCCGTGCACATTTTGCGAATTTCATAGCCCGTGGCTTCCTGAAAATTCAGTATCGCTAGAATGAGTGTTTTTGCGTTCAACGGATTTCTTGCCTCAAATTATCGCATATTACTTTTAGATATATATCAGTTCGATATATATCAAGTTAGAATATGATTAAAGTTTGGCAAGGTTTGCAAAAGGTTACCGTTGTCGCAGGCATATGCTGATCACAGTAGTGGTTATTGTGCGTTGGGTTTTGCCTCATCAAGCAATTTTTGTGTAGTCACATAATCCGTTTTACCAGAACCCAAAACTGGAATTTCGGCTACTTTCACGATGAGATTGGGCACCATCAATTCTGTGTAGCCTTGATCCCTAGTAGCCCTTATCAATTCTTCCTTTGCTGCATTTCCGTGTGTGGTGACAAGAACAATCTTCTCGCCGCGACGTTTGTCCGGCACAGAAACAACCGCATGGTTTTCTTCCGGCCAAAGCGAGCTGGCCATCATCTCAATCGCGCCTAACGAAACCATCTCTCCTGCTATTTTTGCAAACCGTTTCGCACGACCCTTAATGGTCACATTGCCAGCTCCATCCATATCAACAATATCGCCTGAATCATGCCAACCATCGCCAAGTGGCTGCAAGTCACCGGGGCGATCATGGGTCATATAGCCAAGCATGACATTGGGCCCTCGAACCCAAAGCCTCCCACCTGCATCAATCCCGTCGACAGGCTCAAGCCGGTGTTCAATACCAGGTAATAACTTGCCCACTGATCCAGGCATGTTTTCATCGGGCGTGTTCACAGCAACGACAGGCGCTGCTTCCGTCATGCCAAAGCCTTCCAAAACAAGCGTATCGAAGCGGGTTTTCCAGGTTTCTCGTGTCTCGTGTTTCACTGCTTCAGCGCCCGCCACTACCATGCGTAGGGTCGCGAAATCGCTGTCTTTCGCCGTTCTTGCATAACCCGTTAAAAAGGTATCGGTTCCAAAGAGGATCGTGGGTTTGGATTTGGCAATGGCTTGGGGAATGATCTTGAGGTGAAGCGGCGAGGGATAAAGATATAATCGAGCACCAAACAACAATGGCAGGATCATTCCACCTGTTAAGCCAAAGGAATGAAAAACGGGCAGTACATTGAACAATTTATCTTCTGGGCCAAAATGTATCCGTTGTCCCACCTGCGCACAGTTTGAAAGGATATTTTGATGCGATAGCACCACGCCTTTTGGAAAGCCCTCTGAGCCGGAAGTGTAAAGCACCAGGGCAGGCGCTTTTGGATCCGTCTTTTCTATCGCCTGTTTGCTGAATATTGCTGATAGTAATTTCTCATACCATGTGAATTGCGGAAGAATATCTTCTAACCAGAAAAACTTTAGGCCAGCATCGCCCAATGCTTTTTGCATTTCTTGCAATTCAGCTTTTTCGATGAACTGGCGTGAGGCAATGATGGTTGTTGCTTTCACGGTTTTGCAAGCAGAGACGACAGTTGAGGGTCCTGCAGTATAGTTCAACATAGCGGGGATACGTCCGGCCGACTGAAGGCCTAGAAACGCGCTGACAACGGCATTGGCGTTGGGTAGCAACACAGCAACGATCTCGCCTTTTTTGGTGATTTTGGCGAAGCGTTTACCTAGCAGCCGTGCTCCAATTAATATGCGTCCGTAAGAGAACTTCCCGCCTACTGCATCTTCCAGAATAATGTCTTTGGAACCATATTTCCGAGCCGCCCCTACAAAAGCTTCAAAGATCGACTGGCCTTCAAACTGCGATTGAAAACTCGCCTTGCGCGTATCCTTTGCCATCTTGCCCTCCCAAGCAATTCACATGGAATAATCTTGGCAGGGAAAGCAGGCGAAGGGAAGGGGGAGAGGATAGCTATGAGAACGCGAACGCGGCCACACTGAGCACCACGAAGAATAGCTTACTCGCAATCAGGCGCTGCATTTTTCCAAGCGTTTCTGCTTTCAACTTTGTTAAAACAAATTGCGTAGAAATATCTTAGAAAATTGTAAAATAGGGAATGTTCAATTGAAGATTATTTTCTTTGTCACAATGATAGCAGGCGCAATCCTTGGATTGGGAGAACTTGCTTACTCCAAATATTTTGCGGGCGAAAAACTTATCGAAGGTGTTTTGTTTGATGCAGATAACACAAATGTTGGTGTTGAATTTACAGTTTCCCAGACAGACCTGCCGGTTCGTATAAATCTAACGGCTTATGGTTGGCTAGATTTCATAAATGTTCAGCCGATTGGACGGATGGAATTTTCAAATGGCAAGGCTGGAGAAGGTGATATCAAGCTTGAGCATTTCATTATAGATGAGGAAAATGTTCTCTCTAAAGCCTCTGTGGGCTCAACAACTGCACGTTTGAATCTTAAAGATTATTATTTGCGATCATATCAATGTATTTTATTTGATACAGCCACACCCGGCTTTTGGATCATCAAGGGCAAGCCAATTGAAGAAAATGACTTCAAATTTCAGACTGTCGAAGGAACAATTATTATAAAATCAAAGGCAATTAATTGGTATCTAGCGGGCTCGGGATTGCTTTTCATGCTCCTAGGCATGATCGGATTTATTGCAACAATGAAAGCAGATGATAGAGATTAATCCAAATAATACGCGCTTTTTGTCTCGATGAATAAGAAAGAAAAGTGCTGATATCGATTGATAGCTGAGCTAAAACTAGCCCCTAAACCCACTTACCAGACTTGACATCGAACAAACTGCCATTTTGGCTGGTGGCCTCTGATGCAAGAGGGATAAGCGCTTCGACTACTTCTGAGGGATGCGGCAGCGTTGAAGGGTCTTCGCCGGGCATCGCTTGGGCGCGCATGGCAGTACGGGTGGCGCCCGGATTGAACATATTGATTTTAAGATTGGTGCTGGCGCTTTCATTGGCCCAAGTTTTGCCAAGGGCTTCAAGCGCGGCTTTGGAAATCGAATAGCCGCCCCAAAAAGGTTTGCAGGATTGGGCAGCACCCGAACTCATCAAGATGACTCGGCCTGCAGTAGATGCTTTCAAAAGCGGGTCAAGCGACCGGGCCAAGCGCCAATTTGCGGTGACATTGATCGCCATGACTTTATCGAACTCTTTTGGATCAATATGACCTAGCGGAGAAAGACCACCCAATATGCCAGCGTTGGCCAGAAAAATATCCAGCCTTCCCCAGCGCTCATCAATGCTCGCACCAAGCCGGTCCAGTGCATCAAAATCCATAAGGTCCAGGGGAACCAATGTTGCGCTGCCACCAGCTTTTTGGATAGCATCATCAAGGTCTTCAAGACCGCCAACGGTTTTAGCCAGCGCGATCACATGAGCGCCCTCACGCGCGAATGCAAGAGCTGCATAATAGCCAATACCACGCGATGCGCCGGTTACCAAGGCGATTTTGCCGTTTAAATTACCCATGATGAATTCTGCTTCCTGGAACTGAAGTTGATTTCAAATTCACAATTCAAACCGTGATTTATCGACCCTGGCGCTCAGCCAACAATGCCAATTTGTGGACTTTCCCGCCCTCGCTTTGATCGGTCAAAGTGGTAGGATATTCGTTCGAGAAACAGGCATCACAGAACTGCGGCACTTTTTGATTGCGCGCTGTTTCGCCAGCAGCCCGATATAAACCGTCAAGAGAAATGAAAGCGAGGCTATCGACCTTGATAAAGCTTGCCATCTCCTCAACCTTCATGCGCGAGGCTAGCAGTTTTTGACGCTCTGGCGTATCAACGCCGTAAAAGCAGGGCGAGCGCGTTGGTGGGCTAGCAATTCGCATATGAACTTCTGCTGCGCCTGCATCGCGAACCATTTGCACGATTTTCTGGGATGTCGTTCCGCGCACGATTGAATCGTCCACCAAAACCACTTTTTTACCTTCAATCATTTTGCGGTTGGCATTATGTTTGAGTTTCACACCCATATGACGGATCGAATCCGTTGGCTGGATAAAGGTTCGGCCCACATAGTGGTTACGAATAATGCCCAGCTCAAAAGGAATGTTGGCCCCTTGCGCATAACCGATCGCGGCAGGAACGCCAGAGTCAGGAACCGGCACCACAATATCTGCATTGGCGGGCGCTTCATTGGCCAGCTCAACACCAATCTGTTTTCTAACATCGTATACATTCTTGCCGCCTAGTACTGAGTCAGGACGGGCAAAATACACATATTCAAAAATACAAAAACGGCTCGGTTGTTGTTCAAACGGATGCGAGGACTCCAAGCCATTGTCGGAAATGATAATCAACTCGCCGGGCTCAACATCGCGTACAAATCTCGCGCCAATAATATCTAGCGCACAGGTTTCAGATGCCATGATATAAGCACCGTCCAGATCACCCAATACCAGCGGGCGAATGCCCAGCGGATCACGGCAGCCAATCAGCTTTTTGTTGGTAATCCCGACGATGGAATATCCGCCTTCCAGTCGACGCAAAGCGTCCACCAGTTTCTCTTGAAAACTGGTGGATTTACCCGTCGCTATAAGATGAAGAATAACCTCGGTATCGGATGTTGATTGGAATATTGAACCGCCACGCTGCAATTCACGGCGAAGCGTTTCCGCATTGGTCAAGTTTCCATTATGAGCGACGGCAAAACCGCCTTCTGCAAATTCAGCAAAGAAGGGTTGCACATTGCGCATTTCATCGCCGCCCGTCGTCGAATAACGGTTGTGGCCGATAGCGCGGTTTCCTTTTAGACGCTCTAGAACATCTGGCTTGGTAAATGTATCGCCAATCAGGCCGCGGTGACGCTCAGCAAAAAACTGTTTTCCGTCATAGCTGACGATACCGGCAGCTTCTTGGCCGCGATGCTGCAAAGAGTGCAGACCAAGCGTGGTTAGGGCAGCCGCATCCTGATGACCAAAAATTCCAAATACGCCGCATTCCTCATGCAGCTTATCCCCTTCGTCATAACAGTCGTCGGGATCATGAGAAAATTCGAAGGACATCTGCCTTCTCCATATCGGTTGAAGTTACGTTTTTTGCTCAGGCTCGTCTGCCAGGTCTTTTGGCTTCAGACGGTCAATAATGGATTTTTCAGGGTCATCCGGCAACAGTTGAACAATGCCTTCACCAATGGATTCCAGCATTGGTTTTGATTTAGCGTTCGCGACCCAGCCTGGCTGATTGGTCGGCATCAGCCAGTTGAAAAACATCAATCCGACAACGATCAGTAGCGCTCCACGAACCGCGCCAAATACAAAACCAAGGGTTCTATCCAAAGGACCGATTTTACTGTCGACGATGAAGTCAGCGATTTTCATGGTGATCAAGCTGACAATGATCAGGGTGATTATGAAAATTACGGCTGCCGCCGCAATGTCGCCGATGGTCTCGCTGGAAGAAATTGCCTGGGTATAAGAGAAGGCCAAAGGGGACAGCTTTTTATAAAAATACAAGGCTGCAAGTGCCGCGACACCCCAAGAAGCAACTGAAAGAACTTCCCGCGAAAAGCCGCGAATCATTGCCAACAATCCCGATACCAGCATCAAGCCGATTAATATGCCGTCGAATAAGGTAATCATGGTGTCCTCAATGCGCCGTCGATCAGAGTAAGGTCTCAAAAAGTGCTAACTGACTAGCCTTCCAATACCCAATATTTCACTCTTCGATTTATCTTGGCCTCAAATTGCCCGTAAGAGCCAAACCCATAGCCGCAATAGGAGCAAAAAATCAATCACGAATGCCACATTTCACGATTTTCTTGTGTAAGCGTGTTTTTGGGCAACTACCCAATTTTGGCACTATATGCGCCAAAACCTATTCCCGATCTTCAGGATTATGTGGGTTTTTCGCCTTACCAGCCTTTGCCAATATGCGCGCTACCAGGTCGGCCAGTTCCGAGATCTCCACCAATTCGAGATTTGCTTCAATCTTCGCCTGATCTTTTTTCGATTTTGGCGCAGCAGAACCTTTTGGCAAGATTGCCCGGCCAAAGCCAAGTTTCTCAGCCTCTTTCAGGCGCGATGGACCATGGGAAACCGGACGGGTTGCACCCGAAAGGCTGATTTCACCAAAATATACACTTTGATCCGGCAAAGAGACGCCGCATAGAGAGGATACCAATGCAGCTGCAACGGCTAAATCCGCTGCTGGTTCAGAAATCCGATAGCCACCCGCAACATTTAGATAAACATCATGTTGCCCAAGCTTAACCCCACAATGGGCTTCCAGAACCGCCAGCACCATGGAAAGACGCGCTGAGTCCCAGCCAATGACTGCACGGCGAGGCGTGCCAAGGGTAGACGGTGCCACCAAAGCCTGAATCTCGACCAGTACAGGCCGCGTCCCTTCCATGCCGGCAAACACAGCCGCACCCGGCGAATTTGCATTGCGCTCGCCCAAAAACAATTCTGACGGATTGGCAACTTCGCGCAATCCTCCATCGCTCATTTCAAACACACCGATTTCATCGGTAGGGCCGAAGCGGTTTTTCACCGTGCGCAAAATTCGGAAGTGATGACCGCCTTCACCTTCAAAATACAAAACCGCATCGACCATATGTTCCACGACCCGCGGCCCGGCAATTTGTCCGTCTTTGGTGACATGTCCAACCAGAACCAAAACAGTGCCATGCTTTTTCGCATAGCGGATCATCGCCTGAACGGACATGCGTACCTGTGTCACCGAGCCCGGCGCTGATTCAGCCTGATCGGTCCAAAGGGTTTGTATGGAGTCGATAATCAAGAGGGCAGGCGGCTCACCGCTGCGTAATGTAGCCAGAATATTCTCAACGCTGGTCTCTGCCGCAAGGCCGATATTTTCTTCAACAGCATCCAATCGCCGCGCACGCAAGCGAACCTGCGCCACAGCCTCTTCGCCGGAAACATAAATGACCCGATGGCCTTGTTTAGCGAGCGAAGCTGCCGTTTGCGTCAATAAGGTAGATTTGCCGATGCCAGGATCACCCCCCACCAAAAGCGCTGAACCGGGCACAAATCCGCCGCCCGTTACGCGATCAAATTCTGCCATGCCTGTTGCAATGCGCGGCGCTTCATCGATCTCTCCTGCCAGCGCTACCAGTTCAACCACATGGCCCGATTGCATTTTGCGGGCACCAGGCGCAGCGCCTACGCCGCTCTCGGCGCGTTCTTCAACCATCGTATTCCACTGGTTGCAGCCTTCACATTTGCCGGACCAGCGCGGCGCAACCGAATCGCAGTTCTGACAGATGAATTGAGATTTGTTTTTTGCCAAAGGAGAGTTCCACATCCATTAGTGTTTCTGTTTTGTTCTATTTGATATTTATTGCCTTAGCAAGAGCCAAGCCGGCCGACTGGCAATTTGAACATATTTCTAAGGAATGGGTGGACAACCACCAGGAAAACATTGGAGTAAAAACGATGCGTGTATTGTATAAAATTTTGGCGGCTTACTTGTTTCTTTGCGGTTCAGCGGTTGCCAGCTTGGGGCAGGAAATGACCATCGATAATTTCAATTCCAATCCGCAGAACAACTGGCGCTTTTTCGCCGATACAGTCATGGGCGGTGTGTCTTCCGGCAAAGTTGAGTTCAAGTCAGAGGGCGGCAAAGCATTTGCGCAAATGACGGGCAAAGTCAGCACGGCTAATAATGGCGGCTTCATTCAGATAAGACGCGATTTATCTGTTTCGCCATCAGCAGATGCAAATGGTATCCGGCTCATGGTGCGCGGCAACAGCCAGCGTTATTATATCCATCTGCGAACATCCGGCACATTGCTGCCTTGGCAATATTATCAGGCTGGTTTTAATGTGACGCCCCAATGGCGCGAAGTGAAACTGCCACTCACATCTTTCAAGGCATCATGCAGCATGTTGCGCGAAACACCAAAGGCAACCAGCTTGAAATCCGTAGCTGTTGTCGCCTTTGGCAAAGATTATGATGCTGATATACAGGTGCGCGAGATCGGGTTTTATTGACCTGACTATTCTATGGTTTTTGTTTTCCTTGCGCCCAACAACAGCTCGTCAATAGTATTGGCTCGCCCCGCGACGACAAACAAATAGACAGCAAAGAAAAGCATGCCGGCTACTGATGCGACCAATCCAAGTGCAATCCCTGCGCCAGAAAAGTCATGACGCCAGGCAATCCATAATCCTGAAAGCATCAGGTAAAGTGCAAAGTCTAGATTGAATTGTCCATTCCAAGTGAACGCCAGTAAATTGCCGACGAAAATCGGAACAAGGTTCCACCCATCATTGCTGATTGCAACGATTGTATATGTTAAGATTAAAACGAAAAAAATGGCGGATATAGCTTTTAAAAAGTGCATGAATTGTTTCCTTCAAAGTTGATGTGTAAAATTCAGATCTTAGGGTTTGCAAAGGTTACCTTGTTACGTCTGGCGTTGCGGGTTTCCACAATGGACCGACTGCAATCATAAGAACGAGGATATTGAAAAAAGCATTGGATAGGTTTCCCGAAGCGATCGACCCTGCACTATCGAGGACAAACCAAGCGATTAGTCCAACAAGAATACTCTTTCTCACTCCTTCAGGGGCATGGTCATAAACCCAATGTGAAAGGCACCAAATCAATACGCCCCATCCAAGCAAAAAACCGCCCGTGAGTGCAGAAAGAAACATCGTGGTCGGTGAGGAAAAACTTTGCGCACCATCCATAGGCCAGCTTAGAATATCAAGAGTCAGACGAGCTGGTTCAGAAGTCGCAGCCATCGTTCCCAGGAAAAATACCGGTCCGAATGACCCTACAACTACTGCAGTTATCTTCAACCAGAATTTATGAAATGCGTGAGACATGATTTTCCTCCCTTTTCGCAAAACTAAGTTGTGTAAGGAATGAAAACAATTACCTGGGAGGTAACTGACTAGCGGTTATTTTTCAGCTAAGCTTTGCCATGAATGATTTTTCACAAAGTCTAAAAACCTGGCGAAAAGAGCGCCGCTTCAGCCAGTTGGAATTGGCGATGGAAGCAAATATTTCTTCGCGCCATTTGTCCTTCTTGGAGACAGGTCGCGCTAATCCCAGCCCCGATATGATCATGAAATTGGGCGATGCCTTGCAACTGCCTTTGGCTGCCCGCAACCAAATGTTGACCCATGCAGGTTTCGCGGCGCGTTATCCCGGGCGCAAATGGAATGCGGAAGAAATGGCGCCAATCCGCAGTGCCATCGAATATACATTGCGCGCCCATGCGCCATATCCGGCGATTGCCTTAGACCGGCTTTGGAACATTCTTGAAATGAACAAGTCTGCGGAAGCCCTATTTGGCGCTTTGCAAATCACAAAAGGCGGCAGCATTCTTGATCTGATTGTCTCTGAGCAAGTGCAGGCAGTGATCGAAAACTGGCCGGAAGTGGCTCATCATGCGGTTCAGCGCTTGCGAACTGAAAGCGCTGCCCAAGGCGGTGTTGACGAACTTGATAGGGTCGCAAATCTGCTGGCGAAAACACCAATGCCTGAAAAGAAAAAGACAGGCCCTGTTGTTCCCACCATCTTCCGTTTGGGCGACCTGCGCCTGTCACTGTTCGGGACGATTGCCCAATTAGGTACGCCTGAAGACCTCACACTGGATGATCTGAAGATCGAATTGTTCTTTCCGGCGGATAAGGCAACAGAGCAAGTGTTGAGGGGGATGGTTGTTGAAACATAGCCAAAACGCGTTAGGCTGCGACTCTATGAGAATGGTCAAAAAATGATTGACATGCCTTACTCTGTCCATACAATAAGATTATGAAACTGATTAGATGGAATTTGGAAAAGGCAAAGGCACTTAGGCTTGATTCTGCAAGAGGCAATATCGGGTTCGAGGATTGTCTGGTTGCAATCGAAAGTGGAAAAATCCTTGATATTATTCCTAACCCAACGCGCTCCAACCAAAGGATGTTTGTCTTGGACATAGCAGGCTACGCCTATATTGTTCCATATGTGGAAAATGATGATGAGGTGTTTTTGAAAACTGTTTACCCAAGCAGAAAACACACAGCCCTATATCTCAAATGGTAGAATGATGAGCAAAGAACCAAAAATTGGAAAATTCCTCGACGATGAAGAAAGAGAACTTCACGAAGCTATCGAGAGTGAAGACTATGGCGTTGCCAAGAGTTTTCTGACATCCGAGCGCAAGGCCGAACTTCAAGGTTATGCGCGCGCAACAATAAACGAAAAACGTGTGAAGGTATCACTCCGCGTGCCTGAAACGGATTTGGCTAGATTAAAAGCGCGCGCCTTGCGGGAAGGGGTTCCCTATCAGACTTTGATAAATTCGATATTGCATAAAGAAGCTGTTGGTTAGAGGTTCAATAATTTGCCGGTTTCACCCGCCCACATAAACCCGCTCATACCGTCAAACTCGTCAGCATTTCATAGCCGATCGTACCCGCTGCAAGGCCAAGTTCATCCACGCGCAGGTTATTTTTGATCAGGTCGATCCAGACGGTTTTTGCCTAATCGATTTCCAGGATATGAGTATTAGGTGATTATGTATTTCGCTTCACAATCCAGATTATGAAAGCAATTGGCAATCCAACAATTATATAGAACGCAAATTTAGATGCGGGATAGGTTGTTAAAACGGAACTTGAAAATCCAAAATACAACGCACCTAACAAACCAATGTATCCAACTAAGAACAGCAAGCTCAAGCCACAGCCATTAAATGGGCGAAAGTCTGGGTCATTTAGCTTTTCGCTCAAAAATTACCCACCCACATATACCCGCTCATACCGTCGTCCTAAACTCGTCAGCATTTCATAACCGATGGTGCCCGCTGCAAAGCCGAGCTCGTCAACGCGAAGATCTTTGTTGATCAAGTCAATCCATTGCGTTTTTGCCAAAGTGCGTTGAGGGATGTCCGTAACATCAAAGGCGGTTAGGTCCATAGAGACACGCCCAAGGATCCGCACTTTATGTTTGCCGATCATGCCCATGCCGCCCGGGCTCATGGTCTTGTTGCGAAACAATGTGCCAGCGCCCGATGCCTGTCGGTGCAGCCCGTCCGCATAGCCAATGCCCACAACAGCAATCGTCGTATCGCGCTTCAAGGTTTCCGCTGCGCCATAGCCAACGGTCTCGCCCTTCTTGGCGTATTTTAATTGAATGATACGGCCTTCGAGGCGTACAACGGGCTTCATCGGGTTCGTAACATTGTTCACCGCATCGCCGCCATAAAGCGAGATGCCCGGGCGCAGCAAATCAAAATGAGTTTGGCGTCCGAGAAAAATACCGGCGCTATTGGCAAGCGATTTTCGCGCATTGGGAAAGTGTTTCGCTGCCTCGCCAAAGGCTTTGATCTGCTTGGCATTGAGCGGATGGGAAGGTTCATCGGCGCAGGCGAAATGGCTGATCAGCAATTCAGGATTTAGCGCCGCCGCCTTCTTCTCGTCTCCAACAAGTGCTGTAAATTCATCAGCCGTATGGCCCAGCCGGTTCATGCCCGTATCAATATGCAAAGCACAGCGCATATTCTTGCGCGGTTTTTCCAGCCAGCGTTCTACCCCGCCCGGCGAATTGATCACCGGGGTCAGGCGGTGCTTGCGATAGTCATTTGCCGCTGCCGCATTAAACCCGTTGAAAATATAAACCCTGGCATCGGGCGCAAATTTGCGCACATAAATGCCTTCTGAAATCGTTGCCGTGAAAAAATCCCGACAGCCCGCTTTATACAAGGCGCCCGCCACGCGCTCAGCCCCAAGACCATAAGCGTCGGCCTTTACGACGGCGGCGCAATTGCCATGGGAAGATTTGCCAGCCAGTTTTTTCCAGTTGGCAACAATCGCATCAAGATCAATTGTAAGTCGGCCGTTAGAGTGTATGGGCCACATCGAAGTGGGCTGAGAAGCAGGCATGTGATCGAACCCTATTCATAACGTTCTGGCAGATGGTCTTCCTCTGCCAGATCGCTAAAGCGGGTGAATTCTGCCTGGAAGCCGAGCTTCGCTGTGCCTGTCGGGCCGTGACGTTGCTTGGCGATAATCACCTCGGCCTTGCCGCGCGCCTCGCGCAATTCCGTATCCCATTTCAGCCACTCTTCCGTGCCTTCTTTGGGTTCGCGGTTCTGGATATAATATTCCTCACGATACACAAACAACACCACATCTGCATCCTGCTCGATAGAGCCGGATTCGCGAAGATCGGAAAGTTGCGGGCGTTTATCATCTCGGCTTTCCACCTGACGCGAAAGCTGGGAGAGGGCGATAATCGGAACCTGCAATTCCTTCGCCAGCGCCTTGAGGCCCGTGGTAATCTCGGTCACTTCCTGCACGCGATTGCCAGCGTTTTTGCCGGAGCCCTGCATCAATTGAATATAGTCGATCACCAAAACATCAAGCCCCCGCTGACGCTTCAACCGCCGTGCACGCGCTGCCAATTGAGCGATGGAAATACCACCCGTCTCATCGATGAAGAGCGGTATCGTCCGCATTTCTTGCGCGCAGAAAGATAGCTTTTGAAAATCGGTCTCGGTAATTTCACCGCGGCGGATTTTCGAGGATGACACTTCCGCCTGCTCGGAAATGATACGCGTCGCCAACTGGTCAGCGGACATCTCCAATGAGAAGAAACCGACAACGCCGCCATCAAGCGCTTTTGGCGAACCATCTGCCTCCACATCGCCTTGATAATTGTGGGCAATGTTGAAAGCGATATTGGTGGCCAGCGAGGTTTTACCCATGCCCGGGCGTCCAGCCAAAACAATCAAATCCGAACTTTGCAACCCGCCCATTCGCTGGTCCAGCGTGTGAATGCTGGTGGCAATCCCCGACAATCCGCCTTCGCGTTCAAAGGCAGCGGCGGCAAGATCAATCGCCTCATTGATGGCGGAGGAAAAATCCTGAAAGCCCGCATTGCTTCCGCCCGTTTCGGCCAGTTCAAACAGGCGACGCTCGGCGTCTTCAATCAGGCCAGAAGGGGGCATGTCCACAGGCGCGTCATAGGCGATGTTGACCATGTCCTCGCCAATGGTGATCAGCGAGCGGCGCGTGGCAAGATCATAAATCGAGCGGCCATAGTCTTCCGCGTTGATAATCGTTGTCGCTTCACCAGCCAGCCGCGCCAGATATTGCGCCACGGTCATGTCGCCAATTTTTTCTTCGGCCGGAAGAAAGGTTTTGATTGTAACGGGATTGGCGCGCTTAGCAGCACGAATCATGTCCGAGGCAACTTTGTAAATTTGCTTGTGAATGGCTTCTTGAAAATGCTCAGGCTTCAAAAAGTCAGAGACACGGTAATAAGCATCATTGTTGACCAGAATAGCACCCAAAAGCGCTTGCTCGGCCTCCACATTGTGGGGCGCAGAGCGATAGCCCTGATCTTCCTTGGGCTGGGAGCGCTGGTTTGAGCCAGCGTTAAAAGGGATAGTCTCGGCCATGGGTTTGTCCGTAAATTTCGGGCATTTGCTCTGGTGAATCGTGTGGCAATAGCTTTCCCACCGATTGCCAAATCATGCCACCACTAAAAACCCTTATGACCTTTGATCACAGCAATTAACAGGCTCAATGTAATTTATTTCCACAAGCAGGGTTTGGATATTGACAGGGGTAGGCGATTCGGGCGGGTAAGGGAGGCTGTTAGAGACCATGTTTTGAATGGCGGCAATGCGGACAAACCGACAAAGTCTCAATCCGGCATTGATGCACTACAAGATCTGCTCAACGCTAGATTCCTCCCCGGAAGTCGGATCGATTGGACGTGCCATAGAGATTGGAGCGGATCTCTTTAAACCTTCAGTTGTTCCGCTTCTGGTGGCGGCGCCACAGATGCGCAGATACCAAGTATTTGGGAACTTGTTTGCAAGCGCGGGCGATGATGTTTACCGCTTAGATCACCACCCGGTGATGTCACGACATCCGATAACACCCATGAATGAAGCGGAAGTGGGGAAGCATGTCGCAAGACAATCTGATCGACTTGACGTCGACTGCGTTTCGCTAGAGACCTTAACTCTTCGACCAAATACTTATACTTCAAAGCCGCAGGAAAATAATAGTCGAATATCGCTCCTTACCTTGGATTGTGTGGATGCGGCATCCGAATCTGCAGTCGGCAATCTGATTTGGAATGAGCGGCACGAGAACCAATATGTCGTAGGCTCGCAAGGCGTTGAGTTTGCACTTGTGCGGCATTGGCAGGAAGCTGGACTAATACCAGTTATTGAACCGCCTAAAAGTATTGGCATGGCTCAGCGTATGGTTGTGGTTTCCGGCTCTGTATCGCCAACTACCGCTGAACAAATTACTTGGTCGAAGGCCAACGGTTTTGCTTCCATTGAGTTTAATGCGGCCTCCGCCTGTACTGGAAATGAAGTTCTAGAGCGCGAAATAAATCGAGTAATCGAGATTGCGCTTTCGGCAATCAGTTCAAACCAAGATCCACTTATTCATACGGCGGAAGGGCCAGATGATCCAGCTGTAGAGGCTTTCAAAATCGCGGTTTCAAAATCCGAACATAACATGTTCTCTGCGAACCAGATGATTGGCGAAGCATTAGGGCACATTCTTCATGAGGTTCTCATCCGCAGTGGCGCAAGACGCACCGTAGTGTCGGGAGGAGACACCTCAGGCCACGCAACACGCCAACTCGGGATATTTGCCCTTACGGCCTTGGCGCCAACAATACCTGGTGCATCGATTTTCAAGGCGCATGCGGACGGTCCTATGGATGGATTGGAACTCGCCCTGAAGGGTGGACAGATGGGAACTTATGATTATTTCGGCTGGGTCCGAAGTGGGGGAGGACTAAGATGAACCGAATAACAGCAACCTATGGCATAGAAAGCCCGGTTGGTGTGGCGCACGCGGCAGCCGTGCTCGCTGGCGAGCAATCAACTGGAACCTTCATCCGTCTTGCCGCTGAAACAGATGAACTTCGTGAACGCTCGTCCGCGCGAATTGAAAAGGTTACTGTTACCGGCTCTTGTTCTGAACCATCTCTGCCTACTCGGAAAACTGGGGCAACATATGAACGTAGCACTGTCACCATCAGTTGGTCACTAGACAATTTTGGAGTCTCGCTACCAACTCTTTTCTCAACTCTGGCAGGTAACCTATTTGAACTCGCGGAACTATCTGCAATTAGACTGCTGAATATTAGCCTGCCGAAAGAGTTTGCATTGGCGAATCCAGGGCCACAGTTTGGCGCTAATGGCACACGTCAATTGATGGGCGAACATAAAGGACCAATTATTGGCACTATTATCAAACCAAGTGTCGGGTTAAATCCAGCCGAAACTGCCGACCTTGTTTCAACATTAGTCGATGCTGGAATTGATTTTATCAAAGATGATGAATTGCAGGCAAACGGACCGCATTGCCCTTTTGAAGAGCGATTGCAGCTTGTCTCAAGGGTCATAAACAACCACGCAGAAAAAACAGGCAAACGAGTGATGTATGCCTTCAACATAACGGACGAAATCGATCAGATGTGGCGCAATTTGGAATTATTGGAGGAGCACGGCGCTATATGTGCAATGGTATGCGTCAACTCTATTGGCCTAACAGGTCTTAGAGCCGTTCGTGAACGCAGCCCAATGATTGTTCACGGACACCGCGCCGGGTGGGGTCTTTTTTCCCGCTCGCCTGACATAGGAGTGAGCTTCACTGCATTCCAAAAACTTTGGCGCCTGGCTGGTGCTGACCACCTTCATGTTAACGGACTTGCTAGCAAATTTACAGAGAGTGATGAAATCGTCGCCCAATCGGCGAGATCGGTACAACAACCTGTCTGCGAAGGAGATGGGCCTGCGCATCTTGCTATGCCTGTATACTCCTCCGGGCAAACAGTCTGGCAAATTGACCCTGCAAGACGCCTACTTGGAAATGATGATTTCATCTACTGCGCTGGCGGCGGTATCATGAGCCATCCAGCAGGTATTAGCGCTGGGGTGATTGCGCTGAGACAAGCTGCAGATGCTGCGCGAGAAGGAATTGATGTCGAGGATTATGCGTTAAACGCTCCTTAATTAAAGAGCGCATTGGCGACTTTTAAGAAGCCGCAAATTGACCTTTAAAAAACCCATCTTACCTTCTCAATAAGTATAGGCTTTGGCAAGATCATCAATGCCTGGTTTTGGTGTGTCGCGATAATTGTGTTCAACGTGAGCGGAAGGCCATTTTCACAAATTCTACGTAATGCATCGAATGTCGTGGTTGGGCTCCAATGTATGGACCGACTGCGGTTTGCAAGAGAGAATTTTGAATGGATTTCGGAAGTCGCTGATATGTATCCGGCCTGTTTATCGACACGCGGGTCGTGGCCTTGATGGGAATACGCACACGCCATTGATCTCATTAGCGGACAGGCATTTTGATGCCATTGGAGCCCTCAGATTTCGAGTGCGTTTGTTAATCCGTTCCATGCAGTTATCTCAGTCGCGAACGTCGTCAGAAGTTTCGGTTGATGGCCAATTAGACCGCCGTCACTTCAATTTTGTGCGTATCAAATTCCTTTCCGGTTCTCAATATGCTCCAAGCGATGCGGGCCAACTTGTTTGCCAATGCAACTGCTAGCTTATTCTTGTGCATTCTTGGTGCTGCGGTTTCCAGCCAAGAGCCAAAGCTCAATTTATGCCAATTGTGTGGACGCATCAGGATGATTTGTGCGGCCTGTACGAACAACGTTCGAAGATACTTGCTGCCGCGTTTTGATATGCGCCCAAGGATCGGTTTGCCACCGGTCGAATATTGTCTGGGCACGAGGCCAAGCCAAGCGGCAAAGTCGTGGCCCTTATCGAAAGCTTCGCCTGATCCCACCGCTGCAACCAATCCCGTTGATATCAATGGGCCAACACCGGGTATAGTCATCAAATTTCGACAATTACCTTCGCGCTTCGCGATCAATTCAATCTCGCCGCCGGTGCTTTCAATACGTTCATCCAGCCACAACCAATCTTCATAAAGACCAACAATGATGTTGTTCATTCGGGGCGATATCTCATCCTCACGGTTCTTCAGGATGGCAAACAAGGAATTGCGTAAAGCACTGGCACCCGTTCGAACGGTGATGCCTTGCTCGATCAAAAAGGCCCGGATCTGATTGATGGTGGCCGTGCGTCGCGATACCAATCGGGAACGAACCCGATGCAACGCCTGCAGATCGAGCTGATCCTGGGTTTTCTCACTAACCGTTTTGAGGTTGGGGCGTAGCGCCGCCTCGGCAATTGCCTCGGCATCATTGTAATCGTTCTTCTGACCTTTGATAAATGGCCTTGTGTATTTGGCCGGAATGATACGCGGCTCAAAACCCAGTTTG
>JAFMHL010000066.1 GCA_017854535.1 Nitratireductor sp.
AAGTCTCTTTTAGCCCAGAATTAAATCTGGGACATAGGCGATGACGTCAGACACCGCAAAGCCGTCGCATAATATCAACAATAATGGTGAGCAAAGTCTCTAACGGCTCAGGTAATAGTCTGTGACAATTTATATGACGACGGACAGTCTCGGTCCATACAAATCCTTTGAAGGATTTGGAAATCCAAAATACCCACTGATTTGCACAAAATAGGAAGCGAACCCAAATTAGTGAGCAAAGAAAATAGCTTGCTCTGTTTGATCAAGCATTGATTGGGTCGTTCCGCCAAAAACCCTTTCACGTAACTTTGAGTGACCATATGCTCCCATGACAATAAGGTCATCAGCACCCAGTTCAGCTGCTTTACGCTTAATACCATCGGCAATATCACGACCGCCGCTCGAATACTGATGAAGAGTTACTGCACACCCATGTCGACTAAGTTTTGCAGCAATATCCGTGCCTGGATCCTCGCCTCTTACGCCCTCATTTGCGGCTATGTCAAAACATCCAATATGAATTTCGCAATTTTCGTCAATTAGCGGTAAAACTTGTTGAACTGCCTTTGCTGCCTGAACACTGGCATCCCAAGCTATGAATACTTTTTTAGGATGCAATACTTTCTGCAAAGAGTCTGGATTGACAACTGCAGCAATTGGAGACTCATACAATACGCCCGATAAAATTCTTGGAAAAGCCCCTTCATTGATCCGCAACGAATTTGAGAGAATTGCAATATCGCTTACTAATGCCAGTTCTGAAGCCGCTTCGCTTACAGCCGAAAGTTCACAAAACGTTCTTATGACATCAGTGGATACACTTTCTTTGGTGAGCGCATCCTCAATCTCTGTAACCTTGTTTTCTGCTTCTCTGGCAATTTCCTGAGCAGCTTTCTGCCATTCGTTTGGAATAGTGGGCATCCCATATGGCGAATAGCCATAGGTGAAGATAGGAGGCGATGGCGCTATCGCAAAAACCTGAATATTCAAATGAAGATTATTATCACGTGCAATTTCAAAATAGGGCTTAAGATCCGCGATTGATATCGTATCATAAACAGGGATTAGAATAGTTTTCTTGACCATGGATCATTCCTTCATGTGTGAATAAATCAAGCTTAACTTCAAAAAAATATTGAAATGGCATTGTCAGATTAAAGTTTCAACGTATCGCTCTTGCTGATCCTCATTTCTATTTGACCACAAAAACGATAAGGCTTGGAAAACCATAGACCCACACAACCAATTCAACAATGAACGTCAAGGAAATAGTATCTGCTGCAAGTTTCTATCACAATGCCGTTTGCTGGGCTCAGCACATCAGTGCTTAACTTTTCGCCATCGAACTCCGGGTGCGGAGCAATCACAACTGGAGGCTTATCCTTTTCTATTACTTTATCAATTATGGTGTCTATCAATGCAGGATCGATACACTTTTCAACCAGACTAATTGCAGATGTCATATCAAATTTTAATTTGGCCTTATCATATTCTAATTTGAGAACCGCCGCTTGTTTTTTATCATTCTTGTATGTTCCTTTAATCTCATCAAACCTGCAATGAACAAATATTTCTTTGGGATCAGTATCACGCCATGGAACCCTAAAATGCCGTATATTGATAAATTTAGCTGTTCATACAAAACGCAGCCCTAACTATTGTAAATTGAACTCCCAGCAAACTAAATCGCCAGATAAACGTTTTTATGCTTGTTAAGTTCACATCACACTCGAAACAAATGCAGACTAATCTCTTTGTCCTTGAATCACCCGGTTCAGGATCATCGCACAAAACAGGATAGCAAAGCCTGCCAGAATCCCCTGCCCAACGGAAGAATATTGAAGCGCCTCAAGAACGTCCTCACCCAATCCTTTTGCGCCGATTAACGAAGCAACAACAACCATTGCAAGGCTAAGCATGATTGTTTGATTTACCCCAGCTAAAATAGAAGGTGCAGCCAGAGGCAGGTCTACTTTCGTTAAAAGATACCATTTGGAGGCGCCGTAGGCGATCGCTGCTTCACGCACGGATTCAGGCACCCCTCTCATGCCGAGGACCGTTAGCCTTACAACCGGTGTTCCACCGAATATCATGGTGGTGATAACTGCCGCAGGTTTCCCAACACTGAAAAACGCAATAACCGGGATCATGAAAACAAAGGATGGCATGGTCTGCATGAAGTCCATGATCGGACGGATGATTGCATAAAAACGCGGACGCCTTGCACAGAAAAGCCCAAGCGGAATACCAAGGGCAATCGAAATACAGGCAGCGGTGCCCAGCAATGCCAAAGTGGTCATTGCCTTTTCCCAAAACCCGAATAATCCCATATAGGCAAGAAAGAAGCCTGAGGCGATTGCACCAGACAAGCCGGCGGAAAGCCAGGTCAGCAAAATGATGAAACTGGCAATAACAGGCCAAGGGGTCTGAACGAATAAAACTTCTAAACCGTCAAGAACGACGCGAATACCATAGCTTATGAAGTCAAATAACCATTGGCCGCTTGAGCGTACAAACTCAAATAGCTGCTCGACAAATTTGATCGCCGTAAGTCTAATATTTGCATCTGTTGGAAATTCCCCCAAATATGGAACGACTCCAGGAAATGCGAAATGGAGAATACTCACTGCAAATACAGTAAGGACGAAAATGACTGCAATCGCATTGCGAAATGGGTTCAACCCAGCTTTAATGGTTCGATCAGACAGCCATAGAGAAAAGCGGCTCTCGAGTGCCGGATTAGCCATAATGCCCTCGGCTAATTTGATGGCAAGCAGAGCCACAAGACCAAATAAAACGATCCATAATGCGTTGGATTCCGCTACAACGATTTCCTGTTGAATATCGACAATCGCTTGCTCCAGAGAAGCAATAGCGCGTTTAAAAACGTCAATGTTATCAGCTTCATTTTTGATTGCAGCATCAAGTTGCTGGTTTCTGAATGCCAAGGTCGCCTCGATTTGCGATATCCTGTCACGAGCCGACGCGCCTAAATCCCCAAATAAACCGCGAACAATTTGTATCAGCGCAAATGTTTCTAAAATCACAAAGGGAAGCGCCCATTTCCATATACCGCGCATGCCATACCAAATCGGCCCAAGCAGCGCTGCAATCGCATTAAAAGTCCATGTGAAACTCGATTGAGCTCCAATTTTAGCGAAGTTCTGCGAATAGTAATTAAAGTTTGTAGCAACGAATTCCCGCAAGAGTTCTTCGCGGTTTTCTGCCCGGTTTTCTGCGTGCTCTTCAGCGCTTTTGCCTGAAATGACTGTGTCCATACCGCTCATGAGGTTTCTGTCCCTTCAATCACCGTGCGCAGAAGATCACTTCGGGTGATAACGCCTTTGCGTTTTCCACTTTCATCCGAAATTATTATGGGATCTTCATTCTTTATTGCGTGTTCAATAAGCACGCTTAGAGAAGTGTTTTCCGCGAAAGATTTAGCAGAAGCAGAGATACTACCATTGGCGCTTTCAAATTTCTTTACTGGTTGCATTACTGCATGAGCCTTAACGACCTTTAGTCGCGATATACCAGCTACAAAGTCAGACACATAATCATCAGCAGGATGCAATACGATTTCTTCTGGAGTTCCAGTTTGCACGACACGACCATCACGCATGATGGCTATTCGATCTCCAATACGAACAGCCTCATCCAGATCGTGTGTAATAAATACTGTCGTTTTGTTCATCTGCGATGCAAGCTTCATAAATTCATTTTGAAGTTGCCGGCGGATAAGTGGATCAAGTGCACTGAAAGGCTCATCCATAAGCAATATTTGAGGATCAGCCGCCAAAGCCCGGGCAAGCCCAACACGCTGCTGCATTCCGCCAGAAAGCTCATGGGCGAATTTGTTACCCCATCCAGTCAACTCGACCATGTCGATTGTGCGCTCAGCAATTTCGTTTCGCTGATTTTTGGATATGCCGCGAATTTCCAAAGGCATGGCCACATTATCAAGCACGGAGCGATGTGGCATAAGGCCAAAGTTCTGAAAAACCATTGAAATATGTTCATTGCGATATTTACGCAATACATCTGGCGGCATAGCCATGATGTCTTCGCCATTGACAAGGATCTGTCCGGCAGTTGGTTCAAGCAATCGATTTATGTGGCGAACAAGGGTGGACTTCCCGCTGCCGGAGAGTCCCATTACACAAAATATTTCGCCTGGATTAATGCTCATACTGGCGTCAGCAACACCAATGACGCATTGGTATTTTTCCAAAACTTGTTTTTTAGTCAATCCATTGGCTTTTATATCAGCCAATGCTTTATCAGCCTGGTATCCGAAGATTTTCCATACATTGGATATTTCAATAGAATAACCTTGCTTTGACATCATTTTTCCACAGTTGGATAAAATGTACGGGGTGTCCGTTTGATACGGACACCCCGATGATTTATTTACAGGCCAAGCCAGCTGTCTACGCGATCAGAATTAGCAGCAACCCATTCTTTCGCAACTTCAGCAGCGGGTTTTCCACCTTCAATCTGGAAGGCAAAGTTGGATACATCATCACCAGTCAATTTGATGTTTTTCAGCAACTCGGTGATGGCTGGAGAGCGTTCAGCCAAAGACTTGGAATAAGCAATCTGCACTTGCTTAAGTGCATCTTCCGTTATGACTTTTGAATTCTCATACCAATTTGGATCATCAGAAGGCTGTATCGCTTTGTATTGTGCTTCATCGAATGCAGGCTCTGACAAACGCACCACATCGTGTTGGAACCAAATGGCATGCGGTGAGTAGCAATAAAAAGCGTACCCAATGCCTTTTTTGATCGAGTCGCCTACAGTTGCCGTCATAACTGACTGGTCAGCGCGGATAGGGTCCATGAACGGCAGCAAGCCGTAATCACGGACCTTAACTTCATTCACATTGGCAGAGGCCCAGCCAGGAGCACCAATCCAGATTTCGCCTTTACCGTTTCCATCAGAATCCATCAGCTTAGCAATTTCCGGACGAGCCAAATCAAAAATGGATGTTACATTATTGGCTTCCGAGAATTGCTTGGAAACGCAGAAGCTCTGTTTGCCCTCATAAGCGTTTTCAGAAAGGGCAACCGTACCAGCGCCATCCACATACTTATCGGTGAAGCTTTTCTGGTTTGGAAGCCAGACATCAGGATGCACATCAATATCGCCTTTTCCTGCATCCATAGCAGCAAAAATAGCCGCGTTATCGCCAGGCACCAATTCTGCTTGACTACCCATTTTCGTGGTAACAACTTCATTGATAAGCGCAGCAATTGCCTGAGCGCCTGTCCAAGCAGGCGCACCGATTTTTACTGACTCTGCCAACACCGCAGTGGTAGACATCGCCAGTGCTACAAAAGCACCAATTATAGATTTTTGCATTTTGAACTCCCTTTTTCATTTGCCCAATTACATAAAGTGTTGGGCTGGTTAAATCCGTTTCAATTGAATCTCACGGAACAGTCGGCAGAAAATCGTCCAAAATCGCATGAAACAATTTTGGCTTTTCCATGTGAACATTGTGTGCGCAGCCAGGAACTACAGCTAATGAACAGTTTAAAATTCCTCGCCATAGTGCTTCTGGTTGCGACCAATCGTAAGACCGATCGCTGTCTCCCCAGACCACCATTGATTGCGCTTTGATTTTTTTCATCTGCTCGGTTCCATCCCAGCTTTCCCAAGCTTCAAGACTAGCCAGCGCCGCCTGCATGCTGGCTTGTACTCCAAGATCGACACACGTCTGATAACCTTGCGCATTTTCGCCATCACGAAACCAAGTCGCAGCAATGCGGCGCACCGTGTTTTCCAAACCATCAATGGCCAGCCGCTGTCTTGAGGCTTCGATGGTCTCAAATCTGTTTGGTAAAACTCCGACTGGACCTGTACCATAACAGACCAAGTATTTGACACGATCAGGTGCCAAAGCAGCCATTGTTTGAACAACCATCCCGCCCATGGAATGACCCACAAGATGAAAAGTTTCGATACCTAGGTTCAAAAGATCATCCAAAATCTTTTTTGCGAATGCGAAAATTGAATTTGGCGCTTTCAATGCTGCACTCAGCCCAAAGCCCGGCATGTTAGGCGCAATGACGTCAAATCTATTTTTGAAGTGGGCAATTTGCTCTTGCCAAATGCCAGAACCAGCCAAATAGCCGTGAACCAACACCAACGGAAACCCTTTGCCTTGACGTTCAAAAACGACTGATTCCATCAAGCAACCTTCTGTTTTGAAAATAGGTGTTGATAGGCAAATAGACCTGATGCGCCACCCGTGTGAAGAAAGACGACGTTTTCATCCTTACGGAAATATCCTTTTTGGATCAGGCCAATCAGACCAGCCATACCTTTTCCTGAATAGACAGGATCAAGGAAAATACCTTCTTCTGAGGCTAGCAAGGATATAGCATCGACCATCTGATCAGTCGGCTGCCCATAACCCGGTCCCACATATTCATCAAACGCCTCAACCATGTCACGTTGCAGCTCGCCACGTGTGCCGATCAAATCGGCAGTTGCGACAGCAAGCTTGTGTACATTATCGATTTGTTTTTCTTTGTTGGCACGAACTGAAATACCCACAATATCGATGGGCGTGTTCATTGCATGGAACCCTGCAACCAAACCAGCCTGAGTGCCAGCGCTTCCAGTTGCATGTACCAGCTTGTCAAAGCGTATGCCCAAGCTGTCAGCTTGATAGACAAGTTCAGAGGCTGCACTTGCGTAACCTAGTGCGCCTATGGCGTTTGAACCGCCGCCTGGAATAAAATAGGTTTTGTGACCTTTTTCGGCCAACTGGTCAGCATAAGCTTGGCCTTCAGCATTCATATCGAGGCCTTCGGGTCTGAACTCGTATTCACATTTTAAAAGGTCATCTAACAACACATTACCGGCTTGCTCATATTGATCGCCTTGATTGGTAACGCGACGCTCCAACAGAGCAAAGCATTTCATGCCTAATTTGCAAGCAGCAGCAGCTGTTTGGCGAACATGGTTAGATTGGGTAGCTCCTTGGGTAACAAGCGTATCAGCACCTTTTGCAATGGCATCAGCAACAAGAAACTCCAGTTTTCTTGTCTTGTTTCCACCAGTAGCCAAGCCCGTGCAATCATCTCGTTTAATCCAAAGCTGCGGGCCGCCCAGAGTCTTGGTTAAATTGCCCATTTTTTCCAAAGGAGTAGGAAAGTGTCCCAAAGATATTCTTCCAAAACGGGCAAGATGCATTTCAAACTCTTTCATTGGTGATCATGGATTATTGATGAAAGATTGAAACAATATTGGCTAACAGGCCAATGCTATGATTTCATAACGTTATTCCAAAATTGCATAACGTAACAAACTCTGATTTTATGATTACCAGCTATGAGGAACGCAGATGGACACAAATTGGTTAGAAGATTTTGTAAGTTTTGCGCGCAGCTTAAATTTTACAAAGGCGGCAGCGGAGAGAAACATTACGCAATCCGCCTATTCAAGGCGCATCAAATCATTGGAAACATGGCTTGGCGTTGAACTGATTGACAGAAAGACATTCCCTGCAACTCTATCGCCAGCAGGAGATGAATTTTTACCAACTGCAAAGCGTATGATTCAGTCATTGCATCGCAGTCGTGATGACGTTCGGGCCAAGATAGGCGTCGATACAGACACTTTAAGATTTGCGGCTCCGCACTCTATTTCCATCCATAATTTGATGCCGTTGCTATCTGACTTGGAAAATACCATTCCAAAATTGAAGACCCATGTAACTTCCGACAACCTACACAATTGCTATGAGCAGTTGTCTGAGCGAAATTGTGATTTTTTAATGTGTTATCGGTTTCCTGGCATCCCAGTTATGTTGGATGAGGAAAAGTTCCATTTTGTTGAAATTGGCAATGAACGTCTTGTTCCTGTTTACTCGCCGAGGAGGCAATTGACAAAAGGCTGGAAGCTACCTGGATGGGAGGCTCCCCCCATGCCCTATCTGCGATATTCTAGCGGTTCGTTTCTCGGCGCTGTTACAGAGCAATTGTTCGGCAGCAATCAACCTAACCTCTCAATACGGCATATCGATGCTTTTGCTGAAGCATTGAAGAGCTTATGCCTGCAGGGCGCTGGTCTTGCTTGGTTACCAGAGGCCTCAGTTAAAAACGAACTTGAAAATGGTGCTTTGTTGATTGCCGGAAACGCAGATTGGTGTGTTGATTTGAAACTGGTAATTTATACGGAACCAATCACCCATACCAAACAAGCAAGTATGGTATGGCAGGAGTTCAAGAGCCTCAAAGAAAAAGGCTCCCTATCCTAAATTCTGGCGTTACCTTGTTGCGCAGATTACCCCACACTTTGTGAGGTAGAGATAAATTGTGAAAGATGAGCGAACAATTTTTGCTCGTTCCCAATCATCCTTTTATCGAAGGATTGCCGTAACCACCACCAGATGGCGTTTGGATAATAACTGCTTCTCCAGCCTTGCATAGCATTTTGTTGATCAACGAACTGTTTCCAAGCTCCTTGCTTGGGATCAAATGCCAATGAGTTAGCCAACAGGAATTTGGCAAAGTCGGTTATCACTTCTACATCGACATCTCGCTTGCAAGAGGTCGAAAAGTCATCAGCTAAACGCTCCGGTTCTATTGACTTCCACTTTGACAATAGCTGCAGATCACTTTCACCGATGCGGACATATTTGTTGCGCAGGGGATCGTGAATAAGAAAGGATGGAGCGCCCGTCCAAAAGGGTGCACTTTTGATGATCTCCAGATCTTTGCGTAGATGAGGAAGCTTTTCAGCACCTGATGGCCGTTAGCTTGGCATCGCCTAAATCGAGAGTTCCAGAGCGTCCGTGAGAGATAATGTGGATTGCATCAATGTTGGTACGCCCCTCGAGATGGGCAGCGATTTGTTCAACGCCATCGCTTTCTCCCGATAGGATTACTATTTCCGAATTAGGATCAATGGAGGCAATGAGCGTTTCAATATCGTCGACATTGGCATCAATGAAGGTAATCGTTGAAGGTTGCGTAGCTGGCTCATGAGTCGGCACATCAATAAAATTTTCATCTACGGATACAGCTATAATATTGCTATCGGAAAACACTTTGCTGTCAAAGAAATGTTCGGCTTGCTCAGCCGCAACACTATCGATCATAGTTGTTGCT
>JAFMHL010000037.1 GCA_017854535.1 Nitratireductor sp.
GGCTTTTTTTTTTGCTTTTTCCAGTGTTATTGCGACCTGGCGTGTGTAAAGCGTAAACCCGATGCCAATGACCGCGGCCGCTATCATCAACCACAATAGAGGAGCCGGCCCGGATTCTGGGGTTAGAAGTATTCCAGCCAATGCAGATAGCGCTGCACCTCCGCCAATTTGTATTGCTCCACCTAGGCCAGCAGCTGAACCAGCAAGGTGCGGCCGCACGCTAACCATGCCAGCCATTGCAGATGGAAGGGTCATGCCGTTGCCAGCGCCTACCAAAAACAAGGGACCAAAAAAACCTAATGCATGGGTGAAGCCTAAAGAAAAATAGATAAGGCTGATTACAACGCCGATAACTGCAACAACTGCGCCAATGATCATCATTGGAAATATTCCAATGCGCGTTGAAAATCGACCTGTAATGAAATTGCCAAACATATAACCGACAGCAACAAAAATGAAATATAAGCCAAGTTCAGAAGGCTGTAGTTTCAAGTGGTTTTCGGCTACATAAGGCGCTCCGCCTAGGAAAGCGAAAAAAGTGCCTGAGGCAAAAAGTGCGGAAAACGTGAAGCCCCAAAAACGTCTTGAGCGCAGCAGTTCAGGATAAGCTCTGAACTGTGACCCCATGCTTGTACTTTTGAATTTGTTTGTTTCTTGAAGGTCAAAAATGATGACGATAAGGACAATTAAACCAACAATTGCCGTGAAATAAAATACGGCCTGCCAGCCATACTGCTCCTGCAATAGGCCTCCAGCAATTGGGCCTATCATCGGGATTAATGTCATCCCCATTGTCACATAGCCGATCATACTGGCGGCTTGTTCCATGGGAACCATGTCGCGGACGATGGCGCGTGATAGTGCATAGCCGGCCACAATCGATGCTTGTGCCATGCGGGCGATCATGAAGCCTTCTATAGTGGTGGCCTGTGCAGCAGCGATTGTCGCGGTCAAAAAGATGATGAACCCGATAATGATCATAGGCCTACGACCATAGCGATCAGACAATGGGCCAACGATCAATTGCAGGATAGCTGTCATACCGAGATAGGCAGATACCGCAAGCTGCATGATCGCATAATCGGTTTGGAAATAGCTGGTCATCGCGGGTAGGGATGGCAGAATCAGGTTCATGTTCAACGCGCCCATCCCCGCTAACAGAACAAGCGTAAAGATGTGAGGAGGCGTGTGACGGTTTAAAAACCGAGATAGATGGCGTGGTTCCAAACTTGCGGCAGCTTTTTCGTCCATGTTTTCAGGCCTAGCGGTTTGGCGGTTGAATGATTTTTTGCTGATGCACAAAGCGTTCACGATAGATCGTGTAAACGCCCGACGCCACAATAAAAGCAGCGCCGATTAAGGTGTATGTATCGGGATATTCTCCAAAAACAAGGGCGCCACCTGTGATGGAAAAAAGAAGAACGGTGTAGCGAAAGGGCGAGACGAAACCAATATCCCCCATGCGCATTGCCGTTACAACACCGAAATAGCCGACAACCAAAAAGATTGAAGTTGTTGCAAGTAGACCTAGTGATTGGCCGGATACAGGCTGCCACGGCTCGAACATTGCCGTGGCTGCGCCCATCAGTGTGACACCGATGGCTGTGAACAAGGCAATCATTAAGCTTGGCGTGGTTTTGGCTATCGAGCGCGTCGCGATGTCTCGCAAAACTGAAGCCGCCACAGCCACCAATACCCAAATCGAATATATATCAAAGCCATCTGTTCCAGGGCGGATGATGATCAACACTCCGACAAAGCCGATGAGAATCGCGAGCATTCGCCGCCAACCCACTTGCTCGCCCATGAAGAATGCGGCATAAAGCGTGAGAGCCAAGGGAAGGGCTTGGAAAATTGCAGAAACATTCGCCAAGGGAATGTGAAATATTGCCTTTACGAAAGTAAGAGTGGCCAGCATTTCGCCCAAGGAACGCAAAATTATGGGCTTCGTCATCATGCTTTTCATTGGGCGCAATTGCCCTGAAAATCTTGCCACTATGTAAATTGCAATACAGGCAAAACAGCCTCGAATGAACAAAGTCTGCCCAAGTTCGAGGCTTTGACCAACGAATTTCACGAATATGTCGTTTATCGTGAAACCAGCCATGGCGAGAACCATGAAGGCACTGCCTTGCAGGTTTTCCGCTGGTGTAGCCGGGATAGCTATTGTTTTTGGAGACTTGGACAAAGCGAGAGGCCATTGCTGTATATTAGGACTTTAGCCCTAACACACCAATGATCTTTGTCACGCAAAATAGATGCGTAAGCGTATTATTCGGCAGCTAACAAAGCCGGAATATTTTAACCGCCTGTGGTGCTCATATGACGACCAACTGATGGCTTCGAAGTGCGATCAATTATGAAGTCATGGCCCTTTGGCTTGCGCAAAATGGCTTCATCAATGGCATTAGAAAGCAGCTCATTGCCTTCCGATTCGCGCAAAGGCACACGCAAATCAGCAGCATCTTCTTGACCCAAACACATGAATAATGTGCCTGTGCAGGTTAAACGAACGCGGTTGCAGCTTTCGCAGAAATTGTGGGTCATCGGGGTAATGAAACCCATGCGCCCGCCAGTTTCTTCAACTTTGACATAGCGGGCAGGGCCGCCGGTCTTATAAGGAATTGGCAACAGGCTGTATTTTCCTTCAAGGCGTTGGCGAACCAAAGACAGCGGCAAATATTGGTCGGTGCGATCTTCGTCAATTTCACCAAGTGGCATGGTTTCTATCACAGTGAAATCATAGCCTTCGCCATGGGCCCACTGCATCATCGGCTCTAATTCATGCTCGTTGACGTCTTTCAAAGCTACGGCGTTAATCTTGACTTGAAGGCCAGCTTTTTTCGCAGCTTCGAGCGAATTCATAACCTGCTCAAGGCGGCCCCATCGGGTGATCTTTGCGAATTTGTCCGCATCCAAAGTGTCCAAGGAAACGTTTACGCGGCGTACACCACAATCATACAATTCATCGGCAAATCGATGGAGCTGCGATCCATTGGTTGTGAGGGTCAGTTCTTCCAGCGCACCGCTGTCCAGATGACGGCCCAAAGAGCGTACCAATTCCATGATGCCGCGACGTACAAGTGGTTCTCCGCCTGTGAGACGCAGTTTCTTAACGCCTTTTTCGATAAACACGGTGCAAAGGCGATCAAGCTCTTCGAGCGTTAAAAGATCTTTCTTCGGCAGAAATGTCATGTCTTCAGCCATGCAATATACACAGCGGAAATCACATCGATCTGTGACCGAGACGCGCAGATATGAAACCATGCGTCCAAACGGGTCCAGCATGCCATTTGTTTGGCTGATGGGCTCAATCTTGTTCAAGTCAGGTATGAAATCAGACACGCTTGGCTTCCTGTAAATCCGTAAGTAATTTCATGAGCCTATTGGCTGTCTGCGACCTGGTCAATAAAAGAAGTGTTTGAAACTCCAAAATTAGAAATCAAACAGCTCCTTAATGAAGGAAGCATGTATGCTGGATTTTTTGTAGTAATCCGGACGCTTGTCTTCCTTAGATTTACTGCGGCGTTTATCATCGTCTTTTGAGTGCTTGCGATCATCATCATCGTCGTCGTCATCGTCATCGCGCTTTCTAGGCGACTGCGAAGCTGTTTTTGAAGCAGCAATGGAGGGCGAGCCTGTGTCTGAGCGCTCGATGATTTTGTCCAACTCGCCTCTGTCTAGCCAAATACCACGGCATCTTGGACAATAGTCGATTTCAACTCCGTTTCTTGCGGTCATTAAAAGGGTTTCACCGTCTATCGGGCACTGCATCCATCTCTCCATCTGTTAACCCGATTGATATGTGATTTCGGGTTTCGGTTTTCAAGCAATTTCCGAGTTTATGGTTTTGAAAACGTTTACATCAATTTAGGTCAGCATTGTTGACCTAAATTCTGTTTAAGAATATGAATATTGCTGGTCACACATTGGGATCTTTGCGCTTGGGAGAAAAATACAATGGATTGGGAACAGGTTTTTGCCAGCCGCACTTCGCGGATGAAGGCTTCCGAGATTCGCGAATTGCTGAAACTGCTGGATCAGCCCGATATTATTTCGTTTGCAGGCGGTATTCCTGATCCGGCGCTGTTTCCTAAAAAAGAATTTGAACAGGCTTTTGCGTCTATTTTCGCAAGTGGTGAGAGCGATACGGCTTTGCAATATTCGGTGAGTGAGGGCTACAAACCTTTGCGCCAATGGCTGGTAAATGAAATGGGCAAGATAGGTGTTCCCTGCGACATAGACAATATTCTAATCACCTCAGGCTCTCAGCAAGCGCTGGATTACCTGGGTAAACTATTTCTTTCGCCAAATGATACGGCTTTGGTAAACTGGCCGACTTATCTGGGCGCCTTAGGGGCGTTCAATGCCTATGAGCCGCAATATGACCGGCTGATAGCCAATGGGAATAGATCCGCTGACGATTATAAGCAGCAGGCAGCCGAGCAGGGCGGCAAGGTGAAATTTGCCTATATGTCTGTCGATTTTGCCAATCCAACTGGCGAAACGATTGACGCAAACGAGCGCAAAAACATTTTGAAACTGGCTGAAGAGTTGGACATCGCGATCATTGAGGATGCTGCCTATCAGGCATTGCGTTATGACGGTGAAGCCCATGCGCCAATCCTTGCTGTGGAAATTCAGCAAAAGGGCAGTATCGAAGATTGCCGAACGCTTTATTGCGGCAGTTTTTCCAAGACACTCGCGCCGGGTCTAAGGGTAGGGTGGATCTGCGCTGCCAAATCGGTCATCACGCGTCTGGTCTTGATGAAACAAGCATCAGATTTGCATTCATCGACCATCAATCAGATGGCGATTTATAAGGTTGCGAAGGACCATTTCGAAACGCATGTCCCGAAAATTCGCGATGTCTATAAATCACGACGCGATAAGATGCTGGTTGAATTGGAAAAGCATATGCCAAAAACCGTGCGCTGGTCTCAGCCAGAAGGGGGCATGTTTGTTTGGCTGACTTTGCCCGATGGTATGGACGGGGCGGAACTGCTTGCCAAGTCATTAGAAACCCAACGAGTAGCTTTTGTTCCCGGAAAAGCGTTTTTTGCTGATGGTTCTGGCGCCAACACAATACGGCTCAATTTCTCCCGCCCTGATCATGCAACTATTGAAGAGGGGATTTCGAGATTGGGCAAGTTGATGAAAGAAGCGGTGTAACGAAGCTCCCTATTGAACGGGTTGTTCCTTGCGCAATTTCAAGCTGACTGCCAGTTTGTTCAATCCGTTTCTTGTGCGCTCACCGATATTGGTCAGCAGATTGGTTGTTCCTGTTCGCACATAAGCAAAACCGTTTTCAATGCGGGTAACAACACGCTTGGTGGGTTTTGGGTTTTCAGTGTTTGACGGTTGCTGGCCTAAATCAACCGGAGCAAGCGGCAAGGGCTTGGTTTGATCCAATGGTTCTGCTGCGGCAACCGATTGTTCCGCATCAGGGTTACAATGACCTGTCACAACTGGATAATCGGTATCGTCCATCTTCATCAGCAAAGGCGGAATGGCTTCTTCGCACTTCGCGTGATTTTCATAGACCGTCTTCGATTGGGAAATGAATTGGCAATCTTGCAGCGCGTCGCCGCATCCTAAAAATGTCATTGTTACTGCTGCCAATGTATGGATCATTTTGTTTGTCCAAAGTGAATTCTTTGAAACGCATTAGGCTTGAAAACAGACAAAATTAAGTCTGTTTGGATAGTCACACTTCGTATTTAGACTCATACTTTTGGCGCTGTTGGCGCTTCCATAAGGTGATTGCGCTTGATCCAGACTTTTGCACCAGTAGGGCCTGTTTGGGCTGATGAAGTGCTGCCGTTGGGTAGCCGAAGCCATGACTGCTCTTTGAGTTGATCTCTGCTTTCTTCAAAGCTGCCTTCAAGCACCAGCACTTCGATGCTTCTTTCAGCCTCAAGGTTGATAGTCGCATTGGCTTCCCATCGCTCGAGCGAGACTTCTTCATGGTCATCGGCAAAGAGCAACATGGTCTCAACACCTGATCTTTGATCGTCCGCGGCGAACGCTTTGTGATTGGTATCTATGCGGATTTGGGTTCGATCCGCCGTATCAAATTGCCCAAGCTTCACAAAGATCACGCAGCCAGGTTCAGAGCGTGGGGTGTGGGATGATTGCGGTGGGTTGCGAATATAACTACCGGCTGGAAAGTCACCATGTTCGTCTTGAAATACGCCTTCAAGAACCAGAAATTCCTCACCGCCTGTATGGACATGAGGCGAAAAATAACTGCCGGGAGCATAGCGAACAATAGTCGTAGCTCGCGCAACTTCGCCGCCAAGACGATCTAGCATCCGTCGATCAACCCCTGCCATCGGGGAGGTTTTCCAAGGCATTTCTTTAGAGTGAACAACAACGCGATCGTCAAAATTTGCATTCAGTTCCATGGAACAGGCTCCGGTGGTTTGTGTGCAGACGTTGAAACCCACAATCGCGTGCGTGATTAAAATTCTTGTTATTTTATCCTAAATTTAACTCTTTAAAAAAATCATTGCCGTTGTCATCGATAACGATAAACGCAGGGAAGTCTTCCACTTCAATTTTCCAGATCGCTTCCATGCCAAGTTCTGGATATTCAAGAACATCGACTTTTTTAATGCAGTCTTGTGCCAAGCGCGCGGCAGGGCCACCAATGGAGCCAAGATAGAATCCGCCATGACGGGCGCAGGCATCGCGTACCTGGCGCGAGCGGTTGCCTTTGGCCAACATCACCATAGAGCCGCCGAAGGACTGGAATTGATCCACATAACTATCCATGCGGCCTGCCGTTGTGGGGCCAAAGGAGCCTGACGCCATGCCTGTTGGGGTTTTAGCTGGGCCTGCATAATAAACCGGATGGTCTTTGAAATATTGAGGCATGTCTTCGCCGTTTTCCAGCCGTTCGCGGATTTTAGAATGGGCAAGATCGCGCGCCACGATGATAGTTCCTGTCAGGGAAAGACGAGTCTTAACAGGGTGTTTGCCGAGTTCGTTGAGAATATCCTTCATCGGCTGATTAAGATCGATCTTCACCACATTATCGTCGAGATGTTCGTCAGTTACTTCGGGCAGATATTTTGAAGGATCGGTTTCAAGCTGCTCGAGGAATATGCCTTCTGCAGTGATCTTGCCCATGGCCTGGCGGTCAGCAGAGCAGGATACGCCGAGGCCGATGGGAAGCGATGCGCCATGGCGCGGCAAGCGAATAACGCGAACGTCATGGCAGAAATATTTACCGCCAAATTGTGCGCCCACACCCATTTGTTGGGTCAGTTTGTGAACCTCTTTTTCCATTTTCAGATCGCGGAATGCATGGGCCTCCTCGCTGCCAGTAGTTGGCAAGCTGTCGAGATATTTTGTGGAGGCGAGTTTCACGGTTTTCAGTGTTTGTTCTGCGGACAATCCGCCAATGACAATTGCCAAATGGTATGGGGGACATGCAGATGTGCCGAGCGTCAAGATTTTCTCTTTGAGGAAATCGATCATTCGGTCATGGGACAAAAGAGAAGGCGTTCCTTGATATAAGAATGTTTTATTCGCTGAGCCGCCACCCTTGGCAACAAATAAAAATTTGTAAGCGTCGTCGCCTTCAGAGTAGATTTCGATCTGTGCTGGCAGATTATTTTTGGTGTTCTTTTCTTCGAACATCGAGATTGGTGCAAGCTGGGAGTAACGCAAATTGTGTTTTTCATAGGCGTCCATCACGCCTTTGCCGAGTAAAGCCTCGTCTGTTCCATCAGTCCAGACATGAATGCCTTTTTTACCCATGACGATGGCAGTGCCGGTATCCTGACACATGGGCAACACACCGCCAGCGGCGATGTTTGCGTTTTTCAACAAATCAAAAGCAACAAATCGATCATTCTCGGTTGCTTCCGGATCATCGAGAATGGAAGTCAATTGCTTCAAATGGGCAGGGCGCAATAGATGGTTGATGTCCATGAATGCTTGTTCGCATAGAATTCGAAGACCTTCGGTCTCGACTTGTAATATTTTTTTGCCTTGAAACTCGGTGACGCTAACATGGTCGGACGACAATTTGCGATAAGGCGTGGTGTCTGGGCCAAGGGGAAAAATATTATAAGCTGTGTTGCTCATGAGAACTCCAATGGAAGGATCATAGTATTGGATGTCTTCCTAGCCTCATTTTTCCCAGACTTAAAGCCGCCATTGGTCGGATATTCCCATTTTGCCAAACTGCGTCCGGTTAGGAATTGATAACCATTTGAATCGGTTTTTAATCAATTTAGTCGATTTTGGCGCGCACGTTTACAAAATCGAAGTCAAACGACCCGTATAAGGCTCTCACAGGGACCGGCACGTCAATTAAGAACAATAAGCCGGCAGTGGTGGATTAATATGAGTTTACAGGCGAAAACAAAGCGCTTGAGCGTTTTTTCAGGTTTGCACTTCAGATTTTTGGGGTTGGTTGCAGGCATTGCGGTGTTGTTAATGACAGCGCAATTAGCGACAGATACCATTTCAGAAATGAACAAAACCAAGGCCAATCGCTATAAAGAAGCATTGGGCGTTACGAATGTGATTGCGCGTTCGTTGGAAAAGCAATTTTGGGACATCGATGTCGATGATATCGAGCAGATCTTGGCATCGGTTCTTGAACGCAGCGATATTTTGCAGCTGACTTTGGTTGATGTGAACAAGACATTCTGGCTTGATGGCGATGTGGTTAGTTCGCTGATTATTCCCTCTGAGCACTCACCGTTGCAAACCCGCGCCATGGAAACAGGAAAGACAGCGTTTGAAGTGTCTGAAAACAAAATAGAGGTTGCTGAACCGTTGATGGATACGGCCTCAAGTGGCTTTGGCGCTAAGCCGCAAGTTATGGCTGCTGTGACGATCAGTTTTCATAATCCCGGCTTGATGGAAGTTCTCGTTCCTATTTTGAAGTCTAAAATTTATTCTGTGATACCGATACTACTGTTTGGTTTGCTGATCGCAGCGAAAATGGTGTCACAAATTACTGCGCCATTGCGCGGACTATCTCAAACTGCACAGGCGATTGCTGCTGGTGATCTTGACCGAGAAGCAGAAGGCAAGGGCGCGATTGAAATTCGCCAGCTGGCCGATTCATTCAATCAGATGGTTGCAACTATTCGTCAAAACATCGCCCAGATTTATGAACTTGCCTATGTTGATAAAATTACACGCTTGCCGAACCGTGAGTTCTTCAAACGCGAATTAACGGCTGCTGTCTCAAAAGTTTTGCGTAACAAAGCATCAGGCGCTCTCTTGTTCGTTGATCTGGACGGCTTCAAGCGCGTCAACGACACATTCGGCCATGAGTTTGGCGATAAGCTATTGTCACAATTTGCTGACAGAATTGGTGAAGTAGTAAGAAACGGTGATCAAATATCCTTTGACGCAGCACAGGAAGCCCATGAATTGGCTTCTAAAGATTCTCAGAAACAGTCTAAGGCCAGCACATTTGCGCGCCTTGGCGGTGACGAGTTTACAATTTTGCTTCCCGAGATTCGCGAAGAAACAGATGCGGCTGCAGTTGCACGCAGGATCATCGCATCTGTCAGTGCGCCATTTGAAATTGATGGCAAGGAAATCATGGTTGGAACGTCTATTGGAATTTCTACTTTTCCGCGTGATGGACAGGATTATCAGTCGATATTGAAACATGCGGATATGGCGATGTACCAAGCCAAGGATGAAGGCAAGAATACCTATCGGTTCTTTTCTGCTGAACTTAACGAACAAGCCAGCAACAAGTTGGAAGTTGAATCCGATTTGCGTAAGGCACTGGTTAACGGTGAGTTAAGCTTGTTTTATCAACCAAAGATCGATTCGCACACCAATTCGGTCGTCAGCTTGGAAGCCTTGATCCGCTGGCATCACCCTGAAAAAGGGATGATCAATCCAGGGGCCTTCATCTCCATAGCTGAAGACTGTGGTTTGATTTTACCGCTTGGGGAATATGTGATCGAAACTGCCTGTGAGCAATTGGTAGCTTTTGCCAAACAGGGCCGCTCATTGCCGATAGCCGTGAATGTTTCCATACAGCAATTCGAAAAAGAAGATTTCAGCGATATTGTGATAGCGATCTTGAAGCGAACAGATGCCAATCCGCGCTTGCTTGAGTTGGAAATCACCGAAAGTATGGCGATGAACAATCCGGATATTGCGCTTACTCATATCCAGATACTGAAAGAAATAGGCGTGCGTTTTGCAATCGATGATTTTGGAACGGGTTACTCAAATCTTGCGCAACTTAGTCGCATTCCGTTTGATGTTTTCAAGATTGATTGCAGCTTTGTTAATGCGCTTTGTGGCGATGATAAAAACGGTGAAGCGATTGTTCGCACGATCATCGCATTGGCTCATAGTTTGAATTATGAAACGGTTGCTAAAGGTGTGGAGACGCAAGAACAGCTAGATGCATTGAAAAAAGCTGGCTGCCGTATCATGCAAGGTTTTCTTTTTGCCAAGCCGATGAACATCGATAATCTCAACGGTTGGCTGGGTGAAGCGGAAGCTTTATCGCAAAAAGCAGTTGCTTAAAATTGATTGGCTTAGGATATTTTATCTCAAGCCAGTAATCACTTCATAGGCTTGATCGAAATGCGAGATGATTGCGTTTGGTGAGAAATTGGAAACGGGTTCGGCGGAATAACCAAAATCCACCAAAATAAGCGGCATTTCAGCATTTTTTGCTGCATTTGCATCGGTAATGGTGTCGCCAATCATGATACCCTTGGTTTTGTTTGCAAGCTTTAAGGTTTCTAGTAAATGCCTTGCATCGGGCTTTCTAAACTCAAAACTATCGCCTCCTGTGATAGACGGAAAACGCTGAATGATGTTGAGTTCTGACAATAGTTTTCTTGCCATTACTTCATATTTATTCGTGCAGACGCACAAAGTATGACCGTTGGACTGAAGTTGATCCAATAAGGGTAAAACACCCGGATAAAGCTCTGAATGCACAGAGATGTGTTGCTCATAATGGGCAAGAAATGATGTGTGTAATTCACCGAGCAAATCGTCCGACAGATCGGTTTCATGCAATTCGAATGCCCTTTTAATCATGGCGATTGACCCTTGGCCAACCAAATGGCCGATCTCATTCAAGGTAAATGTTTGGAAACTGTGATCTTTAACGGCATGGTTCAAAGAGGCCAGAAGATCAGGCGCAGTGTCAGCAAGGGTTCCGTCTAAGTCAAAAATTATTGCAGTTTCGTGTTCCATTTGAAATCCTATCAAAGCATCTGTTTATTTTGAACTCGACGTATCTTAGAGAGCGTAAGCAAACAAGTGGCGCTGTGCGATACGTTTTCGATTAATCGTCAAATTTTTATACACCGTGATCTTTCTTCGATCTCTGGCAAAGACCGAAAGGCCATGTTAGGCGTCTGTGAAAAATAAAAATTACGGACAGGATATTGAATGTCTAAAGAACTAAAAATTGAAGCTGCTAAGGCTGCGTTAGGCTTCGTAAAAGATGGCATGAAACTTGGTATTGGAACGGGCTCAACAGCTGACGAATTTATCCGTTTGCTTGCGGTAGAAGTGAAAAACGGACTTTCAATTATTGGCGTGCCTACGTCAGAGCGCTCTCATGCATTGTGCGCTGAGTTAGAGGTTCCGCTAACAACCTTAGAAGAAACACCTGAACTCGATCTTACAATCGATGGAGCAGACGAGCTTGATGGTGACATGCGCCTCATAAAGGGTGGTGGTGGCGCGCTGTTGCGGGAAAAAATTGTGGCTGCAGCGTCCGGCCAAATGGTTGTCATCGTCGACGAATCCAAAGTCGTTGAAACGTTAGGTACTTTTCCTTTGCCAATCGAAGTTAATCCGTTTGGCCTTGGTGCAACACGCATTGCTATTTCCAAACTGGCGGATAAATTAGGTTTGGTGGGCGAAATTGCACTGAGGGGAGGCGACAAACCCTTTGTCACAGATGGTGGGCATTTTATTTTGGATGCATCTTTTAGCCGTATTCCCGATGCAGAAGGTCTGTCGGATGAGTTGTTAAATATCCCTGGTGTGGTTCAACACGGATTGTTCATTGGACTGGCATCAGCCGCAGTTATCGCTGGCCCTGAAGGTATTCGTATAATAAAACGTTGAAAATAGATGCTTTAATCTTTACTCGATAGGGCATCAGTTGGGCAATCGGCCTGATCAAGGAGAGTTTTTGAAATGAAATTGAGTTTAAAAGTGATCGCGACAGTCGTTTGTTTTGGGTTTGCGTTCGGATCATTGACGACAGGCGCTAATGCTCAGGAAATCGCAGAGAGTCATTTAACTGCGGCGCGTGATGCGATGAGTTCCGCTCGCACAACCGAAGGCTTTGATGGTATACTTCCTCAGTTGGCTGAAGAGGCGAAGGCAGAACTAATTCGCAATCGCCCTGATCAGGAAGAAAAACTAACTGAATTGGTAGATGGAGTAGCTATTTCGATGGCAGGACGCCGTGGAGATTTGGAAAATGAAGTTGCTACTGTCTTTGCAAAAGCATTTAGTGAAGCTGAATTAACGGAAATTGCCGCGTTCTATAATTCTGATGCGGGCCAAAAATTCCTGAGAGAGAGCCCAATTGTCCTGCGCGAAATGACCGGTGCTTCACGCATTTGGGCATCTGGGGTAAGGCGGGATATGCAGCTTGCTATTCAAGAAAAGTTGAAAGAAGCAGGCTTGCAATAAGGCGAAATGCGCTTTCAAGATAACAAATTTTTAGCCTGGCATGTGCTTGCATGCCGGGCATTTTTTTAGCAAAAGCAAGTTCGAAGTTGTTTTCGACAATTCGTGCCGCGAATTTTTTTCCAAAACCTGATTGAGGTAATTTCTATGAGCAAGTTTGACTATGACCTTTTTGTAATTGGCGGTGGCTCAGGTGGTGTTCGGGCAGGTCGGGTTGCAGCTTCAATGGGAAAGCGGGTTGGCGTTGCTGAAGAATCTCGTTTTGGCGGAACATGTGTTATTCGCGGATGTGTTCCCAAGAAATTGATGGTTTATGCATCACAATTTTCCAAATATTTTGAAGATGCAGCTGGCTATGGTTGGGAAGTAGGTGAGCGTTCTTTCGATTGGTCGAAACTTGTTGCGGCAAAAGAGGCTGAAATAACACGCCTTGAAGGGCTTTATCGAAAAGGCCTTGAAAATAACAAGGCTGAAATGATGGATAGCAGGGCAGTCGTTACAGGACCTAATTCGGTTCGACTTCAAGCAACAGGTAAAGAGGTTACTGCCGAGAATATTTTGATAGCGGTGGGCGGGCGTCCTAATCACATGGTTGAAATGGCTGGCCACGAACACTGCATTGTCTCAGATGATGTTTTTGATCTTCCAAGACTGCCAAAGTCCATGGTTGTCCTGGGAGCTGGTTATATCGCTTTGGAGTTTGCATGTATCTTTGCGCAACTCGGAACCAAAGTTACCGTTGTTTATCGCGGACAAGAAGTGTTGCGCAGCTTTGATGGGGATGTGCGTAGCCATGTGCATCAGGAGATGGAAAAGAAGGGCGTTACCTTTGAATTTGGCACGACTATTGCCTCTGTTGAAATGGACGGCGAAAGTCGGAAAGTAACGCTATCGAATAATAAAGTCTTAGAAGCAGATGAAGTATTACTGGCGATCGGTCGCAAGCCGAATACGGAAACTCTCGGTCTTGAAGCCGCTGGGGTTGCCTTGGAATGGGACGGGCGTGTTGCGGTCGATGAATATTCGCGAACCAATGTTCCTTCGATCTATGCGGTTGGTGATGTCACAGACCGGGTTAATCTAACCCCTGTGGCGATCCATGAGGCCATGTGTTTGATCGAAACGCTTTACAAAAATAATCCGACTATTCCAGATCATGAATTGGTAGCAACGGCCGTCTTCACGCAGCCTGAAGTCGGCACTGTTGGCATGAGTGAAGAAGAGGCCGCAGAAAAGCATCGTGATCTTAAAATTTTCAAGGCTGTGTTTCGCCCGATGAAATATATTCTTCCAGGTCGAGAAGAAAAAATGTTGATGAAAATAGTGGTTGAATCCGCGACCGATCGTGTTTTGGGTATTCATATCGTCGGGCCCGACTCTGGCGAAATGGCGCAGTTACTGGGAATAAGCTTAAAGATGGGCGCTACAAAAGCTGATTTTGATCGCACAATGGCCGTGCACCCGACGGCAGCTGAAGAACTTGTGACGCTTTATCAACCAAGCTATTTGGTGGTTGATGGCAAACGGCAGGACTGAATATGTCAAATGGAATGATGGCATATTTTGGCTATGGATCTTTGGTCAATCTCAACAGTTTGCGAACCAAGTATATTGCAGCCTATCCCGCCCGATTAAATGGCTGGCGGCGCCACTGGCAAGCTAGCGCATCTGGTATCAGCGCAATCGAGCGCATGAATCCGGCTCTATTGAGTGTGCACATGCATGGAGAAATGAGCAGTTATATCGATGGCATGTTGATCATTGACCATTTGGATCACCTACCTGCGCTTGATGAGCGTGAAGTGAATTATCATCGTGTGCCAATCAATGACGATCTGTTGCTTGCCAGCAATGTTGACGGCTTGGACAATATTCCTGTCGAGCATCGGTTTGTTTATGTGGCCAATGAAAGCCCTGATGATCAGTCACCCTTGCTTCAGTCCTATTTGGATGTGGTCATGGGCGGGTTTCATGCTTTAAATGGTGAGCAGGGCGTCCATGATTTCATCTCGACTACTCTAGGCTTTGGGCGTTCGATTATCACTGATCGCCATCAACCGCGTTATCCAAGGGCCATGGCGATAGAAGAACCAATGGCAAAGTGGTTTGATGACCTGTTGAAACAGGCTGGCGTCCGTTTCGATTGATTTGCAGGTTTTTTACTGGCAATGCGATTCACCTTTGCTTATAAGTTGGCGCAATTGACGGGACGAACACTGGTGAAAATGCGATTGAGCGTTCCAAAACAAGTTTTTGCGTAAAAGGAGCCTGATATGGCTGATAATTGGACCCCTAATTCTTGGCGCTCGAAGCCATTCGTTCAAATCCCGGATTTTCCTGATAAGGAAGCCTTGGTTGTTGCTGAAAAACGCTTAGCCAGTTTTCCGCCTTTGGTATTTGCAGGTGAGGCGCGCGCGCTAACCAAATCTTTGGGCAAAGTTGCAAATGGCGATGCGTTCCTTTTGCAAGGTGGCGATTGCGCTGAAAGTTTCGCTGAACATGGCGCTGACAATATCCGCGATTTTTTCCGCGTCTTTCTGCAAATGTCTGTTGTGCTTACTTTCGCGGCTGCCAAACCTGTCGTGAAAGTTGGTCGGATAGCTGGTCAGTTTGCAAAGCCACGTTCGTCTGACTTTGAGAAAAAGGGTGATATTTCGCTGCCAAGTTATCGCGGTGATATTATCAATGGCACTGAGTTTGATGAAGCAAACCGTATTCCTGATCCTGAACGCCAGATCATGGCTTATCGCCAGTCTGCGGCAACGCTCAATTTGCTTCGCGCTTTTGCTCAGGGTGGCTATGCCAATCTTGAGCATGTGCATGAGTGGATGCTGGATTTCGTTGACAAAAGCCCACAGTCGGATCGCTATAAACAGATTGGTCAGCGTTTGACGGAAACGCTTCGTTTCATGAAAGCCATTGGGTTTTCTGCAGACGATCATCCGCGTTTGCGTGAAACAGAATTCTATACAAGCCACGAGGCTCTACTGCTTGGATATGAAGAAGCGCTGACCCGCGTTGATTCAACCAGTGGTGACTATTACGGCACGTCTGGTCACATGCTTTGGATTGGCGACAGAACACGTCAGCCAGACCACGCGCATGTTGAATATTGCCGGGGTGTTAAAAATCCATTGGGCTTGAAATGTGGCCCGACCACTTCTACCGAAGGATTGCTGGAACTCATTGATATTCTCAATCCATCCAATGAAGCTGGGCGCCTAACGTTGATCGCTCGCTTTGGTTCTGAAAAAGTTGGCGAGCACTTGCCGAATTTGATCAGGGCTGTTGAGCGTGAAGGCAAGAAAGTTGTTTGGAGCTGCGATCCAATGCATGGCAACACCATCACCTCAGACAGCGGCTACAAAACCCGTCCGTTTGAGCGCGTGCTTAAAGAGGTTCAGCAGTTCTTTGCTATTCATCGCGCTGAAGGCACGTATCCAGGCGGTGTACATTTTGAAATGACTGGTAAGGACGTTACCGAATGTACAGGCGGCGCGCGCGCTGTTTCTGATGAGGATCTCGGTGAGCGTTATCACACTCATTGCGATCCACGCTTGAATGCGACGCAATCATTGGAATTGGCATTCTTGGTTTCAGAATTGCTGCAGGAAGATCAGGGCAATGTGAAGCAGAAGGTTGCTGTGTAACCATTTGTCGTAAATATGTTTTTCAAAGGCGGGAACCTGATATGGCTCCCGCCTTTTTTATTGACTAATGTCTTTTATCAAAGGGGAGAAGGAACATGTCAAAACAACATTCAGGCTCATGTCTTTGCGGCGAAGTGAGCTACACGGTGGATGGGCCGTTACGTGAAGTGCTCGCCTGCCATTGTACCCAATGCCGAAAACAGTCTGGCCATTATTTTGCAGCAACCAATGCTGCCGACGATAATATTACGGTCAAAGGCGCTGAGCATGTGAAATGGTTTCGAGCTTCAGACACTGCAAAGCGCGGCTTTTGCTCACAATGCGGCTCAACATTGTTTTGGAAGCATGATGATCACGGTTATACGTCCATCCTTGCTGGAAGCTTTGATAAACCATCGGGCCTTAAGCTGACGAAACATATCTTTGTTGCGGATAAAGGCGACTATTACGAAATAGGGGATGACGCAGAGCAGTTTGAAGCAGGAAGCTAGTCAGCACATGCTTTCCAGTCTAAAATTGGGGTAATTGACTAATTTCATTCGTGGGATGCGGGGAATCGATTTATTGTGTAGGCTCGAATTTAGTAGAAATTGAAAAAAGATTTAGCCGTGTCTCAATTACCAGAAGTGTCATCCAATCCCCCCATTCGCCGTGTGCAGCAATCGCCGCAAAACTGGTTCCAACGCATCGGTTCTTGGTTTTCGTTTGTAAATAACAGGCGGCTCGATTTGCGATTTCCTGTTTGGCCAGTAAAGCGGGTTACCGCTTGGGTTTGTATTTCGGCGGCGATCATTCTGTTGTTGCTGTTATTGGCAGATCGTGAATTTCTCGGTTTGGTCCGTTCGGGGGTAACAGAAGATAATGCTTTCTTCGAATTCCTTACGATCATAGGCCAATCAGACTGGATATTGATCGGCTCAGGTATTGTAATTTTGGGTTTCACCATTACTACTGCCGACAGATTTTCTGGTGCCTTGCATCGGGTCTGGCATCGTCTGTTCCTGACAGCCTATTTTATTTTTACCAGCGTTGCATTTTCTGGTCTGATTACAATGGGGCTAAAATTCGTGTTCGGTCGGCTTCGTCCGCCTTATGTGGACGGGGCTCTGCCATGGGAAGCGTTTCCTTTCACGGCTGGGTATAAATTTGCCAGTTTTCCATCAGGGCATTCTACGACATCAGGTGCTCTGGCGATGGCGTTGGCCTTATTGTTTCCCCGTTTTGCCTGGCTGTTTCTATCCCTTGGTGTTTTGATTGCCTCAAGTCGTAGCTTTATAGGCGTGCATTTCCCAACGGATGTGGTCATGGGTTTGGCAATTGGTGCAGGGTTTACTTGGATTTATGCCCGCAGCTTTGCTCGCAAGCGTTTGTTATTTCATTTCGAATCTAATGGTGCTTTGGCATTGCGCGGTGAGGGGCGAGGACACCTGCATCGTTGGACCAGTCTTTTTTCGGGCAAATAGAATATGAGCGTTCTGGTTTTTGATTCCGGTATTGGTGGTTTGACGGTTTTGCGTGAAGCCCGTGTCTTGATGCCTGATCGTCAATTTATCTATGTGGCTGATGATGCTGCTTTTCCCTATGGCGATTGGGAAGAGACGGCTCTTTTGGACCATATGACCGAGTTGTTTGGACGTTTGATCAAAACCTGGAAGCCTGAGATTATTGTCATCGCTTGTAACACCGCCTCTACGCTTGCGATTGAGCGTCTGCGCGAAGTTTATCCTGATGAAATGTTTGTGGGAACCGTTCCCGCAATCAAGCCTGCTGCTGAGCGGACCAGATCGGGCCTAGTATCCGTATTGGCAACGCCTGGCACTGTGCGGCGGCAATATACCCGTGATTTGATAAGCGATTGGGCCAGCAAGTGCGAGGTTACGCTGGTTGGGAGCGTTAAACTTGCTCAGTTGGCCGAGACTTATATGCGCGGCGGTTTCGTGGATGAAGAAGCTGTCTTAGCTGAGATTTTACCCTGTTTTCAGGAAAAGGATGGCAAGAGAACTGATATTATAGTGCTGGCATGCACCCATTATCCGTTTCTTGTAAACCGTATGCGCAAAATGGCGCCTTGGCCGGTTGACTGGATCGATACTTCTGAAGCGATTGCTCGGCGTGCTGCAAGCCTTATTGAGGCACGCGCTTTGCCTGAAACAATAAAAGATGATGTGGCGGTATTTACTGGCGGCAAGCCAGATGGGCTAACTGCGAAACTGCTAAGAGGGTTCGGGTTGGCTGTTTAGATGAATTCTTGTCAGAGTAGGCCAAGAATGATTGACAAAACCACATCTATCGCCTAATCACCGCAAAGTTTCGGGCTTTTTAGTCCGGTTCTTTTTTGACGTATCCCGTGAACCTTATTGCAACACGTGCGCAAGGGTTTCTGTCAGCTGGTGAAAACGACCGGCAGAGGAGGGTGCGTTTCCTTCACCTGATGCATTAGCATCGGAACATATTTCTTTGAAAGGAAATGCTTTGACTAAACGTATTACAGCTAAGTACAAAATCGATCGCCGTATGGGCGAGAATATCTGGGGCCGTCCAAAGTCGCCAGTAAACAAACGCGAATTCGGCCCAGGCCAGCACGGTCAACGCCGTAAGAACAAACTGTCAGACTTCGGTTTGCAGCTTCGCGCAAAACAAAAATTGAAGGGCTATTACGGCTCAATTACTGAAAAACAGTTCCGCAAGATTTATGCTGAAGCTATTCGTCAGCGCGGTGACACTGGTGAGAAACTGGTTGGTCTGTTGGAAAGCCGTTTGGATGCAATCGTGTATCGCGCCAAATTCGTTGCAACTGTGTTTGCTTCGCGCCAGTTCGTGAACCACGGCCATGTTAATGTGAACGGTCGTCGTGTGAACATTCCTTCATACCGTTGTAAGCCAGGCGATGTGATCGAAGTTCGTGAAAAGTCAAAGCAGCTTGGTTTGGTTATCGAAGCCAGCCAATTGGCCGAGCGTGAAGTTCCTGAATATGTGGAAGTTGATCACGGCAAAATGACTGCGAAATATATTCGCGTTCCGGTACTGTCCGACATTCCTTATGCGGTTCAGATGGAACCAAACCTGATCGTCGAATTTTACTCACGTTAATTCAACCGATCCTTCGGTAGACTTTCTAACGCCCGGCATAGCCCGGGCGTTTTTGTGTGACGTGAACAAGTTTGATAGGCATGGATGAATGAAACTCACTGATCAGCTTCTTGCCCTATTGGTAACCTTTATTTGGGGGACCAATTTTGTTGCCATTGAAATGGGTTTAACAGAATTGCCGCCTTTCCTGTTTGCAACGCTACGCTTTGTTCTGGTTGTGCTGCCATTGGTGTTTTTTATGCCAAAACCAAAGGTCGCTTGGCGATATCTGATTGCTTATGGCGTGCTTATCGGGTTGGGCCAGTTTGGCCTGCTATTTTGGGCAATACGAGATAACATCACCCCGGGCCTCGCCTCGCTTGTGGTCCAGACCCAGGTGTTTTTCACTATTTTATTGTCTGTCTTTTTGTTTCAGGAAGCCGTTAAGTCAGTTCAGTGGCTTGCGGTGGGTATCAGTTTTTGTGGCCTTTTGATCATTGCGATTTTCACCGATGGGGAAACAACACTGATTGGTCTGGTTGTGGTTATTGGCGCTGCTATGGGCTGGGCAGGGGGCAATCTTGTGGTCAAAAAAGCAAAGCCTGCGGATATGATATCCTTCATCGTCTGGTCGTCAATTTTCGCGATTTTTCCCTTGGCGGCAATGAGTTTTGTATTTGTAGGAGCAGAGACAATTGTTAGCGCCGTTGCTAATCTTAGTCTGACTGGATGGGGCGTGGTCGTCTGGCAAGCGCTGGGTAATAGCATTATTGGCTATGGTCTTTGGAATATGCTGCTGAACCGATATCCAGCTTCTACCGTTACCCCATGGGCGTTGATGATTCCCGTGTTTGGAATGTTATCGTCTTCTTTGTTTCTTGGAGAGACAATGCCGTGGTGGAAATGGCTTGCCGCTGCGTTGGTGATGGCTGGTCTGGCAGTGAACCTGCTTGCCCAAAGACGGGCCAAGAAGATACAAGCTGCAAATCCCTATTCAACGTAAACTCAAATAGTGTAAAGCTACCCTATGAACGACATGACACCCATGACCCAAGACGAGGCAGAGACTGGTGGACACCCTGTCTTTGCCAATGCGCCATCTTCGGTAGAATTTAAAAAGCTTCGCAAGCGGTTGGTTCGCCATGTGCGTGAAGCAATTGACAAGTTCAATATGGTTGAGCGTTCTTCATCAGGGAAGGGCGAGCGGCCCAAATGGTTGATTGGGATATCGGGCGGAAAAGATTCATATGGTTTATTGGCCATCTTGCTGGATTTGCAATGGCGGGGGCTATTGCCCGTTGATTTACTGGCTTGCAATCTAGATCAGGGGCAGCCGAATTTCCCAAAGCATACTTTACCTGAATATCTTGCGTGCATCGGTGTTCCCCATAGAATTGAATATCAGGATACCTATTCTATCGTGAAAGAGAAGGTTCCAGCAGGCAATACCTATTGCTCTCTATGCTCACGATTGCGCCGCGGTAACCTTTATAGAATTGCCAAGGAAGAGGGGTGTGATGCCTTGGTTCTCGGTCATCATCGTGACGATGTGTTGGAAACATTTTTCATGAACCTGTTTCATGGTGGACGACTTGCAGCGATGCCGCCAAAGCTGATCAATGATGAGGGGGAAACCTTTGTGCTTCGTCCTTTGGCATTTGCAGCCGAAGAAGATCTTGGCAAATTTGCCCAGCATTTGAAATTTCCAATTATTCCTTGTGATCTTTGTGGCAGCCAAGACGGTTTGCAGCGAAATGTGATGAAGCAGATGCTAACGGATATCGAAAAGAAAATGCCTGGGCGCAAAGATACGATGATCCGGGCGATGACGAATGTTCGTCCATCTCATTTGCTGGATAAGAATCTGTTCGATTTTTCAAATTTGGGTTGATGTGTCTTTCCCACTTCTTATTGGTCCATCAGCTTAGATATGTACACAAGCATGATCCTCAGTGCTAATTGCTGAATTCCTGTGCATTCTTGGGGCATTTCTCTTCATAAGGCGCATTTAAAGGCAATGATTGACGTTTTTTGCTGTTGAATCATTCTTTATTCAGGTTATGCTTTGAAAACATTTGCTTTGTGTGAGTATGAAGCGGGAGAGGGTGTTAAGAGTCTATGAGTTCTATTAAAGGCGCAGCTGTGCGCTTCGAAAAGGTACAGAAAAGCTATGACGGGGAAAACCTCGTTGTAAAAGATTTGAATCTCGATATCGCCCCCGGCGAGTTTCTGACCATGTTGGGCCCTTCAGGCTCTGGTAAAACAACTTGCCTAATGATGTTAGCAGGATTTGAGCCAGCTACCCATGGCGAGATTTTTCTAAATGATAAACCAATCAACAATGTACCGCCTTATAAACGCGGCATTGGCATGGTGTTTCAGAACTATGCATTGTTCCCGCATATGAGCGTTGCGGAGAATTTGGCATTTCCGTTGCAAATCAGAAAAATGAATAAAGCTGATCAGGAAGCCAAGGTGAAACGCGCCTTGGAAATGGTTGAGCTTGGTGCGTTTGGTAATCGGCGTCCTGCACAATTATCCGGTGGCCAGCAGCAGCGCGTTGCCGTTGCGCGTGCATTGGTTTTCGATCCGGAATTGGTATTGATGGATGAGCCGCTTGGCGCGCTCGACAAGCAATTGCGTGAGCAGATGCAATATGAAATCAAACACATCCATGAAAATCTGGGTGTTAGCGTTGTTTATGTGACCCATGATCAGACCGAAGCGCTGACTATGTCAGACCGCGTTGCGGTGTTTGAAGACGGTCGTATTCAGCAATTGTCTCCGCCAAATGTGCTTTATGAAAGCCCGAAGAACTCATTCGTTGCGCAGTTCATTGGCGAGAATAACAAACTTTCAGGAACAGTTACCGCGATAAATGGTGATGTTTGTGAAGTTAAACTAGACGATGGAACCATGCTGAAGGCTGAGGTAGTCAATGTCTCGAAAGTAGGCGAGCGCACTTTGATTTCATTGCGTCCTGAACGCGTCGAATTTGATGATCCGTCCAAACAGGAAAATGTTGTCGAGGGAAAAATCCTTGAGATCCTGTATCTTGGCGATCATTTGCGCGTGGTTATGTCCGTATGTGGCAATCCAGAGTTTATCGTTAAAGTCAGAAATCGCGGACAAACACGTCCGATGAAAGCCGGCGAAACCCATAAAATCGGGTGGGCAGCGCATGACTGTAAGGCATTGGACAGCGTTCAATAAGCCTTAAAAAGAAATTACGCCTCTTAAAAGCGTAATGAAATGGCTGCTCGCGGGGCGAGGGGTCAATCACTAAAGGGAGACTACAAAATGAACTTTAAATCACTATTGATGTCGACTGCGGCAGCAAGTGTGATGCTTGGGGCTTCAAGCATTGCAGCAACGTCAGGTAGCCACGAAATGGCTCCTTGCGATAATTGCGCCAATGAAATGACAATCGTATCATGGGGCGGTGCTTACTCTGCTTCACAAAAAGCTGCTTATGACGATCCATATGCTGCTGCGACTGGCGTGAAAATCATCAACGATGAATCATCAGCTGAAGCTGTTGCTAAAATCCGTGCGATGAACGAAGCTGGCAATGTTACTTGGGACGTCGTTGACGTTGTTGCTGCAGATGCTTTGCGTTTGTGCGATGAAGGTTTGGCTGAAGAAATCGATGGCGCAACTGAACTAGCTGCTGCTCCAGATGGCACATCTGCTGATGACGATTTCGGTGCTTTGCGCGTTAATGAGTGCTTTGTTCCACAGATCGTTTACTCAACAACATTCGGTTACCGCACAGATAAAGTTGGCGATACACCTCCAACCACAGTTTGTGATGTTTTCGACACTACAAAATATCCAGGCAAGCGCGCTCTTCAAAAGCGTCCAATCGACAACATGGAATGGGCTCTTTACTGCGATGGCGTAGCTAAAGACAAAATCTATGAAGTGCTTGGCACTGACGAAGGCGTTGCACAGGCATTCGCTAAACTCGACACCATCAAAGGTGACGTTGTTTGGTGGTCAGCTGGTGCTGAAACACCTCAGCTTCTTGCTGATGGCGAAGTTGTCATGGGCTCGACCTTTAATGGTCGTTTGTTCTCTGCAATCGTTGAGCAGAAGCAGCCTATCGCAATGCTTTGGGACATGCAGTCTTTCGATCTTGACGGCTGGATCATTCCAAAAGGCCTTTCACCAGAGCGTCTTGCACGTGCGAAACACTATGTGAAATTTGCGACAGACACCCAGCGTCTTGCTGACCAGTCCAAGTATATTTCATACGGTCCTGCACGTAAGTCTTCAGCTCCTCTCGTAGGTAAGCATGAGACATTGGGTATCGATATGGGTCCACATATGCCTACCGATCCTGCAAACTCAAGCAATGTTCACCTGTATGACTACGGCTGGTGGGCTGATAACCGTGATGATTTGGATGCAAAATTCCAAGCTTGGCTTGCTAAGTAAGCTTTACACTTGAACTAATCGGACCGGGGCTCGTTCCCGGTCCAACCTCCAAAAATGAATTCAAGGCAGTTACCCCATGGTTGATCAAACCGCATCAAACAGTCAGTTACAAGCTCAAGACAATGTGAGTTTATTGACAACACATGATGGGCAACCACTGAAAAAGAGCCTTGCAAAAGCATTGAGAAGAGAAAAATTGCGGGCGTTGTTGCTTATTGCACCGTTGCTACTTTTCATCTTTCTAACCTTTATTCTTCCTATCGCAGATATGCTGATGCGTTCTGTGGAAAACGATATTGTTTCCAATACGCTCCCACAGGCTGTGGTCGAGCTTCAGGCTTGGGATCCGCAATCTGGCGAGCTTCCTCCTGAAAGTGCTTATGTTGCGCTTGCCGCAGATTTAAAAATTGCGGTGAAGGAAAAAATACACACGCGTCTTGGTTCTCGCTTGAACTATGACAAAGCCGGCATGTCTGGTCTGTTTAGAAAAACCGGACGCGAAATGCGCAAATTTGACGATAACCAGCCGGCGAAAGATCAGTTCATCAGTTTTGACAAAGACTGGGGAGAGATTGAAACCTTCACAGTCATTCGTCGTTTGTCGCCGAACTATACCGATAGCTACTTTTTGAGTTCGGTTGACCGCGAGCGTACATCGCTTGGTGTGCAGATGAAGCCGGAAAACGAGCAGATTTATATCAAACTGTTTATTAGAACCATTATGATGAGTATTCTCATTACACTGTCTTGTGTCTTGCTTGGTTATCCGGTTGCTTATTTGCTTGCTACTTTACCAACCAAAAGCTCGAATATGCTTTTGATACTGGTGCTTCTGCCCTTCTGGACATCTTTGCTTGTTCGAACGTCTGCTTGGAAAGTATTGCTTCAGCAGCAGGGGGTTATCAACGATCTGCTCGTCTGGATCGGAATTATTGCAGATGATAATCGATTGGTGATGATCAATAATATGACTGGCACGATCATAGCCATGACGCATATTCTGCTGCCCTTTATGATCTTACCGCTCTATTCAGTCATGAAGACCATTTCACCAAGTTTCGTCAGGGCATCAAAATCCATGGGCGCCACAGACTGGACGACTTTCTGGAAAATCTATTTCCCGAACACTATTCCAGGCATCGGCGCGGGATCGATCTTGGTGTTCATTCTCGCCATTGGTTACTACATCACACCTGAATTGGTGGGTGGTACCTCAGGCGTATTTATTTCAAACCGTATTGCCTACCATATTTCGTCTTCGCTCAATTGGGGCTTGGCCGCTGCGTTGGGAGCTATCTTGCTCTTCCTCGTGCTGGCGCTCTACTGGGTATATGACCGTATCGTCGGCATCGATAATGTGAAGTTGGGGTAACGGATATGGCTGTAGTGACAAATTTTCGCCCACCTCTGATTAATTTTGTTGTGCCCATGGTCGCGCTATTAGTGGCTATCGTCGGATTTTTCGTTGGGCTAACCCATTTAAACGGCATTATTGGTTTGCTTATCGGTGCTGCTATTGGTGGCGCAGTTGCTTACATCATTGGAAACTATATTCCGGTGAAATGGCAGGGCGTTTTGGCAACAGCAATTGCCTTTGGCATTGGCGGATACATGCTTGCAGGCACAATTGGTTTGTTTACCGCTGGACTGTTTGGTGCTTTTGTTGGTCACACGGTTTATTGGCTTTCCAGCGGGCAATATCGCAGGAACGTACCAATCTATTCGACCAGTGGTCAGGTATTGTGGCACAATACCTTCCGGTTAGGCGTTTGTGGTTTCATATTCTTTTTTCTGATCGCGCCCATCATCATCATCATCCCGTTGTCGTTTAATGCGCAGGATTTCTTTACGTTCACCAAAGAAATGCTGGCGCTTGATCCAAAAGGATATTCGCTCAAGCATTATGCTGATTTCTTGACGAATTCGTCATGGACCGAAGCGGTTAAAAACTCTTTTATCATTGCGCCAATTGCAACTTTGCTCGCAACGACTTTTGGCACGCTTGCAGCTATTGGTTTGTCGCAAAGCCATGTGCCTTTCCGTCGTTCAATCATGGCAATGTTGATCTCGCCGATGATCGTTCCTTTGATTGTGTCTGCGACCGGCATGTATTTCTTCTATTCAGATGTGGGTAAATTCTTCACTGACACAGTTGGCCTGAGCCTTGGTTTTGTTGGCTATGCGAAAGTTATCCTTGCGCACGCTGCGCTTGGTACGCCGTTTGTGATTATCACCGTTACGGCGACTTTGGTTGGTTTTGATAAAAGCCTGACACGGGCTGCTGCAAATATGGGCGCAAATCCGGTCACTACATTCTTCCGTATCCAAATGCCTTTGATTATTCCAGGTGTTGTTTCAGGTGCCTTGTTCGCTTTCATCACTTCCTTTGATGAGGTGGTCGTTGTGCTATTCCTTGGATCAGCAGCGCAGAAAACTTTGCCTTGGCAGATGTTTACTGGGCTGCGTGAACAGATTTCACCGACCATTCTTGCGGCTGCTACGCTGATGGTTGCGATATCGATAGTTCTGCTGACAGTGCTTGAAATGTTGCGCCGTCGTTCGGAGCGCTTGCGTGGATTAACGCCAGCCTAAGATGTTTACAGGAATTTTGATGTAGCCCGCCTAATCAATTTCTAAGGCGGGCTTTTTCATATCCAAATTGCGCCAATAAATGTCACCTGAAGTCGCAGCAAACAGAAAATTTTCAAATAGGCTTATCTCATCTCGGCCAACGTAGCGTGCAAAAGTGTACGCTGCCATCAGGCCATACCAGAGATAATCCTATGAAAATTTCAGAGAGAAAAATACTCGGCAGAGCTAATGCGGCTTCTGCACGTGAACGCACCGAAGATATGCTGCATGTAGTCAAATGGCATAATGGTGAAAAAGAATGGTCACCGTTTTCAACACAAGAAATGGATCGCCGTCAGAATGAGATGCGAAAATGGATGGCGGGCAATCAGGTAGATGTGTCCCTGTTCACCTCCTATCACGGCATCTGTTATTACTCCGGATTTCTCTATTGTTACTTTGGTCGTAAATATGGTTTCGTCCTTGACCATGACAATGCAACGACTGTTACGGCGGGCATTGATGGTGGTCAGCCATGGCGCCGCACTCATGGGGACAATATTACCTATTCAGATTGGCGTCGTGACAATTTTTATACGGCGATCAAAAGCCTTCTCAAGCCTGGTATCAAACGTATCGGCATTGAGTATGATCATGTGTCATTGGATTTCAGATTACAGCTTGAGGCGGCGTTTCCTGGTGTGGATTTCGTGGATGTGGCACAGCCAAGCATGTGGATGCGATCAATCAAATCTGCTGAGGAGCATGCGCTCATTCGTGAAGGTACTCGTATTTGTAATGTGGGAGCACAGGCCTGTATGGATTCCGTAAGCGTTGGCGTGCCTGAGTATGAAGTGTCGATCGCTGCCACCAATGCTATGATCAGAGAGATAGGTAAATCGTTTCCATTTGTCGAATTGATGGATACCTGGACTTGGTTTCAGTCCGGATACATGACCGACGGTGCGCACAACCCAGTGACGAATAAACGGGTTGAAAGTGGCGACATCCTTTCGCTCAATTGTTTCCCGATGATTTTTGGATATTACACGGCGATTGAGCGGACCATGTTTTGTGAAACCGCATCCAAAGCTCATATCGATATGTGGCAGAAAAATTCTGAGGTGATGCGTGTTGGCTCCGATCTCATAAAACCGGGGGCAAAATGCTCGGATATCGCTTTGGAACTGAACGAGATGTATCGCTCATGGGATTTGTTAAAATATAGGTCTTTTGGCTACGGGCATTCGTTTGGTGTCTTGTCTCATTATTATGGACGCGAGGCAGGAGTTGAATTGCGCGAGGATGTTGAAACCGTCTTGAAGCCAGGAATGGTGGTTTCTATGGAGCCGATGATTATGATCCCTGAAGGCGAGCCGGGGGCAGGCGGATATCGTGAGCATGACATTTTCATTGTTACAGAAGATGGCGCAGAAAACATCACGAACTTTCCCTATGGGCCTGAACATATGATTTTGAACGCCAAGTAGTCTTTGGCTTTTTCCAAACAAACGGTCAGGCGAGCAAACCGTATTACGCCTGACCAATTTTCAATCATCATCATATCAATGGAAATTACAAAATATTTAGTTGAAGTAATGGACGCAAATGGGCAAAGTTTCTCAGGCTGGGAGATTTTTAATGCGCTTGTTTTCAATATTGGTTTTTGCACTGCTAGTGGTGGTGCAATCTGCGTCTATTTCATTTGGTCAATCGTTTCCAATGGGAACGGGCCAATCGTCAACCTCACAACCCGCTGCTATTTCTCTACCTGAAAACTTGACACCCGAAACCATCCGAGAATTGGTTTCGAAGTTGAGCGATACGGAAGTTCGTTCACTGTTGTTGGAGCGGTTGGATGCCGTCGCGAAAACGGAACAGACAGTTTCTGAAGGTGAAAATCTCAATGTTTTTGAGTTGTTAGAATCTTGGGGCACGGGGGTTGTCCAAAACTGGCAAACAGGAGGCGACAGATTGCCAATGTTTGTAGCCGCGGTTTCCAAAGGATATTCGACCTTTGTTGAACGCAGAGGCGGATATGAAACACTGATGATGCTCTTGAAAATGGGGCTTGGAATTTTGTTAGGGTTAGTGGCCTATTTTTTCGTTATGGGCAGTCCATTGCGCCGATGGGGCTCACTTCCCGATGCTAACGACACGCTTGGGCTATCAATAATAAAACTCTTCAAAAAACTTGCACTTGATCTGGTTGCCATTATGGCATTTCTTCTAGTTTCCATCGCCTCCCATCGATATTTTTTGACACTTGCCGATCGTCCGCTCGTTGAAGGGTTTATGACAACAGTGATTGTCATTCCCATGTGTGTCGCAGCGCTTGGCCGTTTTTTGATGTCTCCTTACAGACCGGAGGCTAGATTGGTACACATAGACGATGCTTCTGCGCTTTACTTTCAGCGCCAACAGATTGCGGTCGCAGTCTTTGCTGGTTTTACCTATTTTATAATTCAGTTTTTGGAATTTCAGGGAATCGCTATGAGCGACCTGCGTGTTAGTTACGCTTTGAACCTAATTCTTTTTATCTGGATCGGCATTGTGGTTTACCGCGGACGTGATGCATTGACCATGATGATGCTTGGCGGTCATGGGGAAGAAACCAGAGCTGAAAGTTGGGTTGCAGAGCGTTATTCAACTATATTGCTCGTGATGCTTTTGTTTGTCTGGCTGGTTGTTGAAATCCTTGGGTCACAAGGTCGTTTTGATGTCATAAACAGTAATCCGCATTATTATACGATTATTCTTCTGGGGCTTGCCCCGGCCTTTGATATGATGGTGCGTGCTTTGGTCCGACACATGGTTGGTCCGATAAAGGGTGAGGGGTTGATCGCGGAACGCGCCTATAAATCAACCAAACGCAGTTATATCCGAATTGGACGCATTATCGTTTTCTCTGCAATCCTGCTTTATCTCGCAGATAAATGGAGCATTGATCTTTCTAATTTGGCGTCTGCTGGTTTGGGAGCAAAAGTTGCTTCGAGCGCTGTAGAATTTTTAGTGGTTGCCGCAATAGGCTATATGGTTTGGGAATTGGTGACCTTGTGGTTCAACAGGAAGTTGGCCGCAGAAATGACTGCATCTGGCTTTGATCTTACAGCCGATGAGCCGGGCGGCGGTGAGGGCGGCGGCGTTGGTGGTTCACGTCTATCTACGGTTTTGCCTCTTCTTCGTTTGACCCTTCAAACCGCTATTATCGTCATGACTTTGTTGATCGGGCTTGGGAATGTCGGGATTGATATCACACCGCTTCTGGCTGGTGCTGGTATCGTCGGTATCGCTATCGGATTTGGCGCTCAAGCGTTGGTTCGCGATGTTGTGTCTGGGATATTCTTCTTGATAGATGATGCGTTTCGCGTCGGTGAATATCTGGTGATCGAAGATACAGTGGGAACCGTTGAGAAGATTTCTCTGCGCTCCATGCAGCTGCGACACCATAAAGGGCCAGTGCACACTATTCCTTATGGAGAGATTCCGAAGGTTACTAATAATTCCCGCGATTGGGTGATCATGAAACTCAAGTTCACGTTCCCGTTTGAAACGGACGCGAACAAGATCAAAAAGATATTCAAGAAGATTGGCGCTGAAATGCTTGAGGCTGAATATGCGGGCGATCTGTTGCAAACATTCAAAAGCCAAGGCGTTTATGATGTTGATGATGTTGGCGTGATTATTCGCGGCAAGTTCATGGCGAAACCTGGAACCCAGTGGGTTATCCGCAAGGATGTCTACAATCGAATTCAAAGAGCCTTGGATGAAGCCGGAATTCAGTTTGCGCGCAAAGAAGTTCGAGTTCAGGTTCCAGGTCTGGATCAACGTACTGACTTAACCGAAAGTCAGAAAAATGCCATTGCGGCAGCCGCCAGCGAAGCAGCACAAGAGCCCCTGAAATGAAAACCGGACTGCTCTTAGTGGCAGCACCCCTATGTAGTTGCTGCCCGTTTTGCTGCGATTTGTCTCAATAATATTGGTAATACCAAAACGCCACCGATCAACATGGTTTGAACACCAGGTGCGATGAAGAAGAGAGAAGATAGGCCAATCCACCAGCGCTCCAGTTTGTTGAGCGGTGCTAGTAAATAGCCAGAAAAGGCTGTTCCAATAAACCCGATTCCGAGCATGGCGCCAATCAAAGTGATGGTGAATAAATACCATGTGAATCCATCTGCAACGAGCAATAGAGATGGTGAATACACGAATACGAACGGTACCTGTGCTTTTGCAATGCCCAAGCGGAATGCCGTGTTACCAGTTTTGAATGGGTTAGACCCTGCGATGCCAGCTGCCGCATAGGCGGCGAGTGCAACAGGTGGCGTAATATCTGCCAACACGCCGTAGTAAAATACAAAGAAGTGCGCCACCAACGGCTCCACATTCAAGACTGCGAGAGCAGGGGCGGCAACGGCAACTAGAATGATATAGGTGGCGGTTGTTGGAATGCCTGCGCCCATGATGATGCAGGATATAGCGATCAAGATAAGCGAGAAGAAAAGCGCCCATTGGGGTACTGCAAAATAGGAGAACGGCCAAATAGAGCCAAAGCTAGCTCCTAGATCGGTGGCCGTTTGCACCACAACATAGCCAAGGCGGAAGCCAACACCCGTGAGTGTTACAACGCCTACAATGATGCCCACGCATGCGGCAGCCATGCCAACGGCTATCGTGTTTTTCGCGCCTGCTGCCAGGGCGTCCCATAATTGCGGAAAGGTGAGGCGGTTTGCTGGATTTAAAAAGCCAACCACTACGCAGGCAATAATGCCATAGACGGCGGCATAGTCCGGCGTTCTACCAGATAAGATCATGTAAACCAGAATGATCAGAGGAATGATGGATAACCAATGCTGCTTCAAGACCAAACCCATTTTTGGCATTTCGTCCGGGTTCAGACCGCGCAAGCCTAGGCGTTTTGCTTCCAAATGCACCATGATGAATATTCCAAAATAATGCAGCAAGGCCGGGAATAGAGCCGCTGCCAAAATATCGCGCAACGGTATTTCAAGATACTCGACCATAATAAAGGCTGCAGCGCCCAAAATAGGTGGTGTAATCTGTCCGCCCGTGGAGGCGGTTGCTTCAACTGCGCCAGCAAAGTGCGCAGGATATCCAACACGCTTCATGGCAGGTATCGTCAGGGCGCCAGTTGTCACAGTATTGGCAATGGAAGAGCCAGAAATTGTTCCCATGAAGGCGGATGAGAAGATTGCTACTTTGGCAGGACCTCCGGAATATCGCCCAGCGATTACCATCGCCAAGTCGATGAACAATTGCCCAAGGCCGATACGCGTTGCAAGGACGCCAAACAAAATGAATAGAAATACGTATTGGGCCATCACGCCGATGGCAATGCCATAGATGCCTTGATTGGTCATATAGAGATGGTTGACCAAACCAAGCCAGCTTGTTCCACCGTGTTTCAACGCACCAGGAGCATAGGGGCCGAATATTGCGAATAATATGAAGACCAAGGCAATCAACGGAAGCGTTGGACCCACAGAGCGACGTGTTGCTTCCAAGGTCAAAACGATCAGGCTAGTTCCCATAAAGACGTCAAATTGCGAAGGATTTCCAACGCGCTCTCCGACGATTTATGGCGGTAGTAGTGGGAGATAAAGGACGCATGTAACGCCCATAATACTGAAGATAATGTCGAGTATATTCACGCTTTCAAAACGAAACCATGAAGGCGATGGCAGAGCTGTGGTTGCAGAGCGTTTGTAAGAGAATAGAAGAAATGCAAGGCCGATTACGAAAGACAGGTGAATGCCGCGATGAAGCAGTTCTCGAATGAGCGCGAAGCCTGACGCATAAAAATGATAGATAGACATGGCAACGAGGGCTGTCGTAACAACCATAGCCAGATTTTTTCCCATGGGACGAAATGGAGTTTCCGGATCATACTTGCGTTCGATATCGGCTAGTTTTTCGGCGTCAAGAATCTCATCTTGCTTGCTTTGCATGTCAGTCCCCAAGGCGTATCTCGCAGTTATTGCAACTTTGCTTTATAAATTGGTTGATGAAAAAACCCGGATATTTTCATATCCGGGTCTTTAATTTTTCAGCTTACTTGATCAAGCCAGCTTCTGCGTAGAAGCGCTCTGCACCTGGATGCAGCGGAATGCCGATGCCGTCCAAAGCGGTTGCAGGTGTGATCACTTTACCTTTTGCATGACCTACATCGAGCAATTTGCGGGTGTTGTCGTTCCACAAAGCTTTGGTGATTTCATAGATCAGCTCTTCAGGCTGCTTCATGCTCGTTACCCACTGGGCGCCAACAGCGACAGTTGATACAGCATCCACGCCTTCATAGGTTCCAGCTGGAATATCACTCTGAGAGAAGAAACCATATTTTTCGGTCAAAGCTTTAGCGCCGTCACCGTCGATAGCCACCAACTTGATAGCAGTTGATGAGGCAAGCTCAACAACAGAACCGGTTGGGTAACCAGCCACGATAAAGAACGCAACAAGCTTTCCGTTTTTAAGCGCTTCAGCTGCTGGTCCTGGTTTTAGGTCTTCCGCAGTGTAGTCGTCTTTGGTCAAACCCGCTGCTGCAAGGATCAATTCAGCATCTACCCGTGTGCCTGAACCTGGCTCATCGAGAGAAATGCGCTTACCTTTGAGGTCAGCAACAGAGTTGATGCCGCTGTCTTTGCCAGCAATCAGATGGATATGCTCAGGGAACAATGCTGCAATTGCAGCCAAATCGCTAACCGCTGGTTTGCATTCCATAGTGCCTGTGCCAGTATATGCCCATGATGCTACGTCAGATTGAACAAAGCCAGAGTCACGAAGACCAGAAGCAATTGCGTTGATGTTGTCGACTGAACCACGGGAAGAGATTGCAGATGCGATCAAGTTAGGCACACCGCAGCTTCCGCCTTCTTCGCATGGACGTGAGCTTGGTGGGTTTGAAATCGCATTAGCGATTACGCCGCCGACTGGATAATAGGTTGCGCCTGTGCCACAGAAGCTGTTGTTGCTGCGCCGAAAATTAGCGCTGCTGCTGCTGTTGCTTTTAGTGTTGTTGAAAAGAAACTCATTAAATGCCCTCTTTAGTTGACAGAATTCAACCTATCAAACCTAACGTAACTAACAAGGCGTATTCTTATTGATTGGAAGAAAATAGCGGTTGGTTTTTTTAAAATTCGGAATTGTTTTGGTAATTGAACCCAGAACGCGGAGCAATAAACACTTTTATTGCAAAGACGTATCCGCCATTTGATGACATGTTGAAAATTATCGTGACACCAAAAGCAGATGCGATCACGGATGCTTGTGTGATTACAAGCTATGATGAATTTTCAAAGTGTTGAGATGAGTACTTAGTCGACGAATGCACGCTCGATAACGAACTCACCTGGCTGGGAGTTGGAGCCTTCCACCAAGCCAGCTTCTTCACAAAGTTTCTTGCTATCCTGCAACATTGCCATAGAACCGCAAATCATCACGCGGTCCGTCGCTTTGTTTAGGGGCGGAATACCAAGATCAGCATAAAGTTTGCCTGAGCGCATATGATCGGTCATGCGTCCTGTGCATTCGCTGTCTTCGCGGGTTGTGGTGGCGTAATGAACCAGCTTGTCTCCGACAATCTCTGACAGGAGCTCATGGTTGCGGACTTCTGCCACAAGGTCTTTGCCATATTGAAGTTCAGCCACTTCACGGCAGGTTTGTATAAAAAACACTTTTTCAAATTTCTCATAGGTTTCTGGATCGCGGATAACACTGGCAAAGGGCGCGATACCTGTTCCTGTGGAAAGCAGAAACAGGTTTTTGCCTGAGATCAGCGCATCATGGACTAGCGTTCCGGTCGCCTTCTTGCGCATCCAAACACTGTCGCCGACTTTGATTTTTTGCAATTTTGAGGTGAGGGGGCCGTCTTCAACTTTGATTGAAAAGAAATCGATGTCTTCTTCCCAAGAAGGAGAGGCAATTGAATAGGCGCGCCAGATCGTTTTTGCTGCTCCACCATCTTCTGCCATGATATGGGGAGGCAGGCCAATCATGACAAACTCACCAGAGCGAAAACGAAATTCAGTAGGTCGCTCTGTTCGGAAAAAGAAGAGCCGATCCGTATAGTGACGAACTTCGGTTACCTTTAGATCGTAAACACCTTTTGGAAATTCGCTTTTAATCTCAGTCATAGGCGCGTTCATATCATCAGCTTTCATGCATTTGTTTTCTTTGAAGTACTCTTGATCTGGCAAAACATCAAAGGCAGCCTTGATCGTGATCAAGCTAGTTGTTGGAAAATTATTCTAACCAAGCATACCAAGTGCAGGAAACGTTTCAAGCAGCCAATAGGAAGCGGTTTGCATACCGCCAGTCAAGAACAACAGACCTGTGACGACGAGTAATGCGCCTGTTACTTTTTCCATGGTGCCCAAGTGTTTTTTGAACTTGTTGAGGAATTGCATAAAGGGGCCAATGAAAAATGCTGCCAACAGGAAGGGAATACCTAGACCTGCTGAATATACGGCCAACAGCGATGCGCCTTCGGTGATCGACTGACTGCTAGACGCCATGGCTAGGATCACGCCAAGAATGGGGCCAATGCAGGGTGTCCAGCCAAAAGCAAATGCAATGCCCATGAGGAGGGAACCGATATAGCCAGCTTTTGATGTGCTAAATCTTGCCTCACGATAGAGCAGGTTGATCTTGAAAAGACCAAGAAAATGCAATCCCATTACGATGATGACAATGCCGGCAATGATTGCCAACGAATCCATATGAGCGCGCATCACCTGACCAATGGTGGATGCGCCAGCACCAAGGGCTGTAAAGACCAGTGAAAAGCCTAAGACAAAAACCAGAGAATGGGTAATAGCGCGCTTGCGAGCGGCCTTTATCAGGCTTGCTTCGGTCTCTTGCGCATTACCCGTCAATGTATCGAGAGAAACACCTGCCATATAACACAGATAAGGTGGCACCAACGGCAAGACACAGGGCGACAGAAATGAAATGGCGCCAGCCAGAAGTGCGGTCAAATAGGATATATCGGCGGTCATGGGTTCTCGTTTTATTGCATGCTTTGGCGCGTTTTGAACTTGATCTTTGCCTTAGCGAAAAATCATATCACGTACCAGTCACAAAAAGGCCAGCGGAACCTTGCTTAACGTGACAGTTTGACCAAAGCAGTCAATTAGAAACTGGTTCGGCTAGACACCAAGATATTGTTCGCGGGCTTTTTCATCGACTTTGAGTTCTGAAGAACTGCCTTGCCAGACAATTTTTCCACGTTGCATGATGAAATTTTGGTCGGCTATTTTGAGCAAGTCTTTGAGATTTTTATCCACGACTAGGATCGATATTCCGGTATCTTTGATGCGATTGATCGCAGACCATATATTCTGGCGAATAATAGGCGCCAATCCTTCAGTGGCTTCATCAAGAATGAGCAATTTCGGATTTGTCATCAAGGCCCGCCCAATCGCCAGCATTTGCTGCTCGCCGCCAGATAAAATGTTACCCATTGAGGTTTCCCGTTCCTTCAATGCGGGAAAGAAATTATAGACCTTATCTAGCGTCCAGGGATCCAATGCGTTTAGATGGTTTGAAGCAGTGGCAACCAGATTTTCCCTCAAAGACAAATTTGGAAAAATCTGCCGACCTTCTGGAACCAATCCAATACCTAGATTTGCAATTTTGTAGGACTCGCGCCCAACAAGCTCTTCGCCGTCAAACACGATGGACCCACCACTTGGCGGAACAATGCCGATGATCGAATTTATGGTCGTGGTTTTGCCCATGCCGTTACGGCCAAGAAGGGTAACGATTTCTCCGGTTTGGAATTCCATGTCTACGCCGAATAGGGCCTGACTGCTGCCATAATGGGTGGTGAGGTCAGAAATTTTCAGCATGCCTATTCCTCCCCCAGATATGCGTGGCGTACTGCTTCATTATTTCGGATTTCATCAGGGGAACCTGTGGCGATTATTTTACCATAGACGAGCACAGATATAGTATCGGCAAGGGCAAATACCGCATCCATATCATGCTCAATAAGCAGAATAGTTCTGGAGCCTTTCAACTGTTTGATAAAGGCGATCATCCGAACGGATTCTTCTGGACCAAGCCCAGCCATTGGTTCATCCAGCATCATGCATTGGGCATTCGAGGCAAGCGCAATGGCGATTTCTACAAGACGATGTTCGCCATGGGACAGGTTACTGGTTAAGTCTTCTGCTCGATCAGCAAGTCCGATTTGTTTGAGGATATTCAAGGCCTCACTTCGAATTTTGGTCAGACTCTTAGCCGGTTTAATGAATTTGAACGAATGGCCGCTGCGCGCTTGAATGGCCAGCGCCACATTGTCCAAGACGCTCATGGACATGATGAGCGATGTGATTTGGTAAGATCGGCTTATGCCAACTTTTGCGCGACTGTAAGCTGGCTGGCTTGTAATATCTTTTCCAGCAAAGAAGATTTTACCGCCATCTGGTTTTACTGCGCCGCTGAGCAGGGAAATCAAAGTTGTCTTGCCTGCACCATTGGGGCCAATAATAGCATGTAGTATATTCTTTTCTACAGACAGACTTACGCCATCTGTTGCGGTAACGCCGCCATAGCTTTTGCGTAAGTCTTTCATCTCAAGAATGGAACTCATTTATTTGGTTCCATTCTCTTGAGTGCCTTTTTCAGCACTAGGGGACCGCCATTTGAACTTCATGCCCATGATGCCACCATTGGTGTAGAGCACGACTGCCATCAGCATCAGGCCAAAAGGTAGATGCCAGTATATGGTATAGCTTGAAAAAGCCTCTTCAATGATGATGAATGCGGCTGATCCCAGTAGGGGGCCCAATGTGGTTGCTACGCCACCTAATATTACCATGAACATCAATTCGCCCGAGCGTGACCAAGCCATCATTTCCGGTGAAATAAAGGTGGTGAAATTGCCAAGCAATGCTCCAGCAAAGCCGCACATGGCGCCTGAGATGACATAAGCGACAAGTCGATAAGCATAGACGTTGTAACCTAAGCTGGTCATGCGCTCTTCATTGCCTTTGGCGCCTTGTAAAACCATGCCGAAACGAGAATGGACTACAGTGCGGACTATAAGCATGGCGGCGGCCAGCGAAGCTAGGCAAACAAAATATAGCTGAAGAGAGTTATCAAGGTTGATAAGTGGAAACTCGGACCTAGCATCGATGACCAAACCATCATCTGCACCGTATTCATCGAGGGAAACCAATAGATAATAAAGCATTTGCGCAAATGCCATGGTGATCATTATGAAGTAAACGCCCTTGGTACGCAGGCAAATCGCCCCGGTGATCAACGCAAATAATGCGGAGATGCCGACGGCGAGGAAAATATGTGTAAAACCGCCAAAGGAGGCGATGGCTTCAAACCCGCCATAAAGTTCGTGATGGGCGGGGATACCTACAGCATATGCACCGATGCCGAGATAAGCAGCGTGTCCAAATGAGATCATGCCCCCATAGCCAAGGATGAGGTTCAAGCTAACCGCAGCAATGGCTAAAATAACCAAGCGAGTGGCCAGATCGACATAAAATGAATTGCCTGTCCAAATGAAGATTGGCGGCAAAATTGCAAGTACCAGCAGGGCAAGAAGCGTTAGTTTTGACGAGCGGGAAAGAGTGCCGAACATCTAACGCACCATTGGAGGAAAGAGGCCCTGAGGGCGAAAGGCGAGAATGAGCGCCATCAACAAATAGATAAGCATTGCCGATATTGCAGGGGCGGATGTTTCTGCGGCGCTGCTGCTCATGAACAGCTTAAACACATCATCCAAGAACGAGCGGCCAAGTGTATCGATCAACCCAATTAAGATTGCTGCAATAAATGCACCCTTTACGGAGCCAATGCCGCCGACAATGATTACAACAAAGGCGGTGATAATAACTTCATTGCCCATCCCGATTTTTGCTTCGGTGATGGGCGCGATTAACATCCCAGCAAGACCGGCCAGCATGGCACCAATGGCAAATACCAGTGCGAACAGCGTTTTGATATCAATCCCAAGGGCTGACACCATGGTGCGGTTTGATGCGCCTGCGCGGATTAGCATGCCAAGACGGGTGTGGTTGACCAGCCAATAAAGGCCCGCAGCGCAAACAAGACCTGAAACAATGATAAGCAAGCGATAGGTCGGAAACACGACGTCTTTCATTAATGTCACTTGTGTATCCAGCCAAGCGGGCAGCGGTATTGAAATGCCCTGTGGACCCCAGATCATATGGGTCAGTGTGTCGAAGACGAGGATCAGGCCGAATGTACCAAGGACATGTTGTAAATGATCTTTTGCATAGAGCTTTCGAGCAACAAATCGTTCCACGCCATAGCCGACAAGGCCAGTGAGGGGGAGGGCAATGAGAACTGCTAGGGGAAAGCTACCTAACGCAAACGTTAGGGTGGCGCAGAAGAACGCCCCGACCATATAAAGGGATCCATGGGCCAGATTAACGAAATCCAATATTCCGAAAATGAGGGTCAGACCCGATGCAACCAGAAACAACAGCAATCCTAACTGGATGCCGTTCAACGTTTGAATAATGAGAAGTGAAGTATCCATGAAATGCCGGACGATCAAAAAAATACGGAAATAAAAAAGGGCCGGAGACAAATTTGGTTCGTTTTCCGGCCCCTAAAACTCAAAGAGTTCAGTTTAGTTCATGGAACAATCTTTTGCATGTGAGTCTTGGTTGTTCTCAAAGACAGTTGAAGCAACGCGTGTTGTCCAATTTCCGTCATTGTCTTTCACCACCTCACGCAGATAAAAATTCTGGATTGGGAAGTTGTTGTTGCCATAGGTATATTTACCGCGGACGCTGTCATAATTTGCCGTTTTCAACGCGGCGCGGATACCGTCTTTGTTGGTCAGGTCGCCACCCACAGCTTCAACTGCTGATTTAATCAAGAACATCGCATCATAAGATTGCGCTGCGTAAAATGAGGGGTAAGAACCATATCTGGCTTTGAATTCTGTGACAAAACGCTTGTTCTGTTCGTTTTTCAAAGACGGATCCCATTGCTGGGTCGTTTTTGAACCCAAGACACTTTCAAAATTCGCCGCCTGTAGTTTTGGAAGGCTGATAGCGTCAATGGTAAAAACTGAGTACAGAGGCAGAATGTCTTTCAGGCCAGCCTGTTGGTATTGCTTGACGAATGCACCAGCGGCAGCACCCGGGTAAAATACGAAAATGCCTTCAGCACCAGAGGCTTTTGCTTTAGCTAATTCAGCGGAGAAATCCAACTGGGCATCTGCGCCCCATTTTGTAAGGTCTTTGCCTTTGATTTCGCCTTTGAAAGTGCGCTCAACGCCAGCGACCATATCTTTGCCTGCGGCGTAATTTGGGGCCATGATGTAGAGAGATTTAACGCCTTGTTGGTTTAGAACTTCACCCATTGCTTCTGGTGTTTGATCATTCTGCCAAGATGTGGAGAAGAAATTCTCATGGCACAGTTTTCCTGCCATTTCAGATGGACCAGCATTGGCAGAAATCAAGAACTTGCCTTGATCCAGAACTGATTTGCGGGATGCTAAAAGCACATGGCTCCAGATATAGCCCGTTACGAAATCCACATCATCTTGTTTCACAAGTTTGTCGGTAGCCTGTTTGCCAGTTTCCGGCTTGAAACCGTCATCAGCGAAAATGACATTAAGGTCTAGTTCGCCCATTTTTCCGCCCATATGTGCTGAGGCTAGATTAACAGCGTTTTCCATGTCTTTACCAATGACGGCACCACCAGTGGTGAGTGTTGTCACAAAGCCGACTTTAACTTCGGCAGCAAAGGCAGGTAGTGTAAACATGGATGCAGCGAGGGCTGCGGCGATAAATTTCTTCATTTTAATTCCTCCCATGGAAATATCGATTGTTTATGAAATGGTTGAATTTGCAAGTCAATTGCTAGGGGCGCGAAAGCTGCGTTAGAATGCTTTGAAGGTCAGCGTGGTTAAAGAGCGTTCGATGTCTTTAACATTTAGCACATTGTCATTGACCCATTGGCCAATATCGACGTTTTCCGGCGGGTAGATTTGTGCGATCAAATCCCATTCTCCGCTGGTCGAAAAAAGCTGTGAAATGATTTCGCGCTCATATAGTTCATCGGCAACCTTGTAGGCTGTTCCCGGCTTGCATCTTAATTGAATGAAAAAGCAGCTCATAAATTCTCCCAAAGCGCAACGCGCGTGATTTGATCTTTGAAAGATATTAAACACACATCGCAGGGAAAACTCAATCAGGGATTAATGTGCTGAGCGATAGGGATATTTTATGCCTGCTTGTTCCATATCACTGTTTATGGATTTTGCTGCCCACTTGCCCGCTTCCAACACAGCATCAGGTTGGTTTTTGAAAATATATAGCGCCATTGAAACCCAAGTCGGAATGTCCTGTTCCCCATCCAACCATTTTTTAACAGTCCGCTCATTAGCGCCTGTCAAACGGCAAAACTCCATATAAGGCATATCGAGGCCATCAAGGGCTGTTCTCAGTTGCTGACCAGTCATTGAATCATATTTGAATCTTTTGGACATAGAAACCTTGCTTCCCAGTTTGGCCTGAACATTCAGAATTATGTAAAATTGAGAGAAAATGGTGAGCGCTGAGGGAGTCGAACCCTCGACCTACTGATTAAAAGTCAGTTGTACCCCTTATTCAACATGTTTCAAAGTGTTTTATATTAGCGATATTTTTATTTAACCTATTGTTATTGTTCAATATGTTGTTTCTCATTGTTTCAATTGGTTTCAACTCGTGTCGCTATGTGTCTGTATCTATAGTGTACATATAATATTTTTCTTATAATATGAGTTATGCCACAGATTCAGTTTACAGATATGAAAGTGAAAAATCTCAAACTGCCGACCTCGGGACAAGATACCTATTTTGACAAAAAAAGTCCAGGTTTTGGGGTGAGAGTTTCATACGGCGGAACAAAATCCTGGTTTTTAAAATATGTTTATAATGGAAAGCAACGACGCATCAATCTGGGTCAGTATCCTGCGATCAGTCTAGCTGATGCAAGAAAACGTGTTCTTGAGATCAGGCATCAACTCGCTGTTGATAAGACAGACCCTTCAGTACAAAAAAAACAAGATAACGATGTGCTTACTTTGAAAAAATTGATCGGTTTTTACATTGAAATGCACGCCAAAGTAAAAAAGAAATCATGGCAAGAGGATCAACGAATTCTCAACAAGTATTTCATTCTGTTTCACGAACGCAAAGCATCTGAAATATCCAAACCAGAAATACGCGATTTGCTGCAAGACATTAAGAAGAACCATGCTGGCATAATGGCGAATAGGTGTCTTGCTTGCATTCGTAAAGTCTATAATTTTGGTGTCAAAAATGGTTATCTAGACAATAATCCCGCTCATTTACTGGACAGACCAGAAGTGGAAGTATCAAGGGATAGGTTTTTTTCTGATCAAGAAATTAGAAAACTTTGGAAAGCTTTTGATCAATGCGGGGTTCAAGGTGAAGTTTTCAAAATGTGTCTTGCAACAGGTCAGCGACTAAAAGAAGTAACAAATATGCCATGGGAGGAAATTCAAGATGATATATGGACGATCCCAAAAAGTCGTACAAAAAACGGACTAACGCACGCCGTTCCTTTGATCGGATTAGCCAAAAAACTGTTGAACAAAGCAAAAGGAAAACACGATATTTGGGTGTATCCGTCCCCCTTGGGTTTAGATCAGCCGGTGACGATTGGAACCCGAAATAGAAAATCTGTCAGGGTCAAAACGAATATAAGCGATTTTAATCCGCACGATATGAGACGAACAGTTGAAACCAACCTTACAAAACTTGGTTTTTCCCGCTTTATCGCTGACCGACTTGTAAATCATATCGATGGTGGAGTTGGTAAAGTCTATGATAGATACGATTATCTTAAGGAAAAGAAAGAAGCGATGACAGCTTGGTTAGAACACCTATCCAAACAGATAGGTCCGAGACTCTTCGACTAGGCGCTGAAGAAGATTTTGATGCCATCTGTTATTCTTGTTTGTTCAACCAACGGCAGTTTCGTCCGAAACACCGTCATTAGCGGCAGGTCGACTTTCCACTAATTGTAATAGTGCAAAGGTCTGGAATGAGCGGCGGATTCAATTGATCGACGCAACACACTCGGCAAGCTTTTCAGCTGGGG
>JAFMHL010000067.1 GCA_017854535.1 Nitratireductor sp.
TCATCGTCATCTCGACTTTGATGCCTAGTTGATCGGCGAGGTCACCCAAAACCTGAGCATAGTCATGATCTACCTCATCTTTGAGAGGGACCTCGCCTTCCATAAACGACAAACCTGAGGTATGCGCCTTGTGATAAACTACGTGATACGCCAGTGACAGGAAATGATGCTTGGTATCGGGTACTTTGAAAAGTCCTTTTTCAAGCACGGTGTTGGAAAGGATCTGACTGGCTAGTCTACTCTCATAATAGGGCAGCCCTTCAAAGGCGGTTCCGGGCAGGCCACCCTCACTATAAATATCGCAAGGAACCGCTCCCTTCACACGCTTAGGAATAAAAAACTCATCAAGACGATCCATTGCATCGTCTTCGAATAACATATCGATGTCTTCACCAGGATCGACCACGGGCAATTTGTCAAACCAACGTAGAGCTGCATAGCGAATGCCAGCATCATTCAATTTGGCAAACAACCCTTCGACACCCACTTCAGGCGAAATATAACGGCGGGGCTTTTGCTTTCTAAATTTTTTCTTGGAACTGGCTTTCAGGGGTTCCGCATTATCCATCAGCCTTCGCGCGGCATTATCATCCAGCGGCAAAGGTCCAGCGCCATCCAATGTCCAATTCCTTACATCATCGACATAGGTATGACGGATTTTACGTGGCTTGGTGGTGAGGTGGTCAAACTTCCATTTGCCGTCACGGTACACAATTCCAAATCGGAACTTGACCAAAAGCGGGTTCAAGACACGGGCCACGGAAGTGAGCCATTTGTCTTTACGAACCAGAGATTTTTTCTTTGGCAAATACTTCAAGCGCAAGTCTTCTTGTGTTTCCATCGAATAGTCCTCGCGCCTGGTTAAGCGTCAGATTTGTAAGTCTTACACTTTGTAATTTCATGCTCGAAAGTGTGCGAGTGTTTTTAACCTCATGCTGTTGCTTTTGGCAACGCTAATCCACGAAACCATGTTCGGTCATCACAGGCGTTTGTTGATCGTTGATTTCCAACCTTCAGCCAATCATTGGGCTTGTTCTATTGACCTGCGCCTATTCGCGCTCCACATTGTGGGTAAGATCCTTGCCCATAGGCTGTTCGGCCTTCACTAACAGAGTTAATAATGTCGCTTTTGAAAAGAAAGTTACTTGCAACCGCACTAGCGGGAATTGTGACAATCGCGTCTTCGGCAATCCAAGTGAAGGCTCAAAGCATTAAAAGCATTACTGCGCAGAAAGGGTGTCCTGGATGTAATCTGTTGTCCGGAACCTTTCGAGAATTGAACATTAGTGATGCTAATTTTGAGGGCACTGTATTTCGTGAGGCTGATTTGAAAGACAGCCACCTGGAAAGCGCTAATTTTAAGAATTCAGATTTACGCAGGGCAAGCCTAGAGAAGGCAAACTTTCGTACTTCTGATTTCACTTTTGCGAAAATGCGTGGCGCTGATCTGGAAAAAAGTGATTTAGCCGGATCCAGTTTCAATGAAGCAGATTTGCGGGATGCCGATTTTGGCGAAAGTGATCTATCAGGAGCGGATTCATTTGGTGCAGATTTGCGGGATGCTTTTTTGCGGCGAGCTACTCTTGATGGAGCAAATTTTAACAATGTGAGGATGCAGCATTCTGATCTTGAACGAGCCACTGCAGAAGGTACAGATTTTTCCGATGCACAAATGACCAATTCGGACTTCAGCCGCATAAACGCGAAGTCCGGGATCTATAAAAACGCCGACATGACTTTCTCTAATTTAGCCCATTCTGATTTTTCGAATGCGGACTTTTCTGGCACGAAGCTTGATAATGCTTTGATGCGAGCTACCAATTTTTCGGGCGCAGATCTAAGTACGGCATCAGGCATTTTGGCTGAGCAACTGGCTATGGCCTGCGGTGATGCGCGTACAAAACTGCCTGTAGGTTTAACGATTTCAAAATGTGATCCTGTTTCGCAATAAGCTGCCTTTATCATAACCCAATATGGACGATATTTGAGCAATACAAATCTGTTTAAGTCATAACATCGGGCTGTGTTCGATCCGTGAAGCTAGTTAGTTCTATAATATCAAGGGCAGCCTGACTTACGTTTTTAAGCGCCAATTGAGTTTGAAGCGTATGATCTCCATTTGCGGCAACATACTGTTCTAAATAAATCCTCAAGGTAGCCCCTTCTGTTCCTGTGCCAGAAAGGCGAAACACTGCTCTACCCCCAGAATTAAAGAAAATACGAACCCCTTGATGTTCGCTAACGCTTCCATCAACTGGATCATGATAGGAAAACTCATCCGCGCTTTGAACCTTTTCGCCTGCGAATTTTTTGCTTGCAAGGTTGTTCAATTTTCCAATCAGGTTAGCAAACATCCTGTCAGCGGCATTGGATGGTATCGCTTCATAATCATGTCGGGAATAATAATTTCGCCCAAATTCTTTCCAGTGATCAGCCATTATTGATGCTACGGATTGTTTTCGTTCTGCTAAAATATTCAACCAAAGCAGCACTGCCCAGAGGCCATCTTTTTCGCGCACATGGTCTGAACCGGTTCCTGCGCTTTCCTCGCCGCAAATGGTAACTTTTCCCGCATCCAATAAATTACCAAAAAACTTCCACCCCGTTGGCGTTTCAAAGCTGCCAATACCCAGTTTTTCTGCCACTAGATCACTGGCCCCGCTGGTGGGCATCGAACGAGCAATTCCCGAAAGACCGCTCTTGTAGCCAGGCGCCAAGTGAGCGTTTGCGGCGAGAACCGCCAGGCTATCAGAAGGCGTTACATAAGTATTGCGACCTACAATCATGTTGCGATCTCCATCGCCATCTGAAGCTGCACCAAAATCAGGCCCATCATCGCGCATCATCAGGTCCATCAATTCTTTTGCCCAAACTGGGTTGGGGTCTGGATGGCCTTTGCCAAAATCTTCACTTGGAACACCATTGAGAACTGTACCTTTTGAAGCACCGAGAGCATCTTCCAAAATAGCTTTGGCATATGGCCCTGTAACAGCATGCATGGCATCAAAACGCATCGTGAAGCCATTAGAAAACAACGAACGGATTTTCTCAAAATCAAATAGGCTTGCCATCAAGATTTTATAGTCTTCAACCGGATCAACAATCTCGATAGTCATGTCGCCAATCGATTGCCTGCTAATTGCAAGCAAATCGATATTCGCCGCTTCGACAATCGAAAAAGCCGATATGGTTTTTGTTTCTTCAAACATGCCATTCGTCAAAGTTTCGGTGGCAGGGCCACCATTGGCCATATTGAATTTGATGCCGAAATCCTCATCAATTCCACCGGGGTTGTGACTGGCTGAGAGGATGAAGCCACCATCGGTTTTGTTTAGGCGAATAAGGTGAGAGGCGGCTGGCGTGGACAATAAACCGCCCTGCCCGACAATGACGCCCTTTGCGCCGTTTGCAGCGGCCATTTTGATGATGGTTTGGACAGCTCGATCATTAAAATATCTGCCATCCCCGCCAATAACGAACGTCTTTCCTTTCGCGCCACCGATCGCATTGAAAGTCGCCTGAACGAAATTCTCCAGATATCCAGATTCCATGAAAATTCGCGTTTTTTTCCGCAATCCAGAGGTACCAGGTTTTTGGCCCTCAAAAGGTTGCGTTGGAATATTAATAGGATTCATGAATTTCGTTCCTTATTCACTTTTTTCGAACCAACTCTGCCGCCAATAGCCATTATTTTGCTAATGTGTTTGAGATTAGGATGGTCGTTTATTGCCGCAATGGGCGTGGAATATAGACGTCGCCAATTGGGATGCTCATCAATTGTTCCAGGTAAATTTTGAGCATCTATATTCCCCTCAATATCGTCGAACTGAACCGATACCATCATCACCGGCGAGTTGGCCATGGCACGATGAACACTGGAATTGAGTTTATCAATTTCACTGGCCGTCGCATGCGCTTCTTGTAGAGCAGATGGAGCTAAGCCCATTAGGTCCGCGACTTCCTGCTTGTGGGAATCTTTGATTGTTGCTGCATGGCTCTCATCAATCCAATTCAGCTTTTGCCACCAGGTTATATCTCCACCAGTGGCGAACCCTCTTAAGGTGGGAGTATCATGGGTACCAAAGCAAGTCAGCGATTGGGGTGAAAGACTGGACGGATTTTTAAACTTGCCGTTCTCGTTTTTCTCATATTGCAGAACTGAATATGAATAGATGCCGCTGTTCAAAAGTGTCTCGCGAAATCCTTCAGGGACCAACCCAAGATCCTCACCAATCACAACCGTTTGGTTACGCTCTGCTTCAAGGCGAACAATGGCCAGAAGCGTTTCGAAATTATGTTTGATATAACCGCCGGGAGCGCCGTTTTCAGGAATCCAGAAGCTCCGATTAAGTCCCAATATATGATCAATTCGGAGCACACCGCAGCGGCGCATGTTACGCGACAAAATCTCTCGAAATGCCCGGTAGTTCGAGGTTGAAAGTTTTTTTGGGCTATAGGCGGCAAGGTCCCATTTTTGTCCAGCAGGACTTAAATGATCAGGGGGCGCACCAATAGAAACATCTTGGGCAATGGCTTCAGCTTCCGCCCAAGCTTCAGCCCCATTTTGACGAGCGCCAACGGCGAGATCCAGATAAAGGCCCAAGCCCATGCCTGATGAAACAGCTTCCAATTGAGCGGTCTGCAATTGATTTTCTGCGTGCCATTGTAACCAAAGATGAAATCTTACCCGTTCATCTGAAGTATCAGGAGCGTCTATGCCGTCCCTTAAGCTGGAAGACCATTTGCGCCAATCCGATCCGTGTTTTTCTCCCAAACATTCATATTGGGCAACGCGATGTGCCGCTGGGCCTTCATTAATACAGAATTTTGCAAATTCATTTTCTTGAACTGTCGTCGCATGTTTGGTGAAATCTTGGAACAAAGCATCCAAAATAAGCCATTGAAATTTTGAATGGCCCGGATAGTCAACCAACTGCGACGATTTGTTTTGAGCGGCATGCTTCCACGAAGCGAGCAAAGCCCTGGTTCGTTCTGACATGGGTTCAATGTGCTCAACCGCGATATGAGACGTGTTCAAAAACCCTCTATGGGAAGGCGAATAGGGGCTAAAAACTTCTGGATTGTTCCACCCCATGGCGTGAACCGGATTTACACCAAGAAATCCTCCACCATTTAAACCGATGGCTGACGCAACATCAGCTAGATCCTTGTAGTTTCCGATTCCAGGATCATCCCCTTTGTTCAATCCATAGAGCGCAAGGTTCACTCCCCATATTCTTTCCAGACCCGACTTTTCAAATACCGATGGCGCTTTTTCAGGCGCAGAGATCAGTAAAACAATATCGCGATGGTTAGAAGAATCCAGATGTAACTCATGTATACCCGATGGCAGGTCTTGGATCACAATCAAATTATCAGTTTTGCCTTCAACTGCGTTTTCTTCTTTGCCTTCTGGGAGTAAACGCCAAGTGACGGATTTATGAATTGCCAGTTCCAAATCCTGACCAGCAATGCAAATAATTTCTGGTGGTAGGTTACGTCTGGCATCGGCGGCAATCATTTCTTCAAGTGCTTGATGAACCATTCCGCCGCTATCGATATTTACCCCATTGGCAAATAGCAAAGCGCGTTTGGTATCGACAGATGTCGGCTGCAAACGACCTTCCAGATCGTGGAAATGGGGGATTACTCCATTTCGGACCGCAAGTTCATCAAGGGCATGGTCCAGATTCATGTTGCATTTTCATCCGATTGCAAGGTGAAGGCAACAACGCTGTGCCCGCTTACTGAGCATGTTTTCTCGTTGCTGTTGACTGGGATCAAATTGTCATCAGCAGTATCAATACTGCGTATCCAAGTTTGATTTTCAGTCTTCTCCGGAAGCCTCACAACTTCTCGATTTTCGCCTCTGTTGAAGATGATAAAAACTGTATCTTCAAACTGTCTTGATAAAGGCGTGTCAGCGCAACAACGCAACGTTAGGCAAAGATTAGAAAGACCCGGGTCACGCCATTGCAGCGGCTTGCCATTAAAATCTGTCCATTCAACATCTTGCAAATTGTCTTTCTTTCGGGTCGATCCGTGCAGAAATAAATCTTGGCGGAGGCTTTGATGCTCTGCGCGAAATTTTGAGAGCTTTGCAACAAACTCAATCATCGACGCATCGCCACTATCCCAATTCAACCAACCTGTAGGATTATCCTGAGCATAAACATTATTGTTTCCCTGCTGGGAATTTGAAAACTCATCGCCCGCCAATAGCATCGGGGTACCTTGCGACAAAAACAAAGTTGCAAGCATGTTTTTCTGGCGCATTTTGCGCCTCGCTAAGATTTCCGCGTTGTCTGTCTCACCCTCGACGCCGCAATTGTCACTCAGGTTATTACCATGACCATCGGCGCCGTTTTCGCCATTGGCTTCATTGTGGCGTTCATTGTAGCTGGTCACATCTGCCAGGGTGAAACCGTCATGGGCGGTTAGGAAATTTACTGAACTCCAAGCACGCCTTCCCTTGCGATCAAAGTTTTCAGCCGATCCCAATAATTTGGCGCCAAGCTCTTGAGCACTATGTGAGTCTCCTTTCCAGTATCTGCGAACTGTGTCGCGATATCGATCATTCCATTCAGAGAACTCAGCCGGAAACTCACCCAAACAATATCCACCTGGACCAATGTCCCAAGGCTCGGCTATCAATTGCACATCGCTCAAAACAGGATCCTGACGCAGGGCATCGAAGAAACCGCCATGCCTGTCGAACCCATGATTTTCCCGCGCTAGTGTCGTTGCCAAATCAAACCGGAAACCGTCAATGCCCATTTGCTGCACCCAGAAGCGCAAACTGTCCATGACCATTCGAAGGACATATGGATGGGCAACATTTACCGTATTACCGCAGCCCGTATCATTGACGTAAAAACGCGGCTGACCGTCAATCAAACGATAATAAGAGGCGTTATCAAGACCGCGGTAAGATAAGGTCGGTCCGCGATGGTCCCCCTCTGCAGTGTGATTATAAACAACATCCAAAATGACTTTGATACCGGCTGCATGAAACCGACGAACCATGGTCCGAAATCCGTTGAGGCCATCTGCGCCAAAATAACGAGGTTCGGGTGCAAAAAAACCGATGGTGTTATAGCCCCAATAGTTTCTCAAATTGCGTTCAATCAGAAAGCCATCATCGATAAACGAATGAACCGGTAGTAACTCAATCGCTGTGATATTTAGCTTTTGCAAATGCTCAAGCATGGCATCACTAGCCAAACCCTCATAGGTTCCGCGAACATTTTCCGGAACGCCATCGTGTAGTTTGGTCAGCCCTTTTGGGTGTGCTTCATAAATGAGTGTCTGCGACCAATCCACATTTGTGCGAGGTTCAACATGATCGAACAATTCTTGAGGTGAAACCACTGACTTTGGAACAAATGCTGCACTATCCCGGTTATCAAAACTTAAATCTTCCTGCGACGAACCTTTGACATAACCAAGTGTGGCGCTGCTATTCGACCAACTCCCATGCAACTCACGCGTATAGGGGTCCATAAGCAACTTGTTAGGATTAAATCGATGTCCATGGTCGGGGGCGTAAATGCCGTCTGCTCTATACCCGTAAAGTGTGCCCGGTTTAATCCCCGGAGCATAGCCATGCCAAACACTGCCAGTTCTTTCAGGCAAAGGGACACGCTCTATTTCTTGTTTTCCATCGCTTGAAAAAATGCAAAGACTGATTGAGGTGGCGTTGGACGAAAACACTGCAAAATTTGTGCCCTCTCCATCAAAGCGCGCGCCCAAATGATTGGGTCTACCTGTTTTCAATTGTAAGACCATTTAGAAATTCTTCTTTTTATTAGGATAATAAAGTCTCATAAAGCGCGCGATATTCCGGCGCTGATTGATCCCAACCAACAGGGTATTGCATAGCGTTTCGAATGATGGAATTCCAAACCTTAGGCTGATCAAATAGATCACATGTTCTTACAATAGCGATACGGAGGGCATCGGCCGTCACAGGATCAAACTGAATTCCCGTGGCAGCTTTTGCTGCAATTGTCTCTTCATTGGCATCAATCACTGTGTCCGCCAGGCCGCCGGTTCGGGCAACCACAGGAATAGTGCCATATCGAAGCCCATAAAGCTGAGTAAGTCCACAGGGTTCAAACCGCGAAGGAACAAGAATGGCATCACTGCCTCCTTGCATCAGATGGGACAGGTTTTCATCATAACCGATCTCGACGCCTACTTGCCCCGGGAAGCGGCGAGCCGCATCAAGATATCCTGCTTCAAGAGATTTTGATCCTGATCCTAGCAAGGCAAGTTGCGCACCGCGGCCGACCAGATCCGGCAAGACCTCCAACAATAGATCAAGACCTTTTTGTTCCGTCAGTCGGCTCACCACACAAAAAAGCGGACCTTTGGATTTTTCTTCAAGTCCAAACCGTTTCGCTATAGCGGCGCGGTTTTCCTTTTTTCGCCCAAGACTCTTGAGGTTATAATTTGTTTCCAATTGCGGATCAGTGGACGGATTCCATGCTTTCAAATCAATCCCGTTTACGATGCCTGAAAAATCCTCACCGCGCGCCTGCAGCACACCTTCCAAACCCATTCCAAATTCTGGCGTTAAAAGTTCTCGTGCATATGTTGGGCTAACAGTTGTGATCTTATCGCCGAAAACCAGGCCTGCTTTCAGGAAGCTTAAATTGCCCCAATATTCTGCCCCTTCAGAAGTAAAGTATTTATTAGGGATCGAAAAAGTATCTTTAATGGACCAATGGAACAGTCCCTGAAATGCAATATTGTGAATGGTGGTAACACACCGAGGCGGTTTTTTGGCATCGGCCATTTTGATCAAGAGTGGCGTTAGTCCTGCCTGCCAGTCATGAGCATGGACGATATCGGGTTTCCTGCGCTTGATGCCTTCAACCGCCACTTTCGCAGCGGCGACACAAAGAGCGCCGAAGCGCAAGTGATTGTCGTGCCAATCCTGCCCCTTGTCATCCAGATAAATATTGCCCGGCCGATCATATAAATGGGGGGCATCCAACAATAACAAATTTAGGCCTTCAGCTTTCACGGCG
>JAFMHL010000068.1 GCA_017854535.1 Nitratireductor sp.
TGAAATGCAGCAGAAACTGAACCCGCAGGGTGTCTAGGAAACGCGGGGCCATGCAGAGAAAGGTAAGAGCGAGCATTGAATATGGTCTAGCTGATTAACAAGTTCAGAAATAAGGAGGAAGTAAAATGGGAGGGGTGGGTAAAAAGTCGGAAATCTTGAGTTTTTGAACAACAGTGTGGATATCAGCCAGAAATTTTTTTCCCGCAAAGCTGAAAATCTTGATGAAGTCTGTCCGTGTAATTTGTTGGCAACTTAGTGAAGACTTTAAGTTATTGAATTTAAATAATATTTTTCTAACAGTTGGGAAGCTGATCAAATTCAAAAAATTATTATTCCCGAATGGAGTTAGGTATCATTGAAAGAATGTGCTCTGGTGTCATTTCTCTCCGTAGAGTTTTGCCAGTTAACCTCAGATTTCTATGCCTAAAGTCAGACTGAATAACTTAAAATTTTTTTTGATGCATGTATATAAAACTGCTTCAACTTCTTGCAACCAATGGCTTATCAGGGCGGGAAGCCGTCATTGCTAGATATTAAATTTGCCAGAGAACATACTCAGAAGCTGCCATTCACTCGTTGCCAGCACTGCTTGGCGAGCGAAACAATTTTAATGCTTCTTGCTGCCAATTATATCAAGCCAATGCGGGCTAGATAGGTATTAAGCCTATCTAGAAAGTCCAGTGTTTCTGGACGATCTCTACCAACAACTGTTGTCCATAGTCCTACGTTTCGGGTGGGTAGCTCCTTATCTAAATCGATAGGTGCGATCTGAAAACGATCTTGAAATGTTCCTAAAAGTCTAAAAGGAAGCATACTGCAAGACTTGGTTTTTTCCAGAATGCGAAAGGTCATTGTAACGTCTCCTGTGTTTTCCAGTCTTGGAGTAACATCTGGCAAACCCAGACTATCAAGAGTTTCTCGCGTTACATCGAACAGACCTGATATTTCGCCGACAGATATCCACTTGTGATCAGACAGTTCCTGTGCAGAAACGCTCGTCTTTCCAACCAGCGGATCCTTACGACCAACAAAAACCGACAACCGATCCTGGAATAGTTTTTCGCGCACCAGCCGGTCTTCACCACGGTTCAGATCATACGGTATAATCGCAACGTCGAGTTGATCGTTGTTTAGACGGTCAACAAGCCTTGCGGCATATTCACAATAGATTTTCACTCCATAGGTTGGAGGTCTTGCAACAGTCTCGGCAAAAAAATCACCCATAATCGTTGCAGCTAACATCGGTCCCACTCCGATACGCAACTCGCCAACATATCCAAACTTCCAGTCTTGAATAGCGATCTCAGCTTGTTGTAAGCGACGAATGATAGCCCGCCCTTCCTCTGCAAGCCTCATGCCGATTTCTGTTGGTGTTACGCCATAGCGACCTCGCCTTAGCACCGCACCACCAACACGATCTTCAATTACTTTGATTGTTCGCGACAGGGTTGGCTGGGTAATATTCAGCTTTTGAGCTGCTCTTGTTACTGAACCCAACTCCACAATGATGGCCAATTGGGTCAGATATCGTGAATCCATGAGATATATCAATTTTCTATGTTAAGTATCTAAATATCAATTTTACATCATGTCTAGTTCGATGCAAGCTTTAGGCTAACAAATGGGACGGATATGCAATCAATCCAAAATACATTGAAGATCACTTTGTTGGGAACCGGCATTCCGAACCCAGACATTAATGCGTTTGGTACCTCTACAATGATTGAAGCGGGCGATGAGCGCGTACTGATTGACTGCGGTCGCGGGACAGTTATTCGGCTGTCTCAAATGGGTTTCCCATTGGGTCACACGGATACTGTCATTCTTTCTCATTACCATTCTGACCACTATTCTGGGATCTTCGATTTGTTGATGACTGGGACGATTCAACAACCCTTTTCCAATAGAGGCGGGCCGCTAAATGTTTTTGGGCCTCCTGGCATCGAAGATATTGCTGAAGGCGCCTGGATTGCAACGCGGCCTGATCGTGACATCAGGGTTGCAGACAATGAGATAGATCCAGAACATATGCGGATTGTTCCCCATGTCTATGTTGAAGGCATTGTCTATGATCGCGGCGGTTTGAAAATAATTGCAATTGAAGTGGATCACGGCGAATTCATCAGGCCTGCTTATGCGTTTCGTGTTGAATATGCCGGACATGTTTTCGTCCATAGCCATGACACGCGTTACAACGAAAATCTTATTTCCCAAGCGCATGGTGCCGATGTTTTTGTTCATGAAGTTGCCGCGGCGACTTCCGAGACTATTGCCAAAAATCCGAGGGCGAAAATTGCAATTGATCATCACGCAACGCCCCGCGAAGTTGGACGAGTATTTGCTCAAACCAAACCCAAGCTAGCGATGCTTACGCATCTGGTATTACTGCCACCCGATCCCATGCCAATTAATAGAGTGACAGCAGAATTGGCTGAAGAATATGACGGCATGGTGCTTGTTGCTGAAGATATGATGACAATTGAAATTGGAAAAAATATCACCGTGATCCCATTCCATCATGGGGCAAGGCCAAGATAAGACTTAACGCTGTTAATTTAGGAAGATAAATGTCAACAAATAACTTGGAACAAAAAATCAATGCTGCCGGTGGCGTGCTTAAAATGCTTCGCGGTTCAGACCTTGGTCATGTGATTTTCCCTGGTATTCCACCAGAGTTTACAAATTGGCGCGATGAGCAACGGGCATGGCAGCACTCTGTTGTCCTTTTTGAGCAATCTTACCATATGACCGAGTTACATTTGCGCGGTGCGGATGTCCTTAAGTTTATTGCAGGTTTTGCTACAAACAAATTGAGTGATTTACATCCAATGCGAGCCAAGCAATTGGTCATGGTAAATCATGCTGGTTATCTTATTTCCGATGCAATTGTATTCTGCGAAGCCGATGATTTCCTCCGTGTTGTTGGCCCCCCAACAGCAAGCAATTGGTTACAGTTCAATGCGGAAAAGTCAGATTTAAAAATTGAAGTTACCAGAAACGAAAACATGATTGTTCCGCGTCCGAGCCGCGATGTTTTTCGTTTTCAGCTGCAAGGGCCAAATGCCCTCGCGCTTTTACAGGAAGTTGTTGAAGACAAATTACCTGAAATTAAATTTTTCCATATTGGTGAGTTTAAAATTGCAGGTCAAACTGTTCGTGCTTTACGCCATGGTATGGCTGGCCGCCCAGGATTTGAAATTTATGGACCATGGGACGCCCAGCACGCTGTTCGCGAACGAGTAGAAGAAGCTGGCATCAAGTATGACCTGCGTAAAGCGGGAGCCATCACCTATCCTACCGCAGCACAGGAAAGCGGTTGGATGCCCCGGCCTTTCCCATCGGTATATCAAGGGGAAGAAATGAAAGATTTCAGAGAATGGCTACCAGCAAAATCATTTGAGGGTGGCGCCTCCCTTGGTGGCAGCTTTGTGTCTGAAAATCCCTTGGACTATTGTGTCGAGCCTAATGAGCTTGGTTATGGGAAAATGGTACATTTTGAGCATGACTTTATTGGCCGGGATGCTTTGCTGGCTAAAAGAGCCGATCAGAAAAGAACTAAAGTAACGTTGGAATGGAACAATGAAGACGTATTTCGTGTGATGCAGCAGTCTGTTGGGATAGACAGGCCGCGGCCTAAGTTTATCTCACTTCCAGTTCCAATGTATGCAACATTTGAATATGACGAAATTCAACTGAATGGGAAGCCAATCGGCATTTCACAATGGTCATCTTATTCTTCTAATGCTGGCGCAGTGCTTTCAACCGCGCTGCTTGAAACCGACTCCGTAGAAATGGGAAAAGAAGTCACATTGATGTGGGGGGAGCCGAATTCACAGCGGCGCACTGTTGAAGAGCACGCTGTTGTCGGAATCAGAGCAAAAATAGCTCCAGTGCCTTACTTTGAGAAGTCTATAAAACGGGATTAATCTCTCGATTTTTTTAAAAGTTGCAGACTAGATATACACAACGGCTAACTGACTAAATCACTTAATGGGAGGAATACAAAATGAAACGTTTCATGCTCGCCGCGATTGCTGGCAGTTCTATTGTCACCGCCAGCCCGGCCTTGGCCGCAGAAAATCTTACAGCCTTCACCTCGGCTCCAGGTGTTGCTGTGCACTTATCCATCGCGCATTTGGCAGAGGTGGCATCGGCTAGAAAAATTGCTGATATTCAAATCACACTTGGCCAAACTGGGGCTAACGCTACCTTGGCTGTTGCTGAAGGCAAAGCTGATATAGGCATTTGCCCGTTTATCTTGCCTTTCCTAATGTCAAAAGGAGTTGGCCCGTATGCAGCAATGGGAGCAGAAAAAGGCGCTGAACTAGCGGCAAATCTGCGCGTTCTTTATCCGTATTCTTTTGGAGCATATTTGCTTTATGCCTATGATACGGTCGGTCTTAAAGGGTGGGGCGATCTTAAGGATCGCCGGATATTGAATGGCCCACCAAGAGGTGGTGCAACTGCAGAGGCTCGTAGCTTGATTCAAGTAGTAACAGGGCTTGAAGAAGGTAAGGGATATGAAGGGATCCAAAGCGACTGGTCGCAAATGGCTACTACAATAACGGAGGGCACATCTGATGCTGCTGTATTGCCCGAATTTATCCCTAGTGACCGCCCTTTACAGGCATTGTCTGCAGGCAAAATGACTTTCTGGTCAATTCCTAAAGTCATGTATGAAAGTGAGCCAATGCAAAAAATTCTATCTGCACCCGGCTCAGCTCCGTTTCAGCTGACAATAGAACAAATGCAAGCATTGGGCGATAATGCCACTATTGTTTCGGAAGATGACACGTTTCGCACCCGCGGGTCTGTAGGTGGTAATTGTGTCAATGCATCTATGAGTGATGAGTTGGCCTATCAGTTGACAAAGGCACATATCGAGACATTGGACGAAATTTACGCGAAGGCGCCATACGCTCGTAATGTCGGATTTGAAGAATTGGGAGCCAAGCAATCTGGAATGTGCGGCCCCAATCCTGTGAAATATCACTCAGGCGCAACACGGGCATGGGAAGAAGCGGGCTATACGGTTCCCGATTGTGCGAAGTAATGTAACTTGGCCGGACAGGTTCAATGCTCTGTCCGGCACAAACTGTAATACTGTGAGCAATATCTCATGGTAAATTCAGATACATTGCCACACGGTGCCTGGCAAAAAAAGTCGATTTACGTATTGGCTTTTGTTCTCGTCATAGTTGGCATGGTCAATTCGACCCCGTCTATCCCTGGCTGGGATCAGTTTTGGCGCGAGCTATTTGGTGCGCCGAATTTAGCTGTCAGACGATTTTCCTACGAAATATTCTATCCACTTGTCTTTTCCTGGATGATGATCATCGTAGTTTTGACGAGCTCGATTTGGCAGCGCTGGCATAATGGCTCTCCGCTTAAACGCCGGGCTGGCCTAGTTATGGATATTGCCCTCATTGTGGCAGCATTTGCCATCTCATTAACATATCTGATCGAACACGAAGCTGTTTGTTTGATTGACATGGTAAGCGGTGAAAGGGCTGCTCTCATAGAAAGGGCGCTAAAAGCTGAGCAAGATCTGGCAACCGCCCTTGGTTTGCCGTTGCCTACTAGCGTTGAAAATCCGAGATGTTTGGCTAACACGGGTGGATGGCTGGTCTTGATCGTTGGCCTTTCGGTCGTGGTTTTCCTCGCCTACAATACCGAGGTATGGGGCTTTTCCTTGGTTTTGGTATCAATAATTCTGGCTGCCTATGCGCTTGGCACAGTCTTGATTTGGTATTTCTTTGGTTCAGAAGGCATGAATAAATATATCATCACAGCGCTTGGAGGTGAACCTCGAACACTGGTAGACGGGCGCTCGCGAATACATGATCTGTTGATCAATCAGGGCTCAGGTCTTTTAGGCCAATTTCTTCATATTATGTTGAACACGGTTTTCCCGTATGTTGTGCTTGGCGCATTGCTTGCCGTTTCTGCTGGAGGCAACTCACTTATCAAACTTGCATTTTTATGGACACGCAAACTTCGCGGTGGCCCTGCGCATGCTGCGATTGTTGCATCTGCAATGTTTGGAACAACTACCGGCACTCCCGTTGTCAACGTTTTGGGAACTGGCGTCTTGACAATACCGATGATGATTAAACGTGGATTTTCAAAAGTTTATGCAGGCGGTATTGAGGCGGCGGCTTCTTCCGGCGGACAAATCATGCCGCCAATCATGGGGATTGCCGCTTTCGTGCTCGCTTCGATGACTGGTGTGCCGTATCGAGAAGTTGCAATTGCGGCTGCGATCCCAGCCATAGCCTATTTTTTTTGCATGTTCCTTTCAGTAATGTTTCAGTCCCGAAAACAGGGCATTGTGGCCGTTGGTGAAATTAGTGATGATATGCGCCTCACAAAGCGAGACCGCCTTCACATCCTCCAAATTGCACTTCCTTTATTGCTCATTGTTGTTTTACTATTAATCCCCAAAGACGCCATTGGCTGCGATCCAATCTCACGTCTATTGGGCGCAGAAATCGTTCAAGTTGGAACGAGTTGCAGAGCCACAGATCTCCCCTGGATAATGCAACTCATTCAAAACTCCGCGGGTGACGCAGGCAGTGTGGGATGGTGGGCTGCAATCTTATTGGTTGGATTGTTGTTTATTGATCCTGAATTTCGACGCAAGCCCCGCCTTTTGATCGATGCGTTAGCCGATGCAGGCGTGACAATGTCGACATTGTATCTTATGTTTCTAGCGGTCTCAGTCATTGATATCAGCCTAAACTTAACTGGGTTGGCCAATTTCGTTGCCCTTGATGTCCTTGGCTGGTTGCGTGCGGTGGACCTTGGGGGAAGCGCCCCCACAATTTTCCAATTTTTAGCGCTGCTGGTGACCATGTTCCTTGCGATCCTTTTAGGCATGGGAATGCCAGCAGTGCCTGCTTATATCAACGCAGCTTTGTTGATGGGGCCATTGCTCGTTGGATTAGGAATTGCACATTTTACCGCCCATATGTTCATCTTCTACTTTGCATGCGCAAGCGCAATCACCCCTCCAGTTGCGGTTGCCTCTTATGCTGCTTCAACGATTACTCGGGCGGATCCGATCGCAACTAGTTTTTCAGCTGTTCGTTCGGGTGCGGTGATGTTTGTCATTCCGTTTGTCTTCGCATTTTATCCAGAGATATTGTTGATTCCAGCTGCTGTTCTTAATCCTGATACTGGTATGGCTGCCGCAAAATATCTTCCTGGATATGACGGAGAAGTCCATGTCGTTTCTTTGATTTGGCTGTTGATCCGCTTGGTGCTCGCGCTTTACTTACTGGCAAGCGCCTTGGCGCGATTTGATTTAATTAAGTTAGGGCTATTCGACACGCTCACTCGATTGACATTGGCCGCGTTGATTTTGTCATCTGACCCTTGGATATATGGTCTGGCGATTAGTGCAGCACTGTTTTTGCTGGCTCGCTCAAAGATGAATAAAGCAGCTATTGCTTAAAATGTTAGAGCACTGTGTTCATACTAATCTAATCCAAATAAACGCAGTATCGAATGTCCGCTGCCAGCAAGCCCGCGTGATCTATCAATAATTGTGTGGAGGTCGGCAATGGGCCGAGTTTACTAATCTTGTGTGGTGCAATGAAAGTCGTGGTTGGGCTCAAAGCTGTCATCTGAGAAAGAGCCCAATTTAATTTTGCTGACGAAATGGACTGCATTCATCAAACAAGGTCCAAGAAAAAACTTGGGTAAACGGATTCACTTCAGCATATTATAACGTATTTTATAACATGCTTGGTATTGTGCAAGTAAAGGCACATGATGGCCATTGTTTGCAATCAACGCCTATTGGACAGATTGGGCTACTTGCCTAAGGGAGGTTTTTTGGTGCATCATTGCTAATCAAGGAGTAAATGATGAGGCTGTATTTTTTTAGCTGGTGGGCGTTTGCGTGTGGCGCTTCGTGATCCGATATTATGCAGTTTCGCATAGGTGCTGTCATCACTGTTCATCAAAGTGGAGTGATCCCCGGTTTCAGCAATCCGTCCCTTGTCGATAACGATAATCGTATCCGCATTTTGAATAGTGGATAGGCGGTGGGCAATGACAAGGGTTGTCCGATTCTTCATCAATCCGTCAAGCGCGGCTTGAACCAGTTGCTCAGAGTCATTGTCGAGCGCCGATGTTGCTTCATCAAGAAGCAGAATTGGCGCATTGCGTAAAATCGCTCTTGCAATTGAAAGCCGTTGCCTTTGTCCGCCAGAAAGGTTGGAGCCCAATTCACCAACTTCAGTTTCATAGCCATTGTGCATTTCAAGAATAAAATCATGAGCCTGGGCCAGTTTTGCGGCAGCTTCAATTTCCTCCTGCGATGCGCCGGGACGGCCAAAACGAATATTGTCTGCCACCGTTCCTTCGAAAAGAACCGGATTTTGTGAAACATAGGAAATTTTCTGTCGAAGGCTTTTGATTTTGGTCTGTGATATGTCCTGACCATCGATGCGGATATGTCCGTCTTCCAAATCATGAAACCGCAGCAAAAGATAAATGATAGTCGATTTGCCGCCACCCGAAGGCCCAACAAGGGCGGTTGATTGTCCGGCTTTAGCAACAAATGAAACATCCTGAAGCACTGGCTCGCCAGAGAGGTAGGAAAAGTTCACATGATCAAACTGGATCTCGCCTTTGTTAATCTTCGGCTTTTTGGCATTTGGTACATCAGCTTGACGTGGTGGAGTATCCAGCAATTCATAAAGCATGCGTGCATTCACAAGCGATTTTTCAAACTGAACGCGAAAGGATGCAAGTCTGCGCGCCGGATTGATCAGCCCCATCTGATTGGTCCGGTTTGAATGTTAGTTCATAGTTATCCTTTCATGCAAGTGGATGA
>JAFMHL010000002.1 GCA_017854535.1 Nitratireductor sp.
TCCTGACACCTTGAATCAGAAGAAATCAAATCCGTAAACTGTCCTACGATTCTAAACTCGCCGGAAGTGCTCTAGATTTACGTAAATGTGACCTATCAGGTGTCGATTTTGAGGGCGGCGACTTCTCAGCAGCCAAATTTCACAGGTGCAGATTGGAGGCAGCGATCTTTTCAGAATGCAAATTAGAGGGAACGCAATTTTACGGATCAATATTAAATTACGCGGATTTCGACAGAGCCCAATTAATTGGGACTCGTCTTGATGCGGTAATTTTAAACTTACCACATATTCAAGCTGGAGGAATGTCCAATAGTATCACAATGGCAGATGTTCATAGCATGATCGTTTCCGATGCCTATTTATCAGAAATTAATTATCTAGGTGAGACAAAAGATACAAATAAAATTTTTGGAACAAAAAAATACCATACTCCATCGTAGTATCAAAAATAAAAGAATCAAAAACCGAAGTTGTTGGCGCCAAATAAGAGATTTAATAAGTAATGGTGAATCCAGTAAGAATGCAGAAAAAATACAGAAGCTTATTAATTCAGAAAGTTTCCTATTTTGGGCTCCATTCGATTCTCAAGATATGCTCTATGGGAGATATTTAGGAATATTTTTAGAAATGCATGATTTAATACATTGGCCACATCGTAAAGAACCGCAATCTTGACGACTTTGTGAGTTGGGTCTTTAAATCAAGTAAAATCCCGTCCAACGATGACTTGCAATGGTCTTTCTGCACATTAAACACAGAATAGAAACCTATTCTAAATCCATTCCCCTCTTCCGCCATGGCCTCAGAGCATTTGGTTCCTGAAATCGATACTCAATTTCGCAGGTGGGCGATTTCTTGCGTGCGAGGCTTTCGCCTCACACCCAACCGTCTCCCTCTCGACGAGAGTCGCAGGCATAAGAAACTGTCAAACAATTATCAATTGCTTCGCTGGATCCTCGGGTCAAGCCAGAGGATGACTAATGAGAGTTATCTAAGACCACTCTCTTATATCAACAAACCGTCCCGCAATTGCCGCTGCCGCCGCCATGCCTGGTGAGACAAGATGCGTGCGGCCTTTGAAGCCCTGACGGCCTTCGAAATTGCGGTTTGAGGTTGAGGCGCAACGCTCTTCCGGCTTCAGCCGATCATCATTCATTGCAAGGCACATGGAGCAGCCCGGCTCGCGCCAGTCAAAACCAGCTTCGATGAAAATCTTGTCGAGGCCTTCTGCTTCCGCCATTTCTTTCACAAGGCCTGAGCCCGGAACGATCATCGCATCAACAGTCGCAGCAACTTTTTTGCCTTCAACCACTTTGGCAACGGCGCGCAAATCTTCGATACGACCATTGGTGCAAGAGCCGATGAAAACGCGGTCGAGCGTAATATCCGTGATCGGCGTTCCCGCTTTCAGGCCCATATAATCAAGCGCGCGCTGCTTGGAGGTGCGCTGGGTTTCATCTTCCAGATCAGCAGGGTTTGGCACAACGCCCGTAATCGAGATCACATCTTCCGGTGAAGAACCCCAGGAAACGATAGGCGGCAAATTGGCCGCGTCCAACGTAACGACTTTATCGAAATGCGCGCCTTCATCCGTGTGCAGCGTTTTCCAATAATCCATCGCCATATCCAGCGCCTTGCCGGAAGGAGCCTTCGGCTTGCCTTTAATATAGTCGAAAGTTTTTTCATCCGGCGCGATCAGGCCAGCGCGTGCGCCGCCTTCAATCGTCATGTTGCAAACAGTCATGCGCCCTTCCATGGAAAGCGCGCGGATCGCCTCGCCGGCAAATTCGATCACATGGCCTGTGCCCCCCGCTGTGCCGATCTCGCCAATGATCGCAAGAATGATGTCTTTTGCCGTAACGCCGTCCGGCAATTGCCCTTCGACCTGCACCAGCATGTTCTTGGCTTTTTTCTGGATCAGCGTTTGGGTCGCGAGCACATGCTCAACTTCCGATGTGCCAATACCATGGGCTAAAGCGCCAAACGCGCCGTGGGTGGAGGTGTGGCTGTCGCCGCAAACAATCGTCATGCCAGGAAGCGTGAAGCCCTGCTCTGGTCCAATGATGTGCACAATGCCCTGACGCTTGTCATGCTCGGAATAATATTCAACGCCGAACTCTTTAGCGTTTTGCGCAAGCGCTTCCACCTGAATGCGGCTCTCTTCATTCTTGATGCCTTGATAGCGATCTTTTGAGGTCGGTACATTATGGTCGACAACGGCCAATGTTTTTTCCGGTGCGCGCACTCTGCGGCCTGTCATGCGAAGCCCTTCAAAGGCCTGTGGGCTGGTTACCTCATGGACCAAATGGCGGTCGATATACAAAAGCGAAGAACCGTCATCATTGACACTAACAACGTGATCATCCCAGATTTTATCGTACAAGGTTTTAGCCATCTTAAAGTCTCTCAGGTTTTAGTTGAATTTGCTGATCCTGATCTACGCTGCAAGAGTGACAAGGTCAAGATTTCTTCATGCAATTATGTGGTGCTACGTCGCGCACTTTCGTAATTTTAGAAGCAAATAACTGTTTAAATGCCCTTGATCCTGTCACCCAGATGAAGGATGTTAGCGCCTGAAATTGGTTCGCGATTTTAACAAGGCTGGCTCCCATCGAAACCCTGCTGTCTCCCGTAATCCTGTTTTTTATTCTGGGCGCGCTGGCAAGTTTTGCCCGCTCGGATTTGACCATTCCAGAGGCAATGGCCAAAGGCATGTCGCTCTATCTAATGGCAGCGATTGGCCTGAAGGGCGGCGTTGAGGTAAACTCAGCCGGGTTCACGCCAGACCTGATTGTCGCCGCCTTGGCGGGCTTGGCCCTTAGCTGCCTTATCCCTATCGGAGCATTCTTCGCTCTGCGCAGCTTTGGCAGACTTGACGCGGTCAATGCAAGCGCTGTAGCAGCTCATTACGGATCCGTAAGCGTTGTCACCTTCGTTACGGGCGCTGAATTCCTCACCACCAATGGCATGGGCGCGGCTGGTTATATGGTAGCCGTGCTGGCCTTGATGGAAACACCAGCGATTATAGTCGGTTTGTTTTTGGCATCGCGCTATGGCGACAAATCCAAAGGCTCCGCCCATCAAACAAGGGGCGAATTGCTCCACGAAACTTTGCTCAACGGATCGGTGGTGTTGCTGACGGGCAGTTTTCTCATCGGGCTGATCGCGGGCAAAGACGGCTTTGCACCAATTGCCCCGGTTTTCGAAACCGGCTTTCGTGGCATTTTATGCCTGTTCCTTCTCGATATGGGTTTGGTCGCAGCACGGCGCTTGCGCGAAGCAAAGTCCTTGACGCTGCGCCTAACCGTCCTTGCGATTATATTCCCAGTCGTCAACGGCATGATTGGCGCAAGCCTTGGCGCACTCGTCGGCCTTGATGCAGGATCAACCGCAGCATTGGCAATTCTAGCCGCCAGTGCTTCATACATCGCCGTTCCTGCTGCCATGCGCCTAGCGCTACCGCAGGCAGATTCGGGTCTTTACCTGACCATGTCATTGGCGGTCACTTTTCCGTTCAATATCATTTTCGGAATACCGTTTTACACTTACCTCGCCACCACATTCGCTCAGGGATAAATCATGGCCAAAACCGTCATTCGCAAAAAAATCGAAGTGCTGGTCGATATGCCGCTTTTATCGCGGATCGAAAAACTCGCTGAACAGGCAGCGATCAAATTCTTCATGGTATTGCCAACCCGCGGCGGCGGCACGGAACAAGGCCGTTGGTATGATGATCGCGTAACGGGCGGCGCTGGAACCAAAGTGCTTTTCAGCGCGATCACCACGGAAGAAAATGCCAGTAACTTTATCAATGCGCTGGAACCACTACTGGACAGTTACGGTATCATCGTCACGCGCAGCGATGTAGAAGTCATCCGCAGCGCAAAATTCTAAGCCTTTACAGATAATGTCATGTCACGCCATTCGCTTGGCGTTTTGCCCGTGACACGAACAAACTCGCGATTGAAGTTGGATTTGGTATTAAAACCTGAGGCATAAATGCTCTCGGTAATATTGATCCTGTTTTCCTTGATCAACCGACACGCTTCCTCCACGCGAAGTGCGTTTACATATTGCGAAACATTGTTTCCAGTTGCCAGATTGATCGCGCGCGAAACCTCGCGAGACGGCAAAGCCAAGCGGGGCGCTATGCGGTTCAAATTCAAATCAGGGTCGAGAAAGAATTTGTCTTTGACCAGCAACCCGTTGATCCTTTCAAGCACCTGCTCGTCTGCAATATCCTGGTTATCATTTCTTTCAGTGATTTCGGTCCGCTTTTTCCAACCATAAAGTCCCGCAATGATAAGCGTCCCAACCAACCCACTGATTGATGCATTACCAACGATGGATCCGGTATTAGCGCCGCCTGTCAGCCAGAAGTCCAGCCCGATAACACCATCTGCAATCCCTGAGAAAAACAACAGAGCCACAATAACCCAAAGCGTGAGTAATAAACTGGGGATCCGGTTGATCTCGGCCCATGCAAGTCCATCGCTGCCCCGCAACCCAATCAGTGCAAGTGCGCATGCGTAAAACACATTGTTAGCCGCCAAGAACACATCCAAAAAATTGATTGAAGTAAGCAGGATCAACCCGACAACAACCAGTGGCAACGCATGAATCAATCCTTTTGGAAGCTCCAATTTTTCGCGAAATGACAAATAGGCAAGCGGCGGCAACAGGGAAGCCGTGATCGGCTGAACCTCTCTAAGCCACTCTATTTGATAACCAAATCGCGTGCCCATCAAAAACGCCTGAAAAGCCAGCAACATTAAAAATGCAATAAACATCCAATTGCGCTGGGTAGGCCCAATTAAAAAAAACTCCCGCCAGACCATGTAAAGGATGGTGAAAGAAATCAAATAATGCAGCGGTATCATAATCATGGCGATGGTCTTTTAAGGTTGTCTGATTTTCCACTTATGGACCAGATCGTGTTCCAGGACGACCTATAACACGATCAAGAACGCATAATCATCATCACTCCTTCATTCTCATTTCAAGCCTGCCAGACGGCGGTGAGATTAAACTTGAACCAAACAATCAACTGAAGGAGTTGAATATGACTTATGCCTTTCATCAAATAGCTCGCAACACAGCAATCGGCAGTGCCTTGCTTTTATCAACCTCACTCGCGACGCCGATAATCGCTATGGCTGATACAGGTTATATGAGCAAGACGATCACAGCACCCCATCGTGATAGTCCTATCAAACTGGACATTTATTTCCCTGCTGAAACGGGTGGTGAAACACAATTGCATGGTAATAACGCAATCTTTACGGGTTTTGATATCATCAAAGATGCAAAGCCGTTAGCAGGCAATCATCCTGTCGTGATTTTTTCACACGGTTCGGGCGGTAATGGCACGAATACCGGATGGATTGGCAAAGCGCTCGCAGATAAAGGCATGATCGTCATTGCGCCAAATCATCCTGGAACGACGAGCCGCGACTCGTCGCCAGAAAACACTGTCAAAACGTGGGAGCGGCCTGACGACATTTCCACAATCATAGATCAATTACCTGATCTGTTTCCAGACCAAATGAAAGCAGATGCAAGCAAAATAGCGGCCGTCGGCTTTTCATTGGGCGGATATAGCGTCCTTGCCTTGGCCGGAGCAAGGGTTAGTAAATCGGCATTCATTGAACATTGCGATGGGAGCATGAATGTCGGCCTCAACGAATGCGGCTGGCTGACAAAAGGCGGGCTGGATTTGAACGACACCGATCAGACACGTTTCGAGCAGGATAACTCTGATCCACGCATCAAGGCCTTTGTTTCCGTTGACCCGGGCCTAGCAGCAGCATTCACACCAGAAAGTCTGGCCAAAGTTGAGCGTCCAGTCATGGTCATCAATCTTGGATCTGAAGGAACCATATATGCTGGGGTTGATGGCAAACCAATTGCCGAAAACATTCCAAACGCTGAGTACCATCAAGTAGAAAACTCCTGGCATTTCAGCTTTCTTGGAGCTTGCACGGATATAGGCGCAAAAATTCTGATCGCAGAAAAAGACGACCCGATTTGTGATGAATATGGCGGTCGTGATCGCAATGGAATTCATGTTGAAATTGGAAGTGTGACTTCGAAATTTCTGAGCAAGCAATTCGCTCTTACTAACTAAGCCTACTGCAATACCCGTAAACAAAAAAAGGCGGTTCTTTCGAACCGCCTTTTCATAAATACTAAAACAAGAAAATTACTCAGCTTTTGGAGCGTCTTCTGCTGGTGCAGCTGCTTCAGCTTCTGCGTCCGCTGCTGCTTTCGCTGCTTCTGCCTCAGCTGCCTTTGCGGCGGCTTCTTCAGCTGCTTTTTCTTTTGCCAAAGCTTCTACTGAAGCAATTTTTTCTGCTTCCAAACGAGCTTTTTCAGCCAAAAATGCCTGACGCTCTGAATCGTTCAATGCTTTCGCGCGAACATTGGTTTTTTCAACAATACGCGCTGACTTTCCGCGTAGATCGCGAAGATAGTACAATTTCGCACGACGCACTTTACCACGGCGAACCACTTCAACAGCTTCAACCAAAGGAGAGTAAACCGGGAACACACGCTCAACGCCTTCGCCATAAGAAATCTTACGAACGGTGAAGCTTTCGTTTAGACCGCCGCCTGAGCGGGCAATGCAAACGCCTTCATAAGCCTGAAGACGGGTACGGGCACCCTCTGTTACGCGGACCATAACGCGAACTGTGTCGCCTGGCTCAAATGCTGGAAATGTACGTTTTGCAGCAATAGCTGCCACTTGCTCGGCTTCGAGCTGCTGGATGATATTCATCGGTGCAAACCTTTGTTTGTGTCACCTGTCAGGGGCGCAGACCCTTTTGGGCAAATAGCGCGTCTTTACGGGCAATCTTGTTGTTAATTTAACAAGCCAGCGCGACCTTCTTATTCTGATTATCAGCCCCTATTCAAAGGAGTTCGCGGCAACCCGCTTGCTGACTATCAGATGGTTTTGAACCTGGTCGATTGCTCATTCTTTCCGGTTTGTCGGAAATTTGGATTGGCTATAGGCGAAAATTGGATGTTTGTCGACAAGTTTCAGGATTCTTTTTTGTTTGGTAGCAACAAATCCGGCCGTCTTTCCTTCGTCAGCTTTTCCGCCTGCTCGCGTTGCCAGTCCGCAATTTTCTTGTGATTGCCAGAAGTCAGGATTTCAGGGATGCCTAGGCCTTCCCATTCTTGCGGACGGGTATAATGGGGATGCTCCAAAAGACCCGTTTCAAAACTCTCATTTGTGCCAGATTGTTCATTACCCATGACGCCGGGCAATAGGCGCACAATCGCATCAAGCAGGATCATCGCAGCAGGCTCGCCGCCGGACAAGATATAATCTCCGATGGAAACTTCTGTGAGGCCGCGCGCGTCGATTACTCGCTGATCAACGCCTTCAAACCGTCCGCAAACGATCACAGCGCCCGGGCCATCTGCCAATTCACGAACATATTGCTGATCCAGCACCCGCCCGCGCGGGCTCATCAACAGACGTGGACGGGTATCTTGCCCTACACTATCAATAGCTTCGCCCAAAACATCAGCCCGCAATACCATGCCAGCGCCACCGCCAGCAGGTGTATCATCCACATTCTTGTGTTTGCCTTTACCGAACTCACGCAGGGCAATCGTCTCCAAGGACCATGCTTTTTCCTCAAGTGCTCTTCCAGCCAACGACACACCAAGAGGGCCGGGGAACATTTCAGGATACAGCGTGATGATGGTTGAACGAAATGTCATTCCCACCCTCCCACTTGTGGGGAGATGTCACCGAAGGTGACAGAGGCAGTTAATTTTCTCACATAGCCATCTGCTGGCGTGGCCCGTAAGGAGTCATCCTCGGGCTTGTCCCGAGGACCCAGTAGTAACAAACCCAAAGGCTGGATCCTCGGGACAAGCCCGAGGATGACTAAATTAATTAACATCATTCATCCTCCTCGCGCTCACTGACCACAACAGGGGGAATAAAAATGATCTTACCGCCCGCAAGATCGACTTCAGGGAAAATCGCTTTGGTAAATGGAAACATTTCCAACGGGCCGTCATTGAGTTTAATTTCGAGAATATCCCCTGCCCCGAAATCATAAACTTCTCCAACCGAGCCCAAAGCCTCACCTTCCGGCGAAACAACGCTCAAGCCAACCAGATCAGACATGTAATATTCATCATCGTCTTCTGGCTCCGGCAACACAGAACGGTCTACAAACAATTCGATGCCGTTCAACGCTTCGGCCTTTTCCCGCGTATCAACGCTTTTAAAACGCGTCACCACAACGGTTTTTGAAACACGCGCATTGATCACCTGATATTTGCGGCCCTGCGCGTCATGCAATTTGCCATAGTCACCGAACGCCAGTGGATCATCCGTAAAGGACTTCACCCTTACTTCGCCTTTGATGCCATGGGCTGCACCAATTTTTGCCATGAGAATATCTGTATTTTTCATGTGAGTGTTTTGGTCTGCCAAGACTGCCATGTAAAGCGCAAATTAACAGAGCATCATAGACGCAACTGCGCCTATCGGCTTGCTGCAATGCGCTTTTTCTGGGACGGTTCAAGCTGACGCAGCAAATCTGATTTCAAACCGCGCGCGCCAATATTCGCGCCACTGCTGGGCGTAAGTTCAGAAACACTTGCACCAACAACTTCATTTTGAGTTGTCACCGTTCGCGCGGCTTCTCTTGGACGCGATTTACGGGCTTTGACTTTGCGCTTCTTGGCCTCAGCTAGTTCCTTGGTCAGTTTATCAACCAAGGGCTTGTCATTAATTTCCTGATATAGACCAATAATACGGATCATCTCAGCTGCAGAAATATGCTCCGTTGGCTGTTGAATTTCAATCTCACGGCGCAAGGAAGCATGGGCAATAGCCAGCATCAAAACCAAAACGCCCGGCAGCAAATCAATGGAAATGGCACCAGCCCAACTTGGACCAAAATCTGATGCATATCGCAAAACCGCTTCGGCGGTGGAAAGAGGCGCGAAACGGCGGGTGGGAACTTTTTCAACTTCTAGAATAGAGTCAGCGGCCGCAATCAATGCAGCAGATTGCACATCAACGGCAGATTTCACCGTTGCCATAACCTGCTCTTGACGCTCAGCCGTTTCCGCTTTTTGAGAGCTGGCAATCGGCGCAATGAAACCAAAGGACAAATCGGCCGCAGCGCGCTTTACTGATGGCGCAATAGAAGTCTCTTGAAGGGCAGAAATAACGCCAGCCAATTTCAACGCTTCTTCCGCAAATCGGTCCGTTCTTGGGCCGATAGCTTGTGTTGAAGAAACCAGATTTCGCATTTTAGTCAAATGACTTTGACCCATTTTGACCATGTCGTCGATCTGGCCTTTTGAAGCTTCGATAGAAAGGCCAAGTTGGTCCAACTGATTGCCCATCTGGCTCAATAATTGGACAACACTTCCTGTGCCGGCGCTTCCGGTCAATGCGCCATTACTCAACTCATCATCAGCCAGACTTTTAAAGCGCTCCGATGCGCGCTGAACATCTGGCAACAATCCTTCCGACCCCAATACATTGGCATGGGCCTTATCCAAATCATCCGTATAAGCTTCCAGCGTGACGGCCATATGCTGTTCGATAGCAGCAGAACCTGCAAGGGCAGCAGCGTTAAGCCAGGAAGACATGGCAATGATCATCAATGACCCGACCGCCATAGCAGCATAAAGACCCAGGCGGCGAAACCCTTCACTGACATAAGGCGCGATGCTTAGCAGGTAGGACCAAAAAGCATAGATACCGATTGATACGGCCAGCGAATAAATGACCGAAGCCAGTAAAACCTGCATTTGGGGGCCATCCAGCAGGGAATGAACACCAAGATAGGTGTAAACACCGCTGGCAATTGCCAATACAGCCAATGCAATCCGCGTCATGGTTTCAAGCCCTTTGAGGCTCTGATTCAGCTTTTCCGCATTGGTCTTTGCCAGCATGGTTATGTGCCCCTAGGTGATTCGCTTGATTCGCATATTCCCAACGCTTTGCAGACAATTAAGCGAGTTCTTGGGCAAGAAGATTATGAAGACTGCTTATCGCTTAAACGAACATCGTTCCTAACACTTGATCCACATCAATGCTTTCGGCGCGCTTTTTATATAAACAGTTACTTATATGACAAAGGAGATCCAAATGAGCATCCATATCGGAGACCACGTTCCAAATTTCGACATCGAAACCACCAAAGGGCACATCAAATTCCACGATTGGATCGGTGATAGCTGGGTGTTCTTTTTCTCGCACCCAGCTGATTTCACGCCCGTTTGCACAACAGAGATGGGCCGTACTGCTGAGCTTGCCGATGAATTTGCCAAGCGCAATACAAAACCTTTGGGCCTGTCCACCGATACGGTAAGCCAGCATCTCAAATGGATTGATGATGTGAATGACACACAAAACACCACACTTGAATTTCCGATCATCGCTGACCCATTGGGCAAAATCGCCAAACTTTATGACATGATCCATCCAGGCGAAGACACAACAGAGGCCGTGCGTTCCGTCTTCATTATTGATCCAAAGCAAAAGCTGCGCCTGACTATGACCTACCCGATGAATGTCGGCAGGAATTTTGACGAGATATTACGCGTAATTGATGCGCTACAATTGGCTGACGCCAAGAAGATTGCCACCCCGGCAGACTGGGTGCCCGGCGATAAAGTGATCATTCCGCCATCGATCTCCAATGAAGAAGCCAAAGACATTTTTCCCCAAGGATGGGAAGAGTTACGACCCTATTTGCGTAAGGTGAAATTAAGCTAAGCCAATAGCGCAATAAAAAACCCGGAGCTTGCCCCGGGTTTTTCAAATTTAACAATCGAAATAAGAAAATTACTCAGATTTTGCTTCTTCAGCAGGGGCTTCTTCGGCCGGTGCTTCAGGAGCCGCTTCTTCCGCAGGCGCAGCAGCTGCAGCTTCTGCATCAGCTTTTGCTTGTGCTTCAGCAGCTTTGGCTGATTCTTTCGCATCTTCTTCAGCCTGTTTGGCATCAGCAACTTTTTGTTCTTTTTCCGCAACGCGCAATTTGGCAGCTTTGCCCGGCTCACCCTTTTTAGGATTGTTGCGTGCTTCGCGTTTCATAAGCCCCGCATCATCCAGAATGCGCGCTACACGGTCTGTTGGTTGGGCGCCTTTTGAAAGCCATTCAGCGGCTTTTTCAGCGTTCAAAACAACGCGTTCGCCATCTTTTGGCAACATTGGATTGAAAGTTCCTAGCTTCTCGATATAGCGACCATCGCGAGGCATACGCTCATCGGCAGCTACGATTGAATAAAACGGACGCTTTTTAGAGCCACCGCGGGCAAGACGAAGTTTAACAGCCATAATTTAAGTTCCTTTTGTCAGACTGGTTGAGACGGGCCTTAAGAGCGCGCCTGTTCATGGTGCCGGATCACTTCCTTGATAATAAAATTAAGAAGCTTTTCGGCAAAATCGGGATCAAGATCGGCATCAAGTGCTAAGGCACGCAGGCGCTCGACCTGTTGGCTTTCCCTTGCCGGATCGGCAGGAGGAAGATCATTATTGGCTTTGAGTACGCCCACCGCTTTGGTAATGCGAAACCGTTCGGCCACAATTCTAATCAGTGCATCATCGAGATTATCAATCGATTTGCGATATTGTTTAAGTTCATCAAGCGGGGTCATTGCTTACCCTTTCTTGCGGCGACAATTCTCAATTCGCAAATTGTACCGGGAGTCACAAAACCGTTCACTTCTATGGCAGTCCAGGCCGGAAAAGGCTCCCGAACAAACTCTGCCCGCACCCGGCGAAAGACATCTATGTGATCCTGAATTCCAACGTGATAGCTAGTCATTTCCACCACACTTGAAAAATCAATACCTGCTTCTTGTAAAACCGCAGCTCCACGTTGGAATGCCAGGCGAATTTGCATTTCTGGATCGTTGCTGACCGTGCCATCTGGCCCGGCACCTGTCATACCCGTCAAGAACAAGAAATCTGCAGACCAAAGCCCCGGCGACATTTTCCAGTCGCTAACATAATTTTCCATGGATTTTGGTGTGACCGATTGAAAAGACATCATTTCTTCTTCCCAAATCCACTAGGTAGCTTAGGCATTCCACCACCGCCCATGCCCATTTGCTTGGCCATGGCTTCCAGTTCTTTCGGGTCCATCTTGGATAGGTCAGGCATGCCGCCCATACCCCCCGGCATTCCGCCGCCGCCCATGCCACCCATCAGCTTGTTCATCATGCCGCCGCCAAGAGCGCCCATCATGCCGCCTTTTTGGCCAGCCATCTTTTTCATCATGCCGCCCATTTGCTGGTGCATTTTGAGAAGCTTGTTCACCTCTTGAACAGTCGATCCAGAACCATTGGCCACGCGCTGTTTGCGGCGCATGTTCAACAATTTGGGAGACTTGCGTTCCTGACGGGTCATGGAAGAAATAATCGCTTGCTGGCGTTTGAAAATACTGTCGTCAATGCCAGCTGCTTCAATCTGTTTCTTCATTTTGCCAATGCCAGGCAGCATACCCATAATGCCGCCCATGCCGCCAAGATTTTGCATCTGGTTCAGCTGCTCTGAAAGATCGTTTAAATCGAACTCACCTTTCTGCATGCGCTTGGCCATGGCCGCTGCTTTTTCAGCGTCGATATTTTCCGAAGCCTTTTCAACCAGCGAAACAATATCGCCCATACCAAGAATACGGTCGGCAATACGGTTTGGATGAAAGTCTTCCAGCGCATCCATTTTTTCGCCGGTACCGATCAGCTTGATCGGCTTGCCCGTTACAGCGCGCATGGAAAGGGCTGCGCCGCCGCGTCCATCACCATCAATACGGGTCAGAACCAGTCCGGTAATCCCTACGCGGCTGTCAAAATTTTGCGCCAGATTAACCGCATCTTGTCCGGTCAGCGCATCGGCGACCAGAAGGATCTCATGGGGATCAGCTTCTTTTTTGATATCAGCCATCTCAACCATGAGCGGCTCATCAATATGCGTGCGGCCAGCCGTATCAAGAATAAGAACATCAAACCCGCCAAGTTTCGCTGCTTGTTTGGCGCGTTTGGCAATATCAACCGGAGACTGGCCTTCGATGATAGGCAGTGTTTCAACGCCAGTTTGTTCACCCAATTGGCGAAGCTGTTCTTGGGCCGCAGGTCGTCGCACATCGAGCGAAGCCATCAAAACTTTTTTACGGTTCTTTTCCGTAAGACGCTTTGCGATCTTGCCGGAAGTTGTAGTTTTACCAGAACCCTGCAGACCGACCATCATAATCGTCACAGGAGAAGCAGCAGCCAGCGAAATCGGTTCTGCATCAGAACCCAGCATCGCCACCAATTCGTCATGGACGATCTTGACCACCATTTGGCCCGGCGTGACCGATTTGACGACTTCAGCGCCAACAGCTTTTTCACGAATAGCTTCGGTAAACTCGCGAACCACTTCCAGCGCCACATCCGCTTCAATCAGCGCACGACGTACTTCCCTTAGCGCCGCGCTCACATCCTTATCGGAGAGCGCACCGCGTTTGGTCAGTCCATCAAATATGCCGCCTAAGCGGTCGGAGAGTGATTCAAACATTCAAATTCTTCCCTATCCAGAGCATCATTGCTTCAAGATAATAGCTCCAGCTCCAAAACCCAAATCCAAAGCAAAATAACATCCAAGGGCGCACTACGCTGTTGGATGTTGGCTCCCAGGATCAAGTCCCAGTCGGCTTTACGTTTATAGTCTCTTGCATGAGATAGGTGCATTAATAGGGAAAGAAGGTTTTTGTCAAGGCCAGCACCTCTTACTGCTGCACTAAGCGCTTACCCCGCAGTTAGTCATCCTCGGGCCTGTCCCGAGGACCCAGAACCTAAAGTGTCAAATACAAATACTCTCATTCAGGAATCATGACTCCCGAATAAAGGGTTCCATTTCTTTTCGAAGCCATGATATAGACATATCCAGGAATTGCATGCTCCTAATTCTGGGTCCTCGGGACAGGCCCGAGGATGACTAATCTTAGGTCAAAGTAATTTCCAAAACATCGAGAATTTTTTGACAACTGACGTTCCAAGCCAAAACAAGCATCAACATCAACACTCACCCTAAACCACTTCAAACCAGTTCATCATGCCGGAAGCAGCATGCCCAAGCATATGGCAGTGGATGAGCCATTTACCAGGATTATCCGCAACAAAGGCAATTCTGACTTTGTCGCCGCGTTCAGCAAGAAACGTGTCACGCCAAACATGGCTTTCTTGAACTTCGCCGTTGATCTCAAGAACTTGAAAATGATGCCCATGAATATGCATCGCATGGGGCCAAGCAGTTTGGTTCTCGCTTTCCAGCATAATCGTCTCGCCGCGCTTAGCTGTAAAATAGGGTTTGTCCATTTCCATGCCCGCAACCCCGTTCAAACCCCAGAACTGCTTGGTTTCCATAAAACGGCTGCCTGATAGCTCTTCGCCTTTATAGACAAGCTGATCCAGCTGCCCCATCGCTCCACCAACCATAACAAGCGGCAACAAACGTGCTGCGCTAATTTCAGGCAGTGGAAGATCATTAGGCTGAGGCAAATCAATGGTATTTTCTTCCACTGACTCATTTGGCAAAACAATGAAGTTTGCAAAGGTAAAAGGCTTACCGGTTACCATTTCAAACGGAACGGTTCCTGCTTCTTTCGGCTTCACAATCAAATCCATGCGCTGGGCTGGAGCAAAGCGCAAAGGCCCTTCTGTTTTCACCGGCTTCAAAAATGTTTGACCGTCATACCCTATCAATTCGGCCCCAAACCGTGATGGATCAATATCCAATACACGCGCGCTTGATGCATTAATCAGACGCAGGCGATGCCACTTTCCAGCAGTCAGCGAAATGTCGGGGAGACTTACGCCATTGACAGTAAGCCAGTTTCCGAGCTGGCCACCATGGGAGAACAGACCAGGCGACCCAAACGCTGCTGTGTTAAGTTGCCCATTTTCATCAAGGATCCAGTCGCTCAATACCATGGTGATATCCTGAGCATCCGGCACCATCGGTTCTTTGTCTTGAATGATCAGCGGGCCCGCAAGGCCTCTGGGGACTTGGTTCCAGCTCATATTATGGGCGTGATACCAATAGGTGCCAGCATCGGGCGCAATGAAATCATAGTCAAAAACGTCACCCGGCATAACGGGCTCTTGGGTCAGCCCAGCGACACCATCCATGGCATTATCAATGCGTATGCCATGCCAATGGACCGAGGTCGGCTCGTCCAGCATATTTTTGAAACGAACCTTTACGCGCTCCCCTGCTGTTATCGTAATCTTTGGGCCGGGCAATTCACCATTATAAGTCCAAAGTTCGGAGAGTTTGTCCGGCACGTTATGGAGAGGTTTTCTGGCAGTTTGCGCAGTAAGCTCAAAAAACCCGCCATCATTCTTAGCCAATGCAAAAGACGGCATCAAAGGCACGACTGCAAATGCCAAGGCGGACTTTAAAGCTTCGCGTCTATTTACGTTCATGATCTTCAAATCCAAGCTGCTATTGAAATGGTAAATTTCTCTTTCAAACATATAGCGTAAGTTTGAAGTGAGCCAATAGATTTATGCGGATTTAAAAACTCACTTATTCGCCTGATTCAAAGTGACTGATGCCGCCTGCCCTCTAGACTCCCATGAAATCCTATGCATGATTGGTTTCAACGCGCGAGCGTTTGAATCGCAGAGCTGGCATAAGGCCAGTTCAACCATTTCATCTGGGAGGATGACCATGAAAACTTTGATTAAAGGACTCGCCTTTGGCGCGTTCATGACACTTTCAACAACAGCAATGGCTGCTGAATGCATTGCACCGGCTAACCCTGGCGGTGGCTGGGATTTCACATGCCGCCAAATCGGTAAAATTCTATACGACATCAAAGCAGTTGATCAACCTGTTCAGGTTACCAATATGGCAGGTGCCGGTGGCGGTCTTGCATTTGCAACGGTTGTCAATGAACGCAATGACGACCCTGATTTGATCATTGCTGCTTCTTCAGCAACCACAACCCGCCTTGCGCAAAACGCCTATGGCGGAAACACAGCCGATCAGGTTCGTTTTGTTGGCGCAATTGGCGCTGATCCGGGCGTCATTGTCGTGGCAAAAGACTCGCCATTTCAATCCCTGAAAGAAATGGTTGATGCTATCAAAGCTGACCCGGGATCAGTGGCATTTGCTGGCGGTTCCGCTGCTGGTGGATTTGACCACATGAAACCATTGCAGGTTTTAAAGTCTGACGGTTTCACCGATATCCGCTCCATTAAATATATCTCAGTTGATGGCGGCGCTGATGCGATCACCCAGACCATTGGCGGCTTCACTCAGGCAATGACCGGCGACATGTCAGAAGTTGTTTCATTCCTGAAAAATGGCGATATTCGTGTTCTAGCAGTTTTGACAGATGAGCGCGTTCCAGGCTTTGACGATATCCCGACTGCCAAAGAGCAGGGTTATGACGTTGTTGCCGTAAACTGGCGCGGTCTTTATGTACCAAAAGGCATTTCCGATGCACGCTTTGAAGAGTGGGGCGCCAAATTGAAAATGGTAGCTGAATCAGCAGAGTGGAAAGAAGCTATGACTGCAAACGGTCTTGCACCTTTCACCAAAGTTGGTGGCGACTTCCAGTCATGGATTGATGGCGTTATTGCTGACACCGTTGAACTGTCTAAAGAAATTGGCGTTATCCAATAAGCCAAATCAACCCCCGGCGTCATACGTCGGGGTTTTTCTTTTGAGATTAAAATTTGGATCAAACATCTTGATCAATCGGAAGGGGAGATTCCATGGCCAGTGATCGTATTTTTGGGCTGGTCTGCCTGACAATTTCACTACTTTATATCGCTGCCTCGTTCCAAATCAGAACCAGCTTCCTTTCTGATCCAGTGGGACCAAAATCCTTTCCAATTATGATTGGTGTCGTCGCGGCCATCTGTTCAGCGATCATTTTGGCAAAGCCCGATCCAGATCCAGCTTGGCCTAAGGCCAAAATCTTTGGCGCTTTGGCAGTCGCGGTAATCGCCCTGATTGCCTATTCCTATTTGCTAAAACCGCTTGGCTTTCTAATTCCAACGGCAATCGTTGCAGGTATTCTCAGCTTTCAGATTAGCCCAAAAAAAATCAATGCCATTGGCGCAGGTCTTGGACTTTCAATTGGCCTTTATTTCATTTTCAAATTTGCTTTGGGGCTGAGCCTTGTTGGCTTTGGCAAGCCTTTGCTGGCTGCCCTCAGTCTTTCAATTTAATCCAACCCGCTCCTTCAAGGAAAAACCATCATGGAAACCATTGCTAATCTAGCCTTAGGCTTCTCCATTGCCCTTTCGCCCTACACTTTGTTCTTGGCGGTGGTTGGATGTTTCCTTGGAACGATCATCGGGGCGCTTCCCGGCCTTGGCCCGTCAAACGGCGTTGCCATCCTCATTCCTCTCACCTTTACCTTGGGCCTTGATGCAACATCAGCCTTGGTTTTGATGACCAGCGTTTATTATGGCGCCATGTATGGCGGGCGAATTTCATCCATTTTGCTGAACATCCCCGGCGATGAACCTGCCCTGATGACAACCTTGGACGGGTATCCTATGGCCAAAAAAGGACAGGCAGGCGAAGCCCTTGTGCTATCCGGCGTTGCGTCTTTCTTTGGCGCATTGTTTGCCACTATCGGCCTGATTATTCTCGCGCCTTTATTGGCAAAGGTTGCCTACCTCTTCGGCCCCGCAGAATATTTCGCGCTTTATCTTTTGGCTTTTTGCACCCTTGGAGGCATGGCCTCTAACAATCAGGCGAAGGCTGCACTTGCTGCCTGTATTGGTTTGGCAATTGCCATGATCGGACTGGATAACTCATCAGGCCTGCCGCGTCTTACAGGCAATAATTTGCACCTGATGGACGGCGTTGATTTTCTTGTGGCTATCGTTGGCCTATTCGCCATCACGGAAGTTTTCTTCTTCATTGAAAGCCATGGCAAAGACAGCGCCATTGGGGTCAAGCTTGGCAAGGTAACCATTCCATTCAAAATGATTGCTGATAGCGGCTGGACGATGCTTCGCTCCTCCGTGATTGGTTTCTTTGCAGGCGTACTGCCCGGAGCTGGCGCATCGCTCGGTTCATTCATGGCTTATATGGCTGAAAAAGCAGTCAACAAAGATCAGGACAGTTTCGGCAAAGGCAACCCACGAGGCGTTGCAGCTCCCGAGGCTGGCAACAACGCCGCCGCAGGCGGCGCGTTAGTGCCTATGTTGACCCTTGGTGTTCCAGGATCAGGCACAACAGCGGTGCTTTTGGCGCTTCTTATGACACTCAACATCACGCCTGGGCCAACGCTCTTTGCCGACAGGCCGGAAGTTGTTTGGGGTCTTATCGCTTCCTTGCTTATCGCCAACTTCGTATTGCTCATTATGAATGTGCCGATGGTTAAAATCTTCGTCTACGTCCTGCAAGTTCCAGCCTGGGTGCTGTTGCCGGGTGTGACCATGGTTTCCTTTGTTGGTATCTATTCGCTTTCTGGCAGTTATTTTGATCTACTGTTGATGGTAGCCTTTGGCGCTCTTGGTTATTTTCTTCGCAAACTGGACGTGCCGACCGTGCCAATCATTCTTGGCATCCTTTTGGGCAATCAAATGGAAAACGCCCTGCGCCGCGGTATGGTCTTGTCTGATGGTGATTGGACATTCCTGTTTTCATCCCCAATTGCCATCGGCCTTTGGATTGCGGCCATTGGCGGTTTTGTCGCCCCAATGTTCCTGCGCAATCTTTTGAAAAAGCCTCAAGGTCACACAACAGAAACTGATCTTACAGATTAGGATTGTTTTAAATGGTCAAGGTTCTCATTCCATCAGGCGCCCTTGGCTTGGGTTATGACAAGGTCGCACTTGAACGCGCCTTGGCTGCAAAACCGGATATCATCGCAATTGACGGCGGATCGACCGATTCTGGCCCCTCTTATCTTGGCCGTGGTGTTTCAAAATACGCCCGTTCTTCAACCAAGATAGAATGGGCTGGGCTCATGGAGGCGCGCGCTCAGGCCGGCATTCCATTGGTCATTGGTACAGCTGGCACTTGCGGCAGCGACAGCGCAGTTGACTGGCTATTGGATATCACGAAAGAAATTGCAAATGAGCGCAGCGAAAATTTGAAAATAGCAGTGTTACGTTCGTCACAAAATCCTGATGTGATCATTGAAGCATTGAATGACCATCGCATAAAACCTTTGGAAGTCACGCCAGACATTTCCCCGGAATTAATTGCCAACTGCACCAATATTGTCGCCCTTGCAGGAGCAGAGCAGATCGCAGCTGCCATTAAAACAGGAGCAGATATCATCATCGCTGGCCGAACCACCGATACGGCGATCATCGCAGCGCTTCCACTAATGCATGGCTGTCATTCCGGCGCTGCTTGGCATGGCGCAAAAATTGGTGAGTGCGGCGCACTATGTGCAACCAATCCACAATCAGGTGTCATATTAGTCGATTTTGATAAAGACGGATTTACCGTCACCCCTACCGCTGACGGTGCTTTTGCATCACCTCACACAGTTTCGGCTCATATGCTTTACGAAAACTCTGACCCGTTCATATTATATGAGCCGGGCGGCCATCTGGACGTAACCAAAGCCCAATATAATCAGATTGATGAAAGAAGCGTTCGGGTCACTGGCTCTAAATGGGTTCCAAGCGATACCTATACTGTAAAGCTCGAAGGTGCACGTATCAGCGGCTATCAAAATATCATGCTTACACTTATACGCGATCGAAACTATGTGGAAAATGTAGAGCTTTGGACCGCTGATATTCATAAAAAGGTCAGTGCGAAAATCATCGACAGGCTTAATCTAGATCTCAATGATTTCACAATCGAGATGCGCCTTATAGGTCTCAACGCTACCATGGGCGACGTAGAACACTCTCAGATTCGCCCTTCTGAAATTGGCGTCCTTGCAATCATAACTGCAAAGAACGCGGAGCTTGCTGATGAAATTTCTAAAATGCTGAACCCCTATTTGCTGCATCATGCACTAACGCAGGAAGAGGAGCAGCCAACCTTTGCTTTTCCATTTTCACCAGCCGATATCTCCCGCGGGGCTGTCTATGAATTCTGCCTCAATCACGTGATAGAACTTGATGATCCCATGGACGCGTTTCCCCTTGAAACCCATCAGGTCGGAGGGCAGTAAATTGGCTGATCTAGGACATCTAACGCACAAGATACGCTCGAAAAATGCCGGACCATTCTGGTTGACCATTGATATTTTTTGCGGCGGCAAAGGCGCCTATGACAAAGTTGCGTCCGGCCTTTCGACTGAGCGCTTGGCCAGTGCTTTGAAAGTTTCACCCGACACGGTCAAACGTTTTGATATCGCAGATCTTTGGGTGGTAAAATTTTCATTTCCTCGCCCCCAAGTGCAAGGCTCCATTCATGACAGAGACATGCACGGGGCAAGCTGGGCAGCACTGGTTTCAGAAATCGAGATCAATTGAATTCAACTTGCCATCAATAAGACCTGCAAGAAAATAACTTTCCCAGCAACACTTAAGTTTGTTTGCCAATTGGTTTTTCCATGTTCGAACTGTTTGATCCGTTTTCAATTGCTCTGATTGCATTCCTTTCTGTGCTAACCGCCACCATTCATGGTGCAACAGGTGTTGCAGGTGGCTTCTTGCTGTCCGCTGCAATTGCACCCATTATCGGTGTTGCTCCTGTCGTTCCTGTGATTAGCATAGCGCTCTTGATCAGCCATTCCTCAAGGGCAATTTTCAACTTGAGGGAATTTGATAAATCCGCCTTTCTGGCAATCACAATTCCAGCAATCCCATGCATCATTTTATTCGCTTATCTTTACGGCAAAATGTCTTCTTCCTTGATCGCGCTTGTGCTTGCTTTTGTTATTCTGGCATCGATCCCCATTCGGCGATGGGCAAAGAAACGCGAACTGAAAGCAAATAGAAACACGCTTTCGGGTGTCGGAGCGATTTATGGCGCATTGTCTGGCGTGGCACTCGGACCGGGCATGTTGCTCGTTCCCTTCATGCTTGGCTACGGCCTTACGAAAGAAGCCTTCGTTGGCACCCTTGCTGCCATCGCTTTGGTGACAAACGTTACCCGGCTATCAGTATATGGATTAACCGATCTGCTAACATGGGAGTATATCCAGCTTGGCATTCTTATCGGACTTGCAACCATTCCAGGTAATTTTTTGGGTCGGGCATTTCTGCACCGTATGACCAATGACAACCATGCAGGTTTTGTTGATGTGTTAACGGTGTTTGGCGCCGCAAATTTCTTCTGGCTAGCACTTCGCTAGGGTCTGACCTCCCAATTCAGTGCAGACCCTCGTCAAACAACAAAAAACCGCCAATCTTGCGAAAGGCGGTTTTTCAATTCTTATCAATCAGATTGTAGCCGATTGCAAAAGCTCAAATTATTCAGCAGAGATTGTTGAAACGGCTGTTTTGCCGCTGCGTGAATCGATCTGTGTTTCAAAAGAAACTTTCTGGCCTTCATTAAGACCGGTCATGCCAGCGCGCTCAAGCGCAGTAGCGTGAACGAAAACGTCAGCTGAACCGTCTTCAGGCTGAATGAAGCCGAAGCCTTTTTGAGAATTGTAGAATTTAACTGTACCTGTAGTCATGATAATATATCCTTTTGGATGGTAGGCAAAACAAAGACATCATCCCCATTTCCATGGAGAACATCTTCAATGAGTCGATTTTGAAGAAAGTCTGAGTTGAGCACTTCCGTCGGAGGGGATCCCTAAAGATCATGACGAGGCGAAGCAAAGCAAAAAGTCCGGCAATATCGATAGGCACTATATAGAGAGATATTGTGGCAATAGCAAGACGAAGTTCAAAAAGACCAAAGGCCGATCAGAGGCAATCAGTCAAAGCGGTTAACGCAAGTTATTCGACATTAGGCAATATTTTTTTGACCAAAAGCCCTCTAAGCCCAGTTGGCAGTTTGAAAAACACCCGTTTTGAAAGCGGTCTGATAAACCCAAGCCACAATTTGCTGTAGAGCATTCCGCGGGTAGACATTGCCAATACATAGTCGCTCACAGGAGCTGCATGATCCGTCCAGGTCAATTTATAGCTGGATGCAGAGATCATAAAGTCAGCTGTTTCAAAGCCTTCGTCAAAACAGGCCTTGATGACCTCTCCAAGGTGAATTCTTCCCGGACTAACAGCTTCAAACTCAGGATTCCACGTCGCCAAAAAGGCGGAATAACGTCCTCGGTAAACAAAGCCCCACTGATCCGAGACGGACTTTTTACCCTATTTTAAAGACATAGCGAGCGTATCAACGCCCTTGGCCAAATCAGAATTTGAGAACCTGTTCAAAAACGCTTTGAAATCATCATCTCGAAAAGCCCGCGAAGTAATGCCCATGCGCTCTAGCCAAGCCTCACGCCCCTCAAAGGTCCGATTGACCACTTCTTCCATCAAAGGTCCTGATCGGCATAGTTCATGTTGCACCTCGCCTTCCCGCTCAAGGCGGTTACGAGCATTGCGCAGGTTTTTGCGAGTTTTTGAACGGACAGTCTTCAAATATTCTTCGTAATTCTCAAAATCTTTCAAGATCACATAGGGTGCAGCATCCAATTCGCCTGTTGGCAAAACAATACCATCAAACAACTTTGCTAACACGCCTTCGTGGCGAACTTGGCCGAAATGAAAATAATCTGCTTCTGTAGATTTCAATGCGTCCAAAAGCGTTTGTCTAACTGAAATCGCGTCTATGTCGCTAGAAAGCAGAATTTCTGTATATTGCTGAAACGGTTCTGAAAATCCCGTCAACACTTTCATTCGGTTCTTGCGTTGAAGGCACAAAGGCAACAACGCAACCAATTTCTGACCTTGACGAATGGTTATTACAATTGGGCGAAAACAATCATCACCCTGTATCAGTGTCCTTGAAAACGATAAATGGTTTCGGCACCAGTCAAATGACTGAAAAAGCACAGTATTCGGACAATCCAGTTCTAGATCGCGCCACTCTTTTTCCAATGCGAAGATATCTTGATCACTGGACACGATTTGAAATGCCAAGCTTGCTGAGGCCTGATCACGGTACAAAGCGACATCCCCGGAAACGGCTTCCGAAATCTCCAACTTGTTGTGCCTCACCTGCTCCATGATGTCGCCTAGAGCGCCAACTGATATGGCTCAATATCGCGTACGCAATGAGGCGATTTGGGATCAACTGTGAAATCAATCGTATAAGGTTTTGACGCTTTTTTGCGAAGACCTGAAAATTTCACAGCGCCGGCAAGACCAGTCTTTCAAAGCGCAATAAGGCCGGATGTTTGTCTTTGCGGATTAGTAACACCTGCTTTACGCAAAAGCCCGTTGGCATAATTGACCGCATATGATGTTCGAATTTCTTTGGTGTAATGCTCCGTGGTCACAGACACATTCAAGCAATCATGATTTTCCACGCGGTGTGGATAGTTTAAAGGCCAATGCAGCATATGGCCGGGCTCAAGATCAATGACTTCAGCCTTTTCATCAAATGCGTCTTGATAAACCATATCGGTTTCGTGCATTTCTCCAAGGATCAGTTTTTCAATCGCATTTTGACTAAGAAACGGCATTTCAGCCGGATAAAGCCAGACGCGCTTGCGTCCGCGTATCTGCCATAGCATTTAGCCTGGAACATCACAGTGGTAAGGCACATATGCATTGGGAGATGAAATTAGAATGGTCGTACAATGTTTGAATGTATCAAGGCCCGGTACACGGTTCTCAAATTCAGAATACATATCACGAAGCATCTCGCCATAAGCAGGATCAGCCAATTGCGGCGCGCACAGATTGATCCAGATATCGCCAGTCCTAACGGCTTCAAGTATTTCTAAGCCGGACAATGTGCCCAATTCGCCTTCACGACGACGTTTCTTGCCATCGGCTCCTGCAGCGCGAGTATTTACGTGATAATTGGACCGATCGGCTTTTTCTATAAGGCTTGCGAGCCGTTCATCGGTAAACAGCTCCGACTTGTGCAAGCTATGTTCAAGATGCAGGGTCTCTTTGCCAAACTTGTCAGCAAATCCCGGTTGCCAATTTTGAAGAATAGTACCTGTTGTTTGTTCACGCATGGGGCTGTCCTGTTTTTCTCATTTTTTGTTTTGGTAACATCGCTGTCAGCCACTGATCAGCAATTCTCATACCTAGGCATTTGGTTTGAGGCATAAACGGGAAATCTTAATTTCAGGGTTATAAGTCCTATAAATGGGGCCTTTACTGCCTGAAGTAGTTAATCTTTGGTATATAAATGATTTGAACATGTCCTAATTCTGCACAAATGCAGAAGCATCAGTTCAGGCCCAGATACCAACCGCACTTTGCAAAGCCTGCAAAAGCTCCTATGTAAGCTGCTCACCATAGAGCTTGGAAAACATGTCTAATTCAATTCCCTTCGAAAAAATGAATGGCGCTGGCAATCAGATCATTGTCGCTGATATGCGCGGTCAGGAAACCTATATTCAACCTGAAGCCGCTATCGCTTTGGCAGCAGCTGATGCCATTCCGTTTGACCAGCTGATGGAAATACGCTCGCCAAAAGTCGATAAATTTGATGCAGGCGTTCTGATCCATAATTCTGATGGGTCGAAGGCAGGCGCTTGCGGCAATGGCATGCGCTGTGTTGTTTCTTATCTAAGCGACACAATTCAAAAAAACGCTTTTACCTTCCGCACCGAGGCTGGCAACCTGACCGCAGAATTATTGCCGGATGGTCTCATCAAAGTGAATATGGGAAAGCCAAAATTTCGTTGGGAAGACATACCCCTTGCCGAAGCCTTTTTCGATACGACCAAAATTGAACTTCAAATTGGCCCGATTGACGCGCCTGTTTTGCATTCCCCAAGCGCTGCCAGCATGGGCAATCCTCACGCAATTTTCTGGGTCAAAAAAGACGTGAACGATTACGATTTGGATCGCTTCGGCCCAATGTTAGAGAACCATCCAATTTTCCCGGAGCGTGCAAACATTACCTTGGCTCAGGTAATGTCACCCGAGCATATTATTGTGCGAACCTGGGAACGCGGTGCTGGTTTAACCTTAGCATGCGGATCTGCTGCCTGTGCAGCGCTTGTTTGTGCTGTGCGTAAAGGTTTCACAAAACGCAAAGCAACCGTCACCCCGCCCAGTGGCAAAGATTTGATCATCGAGTGGGACGAAAACAATCATGTATTGATGACAGGTCCCGTTGAGTTTGAGTTTTCTGGCAAACTGGATCCTGCAACAGGAAGTTTCGAACGGGATTAACCCCAAGAACCTCGATAATCTTCACACTGGCAATTTGCGACCCAATACGCCATATACGGCTCACAAACAGAAGCGATTGAAAAACACCAATGTCTATCAAAACTTTGACATTTGGCTGCCGCCTTAACGCCTATGAAACTGAAGTAATGCGGAAAAGGGCGAAGGCTGCGGGCCTCGGGGAAATTGAAAACGGCGTTGTTCTGGTAAACACTTGCGCCGTAACCGGCGAAGCTGTGCGTCAGGCTAAACAGGCAATCCGCCGTGCTCGCCGTGAAAACCCTGAAGCACGCATTATTGTTTCAGGATGCGCTGCGCAAACCGAGCCGGAAACCTTTGCTGCAATGGATGAGATTGATCTCATTATCGGCAATGAAGAAAAACTTCATGAACACTCTTACCGTGCCTTGCCAGATTTTGGTGTGAATGACTTTGAAAAGGTCCGCGTCAACGATATCATGGAAGTGCGCGAGACTGCTTCCCATATGGTGAAATCAGTCGAAGGCCATACGAGAGCATTTGTTCAAGTGCAAAACGGCTGCGATCATCGTTGTACCTTTTGCATTATCCCATTCGGACGTGGCAATTCACGCTCGGTTCCTGCTGGCGAAATTGTCGAGCAGATCAAGAAGCTCGTGGGTAATGGCTATCACGAAGTGGTCTTAACAGGTGTCGATACCACCTCATGGGGCGAAGATTTGCCCGGCTCGCCAAAGCTTGGAACCCTTGTTCAATCGGTATTGAAAAATGTACCAGACTTAACCCGCCTTCGGCTTTCGTCCATCGATAGCATTGAAGTCGACGAACCCTTGCTGGACGCCATCACCTCCGAACAGCGCTTCATGCCGCATTTGCATTTGTCCCTTCAACACGGCGACAACATGATTTTGAAACGCATGAAACGCCGTCACTCACGTGAAGACTCTATTCAATTCTGTGAAGACATCAGAAGACTGCGCCCTGAAATGGCCTTTGGTGCAGATCTCATGGTCGGGTTTCCAACAGAAACAGAGGCGATGTTCGAAAATACGATATCGGTTGTGGATGCATGCGGGCTTGATTTTCTGCATGTCTTTCCATTTTCGCCACGCGAGGGAACCCCAGCGGCTAAAATGCCCCAGCTGGATAGAACAGTTATAAAAGAGCGTGCGAGAACCCTTCGCAAAAAAAGCGATGAAGTCTTGAAGTCGCATTTCCAAAAAATGCAAAATAGGACTTGCAGTGTTTTAATGGAGAAAAACGCGATTGGCCGATTACCGCAATTTTCCGCAATCAAAGTTGACGGCGCTGAACGCATGAAGCCCGGCACAGTTTGTAACGTTACCGTTTCAGGGTTTAACGACAAAATGCTATTGGGCGCGATCAGCGATAAAACGACGAGTGCTATGGGCAATGAGACCGTTGCGGCCTAAGCCCAGCAGAAACGAACTGGACCAGATATGACTGAAAAAAAACCGGGCCTGTTGAAACGCATATTCTCGTTTGGCTTTGGCAAGAAAAAAAGCGACGAACCAGCACCTGAAGAGCAGGCAGTTTTACCAGCGCCTGAAGCGATTGAGGCTGTTGAAGCAGAGCAGGAAACCGCAAGACTTCAAGCCGAAGCATTGGCGGCAGAAGAAGAAGCAAAACGTCAAGCTGATAAAATTCGTGAAGATGAGTTGGCTGCTGAGGCTGCTGCAAAAGCTGCTGAAATAAAAGCATCCGAAAAAGCCGCAAAACTGGCAGCTGCCGCTGAGAAAAAACGAGAAGAGGAAGTTGCTGCTGCCCGCAAGAAGGCCGAGGCAGAGGAACTTACCCGCCTCAAGGAACAAAAGCTCGCCGAAGTAAAATCCGCAGCAGAGCGCGAAAAAGCTGAAGAAGCATTGCGCCGTGAGGCAGAAGAAACTGCTCGCAAACAGGCCGAGGCGGCAGAAGCAGTAGAAGCAACCCGCAAAGCGGAAGAGCAAAAACGCGAGGAAGAACAAGAGCGTCTTCGCCACGAGGAAGAATCTCGCCTTGCGGCTGAAGCTGAAAAACAAGCTGAAGCCGCCGCAAGAGCAAAAGCGGAAAAGTTTGCTCAAGAAAAAGCTGCAGCCGAAAAAGAAGCGGAAGAGCAAGAAGCGGCTGTTTCTAATGTCGAAGAAGACGTTGATATTGACGAAATGGACTTCGACGAAGCTAGCAAAGTTCCAACCCCTGCCGAAGAGCTGAAAATTGAAGAAAGCGTTGTCACGCTAACTGCCAGAAAAGCAAAGAAAGAAGCTGATGTTGCGCCCGAGCCCGAAGAAGAGCGCCGTTCAGGTTGGCTGGCGCGTCTCACCAAGGGGCTTTCGCGCTCATCCAATCAACTCAAAGAAAATATTACCCAGGTCTTCACGGACAAAAAGCTTGATGACGATACCTTGCAGGAACTGGAAGATATTCTAATTCAAGCCGATCTTGGTATCGAAACAGCCATGAAAATTACCGACGCGCTCCAGGATCAAAAGTTCGGTAAAACCGTAACCGACGAAGAAGTCCGCCAGGTAATGGCTACTGAAATTGAAAAGATCCTTGAGCCAGTTGCTGTCGATCTAGACCTCGATTTAGATCATCAACCCCATGTTATTCTGGTGGTTGGCGTCAACGGCTCCGGTAAAACAACTACGATCGGCAAGCTTGCATCAAAACTGTATGATGCAGGTTTTTCGACCACATTGGTTGCTGGTGACACCTTCCGCGCCGCAGCCATCGAACAATTGAAAATATGGGGCGAGCGCACACAATCACCTGTTTTATATCGTCCGCTTGGTGCCGATTCTGCAGGCCTTGCTTATGATGCTTGGGCCGAAGCGAAAGAGCAACGCCGTGATGTGATGCTGATGGACACAGCGGGCCGACTGCAAAACAGAAAAGAACTGATGGATGAATTGGAAAAGATTGTTCGCGTTTTGAAAAAGCAGGACCCAACCGCACCACATACAGTTTTGTTAACTTTGGACGCGACAACCGGACAAAACGCCCTAAATCAGGTGGAGATTTTCAAGGAAGTCGCTGGCGTTAATGGCTTGGTAATGACAAAATTGGATGGCACAGCCCGCGGTGGTATTCTGGTTTCGATCTCAGCCAAGCACAAACTGCCCGTCTATTTCGTCGGTGTTGGTGAACAAGTTGAAGATCTCGAACCCTTTGAAGCGCGCGAATTTGCCAGATCAATTGCTGGCTTACCCAGAGAAGAAGACTGAAGATAACTCTCACAAATACTATACGTAGATGGATAAGCCATCTGGAAAGCATCATATGACCGAAGAGCGCAAACCGATAAGCCAGGGCCTCAAGCTTGCCCTAGAAATGGGCCCCCTATTGGTTTTTTTCCTCGCCAACTCCTATGGCGACGAACTGGCTGCTGCCTACCCGGTACTAAATGATCTTGGTGGAAAAATATTCATCGGCACGGCCTTTTTCATGGTGGCCATGGCAATCTCGCTAACTTTAACCTGGATTTTAGAGCGGCGTATTGCAGTCATGCCACTCATCACTGGCATCATGGTTTTCTTTTTCGGTGGACTTACCCTTTATCTTCAAGACGAAATGTTCATCAAGATGAAACCAACCATCGTAAACATCATGTTCGGCGGGGCTTTGTTTATCGGATTGTTTGTCTTCAAAAAGCCTGTGATGAAACTGCTCTTTGACGGCCCTTTCAAACTGGATGAAACCGGTTGGGCAAAACTTACTTTTCGCTGGGGCTGCTATTTCTTTTTTCTTGCGATCGTCAATGAGGTTGTTTGGCGCAATTTTTCAAATGACTTCTGGGTCAACTTTAAAGTATGGGCCACCATGCCGATGACCATGATCTTTATGCTGTTTCAATATCCCGTTTTAGTGAAACACGCATTGGAGCCGCTGGACGGCGAAGAGCCAAAGAAGACCGACTAACCCAATATATTTGTTTCACCATTTTCAGGATTCTTGAAGGGCGCGCGCGCTTTACCTTCATGGACTGAAAGATCGTGTTTCAGGGCCCAGTGAACCGTGGGGAAAGCGATCTCGTCCCATGGAATATCGTCATAAGCAAAAAGCCCAACTTCAAGGCTTTCTTCCCCTGCTGAGTAGCGCCCATCGGGCAAGGTCGCACGGTAGATTAATTGAACCTGGCTTAGGCGGGGAACAGTGTATACTGCTAACAACTCGCTCAGTTCAAGCCGCGCATTGGCTTCTTCAAACGCTTCACGCCTTGCCCCATCCTCTGGTGTCTCCAACAATTCCATATAGCCAGCGGGAATAGTCCAAAACCCTTTTCGTGGCTCGATCGCACGACGGCAAAGCAAAATCTTTCCCTCATGACGAACGACAGACCCAACAACAATTTTCGGGTTTTGATAATTTACAAATCCGCAATGCTCACAAACGCTGCGCTCATGGGTATCCCCATCGGGCACTGTTTTTATCAATGAAGGATAAAGCGGATAGGTCATGACGAAAGGCCGCTTTTGGCTTTTTCAATGATGGGCAAGATTGTTTCTTGCAGAACTTTAGGATTTAACGGTCCAACATGCTTGTGAATAATCTTGCCATCCGGGCCAACGACAAAGGTTTCAGGAACACCGTAAACACCCCATTCAATCGCCGCGCGCCCATTGCTATCGACACCAACTGCATCATAGGGATTTCCCAATTGCCCCAGAAAACGAATAGCGTTTTCTTGCTTGTCTTTATAATTCAAACCGATGATCTGAACTTTGTTTTGCTTACCTAGTTCAACCAATAATGGGTGCTCTTCGCGGCAAGGTGCGCACCATGACGCCCAAACATTGATAAGGCTCACATGGCCGCTATACAAATCACCACTGAAAGCTGGCACCTGAATACCACCGTCCAACAATCCAACAAGAGGCGGTAAATCAGACTTGGGTGCATCACGCCCAATCAACGCTGACGGCAAATCACTGCTCGCGCCGCCTGCCGCCAATTGTTTATAAAAAACACCAGCCAGAGCGAGGAAAACAATCAGAGGCAGCGCCGCAAAAAGCCAGTTACGCCCCATTTTTTCTGACCCGTTTTCTTCACTCATTGTTCGCCACCCGCACCCCGTTTGATGCCTTTGGCTTCAAGCGCGGCAATTTCGTTTTTACGTTTGCGGTAGGTGGCTAAAATCCACAACAACAATCCTGCAATCACCAATACGGTTAGAGTATATGAGGGAATAATGTAGGCAGCATGTTTTCCAAACATATCAGCGTTCTCCTGCTGCTGCTCTAAGTTTCAAAGAGCGTATGCGCCGTCTTAAAATCTCATTGCGCATGTTCATCAAATGCAGTGTCGCAAAAAGAAACGAAAAGGCCAAAGCCATAGTCAACAGCGGATATAGAAACGCCACATCCATAGCTGGTTTTGCCAAGCGCGAAACCGAAGCAGGTTGGTGCAATGTCTCGAACCAATCAACAGAGAATTTGATGATCGGCAAATTGATAAACCCGACAAGCGTTGTAATGGCCAATGCTTTTGCGGCCTGTGTCGGTTCTTCCAAAGCCCGACCCAATGAAATGATGCCAAGATAGATGATCAACAATACAAGAAAGGAAGTCAGACGTGCATCCCAAACCCACCATGCACCCCACATGGGTTTACCCCATAAAGACCCTGTGATCAGCCCAAGCAAGGTAAAGGCAGCCCCAATGGGAGCAGCTGCACGCAGGGCCACATCAGACAAGGGATGGCGCCAAACCAAAGTGCCAAGGGCGGAAATACTCATCACCAGGTAGCAGAACATCGCCAGCCAAACCGTTGGCACATGAATAAACATGATTAAAACAGTAGCGCCCTGTTGATAGTCTTCCGGTGCATTAAAACTCATCCATAAGCCCAGCGCCAACAAAGCTGTGGTTATTGCAGCCAACCAAGGAATCCAGCGATCTGCCAAACCCATAAACCGTGTAGGGTTTGCAAGGCCCGTTAGCCAAGTCCAAAATCCTGTTTTTTGCGTCGCGACATCATTCATGGCAACTATATATAGCCTCTTATTCTAAAATTCACTCAACAGAATGCCGCAGCATCATAGATGCAGCAAGGGGCCCTAACACCATTGTGAACAGGCTCAAGGCACATAATATCAAAAATGGCGAAGTAAAAGGATCTGGATCAAACAAAGCGCCATTTGTTGCCGACACACCAAAGATCAATACTGGAATAACAAGCGGCAACACCAAAATAGCGATCAATAATCCACCGCGCGGCAGGCTGACCGTCACCGCTGCCCCAACAGCGCCAATAAACGTAATCGCAGGCGTTCCCACCAATAGTGTCACCATGACCGCACCAATGCCAATAGGTGAAAGATTGAGCATGATGCCAAATAACGGCACCGCCAGCACCAGCGGCAAACCTGTCACCAGCCAATGGGCAAGACATTTGATAAAAATGCTGAGGGCCAAAGGATGATCTTGCATGACCAAGAGATCCAAAGAGCCATCTTCCCGCTCTTGGCTAAACAACCGCTCAAGACCCAATAGACTGGCAAGCAAAGCCCCAACCCAAAGTATAGCGGGTGCCAAACGTGATAAGGCATTTAGATCGGGTCCGATGCCAAATGGGAAAATCGTAATCACTGCCAGAAAAAATAGCAGTCCTGTCAGCGCACCACTGCCCGCGCGCAAAGCCAAATTTAATTCACGTTTTAAAAGCGCTCTCATGAACCGCTTTCCGGCTCATCAAACAGATCACCGCCTCCATGAAACGTGTAAAGTTGTTCAACTTCCAATTTTTTGGCACCGTCAATGCCCAGCGGCAGATGGGTGGCGGCAATCAATATCCCGCCATTGGCGCAATGATCTTTACAAAGATCGGTGAACATGGCGCTGGATTTGGCGTCCAATCCTGCCGTCGGCTCATCAACGATCCAAATCGGTTTTTCTGTAATGAGTAATTTGGCAATCGAGACGCGCCGCTTCATGCCCGTGGACAAATAGCCGTAAGGCAATTCCAGCACATGTGGCAATTCCACAAAGTCCAGTGCTTCGATGAGCGACATGCCATCCAGACCTTCATCACTATTACTTGCCGTTGAATAGCCTTGCCAGAATTCCAAATTCTCCCGAACGCTCAAGGCGGGCTTCATACCATTTTGATGACCAAGATAATGAATATGCTCGCGAATGATCAGCGGATCATCTTTGCCCTCTTCCGGAAGATCAAAAAACAATGATCCTTCAGCAAAAGGCAGAAATCCCGCTAGGGCACGAAGCAACGTAGATTTTCCCGAGCCGTTTTCTCCGGTGACAATCAACGCATCGCCATTGTTCAGCGCGAAATTCACGCTCTGAATGATACGCCTTGCACCACGATTTATGCTGATATTTTTTGCTTCGAATTTCATGGGAGTGTTCTAGATCGTTTGGCCATAATGGCAAACTAAAAATGCGCAACCTTGACAGAATACCAACCAGTTGGTATGTTTTGAATTAAGGAGATTGCGTTAAAGAAAATGCCTAGAAACACTGAGACAAAACCAGATGCCCGTCGAAAATTACTTGACAGCGCCCGAATGAAAATTCGCAAAACCGGATTCGGGTCCATGACAGTCGATGAATTATGCAAAGACGCCGGCGTCACAAAAGGCGCATTCTTTCACCATTTTAAAAGCAAAGAAGAATTCGGCGTTGCGACAGCCAATAACTGGGATGAACTGACATCCGGGTTCTTCAAAGATGCGCCCTATCATACCCTTGCCGATCCTTTGGAGCGGTTCCTGGGATATATTCGGTTTCGCCGGGAGCTCGTGACGGGTGATATTTATGAATTCACCTGCGTCGTTGGCACCATGGTGCAGGAGATATTTGAAACCAGCTCAGATATTCGCGATGCATGCCATGAGAGCATGTTCAATCACGCTGAACTGCTGGTCGATGACATTGAAGCTGCGATGAATATCTACCCGCCAAACACAAAGATAGATGCGCACAGTCTGGCGCTCCATACACAGGCAGTTTTTCAGGGTGCTTTTGTCCTAGCAAAATCAACCAACAATGCTGCCAAAGCGCGAGAGATTGCGTGGGAAATGATCGATCATCTGGAGCGTTATGTTTTGCTGCTCTTTGGCCAAACCACAAATGACGGAGGCAAGAAATGAATACCCCCGAAATCTTTTCAAAAGAAAACTGGAATACATCCCGAAAAGCTTCCCTGTCGCGGGAGAAAGAGCTGACCAAACAGTTCGATAGGCTCGCCGCCGAGCGCAGACAATTGCCCTGGATGGAAGTTGATGATGCCTATCGGTTTTATTCGGCAGATAGAGAAGCTTCTTTAAGGGACCTGTTTGACGGGCAGCAGCAACTGATCGTCTATCATCACATGCTGAAAAAAGACGATCCATCACCTTGTTCAGGTTGTTGCATGGTTGCCGACAGCATTCCCCATCTCGCCCATCTCAAGGCACGCCATACCAATCTGATATTTGTATCCAAAGCGCCTGTAGAGCAGATTGATGCATTTTCCGCCAAAATGGGATGGCAGATTCCATGGTATGAAACGCGTGACAGTTTTAACAGCGATCAAGATGTAACAACCGGTTTCGGGATCAATGTTTTCATTCAGAAAGACGGTAAAATATTTCGCACCTATTTCACCTCCAGCAGAGGTGTTGAATCCCTGGGCAGCGTGTGGAGTTTTCTTGATTTAACGCCAATGGGCAGGAGCGAAAACTGGCAGAAAGCTCCAGGCTGGGTAACTCAGGATACGCCTTACCGCTGGTGGCGACGGCATGATGAATACTAAAAAGTAATCAATGAAATGAATAACCCCATGAGCAAACACGAACTGAAAATCGATAGAGTCCTGAAATCTTCCAGAAAGAATATCTGGCGCTGTTGGACCGAGCCTGCACTGCTTGAGCAATGGTATTGTCCAAAGCCCTGGCAGGCACAGGAAGTTGACATTGACCTTCGACCCGGCGGCAGATTCAATTCCGTATTCTGCGGGCCGGACGATGAGCGCATGCCGCTAACGGGCATATGGCTTGAAATCATCCCGGAGCAACGCCTGATCTTCACCGATGCTTACTCAGAAGATTTCTGGCCACAACCTGAGAGTTTCATGACCGGTTGCGTAGAGCTGTCTGACGTAAAAGATGGAACCCAAATGGTCTGGACTGCCCGACATACAAGCCAAGAAGCCGTTGAGAAACATCTCGAAATGGGATTTGAGGCTGGATGGAATGCGGCGGCGGGCCAACTGGAAGAGCTGGCTAAAAGCCTGACGTGATTCGTCTAATGCGAAACCCCTCTAACCACCAAGCCCAGCAACCATCTGGTCGATAAAGCCTATCAACTCTGTTTCCAATTGGTCTTGAGGCACGCCAATAAACCTTTGATCCAGACTTAGAGATACAATGCCATGCACAGCGCTGAAAAGTGTCCGCACGCGGATCATCATGGCATCATTGTCCATATCTGGATTTAAAGCGGATACGGGCCCAACGATATGGCGCACGAGAACTTCCTGCTCCTCCTGGTGCCATTGCGGGATCACGGTTCCAGCCAAAGCCGCATAATCAAACAATGCCACCCACAAAGCATGATTATCAGCGGCAAAGCGCAAATATCCTTTTGCAAGGGCCTTTAACCGGTCGATAGGATCATCAACGCCCTGCCCTGCAGCTTCAATTGCTTCTCCCAAGCGCTTTAATGTTCGGCTGTTCATATGGATGATCAAATCATCAATATCGCTAAACGCCGTATACAAACTGCCCAATGCACAACCCGCATCACTGGTGAGTGTGCGTGCATTAAGATCCTTGAGACCGCCGCCTTCAACACGCAACGTTGCTGCATTTAAAAGTTTATCGTGCAATTGCTCACGATTGGCTTCTCTTTTTCCGCTCATTAACCATTCCATTCAGAAAAATGAACAATGTTCAAAATAATAGTTGAACATTGTTCATGAAACATTCCCACAGGGAGAAACAAAAATGTTCAAATCTTTATTTGCCTTAGTTCGTGGCAGAACAAACGACGCGGCTGAACGCGTTGTTGATGACAATGCCATGACAATCTTGCGTCAACAATTGCGTGACAGCGCGAACGCCGTCGCAACCGCTCGCAAAGCAGTCGCTGTTGCCATGGCACAAAATGAGCAGGAGATCGGCCAACACAAGAAGCTGGTGGAGCGGATATCTGATCTCGAAAAGCGAACCATCATCGCCCTTGAACAGGGCAAGAATGAACTTGCCCGCGATGCAGCTGAAACCATTTCGATTTTAGCCACCGAGTGTGAAACATCTGAACAGGCGCAACAACAATTCTCTACTGAGATCGAGAGATTGAAAACCGCCGTTCGTCAATCAGAAGCCCGTTTGCGGGAACTCCAGCGCGGTCAACGCCTTGCCGATGCCACTGACAAAACCCAGCGCATGCGCGGCATGACCAATAATAGCGGACTTTCTGCGCTTAAAGACGCGGAAAATACGCTTGAACGCCTCCGTAACCGCCAAATGGAAATAGACGCGACGACCGCTGCCATGGATGAAATTTCCATGTCCAACGACCCAAGCACCATGAGCGAACGGCTGGCAGAGGCAGGGTGCGGAGCTCCGCAAAAATCATCGGCAGATGAGATCCTCGAACGGTTAGCCAAGAAGGTCAAAAAATCAGCTTAACGCGCCAATAAAACCAACCAAAAACCAACCAAAAACCAACCAAAAACCAACCAAAAAACTAAATCAAAGGAAACTAAAATGAACAATACATCATACACTCCAAAAGACTCTGAAGCTTGGAAACTCTTCACAATCATCGCGTTTGCTATAGCCGCTTGCATGCAGGCTGGTGGAATCTGGTTTCTGGAAGCAAGTTTTGCTGCAAAAGGCTTTTATGCCATGTCAGCTATCATGCTGGTCCACACCTCAATCACAATCACCAAAACCCTGCGCGACCATGAGGAAGCAAACCGCATGATCAACAAGCTGGAAGACGCAAAAACAGAAAAACTGCTGATGCAGGTTAATCGCAACGACGATTAATTTTAAACAGCAAAAAGGGGCCGCCAGAATATCAGGACGGCCCTTTTACTTTTGCAACCCGACCTGCGCCATCAAACCATTACTGACTTCGACCATCTGACTATTTGCCTTCTTTGAAAAACTGATTATAAACCGCCTTAACAGGCCAGCGGCCGGCCTGTTTCTGAACCCTTTTCCTGCCGGAATCGCCACAAAGATGGTGATACTTGTTGCGGGCTGATGCGCGGAAATGGTCGTACCCGCTGGAACGTAAATCACGTTTCCAAAGGCGTGTTCCTCCGATTTCCGGAACGCCAAGCGTAAGCCTGACAATAGTGAACATCCGGCAAGACACATACCAAAGATGGAACACGCTCAATGCTGAATTCACTCGACAGTTTTAAATGCCGCAAAACCCTTAAGGTTGGCACCAAGAAATATGTTTATTACTCACTCAAGGCAGCGGAAAAAAATGGCCTAAAAGGCATTTCTGCACTGCCTTTCTCTCTTAAGATTTTGCTAGAAAACCTGCTGCGCCATGAAGATGGCACAACCGTTAAAGCAAAAGATATCAAAGCCTTCGCTGGATGGCTCAAAGACAAAGGCACCGCAGGCAGAGAGATCGCTTTTAACCCGGCCCGCGTTTTGATGCAGGATTTCACCGGCGTTCCAGCCGTTGTTGATCTTGCAGCCATGCGCGATGCATCTGTTGCTCTTGGCGGAAACCCGCAAAAAATTAACCCGCTGGTTCCCGTTGATCTTGTGATCGACCACTCAGTGATCGTCGACAAATTCGGAACAGCATCTGCCTTCAAACAAAACGTTGATCTTGAATATGAACGCAATGGTGAGCGCTATCGTTTCTTGAAATGGGGCCAACAGGCCTTCAAAAACTTTCGTGTTGTGCCTCCTGGAACCGGCATTTGCCACCAGGTGAATGTTGAATATCTTGCTCAAACCGTTTGGACCAAAAAAGAGAAAATCAAAAAAGGCAAGAAGACTGAAACTGTTGAAGTTGCTTATCCTGACACGGTTGTTGGCACAGATTCCCACACAACCATGGTCAACGGCCTTGCTGTTCTTGGCTGGGGTGTTGGCGGCATTGAAGCAGAAGCTGCAATGCTCGGTCAGGCTCAGTCCATGTTGATCCCAGAAGTCATCGGCTTCAAACTAAACGGCAAACCAGCTGACGGCATCACCGCAACTGACATCGTTTTGACCGCTGTGGAAATGCTTCGCAAAAAAGGCGTTGTATCGAAATTCGTTGAATTCTTTGGTCCCGGCCTTGATGCCATGTCATTGGCAGATCGCGCAACAATCGCAAACATGGCGCCTGAATATGGCGCGACATGTGGCTTTTTCCCAGTCGATAAAGAAACACTGCGTTATCTAGACATCACTGCGCGCAAGTCTGCCCGCGTTGCGTTGGTAGAGAAATACGCAAAGGCTCAAGGCCTGTTCCGCACAAAAAATGCTCCTGATCCTGTATTCACGGACACTTTGGAACTTGATCTTGCGTCTGTTGTTCCATCCATGGCCGGACCAAAACGCCCTGAAGGCAGGGTTGGCCTCAATGATATTGGCGCTGAATATGAAAAGGCATTGGGAACTGTTTATAACAAGACAATAGACACAACCAAACGCTACAAAGTGCCTAGCACCGATTATGACATCGGCCACGGCGATGTGGCGATTGCTGCAATCACATCTTGCACCAATACTTCTAACCCATCGGTGATGATTGCTGCTGGCCTTGTTGCACGAAACGCTGCAAAGCTTGGCATGAAGGTTCATCCATGGGTGAAAACCTCTTTGGCTCCAGGGTCGCAAGTGGTTGCTGAATATCTGAAGAACTCTGGTCTACAAAAAGATCTGAACAAACTGGGCTTTAATGTTGTCGGCTTTGGCTGCACAACCTGTATTGGTAACTCTGGTCCACTTGAACCTGCTATTTCAAAAACCATCAACGATAAAGGTTTGATTGCTGCGTCTGTCTTGTCTGGCAACCGCAACTTTGAAGGTCGTGTTTCACCGGATGTTCAAGCAAACTATCTTGCCTCTCCGCCGCTCGTGGTTATCCATGCTTTGGCTGGAACCGTTACGCGAGATCTAACGACAGAGCCTGTTGGCGAAGATAAGAAGGGCAATCCGGTTTATCTTAAAGACCTTTGGCCTTCTAATCAGGAAATTCACGAAATCATCGGCAAGTTTGTCACCAAGAAAACATTCAAAGAAAAATATGCTGATGTTTTCAAGGGCGATACAAATTGGCGTAAAGTGAAAGTACCTGCCGGTCAGACCTATGCCTGGGAAGACAAATCAACCTATGTGCAGAACCCTCCATATTTCGAGGGCATGACTATGCAAGCGGGCGGTATCAGCGATATCAAAGGCGCTCGCGTTTTAGGTATATTTGGTGACAAAATCACCACTGACCACATTTCACCAGCTGGCTCTATCAAACAGGCTTCTCCTGCAGGAGCCTATTTGACCAGCAATGGCGTGAAACCAGCTGATTTCAACCAGTACGGAACCCGTCGTGGCAACCATGAAGTTATGATGCGCGGCACATTTGCCAATATCCGCATACGCAACCACATGCTTGGACCAAACGGTAAAGAAGGTGGCTACACCATTCATTATCCTTCAAAAACCGAAACCTCGATCTTTGAAGCTGCCATGCAGTACAAAAAAGAAGGCGTTCCATTGGTTATCTTTGCTGGCGGTGAATATGGTAACGGTTCATCCCGTGACTGGGCTGCAAAAGGCACAAACCTGCTTGGCGTAAAAGCAGTTATCGCACCGTCTTTCGAGCGCATTCACCGCTCTAATCTGGTCGGTATGGGCGTTGTTCCATTCACCATGGATGAAGGCACAACTTGGCAGAGCCTGGGATTGTCTGGCGATGAAATGGTTTCCATCGAAGGCATTCAAAACGTGAAGCCGCGTCAGCGTCTTGAAGCAGTGATCACATTTGCTGATGGCAATGTGAAAAAGGTTCCAGTAACCTGCCGCATCGATACAGCCGAAGAAATCGAATATGTGAACAATGGCGGCATTCTGCACTATGTATTGCGGAACTTGAATAGAGCCGCATAACAGTTTGAATTTATAATTTGGGAAAGGCGCGGTTTACAGACCGCGCCTTTTTTTGCTAACTTAGCTTCCCATAGGACCGGTAACATTCCCTCACCTTTATTTGAGTTCCAGTTTCAGCCTGTTGCGGCTATAATATATTTAAGAAACAAACTTCCGCATGTCTGCTTGATCTTTTCACAGTAATAAACTCAAGAATTGATTGAGGCCGTAAGGCTAAAAGAATGGCTCGATATCATGACCAACCAGCTGAAACCCTTCCTTTTGAAAAGCCTCATCAGTGTATCTGTTTTTGGCTTGGCTCTGACGACAAGCATGGTTGGAAGCGCCAGCGCTATTGAGTTCACCAAACCAAAAGCAGTTGTGGAGCTTTTCACCAGTCAAGGCTGCTCCTCATGCCCACCTGCTGATCAGGCATTGCGGGAAATGAATAAGGACGGCGAGATTCTGGGCCTTGCTTTGCATGTGGATTATTGGGATCGCCTTGGATGGAAAGATACTTTCGCCAGCCCGGAAAACACGTCCCGCCAAAAACTGTATTCTCAAGCCTTTGGTGAACGCTCCATCTACACTCCTCAAGCGGTAATCAACGGCCGGACCCATGTAGTTGGCTCACGCAAAGCAGAAATAGTCTCCAAGGCAGGTAACTTTGCTCGAGGATCAGAAGGCTTATCGGTTGATGTCGGCTTGGAAAAAATTGGCGGTGCAGTCAAAGTCTCCATATTGCCCAGCAATGAAGCCAGCAATGCCACACTCTATGTATTTTACTTTAATCCTGAAGGCGAAGTGCAAATCAAGCGCGGCGAAAACGCTGGCAAAAAAATCAACTATACGAATATCGTCGGCAAGGTTGAGATGGTGGGAATGGTGGGAGACCAAGGTCTTACAACAGAGTTTGCAGTCGCTGATATGAAGCAAAAGGGCTACAAAGCTTGCGCTCTTATTCTCCAAGGTAAAACTGCCAACGGCTATCCCGGACCGATCATAGGTGCTTCAGTTATTTCAGATCTTTAATTTGACCCAACAATCATCGCATAAAAAGAGACCGGCATAAGCCGGTCTTTTTAGTTTGGGGATTGAGTTACTATCAGAGATCTAACCCAACAGCGGAAGTTGAGTAGAAGACCCGGCCGAAACATCTGGGGGCTGGGGGGGCTGAAACCAGATAAAGTTTCGTGCCGGGCCGTCTGAGGCAACACCTAATATTCATCCCGCATTTCGGCCTTAACTGGGCTGAAATTTGACCGAATGGTGTCCATAACATTAAAATTTGGAAAGCAATTGGTAATGTAGCAATTGTCGTAATTACATAGCACAAATTGAACTATTTTCCAATCAACAACGTTAGCGCGGAGAACACAAATTGTGAATTTTGTAAAGACTTGCCAAATAACCCGTCAAAGACCAAGATAAAGAGGTGATTTGATTTCTGGAGGAAATAACAGCCAATGGATGCAAGGTCAGATTTGGAAGATACTTCTAAAACACCAATGGGAAAATCGACAATCGTCAGAACCGTTGTCTGGAATCCTGATACAGGTTCAGCGACCAAAGACACCAAAGTGGTTCAGTTGCACGGATCCTCCATCACATCCAACAACCAGCAAAACAAACAAGCGCCCGAGATCATTGCCTTCAACCGGAAAGAGCTAGATCAGATTTTGCGGGTCTATGGCTTCAAGGTCGCCGATGGGGAATGGAAAGACTACGCCATCGACATGCTAAAAGATCGGGCCGTATTTTCTGTCTTCCGCCGCGCCCATGACACACCGCTTCACTGCATCGAAAAAGATCCGAAGCTTGCCAACAAACAAGGCATGTATTGTGTGACGGGAACCGATGGACGCGTGCTGAAACGCGGACACGATTTGCCAACGGTTCTTAAAGTTTTGGAAAAGAAAGCTAAGTTAAGAGTGGTTTGACCAAAAAAAATGACCCAATCTATTTCGATCAAAGCTGAACCATTTAATTGGCCTTATGATGGGCAACTTAACCCAACTCAATTAGCTGTCCTTGCCATTGACCTTCAACATGATTTTTTATCTCCTGAAGGCTATTTTTCAAAAATGGGGTTTGACCCCACGCCTCTGCGTTCGATTTTACCAAATGTAAATCGATTGACCGATGCGGTACGCCGTGCAGGCGGTACTGTAGTTCATACGAGACAAGGTTATCGTGCAGATATGGCTGATATGACACCCTTTGAAAAATGGCGTCGGACAAGAAACGGTTTAGATGGAACAGATGTTTTACTAAGAAGTTCAAATGGCTTTAACATTGACAAAGAAGTCATTGTTAAGCCTGACGACATCATAATCGACAAAACATGCAACGATGCATTTACCCATACCGAATTGGAGCATGTCTTACATGCCCGCAATATTTCCCATCTGATTTTTTCTGGCGTAACAACCGATGTATGCGTTCATTCAACTCTCCGTGCAGCATGTGATCGTAACTATCAATGCATAACAATATCGGACGCTTGCGCCTCCGGAGATAATGAAATCCATGAGGCTGCTTTGAAAATGGTGCTGGTGGAAGGCGGTATATTTGGTGCGCTCACAACAACTACCGAAGCAATAAATAGTCTCAATGAACTTTCGCGGGGCGTTTGATGGCGCTTTACATTTCCCTCATGCGATTGACCCAAAAAGGTCTGGAAGACTTAAAAGGAAGCCCGGCGCGACGAAAAGTCAGCGAAAAGCGTGTGGCCGCTCTCGGTGGCAAATCGCTTGCCTTTTACGCAACCCTTGGAAAATATGACTTTGTCCAGCTGTTCGAGATGCCTAACAATGCTTCCATGATGGAATATGTATTGGCCGCTAGAAAAGACGGATATGTTGATCCTTTGATCCTACCGGCTTTTGACACCGACCAGTTTGGAGAGATTGTTGAAAGTCTGTTGGCTGACAAGGCTGACTAAGCGTATGAAGATCCCTTATGGTGTCTTAGTCATCTCGAACATCTTGCCGGGCAGGCTATCCATATCGGCAGGACCATCACCGCCCAAGGCAAGCTGCATCAAAACTGTGTCGAGCCAATGCCCATGCTTCCAGCCCATATTGGTAAGCGTTCCAGTCAGATGAAAGCCGCAGGTCTTGTGAACAGCTATTGAGGGCTTATTGGCACTATCGCCAATCACGGCAATCATCTGGCGAAACCCCAGCTTCTCACAGGCATTGATCAATTCCACCAGAAGAGCCTTGCCATAGCCATTTCCTCGCACATTGCTATCGAGATAGACAGAATTTTCAACCACCCATCGATAAGCTGGCCGGGCTCTATAGGGTCCCACATAGGCATAGCCCTGAACACCACTGTCATCTTCAAGAACGATATAGGGATAGCCTTGATCAACCAGTGCCATATGACGACGAAGCATTTCTCCTTTGTCAGGAACATTCAGCTCAAAGCTTGCCGTGCCATGGGCAACCGCATCGGCATAAATGCGCGTGATCGCGTCGAAGTCTTGGGCCTGTGCGGGACGTATAGTGTAGGACATGAAAATACTGTTCTGATGAATGCTAATTCAATTCTATTGTATTGACGAAATAGGTCCTCGCATCGTCATTCCCGTGCTCGTCACAAGAATCCATACCGTTATTTTTTCGGCAGAAATGTTTAGGAACTGGACTCCTGCATTTTAGAGTTATGCTCTTCGCAATTCCAACAATTCTACCATTCAATTGTAGTTAGCTTAATGGAATGGATCTCTGTGACAAGCACAGAGATGACGATAAATTATGAGCTACCAAAAAAAACGGCGCCTCAATGAAGCGCCGTCTTGATAATAAATGTCCGTTCAAACTATTCGCGGTTACCGAGGAATGAAAGTAGGAACATGAACATATTGATGAAGTTGAGGTATAGGCTCAAAGCACCCATAATCGCCGTGCGGCCCATCATGGTTTCATCATTTGCCACATAGTCATACATCGATTTGATGCGCTGTGTGTCGTAAGCTGTAAGACCTGCAAAGATCAGAACACCAATTACAGAGATAACAAACTGCATTGCAGAAGACTGCAAGAAAATGTTCACGACCATTGCGATGATCAGACCGAACAAGCCCATCATTAGGAATGAGCCCATGCCAGACAAGCTACGCTTGGTTGTGTAGCCGTATAGGCTCAACGCACCGAATGAAGCAGCTGTTACGAAGAACGTCTGAACAATGGATGCGCCAGTATAAACTAGGAAGATCGAAGAAATCGATACACCCATCACCGCAGCAAAAGCCCAGAATGTCGCTTGAAGCGCTGGATAGCTAAGCTTGTTGACGCCAAAGGAAATTACCATAACGAACGCCAATGGGGCAAACATCACAACCCATTTTAGCGGGCTGCCATACATCAATTGCATGAATGCAGGGTTATTGGCGGCATAGGTAGCCGTTCCAAGGGCAGCAACACCGGTTACACCCAATGCCAATGCCATATAGTTATAGACCCGCAGCATATATGAGCGAAGGCCCTGATCAATATCCGCCTGCGTCGCGCTTCCGGCAACGGTTCCCTGACGGAAAGGGTTGTCTCTATAGTCAGCCATGTATCAGTCTCCTCTTAAGGTGGCCCATACACTCCGGTTATTCGGCAGCATGGATTTTCATGGTTTGAAAAGAATATGATGATTCATTTCATCGCAATCAAGGGTTTCATGTACGATTTTATCAAATTTTTTATAACAACCCAAAACGTCGATTTTATGGTTAAAGTTCCCTTAAAACAGGCGCTGCCTTCTGACCAAGGATCCGCCAGGTCCCAATTAATCCAAAACCAACGGTCAAAACCAGCGCAACACCAATGGTTGCCGCGGCAACACTTGGAAGAAAACTATAGGGAAACTCCATGATTTGCGAAATAACAAACCATGCGGAAACCCCGCCAGCTAGCAAAGCAAAGATCGCTGTTGCAGCGCCTAACAGGGCATATTCATAGATAAAGGACCTCACAAGACGCCATCTTGTGGCTCCAAGGGTCTTTAAGACAACCGCATCATGCACCCTCGCGCGGTTTCCTGCGGCCAAAGCCCCGCCCAAAACCAGAATAGAGGATACAAGCGCAACAGAAGCTGCCGCACGAATAGCTGTCGCCAGTTGTGCAATTAAGCTATTGACCATATCCAGCGCTTCTTTGACGCGAACGCTGGTAACCGCTGGATAGGTTTTAGCCACCGCGCGAATTATCCCGCCATCACGCTCCTCCAAAGCATCGACTGACAAGCTGTCATCTAAGGTGAGCGTCGCCAAAAGCGAATGTGGTGCACCAGCAAATGTGTTGGGGGAAAACACCATTACGAAGTTGATTGCCAAAGATTCCCACTGAACAGCCCTCAACGAAGCGATTTCAGCAGTGATATTGCGCCCAAGTACATTAACAGTGACACTATCACCAACAGACAAGCCCAATTCTCCTGCTTCTTCAGCAGAAAAAGACACAAGCGGGGGACCATCATAATTGTCCGGCCACCATTCCCCTTCAGTTAACGTCGAATTCTCAGGTATGTTCTTGGCATAAGTTAATCCGCGATCACCGCGTAAGACCCATGCGCCTTCCGAACCAATCGCATATTGATCAGATGGAATACCTTTCAAAGATGTGATTCTGCCCCGCAACATAGGCACAGAGAATATCTTTCCATCAGGTGCATTTTCCGCAAGCAAGGCCTCAAAATCCTGTTGTTCGTTGTTTTGAATATCAACAAAAAAGAAATCAGGTGCCCGCTCAGGCAAATTGCCCGAAACCTGCTGGCGCAAATTTCCGTCGATCAAAGCCAAAGCTACCAACAGAGCCAGCCCAAGACCCAGTGACAAAACCACTGACGGCGTTAGCGAACCTGGTCTGTGGATATTACCAACCGCCATACGCAAGCCCGCAGACTTGAAGCGCGGCGCTTTTCTCGCAAGATATTGAATAAACTGGGCCACAATCCGCAGCAATATAAAGGCAAAAACAATTGCCCCAATAAAGACAACTGCGATAAACCGATTTTCAGACAGATATATTGCCAATGCGATAAGCAAGACAATGCAAACCCCGAGCGCCAATAGATAGGCCAGTTTAGGTAAACGCGAATTTCCTGCCTCTGTTTGTCCTCTGAACAAATCAGTCGCCGGAATTTCCCTGGCAACACCCAAAGGCCAGATGGCAAAAGCAAGAGCGGTTAAAACCCCATAAACTGCCCCAAGCCATAACGGAGCCCATTGAACAGCACTTGATTGAGGAAGGGGCAAAATACCTTCAAGCGCCCAACCAGCCAAAACTGGCATCAATGCGCCAAGACACATGCCCATGAGGATACCGCCAACTGAAATGATCAAGATTTGAAAAAGATAGGTTAGGAAAACCAAATTTCCCGGTGCGCCAAGGCTTTTAAAAGTGGCGATCACGGGCCTTTTGGTTTCAAGAAACGCTCGTACAGCATTGGCAACACCAACCCCGCCAACAATAAGAGCTGTCAGCCCCACCAGCGTCAGAAAATCGGAAAAGCGCTCGATGTTTCGTGAAAGCGCTGGCGCGGCATTGTCACGCGATCTGATACGCCACCCTGCATTTGGAAAGTCATCTTTTGCTTCAGTGGTAAACTTGGAAACATTAGCCGCAGACGGATCATTCAGCTTAATCTTCCAAGCATTGGTAATCAAAGATCCGGGCTTCAAAAGATCAGCAGATATCAATCCTGCCTCACCGATCAACACCCTTGGACCAAATCCAAAATTTTCCCCAAGCCTATCCGGCTCATCGGCTATAACATCTTTTATGAGAAATTCTTTGGTGCCAACCACCAGCTTGTCACCGGGAGCAAGTTTTAAACGTTCGCCTAGTAACGCCTCAATCAGCACTTGATCATCCCCCAACGCATCAGCAGGCATTGACCCAGTTACACCCTCCAGCGTTCCAAACAATGGATAGGCCGTATCTACCGATTTCAATTCAATCAGAGTTTGGTCAGAGCCATCCGGCAAGCGACCCATCGCACGTAAGGTCGATGATTTACTGACAGAACCATATCCTTCAAGAAATTGTAGTTGCTCTGCCGAAATATCTTGCTGCACTAAGGAAACAGCGACATCGCCGCCAAGGATTTTTTGGCCTTCTTCACCAATTCCTTGGGTGATGGAACGAGCAACCGAGTTAACACCTGAGATAGCCGCAACCCCAAGAGCGATACAGGCAAGAAAAATATAAAACCCGCTCAAACCACCGCGAAGCTCGCGCAGCGCAAAGCGGATAGCAAGACGCAAAGAAGAAGGCGCTTGCTCTTCAGTCAAGGCGCCGCTCATTGGGCTGCCTTTCCTGCAACGCTGCGGCTTTCCTCTTCAGACAAAATAAGGCCAGAGGAAACTCGAACCATGCGGTCACATTGCGCCGCGAGTTTGGGATCATGGGTCACCAAAAGCAGCGTTGTTCCGCGTTCTTTTTGTTTGGCAAACAAGAGTTCAGCGATTTGATCGCCCGTTTGTTTATCAAGATTGCCTGTCGGCTCATCGGCAACAAGTAGTTTGGGTGATGGCGCTAAAGCGCGTGCAATGGCTACCCTTTGCTGTTCACCGCCAGACATTTGTCCAGGATAATGGTCAAGGCGCTCACCAAGACCCACAGCTTTCAATTCGTCAGCAGCGCGATCAAAAGCATCGTCCATACCTGCCAATTCAAGAGGGACTGCAACATTTTCCAGTGCCGTCATATTTGGAATAAGATGAAAAGACTGAAACACGATGCCAATATTGCGTCCACGAAATCTGGCAAGATCATCTTCAGATTTTTGTGTTAGCCCCTCACCTGCGACCTCAACGACGCCGCTGTCAGCGCGTTCCAATCCGCCCAAAACCATCAACAGCGTGGACTTGCCTGATCCTGAAGGACCCACAATACCAACCGACTGGCCCAGGGGTACATCCAGATCAATGCCCTTGAGAACGTGAACTTTTGAAGCGCCACTACCAAGGGTCAAATGCACATCTCTAAGATGAATTGCCGGAGTGGATGGATTTGAGTTTTTGTTAATGTCTTTGTTGGCCACGACGGCTCCATAATTCTTATAGGTTTATTGAAAGCCAAAAAAGTTCACAAAATGCGAAAACTGGCTATTGGGTGGATGAAGGGTTACAAACTTGAAATACGCTGCACTTGAATATGGGTTCTCCTTACCCGATATCAAACATCTATATGATTTTAAGTTAACTAATGAACACCCTGCAAATTGAGAAGCCCCATGTCACGTGAAAATCTTGTAATGAAAGCATCTATTGGCATTTCAAAATTGCTTCTGATTGGCTGCATGCTAATGTCGCTCACCCATCTTGCTAGGGCAGACACGAAGCCGGACCAACTTGAAATCGCCTTTCTCGGCGATAGTATTACCGCCGGCTATGGCTTGAATCCCGGTGAAGCCTTTCCAGAACTCATTGCTCAAAAACTTCAGGAAAAGGGAACAAGCATCAATTTGATAAATGCCGGCGTTTCTGGTGATACGACCACGGGCGGTTTGGCTCGCCTTGCTTGGTCGATTCCTGATAGTGTTGATGGTGTCGTCTTAGAGCTTGGCGCGAATGACGCTCTGCGCGGCATTCCAGTGGAGCAGGCTGAGAAAAACTTGGATAAGATCATCACTCAATTGAAAAATCGCGGCATCCCCGTATTGCTTACCGGCATGCGATCTCCCCCTAATATGGGAGACCAATATGAAACCGCCTTCAATAACATCTACCCGAAATTGGCTGAAAAACATGATTTACTATTTTACGACTTTATATTGGAAGGCGTAGCGGCAGATCCAGCGCTCAACCAAAGCGACGGCATTCATCCAAACCCTGAAGGGTCAAAGGTAATTGCCAATAATTTCTTTCCTGTCGTGGAGCAGTTTCTCGCAACGTTAAAACAATAGGCGGATAGTGGGGGGTAAAAAGTGCCGAGGCTATTTTGCGCTCTTAAAATTCCAGGAAGTCTTAGTCTTCAACTATCCATGATCAAAGGCGGGCTATCGGGCGCGCGTTGGATTGAACCTGGTGACTATCATATTACGCTTGGCTTTTTTGGGGATATGAACCGAGAAACCGCCAATGATATCGCCCTTTCCCTATCTCGAATAACGCAGCCTGAACTGACCCTTGAAGTTGACCGCCTTGACATTTTTGGCAAAAGCAAACCCCGCGCATTGATCGCCCACATCAAATCCAACACGTCATTGAATGAACTGCACAGTGAAATTGAATGGATGGCAAAGCAGCTTGGCATCACCCCAGACAAGAGAAAATTCTTACCTCACATCACCCTGGCTCGCTTAAAAGGAACAACGCCGCTAGAGCTGGCAGGTTTCATCACCGCTCGTGGCGGATTTTATTCCGCCCCATTTGTGTCGCATGAACTTGTACTGATGTCCTCAAAAGATTCCATTGGCGGTGGCCCCTATGTCACTGAGGCCCACTACCCGTTACAAAACCAAATGATTAGATAAGCAAGGAGCAAATAATTGGCAGATAAGCTAACCCAAGAAGAGCGCATAGTAGCATTGGCAAAGCTGCCTGAATGGAAAATGGTTGAGGACCGAGACGCCATTATTCGTCAGTTCAAATTTCCAAACTTCAACGCAGCGTTCGCTTTTATGACAAAAGTCGCAATGTTAGCTGAAAAAATCGCTCACCATCCAGAGTGGTCCAATGTCTACAATAGAGTTGAGGTAATTTTGACCACCCACGATGCCAAAGGCATTACTGCCTTGGATGTTAAAATGGCTGAATTCATGGATGCCAATGCCGCCTGATTTGAGCCAACAATATTGCAGGAAGCCGCATAGCTCAACATATTATGGCTAGGAGGGCAATATGACCGCTATTAAAAACAAGATCCTTGAGGGAGAAATCCTCTCTGGAGCCGAAGAAAAAGCAAAGGCCAACGAAACAAAGGTGCGCAGCAGCTTTTGGAAAACAATGGCAAAGGCAGCCGACAAAGTTCCCTTTGTGGAGGAGTTGGTGGCGTCATATTATTGCGCCCTCGATCCCAACACCCCAACCCGTGTAAGAGCCATCCTTTTGGCAGCCCTTGCCTATTTCGTGCTGCCGCTCGATACCATTCCAGATTTTATCATCGGCTTCGGCTTTACCGACGATATGGCGGTCTTGGGCGCGGTAATTGCATCGATAAGAGGCAATATCCAAGAAAAACACACAGATTTGGCCCGTTCCAAACTTGCAAGCCTGAAAGAGATGTCCGAAAAGCCTGACAGCGAAACAGCTTAGCAATGCAGGAAACCAAACCATGGTCATCGTCTCAAACATGGGTTCAAAAGCCCCAAGAGGGTATTTTGGCATCGGCGTTGAAGGCGTTTCCAAACCTATGAACTTTGGCAATTTGTCACGATCTGCCCATGGGTTTGGTGCCAGTTTTGTTTTTACCGTTTCGCCGGGAAAACGCATTCAAAAACCAAAATCTGACACGGCAGCATCTAGCGAGCATATGCCATGGTACAATTATGATGCTCCAGGCGATTTGGTCCTGCCAAACGATTGCCGACTGATTGGCATGGAACTGACAGAAGACGCTATTGAGCTTCCAAGTTTTCGCCATCCTTCAAAGGCGGCTTATGTGCTGGGGCCAGAAGGGGGATCCCTTTCGCCAGAAATGGTTTCCCGCTGCGAGTTTGTTGTCAAAATTCCCATCCATATCTGCGTCAACCTTGCCATGGCTGGCGCTGTCATCATGTATGACCGGATGATCTCCCTAGGCCGATTTGCTGAGCGGCCAGTCCATGTGGGCGGCCCTAAAATGGGACGGCCTGAACCCGTCTACGGAAAACCTTGGTTTGAAGGCGGAAAACGCATGGATGGCGACAAAGGCCGCACCCGCACGGTAGATGGCTTGGAAGACCGGCGCCTCAAAAAAGACTGACAAAAATCAAGCATTACTTGGTTAGCCAAAATCTCGCCTAATTTTTCTGGTTTTGATGATTTCCGCAGAGTTATCGCAAAAAACAGTGGTTTTTTTGACATTTTTTAAAATTGTTCACGCTTTGGTAAGGGAAATTAAAGCATGTTCAAAGGGAGTTGAACGCTGCTTGATAGCGTCAGCAATAAAAATTTAAACCAGTTGTTGGGTGACCAATAGGTTTTGGAACCCGATAACAGAATGCAAAATGACCGGCTCCAACGGTATCAAGGGATACACAAAGGGCCAATAACAACCAGGAAATGACGCAAGATGATGAAAATACTATCCGCCAAAACCCTTGCGGCACCCTTGATGGGGCTGGCAATAACCCTCGCCGCAACAACATTCTCCGTTGATATCGCTGCAGCGCAGGCACCAACACAAATCAAGCAAAACAGTGCTTGGGGATCGTTCAGTTATCAAGGCAGCGATGGCAAGGTTTGCTATGTGCTCTCTATTCCTACACAAAAAAGTCCTTCTGAAATCGGCGGTCGTGCCGTTGATCATGGGGATGTGTTCTTCATGCTTGCCCAGCATCCGGGCCAAAATGTTCGCCTCGAGCCACAGTTTACCGCTGGATATCCGTTTCAGGAAAACAGCAAAGTGGTTCTCGATGTAGATGGAAAGAAATTTTCCATGTTCACCAAGGGACAAAATGCTTGGCTTGAAAATCCGGCCGAAGAAGCTGCAGTTGTGGCAGCGATGAAAGCTGGAGCAAAAATGAGTGTTGCGGCTGCATCGCGCCGTGGCACACAGACAAGCTATAACTATTCTCTTTCAGGTGTAACCGCATCTATCAGCGATATCAGCTCCTGTAAGTAATCAGGCATATCGAAATATTTAAACCGGATTTTCAGTTGCGCTGAAAGTCCGGTTTTTTCTTGCGTCCAAACAAGTGCTTTTTTTGTTGCTTCGTGATAAACGCATCGCAATTATTTTTTTTGGGAAAACGCTATGGCTGTTTCAATCGACATGACCAACCCTGACACGCGCCCGAAATCACCCTTGATTTCAGGTCTCACAGGCATGGATGACAGCAAGAAGCCGCTGGTGGGTTTAACGCGTCCCAAATTGGCGCAAGCCTTGGTAGAAGCAGGAATTCCTGAAAAACAAGCCCGTATGCGCGCCTCACAAATCTGGCATTGGCTTTATATCAGAGGCGTCTCTGATTTTGCTTCCATGAGCAATATCGGCAAGGAATTACGCACTGACCTTGCCACAAAATTCTCGATAGCCCGCCCTGAAATCATTGAGGAACAAATCTCCAATGATGGCACCCGCAAATGGCTGATGCGATTTCCGCCGCGCGGCGCTGGCAAGCCCGTTGATATCGAAACGGTTTATATCCCAGAAGAAGGACGCGGAACACTCTGCATTTCTTCACAAGTCGGCTGCACCCTCACTTGCACCTTCTGCCATACCGGCACGCAGAAATTAGTGCGTAATTTGACCTCGGAAGAAGTTCTTGCTCAGTTATTGGTGGCTAGAGATCGTCTTGGAGACTGGCCGGACAAAGACACGCCCATGGGGGCGATTGTGCCATCCGAAGGGCGTAAAGTTTCCAACATCGTGATGATGGGCATGGGCGAGCCATTATATAATTTCGAAAATGTCAAAGATGCGCTTTTGATCGCTTCTGACAGCGATGGCATTGCCCTTTCGAAGCGTCGCATAACGCTTTCGACCTCAGGCGTTGTGCCATTCATTCAAAAAACCGGCGAAGACATCGGTTGTGCATTAGCAATCTCGCTCCACGCGGTGAATGACGAATTGCGCGATGTGTTGGTGCCGATCAATAAGAAATACCCGCTGGCTGAATTGCTGGATGCCTGCCGCAATTATCCAGGCGCAACCAATGCCCGCCGCATCACCTTCGAATATGTGATGCTTAAAGGGGTTAACGATAGTCTTGCCGATGCAAAAGAACTGGTTCGCTTATTGAAAGGCATTCCAGCCAAGATCAATTTGATCCCGTTCAATAAATGGCCGGGCTCTGACTATGAATGCTCCAGCTGGGAACAGATCGAAAAATTCGCCGACTTCATCAATGACAATGGCTATGCGTCTCCTATCCGCACGCCCCGTGGCAGCGATATTCTTGCCGCCTGTGGCCAGTTGAAATCCGAGTCTGAACGGATGAAGAAAAAAGATCGCGATGAATTGGAAAAACTCGCTTACGAAGCGATGATGATCGCTGGACATGGAGAGTAAATGCAGCTCATCGGTCATTTCATCGTTAGGCTGATCGCCATCTTCTTCGGCTTGCTGGTCGCCATGCTGGCTTCGAGCATCTTTCTCTCCTTTGGGATTTTCAATGATGCCTTCAACGCGTTTTTCGCTGATTTGAGCTTGACGTTTAACGGTGATCCCTATGTTGCCGAGGAAATGGGTGACTTAGGAACAGCGCTGGTGATCATCATCGGCTTCTTCTCCAGTTTCTATGTGGCCGGATTGGCGGCAATGCCTACAACCATTGCAATAGCCATCGCGGAACTGATGCGCTGGCAGTCGATGACGATCAATCTGGTGTTGGGCGGCCTCGTTGCGCTGGTAACAGGCCTAACGGTTTTTGCTGCTGACCTTGAGGGCCTGCCCTCCGACGGAACTTTAGTGGTTCTTTTAGCGACAGGTTTTATTGGCGGGTTTTTCTATTGGCTGATCGCTGGGCGCAGCGCTGGTAACTGGTTAGAAACAAAATCAACGGTGCAATCATGATTGTTCCAATTTTCAGTTGCGATGACAGTTTAAAGGCAACAAAATTTTATGTTGAGGCTTTGGGTTTTAACTTCGTCGCCCGTTATCAACCCGATGAAAATCTAAACGATCCTGCCTATGTCACTATAGCCTTAAACGACAACCACCTTCATCTAACTTCTTTTCCCGCCAGCCAAGGCAGCGGAAAAATGGCTTATGTTTACTATGATGATCCTCAAGAGGTTGATGCGTTGTATGAACGGATCAAGAATAGAACTGATTTGATCATAAATGTGCCTGCCGTAAATCAGTCTTGGGGCATTCGAGAGCTTGGCATTACTGATCCTTTTGGCAACAAGTTGACTTTTGGTGCAGACGTTACTGCTAGCCCCGCTCGGTAAACAATATCCTGACCGCAAAAGCACCAAACACACTAGCAAACACATAGTCGATCACTCGTGTTGCCGTCGGGTTTGCTTTAAGCCAACCGGTCAGTTTGCTGGCAGCAAGAATCATCGGCACCATAACGACATAAGCCACAACTGCAAATACAACACCCAGAAACAGGAGCTTGCCACGAACATTGGGGTCATCAACAGAAACAAATTGCGGTAAGAACGTCATGAAAAACAAGATCACTTTTGGATTCAACAAATTGATCGCAACACCTTGCATCCAAATATTCAACAAACTGCGATCTTTCACTTTCGTTTTCTCAAAGCGAAACGTTGATCCGTTACGAATTGCATCAATTGCCAACCAAAGCAGGTAAACTGCGCCTGCAATCTTGACTGCCAGAAAGAGTTTCGGCGAGGCTACAATCAAGGCTGATAGCCCGAAGGCAACCAGCGTTGCATGAACCAGCACCCCGCTGCTAGCGCCTGCCATTGCAGTCAAGCCAGCCGGAACGCCCTTGGCAATGGTTTTACCAAGAAAAAACGTCATATCCGGCCCTGGCGTGATTGCGATAACAAACACGCCCACCAAATAGGCCAAGAGTAAATGCGTTTCGGGTATAAAGCTCATCTGATCACCCCATTTTAGAAGCCAAGAATTATCAGTTATATGTTTGACCATCCAGCCATTATTTGATGATTTTTGCCCTGCCCCCTTGCGCCCCAAGCGGTTCTGGCTAAATTGCGCCCAAACGCGCATCCTCCCAAACGAAAAGATAAAATTATGAGCCTTCCAAAAGCAAAAAAAGTAGTTCTCGCCTATTCCGGCGGCCTTGACACCTCAATCATTTTGAAATGGTTGCAGACTGATCTTGATTGTGAAGTTGTTACCTTTACTGCCGATCTTGGCCAAGGCGATGAACTTGAGCCAGCCCGCAAAAAAGCGGAAATGATGGGCATCAAGGAAATCTATATTGAAGATGTCCGCGAAGAATTCGTTTCAGATTTCGTCTTTCCCATGTTCAGGGCCAATGCGGTTTATGAAGGTGTCTACCTTCTCGGGACTTCCATTGCCCGTCCGTTGATTTCCAAACGTCTGGTTGAGATCGCAGCTGAGACTGGCGCAGACGCAATTGCCCATGGCGCCACAGGTAAAGGCAATGATCAGGTTCGTTTCGAACTTTCCGCCTATGCCTTGAACCCTGATATCAAAGTCATTGCCCCTTGGCGCGACTGGAGCTTCAAGTCCCGTACAGATTTGATCAACTTTGCCGAACAACATCAAATCCCCGTTCCAAAAGACAAACGCGGCGATGCGCCCTTCTCCGTCGACGCAAATTTGTTGCACTCATCTTCTGAAGGCAAAGTGCTTGAAGACCCTTGGGTGGAAGCTCCTGAATTTGTGCACATGCGCACCGTATCGCCTATGGATGCACCGGATGTAGCAACGGAAATCGAAATCGAGTTTTCTAAAGGTGATCCGATTGCCATCAATGGCAAACGCATGAGCCCGGCAACCCTATTTGCACAACTCAACGATCTTGGCCGTGACAATGGCATTGGCCGCTTGGACCTTGTGGAAAACCGTTTTGTCGGCATGAAGTCCCGCGGCGTTTATGAAACTCCCGGTGGCACAATTTTGCTTACTGCCCATAGAGCCATGGAGTCCATTACGCTTGATCGTGGTGCAGCCCATCTAAAAGACGATCTGATGCCAAGATATGCCGAACTGATCTATAACGGTTTCTGGTTCTCGCCTGAGCGTCATATGATCCAGGCGGCAGTCGACCTTTCTCAAGAACATGTGGATGGCAAAGTTCGCCTTAAATTGTACAAAGGCAATGTGATCGTGACAGGCCGCGAAAGCGAAAAATCGCTATACTCTGAAGCACTGGTTACGTTTGAAGACGATCAGGGCGCATATGATCAGAAAGACGCCCACGGCTTCATCAAGCTTAATGCACTTCGCCTGCGCACATTGGCAGCGCGTAACCGCAAGGGATAACCTGCACGGTGAAAAACCAAGAGCCGCCCGCATCGATAATAGCATTTCTGGCTGAAGTCGGCGCAACCCAAACGCCGCACCATGCGGGCCGCTCGCTTTCTGCGCATCTTGTCGCAACCTGGAAAATTTTGAATGACTGGCAACAGCCAGAGGCAATTTGCATCGGCGGATTATGCCATTCTTTATACGGCACTGATGCATTTGATACTGCCTGCCTTGGCCCACTTGATCGACCGAAAGTTCAGGCTACGATAGGAAACGAAGCTGAGCAAATCAGTTTTCTATTTGGTGCCATGCGCCGTGAAGCGTTTCTACAGCAACCAGATTTGAGCGAGATCGAAAACCGGTTCGCTGGCACAAAGATATCGATCAATCACAGTGAGCGATCTGCACTTTGTCATATCCTGCTGGCCAATGAACTTGACTTGGTAATCGCCAAAAAAGGCTCCGGCAGACCCGACAAAGTTTTAAAGAAAGTCGCTCCTATCTATCAGATATTGGAACCTTTTCTCTCGAGAATCACAAAAACCGACTACAGAACCCTTTCCCAAAACAAATAATGTCCTGTGTTTCGGTCAATTTCTAATTGAAATTTACGTGCAGTAAAGCTAGCCAAAATGCAGTAATTTAAGGGCGCCAACTGCGTTTTCACCGCCAAATCGGGTTGGGTTCTATGGACAACAATGAAATATCGGCCAAAACCGCTACCTCATCCGCAAACCAACGCATGCCTGTTGGGGCAAATAAGGCATCCGTCAAAAGAAGACGTAACTTTATTTGGGCTTTAATTTTTATAGCAGTATTAATCATAGCTGCTGTCGCAGCTTACTTATATCTAAACCGTGAACGGCCAATTGTGACATTAAATGTGGCCGCAGGGCCCTATCGTTCTGACTCCTATGAGCTGATGAAAGAGATTGCTGACGTCATCGAGCGGCAATCGGATATTCTGCGAATAAAAGTAATTGCCACCAAAGATTCTAGTCAAAATATAGCTCTTTTAAACCCAGGCTTCAAAAAGCTGGTTGAACAAAATACCGCTATCGATCCAAACGGGGAAATTCGCGAAATAAAAAAACTTGCAATGAAAGACATGGGAATTGTCATTCCTGAGGTCTCCAACAATAACGAAAAAGAAAGCGATGACGGGGAAACGATCTCAATTGACCTAGCTACCATACGCTCAGATGCACCTGTAGTTGCCAATATTCGCATGATTGCTGAACTCTTTCCCGATTTCTTTCAGATCATCTCTAAGGCAGATAATGGCTATTTTTCTGTTCGGGATCTTGATGGAAAGCGGGTTGCAATCCCTCCCTTTGGGACTGATGAATTCCGTTCTTTTTGGGCGATTGGAGATCATTATGATCTGTCACTATCTGGTGTAAAATGGAAGGCAGTGGACATCAATGATGCCGTGCCTGAGTTTCTGGCAGGAAATCTGGATGCTATTTTTACAGTTCGATCTCTGCGTGACCGCCTACTTTTGAACTTGCATGAGGACGCAGTTTTAAAAGGCCAGGACCTAACACTTATCGAAATTGATCAGGCACCAGCGATTGCCGTAAAGCGGCCATTCTTGCGCAGCGACACTATCCCAAAAGGGGCTTTTGGCGGTAATCCAGTCGTTCCCCGCCGTGATATAATTTCCACAGCGGTAACCAGAACACTGGTCACCCGTGCCGATCTTGACCCTGAATTGATCCGCGAATTAACCTACATACTTTTTGAAAACCGCCTCGATCTGATCATACGCTTCGCGTTGGCATCAGCAATACAAATGCCGAATGTAGATGAAGGCTTGTCCATCCCGCTTCATGCCGGTTCCCAGCAATATTACAATCGGGATCAACCGTCCTTCTTGCAAGAAAATGCTGAACCAATTGCCTTGATGATCACCATTGCGGCCATGCTCTTTTCTGGCTTACTTGCCCTTCGCTCGCGACTCAATAGCGGTCAGAAGAACCGCATGGATAGCTACAACTACATGCTGCTGAACATTGCCGACCAAGCCAGAGTCAGCAATGATAAAGTTCAACTAAGCGAATTGAAAAATGAGCTTTTTGGAATTTTGGAAACCGTGGTGCGAGCTCTTGATACGGACGAAGTTACCGAGGAAGGGTTTCAATCCTTCTCCCTTCTTTGGGAATCTGTTCGCGAAATGATCAAAGATCGCCATTTGGAAATCTCAACTTCTTAATGCCCTTCAAGATAAGACTTTAACGTCGCCTGTCTTGCAGCTAAGCCCGACCCGCCATACATATCCATTCTATTCAGCGATGCCAGTTAGGAAATTTTTATGCCAAAGGCAAAATCAAAATCACGTTCAATCAATCCGGAAATAGTAAAATGGGGCGGTAAATTGGGCCTCCCCAAATTCAATAAGATCTCCGACAAAGATTTTGGCCCTGCTTTTGAAGCTGGTATCAAAGAAGGCCTATTGGAGATGGATGCGATCGCCAAGAACAAGGCAAAGCCTACATTCAAAAATACAATTATCGCCCTTGAGCTGGCTGAGAATACGCTATCGCGTGTTTCTGCTATCTTCTGGAATCGCGCCGGGGCACACACAAATGAAACGATCCAGAAACTCGAGCGCGAATTGTCGCCTAAACTCTCCCGCTATGGCTCAAAGGTATCAATGAATAAACCGCTATTCGAGCGTATTGATACTCTTTGGCAAAAACGTAAGAAGCTTGGTCTGAGCTCGGAAGAAATGCGCGTTCTCGAGCGTTATTGGAAAGGCTATGTGAAATCTGGCGCTAAGCTCGCAACCAAGCAGCAAAAACAATTGGCGAAGATTAACGAGCAGTTGGCGGGTCTGGGAACTAAATTCGGCCAGAACATGCTTGCCGATGAGGCCTCTTGGGTAATGCTGTTGGACAAAAATCAGCTTCAAGGCATTCCAAACTTTCTATCTGCATCCATGGCAGCTGTTGCCAGCGAGCGAGGATCAAAAGGAAAATACGCCGTAACTCTTTCCCGTTCCATTATCGAACCATTCCTGACATTTAGCGAAGATCGTGAATTGCGCGAGAAAGCTTTCAAGGCTTGGATATCACGCGGTGAAAATGGCAGTGACACAGACAACCGCCAGCTTGTGGCCGACATACTCACATTACGAGATGAAAAAGCCAAACTGCTTGGTTATGAAAATTATGCAGCCCTTAAGCTCGACAACACGATGGCAAAAACTCCCGGCGCTGTGAACGAGCTTCTCAACGACGTATGGGAAAAAGCGCGCAAGCGCGCGGGTGAGGAAGAAGCCGACTTACAAAAATTGGTTTCAGCCGAGGGCAAAAACCATCCGGTGGCTCCTTGGGATTGGCGTCATTATTCAGAAAAATTGCGCGCTGAGAAATTCGCTTTTTCTGAAACAGAGCTCAAACCTTATTTCCAATTGGAAAACATCATTGCAGCTTGCTTTGATGTGGCAAATCGCTTGTTCGGCATCAAAATTGTCGAAAAGAAGGGCATTAAAGCCTATCACCCAGATGTTCGCTGTTTTTCTGTGAACGACAAAAACGGTAAGCAAATTGCCACCTTCCTGGGTGACTATTTTGCACGCCCTTCCAAACGCTCTGGTGCTTGGATGAGTGCCTTTCAAAGCCAACACAAGCTCAAGACAGCAAATGGCACAAAGGGCCAAATGCCGATCATTTACAACGTGATGAATTTCGCTAAAGGCGATCCTGCCCTGCTATCGCTTGATGATGCCCGTACCTTGTTTCATGAATTTGGTCACGGATTACACGGCATTTTGTCGAACGTTACCTATCCTTCCGTGTCAGGCACATCTGTCTCGCGCGATTTTGTGGAACTGCCATCACAGCTCTATGAGCATTGGCTGATGGTACCTGAAATTCTTTCAAAATATGCTGTGCATGGAAAGACCGGAAAATCGCTTCCAAAGAATCTTCTCAAAAAGATACTCGCTGCAGGAACATTCAATTCCGGTTTCCAAACTGTCGAATTCACCTCTTCAGCCATCATCGACATGGCCTATCATACGGCTGGCAAGATTGAAGACCCAATGGCATTTGAAACTGAAAAACTAAAAACATTGGAAATGCCTGACGCCATCACCATGCGCCATCGCACTCCCCATTTCGGCCATGTGTTTGCTGGCGATGGATATTCGGCAGGTTATTATTCTTATCTGTGGTCTGAAGTGCTGGATGCCGATGCATTTCAGGCTTTCAAGGAAACAGGGGATCCATTTAACAAAAAGATCGCCAAAAAACTCAAAAAGCACATTTATTCTGCTGGCGGTTCCGTTGATCCGGAAAAAACCTACAAAGCATTCCGAGGCAAAATGCCATCGACCCAAGCCATGCTTGAAGGTCGAGGATTGACTGGATAACACAAATCCGTAGAATTGATTTACCATTCCTCTTGTTAAAAACATAGGGGAGTGGTTTTCAACCGTCAGGGTCTTCCGATAATTCCTCAACATCCTTCATGGAACGGCGGGTGTCTCTGCGTGCGTTTTTCAAAGCTTTTTTGCGCTCTTTTTCTTCTTCCCGAGCTTGCGTAAACGCGGAAGCGATTAAGCCAGCGGGCAGCGCAACGATACCAAGGCCAATCATAAGAATGATAAAAGTGAATATCTTACCGCCAACGGTAACAGGGTAAATATCACCATATCCAACTGTGGTGAGTGTCGTAACCGCAAACCAGAATGAATGCGGTATGGAAGGAAAAGCTTCAGGCTGAGCCTCATTTTCAAAAATATAGATACCAACAGCGGTACAGAACATGACCAAGATCGCAAACATAAAGACAACCAATAATTCGCGCCAAACCAGTTCGAACGCCCGTTGAAATGTTTCCATATTAGCAATGAAGCGCAGTAATTTTGCTATGCGCAGGAGGCGCAAGGTCCACAGAGCCTCCCCGCCCGGCAGTCCGAAAACCAGCCCGATCCAGAACGGCGCAATGGCCAACAGATCAATGATTCCCCAAAAACTAAACACATAGCGCAGGCGATTTGGAACGGTCCAAAGTCGCAAACCATATTCCACCGTGAAAATAACCACGATAACCCAATCAAAGAACAGAACCGCACCTGTCCATTCCTGGGGAAATTGTGGAAGTGTTTCAATGGCCATTATGGAGATCGAAATGACAATTAAAGCCATCATTGCGAAGTCAAATGCATGGCCAAAGCGCGGATCGCGCCCCCAAACAAAATCCCCGATACAATCTTTATTGCTTAATATTCCCATAAATATAGCCTAATGCATTCACACAAACTAAAAAAGCCAAATTCCCGCCCTTTCGTTTCTGATAAAAACCCTGTAAGGAACCGCCAGAATTCGTGGTGTGAAGCCTGTTTGGCAATATGAACACCCACCTCCCGAAAAAGGCCAGAAAAATGACCCTCCGCAATATTGCGATTATTGCCCATGTTGACCATGGCAAAACTACCCTTGTTGACGAACTACTGAAACAGTCTTCGACTTTCGAAAGTCACCAGAAGACCGAAGAGCGGATGATGGATTCCAACGATCTCGAAAAAGAGCGTGGGATCACCATTCTGGCTAAGGCCACATCAGTTGAATGGAAGGGCGTTCGCATCAACATCGTTGATACGCCAGGCCACGCGGATTTTGGTGGTGAAGTAGAACGTATCCTTTCTATGGTGGATGGCGCAGTTCTGTTGGTTGATGCTGCTGAAGGCCCAATGCCCCAAACCAAATTTGTGGTGGGTAAGGCTTTGAAAGTTGGTCTTCGTCCAATCGTTGCGATCAACAAGGTTGACCGTCACGATGCCCGTGCTGATGAAGTCATCAACGAAGTGTTCGACCTGTTTGCCAATATGGATGCAACAGATGAGCAGCTAGATTTCCCTATTCTTTATGGTTCAGGCCGTGATGGATGGATGAACCATGCTCCCGAAGGTCCAAAAGACACAAGACTTGCTCCGTTGTTCGACATGATCCTTGAGCATGTACCCGAGCCAACGGTCCATCCTGGCCCGTTCACCATGATCGGTACGATTTTGGAAGCAAATCCGTTTCTTGGCCGTATTATTACTGGCCGTATCAATTCAGGCTCGATCAAACCAAACCAAGCCGTGAAAGTGCTTCATGGCGGCGATGGAAAATTGATTGAGACCGGCCGCATTTCTAAAATTCTTGCCTTTAGAGGCATTGAGCGGGTCACGCTTGATGAAGCACATGCTGGAGATATCGTCGCGATTGCTGGCCTGTCCAAAGGCACTGTGGCCGACACGTTTTGCGACCCTGCTGTTAATACGCCTCTTATTGCCCAACCAATTGATCCGCCTACCGTTACAATGTCTTTCATTGTGAACGATTCGCCGCTTGCCGGCACAGAAGGCGACAAGGTTACCAGCCGTGTAATCCGCGATCGTCTTTACAAAGAAGCGGAAGGCAATGTTGCCCTCAAAATCGAAGAAGCCGAAGACAAGGATTCGTTTTACGTATCCGGTCGCGGCGAATTGCAGTTAGCTGTTCTTATCGAGACCATGCGCCGCGAGGGCTTTGAACTAGCCGTATCTCGCCCCCGTGTTGTGATGCAAACTGGCGAAAATGGTGAAAAGCTTGAGCCAGTGGAAGAAGTCGTCATCGATGTTGATGAAGAATATTCAGGCACAGTTGTTCAGAAAATGTCAGAGCGCAAAGGTGAAATGATCGAATTGCGCCCATCTGGAGCTAACCGTGTCCGCCTGATGTTTCATGCTCCAACCCGTGGTCTTATTGGATACCAGTCTGAATTGATGACCGATACACGCGGAACAGCGATCATGAACCGCCTGTTCCATGACTATCAACCATTTAAAGGCGCAATCGCTGGACGCGTTCAGGGAGTTCTAATTTCCCATGATCAGGGCGAATCTGTCGCCTACGCCATGTTCAACCTTGAAGACCGTGGTCCATTTATTATCGACAACGGCGAAAAAGTTTATCAGGGCATGATCATCGGCATTCATAACCGTGACAACGATCTGGAAGTAAACGTATTGAAAGGCAAAAAGCTAACCAATATGCGCGCATCTGGCAAAGATGACGCGGTCAAGCTGACACCACCAATTCGCATGACTCTGGAACGGGCATTGTCATGGATCCAGGATGATGAATTAATGGAAGTTACGCCGAAAAACATCCGTTTGCGCAAATTGTATCTTGATCCAATCGATCGTAAACGATTCGCAAAAACTAAGGCTTCTTAAGCTTCAGCAAGCTGTCAGACCAATATGGGTATGACGGTATAAATGACGCTTTGAAGGGTTTCAGTGAAAACTGTGCCAAACTGAATCACAATAAATCAGGCTGTAGGATGAAATTTCCTCAGCCTGTTGTTTTTTGTTCAATTTTTAGTTTTTTTCAGAGTCCCCCTTGTGGGTTAACACTTTATTAACCTATGATTCAGTCATGAGCACACTTACGGTCAACACAAGACGGGCAAAACGCGAAGATTCAGAGGCAATTGCCGCTGTTCACGACCAGTCTTGGCAAAATGCCTATTCCGGCATGGTGCCTCACACAGCTTTGAACCGCATGGTTCAGCGCCGTGGAGCGGCATGGTGGGCAACGGCGATAGATCGCCATACAGTTATTCTAGTGCTGGAAATCAAAGGTAAATTGGTAGGTTACGCGACTATCGGCCGAAACCGCGTGAAGACCCTTCCTTTTGACGGCGAGGTCTATGAGCTTTACCTGTTGCCTGAATATCAAGGCGTAGGCTTGGGCGCCCATCTGTTCCTGTCTGCCATGAGCGAGTTGAAACGTAGAAGCCTTAAAGGCACCGTTGTCTGGGTATTGGCGGAAAACCTGCCAGCCATCAAATTCTATCAAAACGCGGGCGGCCGCCAGATAGCCCAGGGCAAAGAAACCTTCGATGGCAAAGATTTGAAAAAACTAGCTTTTGCTTGGGATTGATCCGCTAAACTGCTGGGCCATTGGAAAACTCCCAGAGTTCAACCTTTCTTCAATTGAGCCCTATCATTCCCACCAAATCAGCCTACAGGTGAACTCCTAACCGGAGAATCCATATGTCCATTTTTTGTGAATTTCAAAAGACCTCTTCCGACAGAAACATTTATATCAATGCAAGCCAGATCATTTTGGTCAGCTATGGATCTTCCGCTGATACAACTACGATAGAACTGGCTGGCCAGCGGACTTTTGAAGTACGAGGAAGCGTGAGTGATAATATGACAAAACTAAATGCCACTGGCTTGTAGAAAAATCAGGCCGGAGCAGTAAACACTGAAAGACTAGACAATTGTCGCCTCAGTGGCTGCCCTTAGCTCTGTTTCGGTAACGCCATCTGCCGTCTCAACAATTTTCAGGCCACCTTCGACTACATCAAGAACACCGAGATTGGTGATAATCCGGTGCACAACATTTTTGCCTGTCAATGGCAATGTGCATGCCTTTAGAACTTTGGATTCACCATGCTTGTTGGTGTGATCCATCACCACAACAACGCGGCCAACGCCAGCCACAAGATCCATAGCCCCGCCCATGCCTTTTACCAGCTTGCCCGGGATCATCCAATTCGCCAGATCACCATTTTCAGCAACTTCCATTGCGCCCAAAATCGCTGCTGCAATCTTGCCACCTCGGATCATACCAAAGCTCATGGCGCTATCAAAATAGCTTGTGCGCGATAGTTCTGTGATCGTTTGCTTGCCAGCATTGATAAGGTCTGGATCTTCATCTCCCTCAAAAGGAAATGGCCCCATACCCAGCATGCCGTTTTCTGATTGAAGCGTTATATCTTTGTCGCCCACATAATTGGCAACCAGCGTGGGAATACCAATGCCGAGATTAACATACATGCCATCTTCAAGCTCTTCAGCCGCTCTGGCGGCCATTTGGTTGCGATCCCAACCTTTGCTTTCATTCGTCATGATTATACCTCCTCACGTTTGCGGGTAGTGCGGTGTTCAATTCGGTTCTCGTGTTTACCCTCTATGATGCGATGCACATAGATACCCGGTAGGTGAATACTATCGGGCTCAAGAGACCCGCGAGGAACAATTTCTTCCACTTCAACAACACATATTTTACCGCACATAGCGGCAGGAGGATTAAAATTGCGCGATGTTTTTCTGAAAACAACATTACCCGTATCATCGGCTTTCCAGGCTTTGACAATTGCCAAATCGGCTACAAGTCCTCTTTCCAGTATATATGTCTGGCCATCAAAATCCTTGTGTTCCTTACCTTCGGCAATCAGCGTTCCAACGCCTGTCTTGGTATAAAATCCTGGAATCCCGCTGCCACCTGCGCGCATACGCTCGGCTAAAGTACCCTGCGGATTAAACTCCAACTCCAGTTCGCCTGAAAGATATTGGCGCATGAATTCAGCATTCTCACCAACGTAAGAAGAGATCATCTTCTTCACCTGTTTAGTCTGCAGCAAAATACCGATACCAAAATCGTCGATTCCTGCATTGTTTGAAGCAAAGGTCAGTTCTTTTGTGCCTGCCTCTTTGATGGCCTGCAAAAGCAATTCTGGGATGCCGCAAAGACCGAAGCCACCTGAGGCTATAAACATGCCATCGAACAATACGCCGTCCAATGCAGCTTTGGCGTTTGGATAAATCTTATTCATGGATGCCTCTCAATCAAATTCTCAGCAAAACGAACTTTTCAAATGACCCAGCAGAGCCAGTTGCTTGCTCGTCCTTTATCACTTGCGCGGATATAGGCGCAACATACAATCGGCAAAAGTCCTTTGTATTTGCGTTTAGGATACTAAAGCTCTCTTTTCGAATTTATTCCAGGTCATTCGGAGTGCCAGAACGGTTCCCTCGATTCCCATGAAAACGCGGCCTATCTTTACCGCATAAAAAATACCGCCCTACTGTATCTGCAACTTCACGAGCTAATAGATTAGCGTCTTTATTGGCCAAGGCATCAACATATCCTGCAGCACAAGAGACTTGTTTTCCTGCAGGCGCTTCGCGCTCACCTACGGTTGATATAGCCAAAACTTGCCCACGCAAGGCAGGTTCAGCCGACCCCGTTTGTGGATCAATATTGTCTAGGAACCATCGATGTATGGTTGCAAAGGGCTTGCCATTAGCCAAGCGCCATTCGATCGTATTATGAACTGAGTTCCACTCACTAAAGCCATTGGGAAACATCATCGGATCTTCAACGGAACCATAAGCGGTGAACTGACGTAAATCACCTTCTGCGAAATAGACCGGATTTCCATCAATGCCCTCACAAACTGCGCTCCCGCCCATTTGAGCTTCTTCTTCAGATTCGGCAGCATCCCAAACACAACCATTTTCATAATCAAGTTTACTGTAAATGCTGCTAATAGTTTCAGCCTGAACACTTTTAACCAACACCATGCTCAAGCTCACTGACAGGCAAAACAAAGCACTCAAAATCAAAAGTCTTTTCAACATGATTTATCCTCTCAATTTATAGTGCCCGCGATCAATTTGGCACCATAGCGACCAATTGCCAATTGCATGAGGCCAATTAACTGGTATGCAACACCAAAAATAATTGAGGAACAATCATGCGTATAGATGCAATCACAATCGGTAATAATCCTCCAGAAGATATCAATGTCATTGTGGAAGTTCCTGTCGGGGGCCATCCGATTAAGTATGAGCTGGACAAGGACGCAGGAACACTGGTTGTGGATCGCTTCTTATATACGCCCATGACATATCCCGGCAATTACGGCTTTGTGCCCCACACCCTTTCCCTCGATGGAGACCCAATCGATGTTCTTATTTGTAACACCAGACCTTTGGTACCTGGTTGTGTTATCAATGTACGCCCAATTGGCGTTTTGGTGATGGAAGATGATGGTGGCCAAGACGAAAAAGTGATCGCTGTTCCCTCACATAAAGTATCTGCCCGATTTGATAGCGTAAATGAATATTCAGATCTGCCGCAAATTACACTGCAGCAGATTGAGCATTTCTTTGAGCATTACAAAGATCTTGAGCCAGGAAAATGGGTCAAGATTGGTGGTTGGCGCGACAAGGCCGAAGCCCAAAAAATGATTATGGACGCCATTGCCAGAGTAAAAAAGTAAGTTGGGCCTTAATAGGCCATCACACCAAAAGCTGGCGCAACGCTTGTTCTAATGAAAATCTGTAAAAAGGTAATCCCTAGCAAGACGATAATTGGCGACAAGTCCAGTGTTCCTAAATTAGGCAAAATCCTGCGTATTGGGCGGTACATGGGCTCGGTTACTTGATACAAAAAGCTGCCAACCTGCGAGATAAACTGATTGGAAGAGTTGACGACATTAAACGCATAGAGCCAGGAAAACACCACGCTGAGGATGATCAACCACCAAGCCATGTCCAAAATCGTGTTAATCAGCCAAAAAAGTGCAACCATCAAAAATTCCTAACATAACGCCGATCTGGTTCCGGCTTTCCATTGATTTAATCTGCCATAGCCGCGACTTGAAGCCCCGAACTATTCTATTCGGTTATCTGTTTGGCCGGCCCAACCCATTGGTTCAGAAAATTATCAAGCCAAAGCTTAGTCTGTTGATCATGCTGTAAACGCCCGGCAATGTGTTCGCGTCTTGTTTGTGCGCCATTCAGCTCAAAACGATGCGCCCCTTTGACCGTCCAGCGATACACCATTGCGAAGGTCAGTTCTGCATGGAATTGCACACCATAAGCGTTCTCACCAACCCGCATGGCCTGATTTTCATATTCGTGCCCAGTTGCAAGAAGTTCAGCACCACTTGGCAAGGTAAAGCCTTCCCTATGCCATTGGTACACCATTGACGGCCAATCCATCAAATCCTTGCCAGATTCAGTTGGCAATAACGGATAATAGCCAATTTCAGCAAATTCATCCTTGTTGCTTTGAACCGAGCCACCTAACTGCTTCGAAAGCATTTGGGCACCAAGACAAATTCCTAAAAAGGGCTTATCCTCCTTCAATGGCGTGGCTATCCAGTCAATCTCGCGTTTGACATATTCTTCATTGTCATTGGCGCTCATAGGTCCACCAAACATCACCACACCCGCATGGTTTTCCAACGTTTCGGGAAGTTCTTCTCCCAAAGGAGGTCGGCAAGGATCAATCTCATATCCCATCGCTTGCAACATCATGCCAAGACGACCGCAAGATGATGTCTCTTGATGAAGCACGGCTAGAATCTTTGGCTTTGCAGAATTGGACTTCAAAACTTCCCCATTAAATTGATAGCTTCAATTTTCCTCAAGAGCTTTCTTGTAGTCTCAAACCCGCACGAACCCGTTGTTTCATGGCAACCCGATCAACGGTTTCAACTTCCATCAATTGGGCAATTCGCCATACAACATTGTCTTCAAACTCATGCATTTTACCGTCGGCAAAAACCACTTCCCAAAGACGCTCAATAATTGCGATGCGTTGATCACGATCCAACGCCTTCTTTAGCACAGAAGTGAAGCGATAAAGATCAACCGATTCGCTGTCAGCTTCAGCAGCAGCATCAAATATTTCGGTCATTTCTTCGCTAGAGAATTCATATTGCCGAGACAAAATCTCCAGCATTTTATCACGCTCTTCCGGCCGAATTTCGCCATCTGCTGCAATCACATGGAACATGAGAGCAGCTTCAGCCAACCGCCTATCTTCAGGCCCAAAAGATGCGTCTTTCAGCACTGCATCAGGAGAATCAGAAAAAATGGATTTCAAAACATCAAGCATGGAAAAGATGTAACGTGGTGTTTGGAATAGGTAAAGCCTATGTGAGTGAATAAGAATGTGAAAAAACATTCTTGTGAAAAGACCTCGGGAATCGACATTTCAATGCCCGAAGCCATTTTAAATACCCCTTAGAAAAGACCAAACCGTTTCGGCTTTTTCGGGCCGTCCCCATCACGAACGCCGGGGTCATCCGGCCTGCGGTCAAGCGGAAATAGGTCTTCCTTTTTTTGATGACCTTTCTCTGTGACATTGCTGCTTGATTGTTTTGCCTTAGGCTTTTCAGCAACACTTGGTTCGGGCTTTTCTTCTGAAGCAACCTCTTCCGTTACCGTCTTGTCTTCAGTAGCCGGCTTATCACCGACAACAACATTCTCAGCCTCAATCACCGCAGCTTCAGCAATCTTCTCATCAATCTCTTCTACGTCTTCATTCTCGTCAACAGGTGCCGACTTCTCTGGAGTTTCAACAGTCTCAATTTGCGGCGCCTTATCCGAAGTATTCGGCGCAGAGGCTGCAAATCCTTTGGCACCAGCACCAACTGGTTTAGCATCTGGTTCTCTCTCGATAGACTTTGGAGCTTTAGCTTTAACAGGTGCCTTTTTCGGTTCACTAATAAGGTCGTCCAACCCATCGCTATCAAGAACAGCAACTTGTGGCCCGCCTAGTTGTTCAACTGGTCGCTTCCATTCGAAAGCATCCAGTTTTCCGCTAATAGGTGAAATCGGCAACCAGTTTTCTGATACATGACCATCGGCAGTCCATGCTGCATCTTTAGGCGCTCTAACTGCACGGGAAAGCCAATCGCGCATTCTACCTTGATCACCCGATTGCCCCTCTTCAATGTCGGCCATGATTAAACAGGCTCTTTCAGTCGGCGCAGTATTTAGCACTGGCACCATTGTTTCACGGGCGAGCTTCCAATCCTGCACATCAATAGCTGCCTCAGCGATGATGAAATTGCCCTCAGGATGATTAGCCTTCATGGCAGCAAGTTTCTTCGCCCGCTTCAACCTATCCGCTGCAGAATCGCCCATTCTGATATGGATATATGCCTGAGCCAATTCTGGATGTGGCTCTTTCTTCCACACTGCCTCAAGCATTCCCGACGCACGACCAATATCGCTATTCCTCGCCAGAGCCTTCGCACCAATGATTGCAGCTGGAACCAGATCAGGCGCAAGTTTATGAGCCTCCTTAGCCAGTTTTGCCGCTTTAACCGGATCAGCAGGCTCTTCTGACATTGCCTGCGCTGTTAACAACACCGCCCGCTGTCTTTTGGCAGCATCTTTATCGATCAAGCCCGCTGATTTATTGGCCTCAAGGGTTGCCAATGCAGCCTCCCAATCACCGTCCATTGAGGCAAACCGCAGCTTTGCATTTCCAGCCCATGCAAGTGAAGGTGCTTCTTTGTTAGCCTCTTGAGCGTAATGGCGCGCAGCTTCGCCGGCTCCCTGACGTTCCGCCTCTACATAAAGACCACGCAACGCAACAAGCCGTGTTTCATCATCTTCCAGCATGGTTTCGAAACGTTTACGAGCTTCATCACGATTGCCTTCCAAAAGACAAGACTGGGCATCCAGTAAATCTACAAGCGGCTCATGACCAAGAAGCTTCACGCTTTCTTTAGTAAATTTTCTGGCTCCAACTGCATCGCCAGAATTGGCAGCAATCAAACCCCGCGAAAGTGCTTTATACCCACGATCTTGTTTTCTTGCCTTGAAGAACCGTTGCATAATACGGGGCGAATCCAGAATGGTATTCGCCAACCACCATAAAATCATGATGGCCGCCACCAAAGCAACTAGGGCCACAAGGACAACCATCAAACTGGTTTCGTACTGGTTCCCTTGCCATTGTAAGGCGACATCACCTGGACGATCAGCAAACCATGAGAACCCAAAGCCGAGTAGTAAAACCAGCAACAAAAAGAAAAAGATACGCAACATGCCCCGTTACCCCTGATTGGGGGAAGATAGGCCAAGTTCCCCAATAACATTATTGATATGAGTTTCCGCTTCTACGCGCTCTTTGGCTTTGAGTTGCCATTGCATAGACACCGTTTTGGCTTCTTCGCCTAATGTTTCCCATTGAGCCAAAGCTTCCGAAACATTTCCAGCAGAAAGACTCGCTGCAATTCTTGAAACAATTGCCGTATTCGTGTCGCCATCTACAGGGCCCGCAGGTCGAACTTTGACAAGTGTCTTCGCGCTGGAAAATAACTTGCCCATGAAGCCTTGATCCGCAGGAGTCGCCTCTCCAATAGACAAAATAGCGTTGGATACATCTGCAAATTCAGCGGCAAGCTCGCTTTGATTGAGAACGCCTTTTCCTGCCAGAGCTTTCAATGCAGCAACGCTGTCCGTTTGCCCTAACAGAGCTTCTGCTGCTGCCAATTCACCGGCAAAAGATCCACCGTTCTCCAGCACAGCCCCAAGAGCACGAGCACTAACTGAGCGCGCTACTTTTTGGCTTTCAATGGCAGCGCCTGCTGCTGCTTGTACAGATTCCATGGATGGCAAAATCGAGTCATTGATAGAAGTTTCAACAAGCGTCATCCGCTCATCAAGACCAGCAAGCGATGTACTCATTACTGTTGAAGCCTCTTCCAGACTACCAAGTTTCCCAATCTGCTCTTTGATACCTGTTATATCGGTCTCAAGATTTTGAGAGATGGCAGGCGCTTCTGCAGCCTCAAGAGCCGCGATACGCTCTATGATCTTTTCCTGATCACCCGTGATCGCTGACTTTAGTCCGTCCACATCAATGGATACGCCATCAGACGAATCTGAAATAATTTGCTGTGAGAGTTCATTTATTTTTGCGGCAGCTTCTTGCGACGCAGTTTCAGCAGCTTTCGCAACGCCCAAAGCCTCTTCGGCGATACTGTCTGATCCAACCCCCGTTTTCAGCGTTTCAATTTCGCTGGATAGGGCAGTCAATTGCGCGGAAAATTCAGCAATTCTTTCACTATCTGCATTCTGCGTTGTTGAGCCTTTGAACAATCCTCCGATTACCGGAACCGATTCCAGCGCTGAAATCTGACTGATAAGGGAAGCACCACCAAGAGCGACCCCTCCGCCGAGTACTGCTGACAATAACAATGTCCCCATTCCGGCAGACTTCACAGGAGGCGTTGAAACAGGAGTGGCCAACGTCTCTTTCGGCTCACCATTCGTTTTCGCATCGTTTATTTTTGCATCTTTGTCGGATGGATCATTCTTATCTGGCTCAGAAACAACGTCCTGCACGTCAGGCTTTTCAGCTATGTCTTTTTTGTCTTCTACAGACTTCAAAATATCATATCCCGAAGAGGTGTTTTCAACATCTTCTGGTGACATATCGCTTACATCAGCAGATGAATCATTTGCTTTTAGGTCTATCGTCTTGTTTGGTTTGTTCTGGCGTGAACCGCTTTTTCTAGTAGCCATATCTTTACCCATTTGCCCCGCTTTTCCATATGAAAGCATGTTAATTACATGCCAGCATATACAACCAGAAGACTCAAAAACATAAAAAAATTTACTAATTATGTATAAATCTGTACGCTTTTATGCGCAGTGGCGCTTCAACGCTTCCATCATAGCTTCTTCTGTCGGCTGAGGCGCGACTATGATTTCTTGAGCTGCCATTATCTCAAAAGGCTCCGCTGCTTTGGCTGATATAGCAAAGATGGTCATCCCCCTTAACGCTTCGGTCTTACCTGCTCGATCAAGCGCTTTGATCAAGCTTCGCGCCCCTGAAGGTGAATAAACAAGGCTTATCCCGCCATGTAGCTGTTCAATTTTCACGTCAATGTCAGATTTGGGCAGATCAAGTTCGAGGATACGATAGACTTCGCATAGTTCAATACAGCCATGATTTTGAAACGCTGCTTGAAAATCGAAAGACCGCTCCTCGCCGCATATATATAAGCCTGAGAAACGCTTATCGGACCACTCATGCAAAATTTGTTTTGCAAGCGATTTGGCGTCACCAGCCCCTTTTCGTATATTTTTATACGCTTTGTTAGATAGCGCCGAAGCCGTCTTAGGGCCTACGGCATAGGCTGGTATATTTTCAAAATTTGCAGAAAAATCTTTTGGAATGGATGTAACGGCATTTGCCGAAGTAAAAAGTGTGAAATCCGGTTTGACGATGTCAGTTTTCGGCTCCAACACCTTTAGTCTTGTTAGTGGCAACAAAACCGGATCAAACCCCAATTCAACAAGCTTCTCGGCAGTTGCCTCACAATCTCTTTCCAGCCTTGTCACCAGAACTTTCATTAAGCTGTAATCCAGTCCTCAAAGAATTCAGGGCCCGCTCTGGCTCTAAGTTTATCTGCCACTGATATCGCCATTTGTTCACTATCTGCGATAGAACTAATTGCGTGATCCTCAAACCATTTTTGGCCATCTAGCGATAATATCATGCCGTGAAACGCCACCTGATCCCCATTCAATACGGCATGTCCTGCCAAAGGCGTCCGGCAAGATCCATCCAGCTGACGAAGAAATGCGCGCTCTGTCTTCAAAACTATCATCGTAATGGCATCGTTAATCGGCGCTAATAGGGCCGCAATCTTTTTATCGCCTATCCTGCTTTCAATACAGATCGCCCCTTGGCCGGGAGCAGGAGGGAAATCGGCAACAGAAAACTTGGAGGCAATCACATGGCTCAAGCCAAGACGGTTAAGACCAGCCGCAGCCAATAGAGTTGCTTCGGCAACACCTTCATCAAGTTTCCGCAATCGCGTTTGAACATTACCTCGAAATTCCACCACATTTAAATCTGGACGCACGCGAAGCAAAAGCGCTTTGCGGCGCAGCGAGGAAGAACCAACAACAGCCCCTTGCGGCAAATCATCAATGCTCGTTGCATGATGAGAGACAAATGCATCTTCCGGCGCTTCACGCGGCAAAAAACATGATAATTCCAGCCCATCAGGTAAAACGGTTGGCATGTCTTTTGAAGAATGGACCGCAATATCGATACGGCCGTCTGAAAGGCGTTTCTCAATTTCTTGGGTAAACAGCCCTTTACCGCCGATCTCGGACAATGGACGATCCGTAACCCGATCACCCATTGTGCTGATGACTTCGATCTTGATATCGAGCGACAAATTTGGGTTATTGCTATGAGCTGCGATCAACCGATCGCGCACTTCATTGGCCTGCGCGAGTGCAAGGTCACTTCCTCTGGTTCCAATAATAATGGACTGCATGCCCACAATTCCCTGTTTCAATCATTTCAAATATGTCCAGCCTCTGTTAGAGCAAAATGATCAGGAAATCACGGTGAATTGCCGATTATATGGCAAAAAACTACAGATAGTACCAATAGGTTGATATGCAGGTATTAGGGATAGAGACAAGCTGCGATGAAACTGCAGCGGCTGTCGTTGAAAAAGCGGTGGACTTGGCTGGAATTGAGACAGGAGAAATTCTGTCTAATATTATCTATTCTCAAACCAGCGAACACGAGGTTTTTGGCGGAGTTGTTCCAGAGATAGCTGCACGTTCTCATTTGCAAAAACTCGATGGCATAATCAACAAGGCTTTGGCAGAGGCAAACACCAATTTTGCAAATATTGATGCAATCGCGGTCACAGCGGGGCCCGGCCTTATTGGTGGGCTGTTAACTGGCTTGATGACAGCAAAGGCCATCTCAGCTTCAACAGGCATTCCCTTTTATGCAATCAATCACTTGGAAGGGCATGCGCTAACCGCCCGCCTCACAGACAATATCAAATTCCCTTATCTTCTGCTTCTCGTTTCCGGCGGGCATAGCCAGTTCGTGGAAGTCAAAGATGTCAACGAATACAAACGCCTCGCCACAACCATCGATGACGCTTTGGGCGAAGCGTTTGATAAAACCGCCAAGCTGTTATCGCTGGATTATCCAGGTGGACCTTCCGTAGAAAAAGCCGCATTGGCTGGCGATCCCAAGCGGTTTGATTTTCCCCGTCCACTGCCGGCCAGAACAGAAACCAATTTTTCATTCTCAGGCTTAAAAACAGCCGTTAGGCTTGCAGCCAATAAATGCGCGCCTCTTACCCAAACAGATATTGCAGATATCTGTGCTTCCTTTCAGGAAGCAATTATTGATGTCTTGAAAAATCGCACGCATAAAATGTTCGATCTTTTTGAGAGTGCCAATACGCAGAAAGACAAACATTTAGTGATTGCCGGGGGCGTGGCAGCAAACAAGCAAATACGCAGTGCCTTGGAAAGCCTTTGCCAAGAACGTGGTTGGAAACTCATCGCCCCGCCGATGAACCTATGCACAGACAACGCTGCCATGATTGCTTGGGCAGGATTGGAACGCCTTGGCAAATTTGAACCTTCCAACATGAGCGCTTCGCCCAGATCCCGATGGCCGTTGGACGAAGTGTCTGTTGGCGTAATCGGCTCAGGCAAAAGAGGCGCAAAAGCATGACACAATCACCTTCCAATGAAGCTGACAAAAATTTGCGGGTTGCTGTGCTTGGCAGCGGGGCATGGGGCACAGCTTTAGCCTGCGTATCCGCAAGAAACGGATATCATACCAAGCTCTGGGGTCGTAATACCAAGTCATTGGATGAGATCAATACAGAACATAAAAACAGCAAATATCTCCCTGACATCAATTTACCAAAAGAGATTATTGCCAGTGGAAATTTGAACGAAACACTATCTGATATTGATATTTTGTTGATGGTCACACCAGCGCAGACCATTCAATCCGTTAGCGAAACAATATGTACAATCATTGACCCCAAGGTGCCAATTGTAGTTTGCGCGAAGGGCATAGACCGACAGACTGGTTTATTGCCAGCCGAGACATTGGCTCAACACTTAAAAGGCAATCCGATTGCGGCCCTTTCCGGTCCGAGCTTTGCCAGTGATGTTGCCAACAATCTACCCACAGCAGTCACGCTAGCCTGTGACAACAAAAATATCGCTATGATCTTGGCCGTTCAACTTTCGGGTCCTGCATTCCGTGTTTATGCATCCGATGATCTCAAAGGAGTTGAATTGGGAGGCGCACTAAAGAATGTTATCGCCTTGGCAATCGGCGTGTGCAGAGGCCTAAATTTGGGAGCAAGCGCAGAGGCTGCCCTCATCGCGCGAGGCTTTGCCGAGCTCAATAGATTGGCCATTGCACTTGGAGCCAAACCAGAAACATTGATGGGACTATCTGGTTTAGGTGATTTGGTTCTAACCTGCTCAAGCCCTCAATCAAGAAACTTTGCTTATGGTATGGCTTTGGGTCGCAGCGATGATACATCAAATTTACCTCTAGCTGAGGGAGCCCTGACAGCCTCCATTGCTTTGGCGCTTGCGCAAAAACACGGTATCGACTGTCCCATTATAAAAACGGTTGTAACACTTTTAGACGGCACTATAACCGCAGGTGAAGCTGTAACGGCTCTCCTTTCCCGTCCCCTTAAAACTGAAAGCGAATAGACGATATGCAATACTGGTTGTTCAAGTCAGAACCCTTTAAATGGTCATGGGATCAGCAAAAGGCCAAAGGCGATGTGGGTGAGCAATGGGACGGCATTCGCAACTACCTTGCCCGCAACAATATGCGTGCCATGAAAATCGGCGATCGTGCTTTTTTCTATCACTCCAATGAGGGGCTAGAGGTAGTCGGTATTGCAGAAATCTGCGCCCTCTCCCATCCAGATACGACCACGGATGATGAACGATGGGACTGTGTAGATATTCGGGCCTTATGCGACATGCCAAAACCTGTCACGCTGAAAGACGTTAAAGCGAACCCTGCCCTATCCAAAATGTCGCTGGTGACATCAATGCGCTTATCTGTGCAGCCAGTCTTGCCTGATGAGTGGATGGAAGTATGTCGCATGGGCGGGTTGAACGGTGAGACTTTAAAACCCTTATAGATCGCGGTTAGATAAAATTGCTATGCTAACTGCATCAAAGGACCACTCGCAATTCATTCTCGAAAACACCGCCGTGTGTTCACCTCCGCATGTCCCAGAGTTAAATTTACATCTAGCCGATGAAGCCCATTCGCTTTGGCACAAGACCGAAGAAGAGCTTGAACAAATTGGGCTCCAACCTCCGTTTTGGGCGTTTGCTTGGGCAGGCGGACAAGCCCTAGCACGTTTTATACTGGATCATCCGGACATCGTTAGCGGCAAGCGCGTTCTCGACTTTGCCAGTGGCAGTGGCTTGGTTGGCATTGCCGCCAAATTAGCTGGCGCCAACGAGGTAACTTGCGTGGATATTGATCCATTTTGCGCGAGCGCCATAACCTTAAATGCGGCTTTGAATGGTATAGCTGTCTCCATTCAAATCACGGACCTGACAGAAATTATAAGTTTAGAGAGTTCAGAATACGACTGTGTTTTAGCCGGAGATGTATTTTACGACAAACAAATGGTCGATAAAGTTTGGCCTATGCTACAAGCTTTTAAACGCCAAGGAGCGACTATCTTGGTTGGGGATCCAGGGAGGGTTTATCTGCCCAAGGAAAATTTGGAGAAATGCGCAGAATATCAAGTACCTGTCACACGCGTTCTAGAAGACAGCGAGATCAAACAAACCAGTGTCTGGCGATTAAAGTAGGCAACAATTTTTATCAAAACTTGCAGTTAGACTCAATTTAACGCATTTTAAGACCACTTTTCAAAGCCTCAGGGAGGAACTCATGCAAGCAGCAATGGGCGCAAGCCTGATAACCATTTTTGCAGCTACAGTTGCCAGTTGGATTTTCGGTGCAATTTACTACGGCGCTTTGTCCAAGCCTTGGATGGCAGCAGCTAATATGAGCGAGGAAGATGTCAAAGGGCCAAATGGCAAACCAAGTCCACGTCCCTTTATCATATCGTTTCTGTGCGAATTTGTAATGGCCTATATGTTGGCGGTTCTTTTACTTCACACCTCCAGCAATGGCTTCACTTTCGCAACAGGTCTGTTCTCTGCATTCTTGATTTGGCTTGGTTTCATATTCACAACCCAATTGGTAAACCATCAATATTCTATTCGCCCATTTGCCCTGACCGTAATTGATTCAGGACATTGGCTTGGTGCCTTGCTTATTCAAGCTGCAGTTATGGCAGTTTTGGGATTGTGATTCCTGTTACCAGGTTCGACGTGGCCCATTGTCGATGTGATAAAAACTTTGATGTGGATAGTAACTATACCCGCCAACCGCGCTTTGGCTTTTCAAGAACTCCGTAACGCCCGTTGCCCCGCCAATCACGCTGAAATCAACGGCGCGGCACTTCAAATGATATGACTTGGACTTGCCGCGCTTTCGCTTGTTTTCTCTTGGCCAACGATGTGTGGAATGAATGCGGATAGGACCAAATTTGCGCGCCACTTTTCTCAAAACGACCTTGAGCTCCAATGGAACACACCATTTGGTATCATTCCATTCTATGGGTGCTGGACGAAACAACGCACAACCACTTAATCCAAACGCCAATACTGATGTGATACAAATGAGTTTAAGACGACGCGCCGATGCGGCCATATCTCTGCTCCTTACGCAATACTAAACAAGCAGAGAGAGTTTCGACGAAATCCATTAAGATTTCGTCAATCTTTCAATTTGACCAATGCCTTATAAAAGGTTGTGTGCTAGCGCCAACTCCGTCTTGGGCCAGTGTCAATATGGATAAACCCAGAGCGATACTGCTTCAAACCACCCACATTGGGATGACGCCGAAGATATTTCATAACCGCACGATTATCAACCTCACACGAAAATCTACCGCCTGGCATTTGAGATGATAAGAACGTTTCACACCGCCAATCCTGCGGTTCTTGCTTCGTGAGCGATGTGTTGAATTAACCGTAACCGGGCCGTAACGGCGCGACACTTCATTGAGCACAACCTTCAAACTATTTGGCACACATTTCCACGGGGCATTTATGGTGATATTTGAAGATCGACTTGAAGTCGCCGCGGAAGCTTTCTGAACTTTGGGTGTTTTACTAGGTCCGTTAGCCGAATTGGGTTTCTTGAATCTGTTGGCTTTTCCCACACTGACCAGCGCAAGCTGCTTTTCTTGTTGCTCTTTAAAAAATGCCTGCTGTTTTTCCAAAAATTCTTTTTGGGTTTTTTGAACATCAACTTGCTTTGCACGATTTTCTTCGACGGCACTTGAAAGCACCTTTGTTTGACTTTCCCCGGTTTGCACACAGGCTGAAAGTATCGGGAAAGCAAGAAGCAATAGTATAGCGCTAGGTCGTATATTTTGCAGAAATGTCATTCAGCCCCATTGTATATTTTTACGTTACGAAAGGGCATATATCATCGAGATCCCATTCTATATGTCACAAACAGTTACCGATGAAACAAACGCGTTACACTACTCCAACGAAAAATTTCATGACTCATATAAGTCAGCACCTATTGTGCCTTCGTAGTATGGTGTTCAATTCGCAAAGCGCATAAATTAGCGTCATTCAATTTGAGTTTTTTAGCTTGAACAGTAAAAAACCAAAAAATAATCGGGGAGGAATAAATGTACGAAGTTAGCAAGCATAAGGTAAAAGCCGCTTGGAAAAAGAATGCTCTGATCGACGATGAGACCTATCAAAAATGGTACAAGCAGAGCGTAAGCAACCCAGAGAAATTCTGGGGCAAGCATGGCAAACGCATCGATTGGATGAAACCTTACACCAAGGTGAAAAACACATCTTTTGACGGAAATGTTTTAATCAAATGGTTCGAGGATGGCGTTACCAATGTGGCTTACAACTGCATCGACAGACATCTTAAAAAGCGCGGCAACCAAACGGCCATCATCTGGGAAGGCGACAACCCATTTGATGACAAGAAAATAACTTATAACGAATTATACGACCATGTCTGCCGACTTTCCAATGTCATGAAATCTCACGGCGTCAAAAAAGGTGATCGCGTAACTATCTATATGCCTATGATCCCTGAAGCGGCTTATGCGATGTTGGCCTGCGCGCGTATTGGCGCCATTCACTCGATTGTATTTGGTGGCTTTTCCCCTGATGCCCTCGCCCAACGCATTGTCGACTGCAAATCCACATTCGTAATCACAGCTGACGAAGGCCTTCGCGGCGGCAAGACAATCCCGCTCAAAGCTAATACTGACGCAGCTTGCGAAATCGCCGCATCTAAAAAGCGTAAGGTTAAAAACGTATTGGTGGTGCGCCGCACCGCAGGAAAAATTAATTGGGTTGAAAAGCGCGACCTTTGGTATCACAGCGAAATGGCCAAGGCCAAACCTGTCTGTAAGCCGGAGCCGATGAAAGCAGAAGACCCGCTATTCATTCTTTACACTTCTGGTTCCACTGGTCAGCCAAAAGGCGTTTTGCATACAACAGGTGGTTATCTGGTTTATGCTTCCATGACCCATGAATATGTTTTCGATTATCAAGAGGGTGACACCTATTGGTGTACAGCCGATGTGGGCTGGGTCACCGGACACTCCTATATCGTCTATGGGCCATTGGCCAATGGTGCAAAGACACTCATGTTTGAAGGCGTTCCGAACTATCCATCCATGTCTCGTTTTTGGGATGTGGTGGACAAACACCAAGTCAACATTTTCTACACCGCGCCTACTGCACTACGCGCATTGATGGGCGCAGGCGATGATCATGTAACATCAACATCCCGCAAATCACTTCGGGTTCTTGGTTCTGTTGGCGAACCAATAAATCCTGAGGCTTGGGAATGGTATTACAATGTAGTTGGTAACAAGCGTTGCCCAATTGTTGATACTTGGTGGCAAACGGAAACAGGGGGGATTTTGATCTCGCCACTGCCCGGCGCAACCGATTTGAAACCCGGCTCCGCTACACGTCCATTCTTTGGAGTGCAACCGCAATTGGTAGACAATGAAGGCAATGTTTTGGAAGGGGCGACAGACGGCAATCTTTGCTTGACCGATTCTTGGCCTGGCCAAATGCGAACCGTTTATGGCGATCATAAACGTTTCATCCAAACCTATTTCGCCACTTACAAAGGCAAATATTTCACTGGTGACGGATGTCGCCGTGATCAAGACGGCTATTACTGGATTACCGGCCGCGTGGATGACGTGATCAATGTATCAGGCCACCGGATGGGAACTGCCGAGGTCGAATCGGCGCTGGTTGCCCATGACAGCGTTTCTGAAGCAGCTGTCGTTGGCTATCCTCATGACATCAAAGGCCAGGGGATTTATTGTTACGTGACATTGATGGCTGGTCAGAAAGACAGTGATGCTTTGCGCAGCGAACTTGTAAAGCATGTAAGAGGTGAAATCGGTCCGATTGCTTCTCCCGACAAAATCCAGTTCTCACCGGGCTTGCCTAAAACGCGTTCAGGCAAAATCATGCGGCGCATACTGCGAAAAATTGCAGAAGATGATTTTGGCGCATTAGGCGATACTTCGACTTTGGCTGATCCATCAGTTGTCGATGACCTCATTGCAAACCGCCAGAACAAGAAATAGAATTTTTATCGAGACATGAAAAAGGGGAGCAAATTGCTCCCCTTTTTTGATTCAATAAACCAAACATATCAGCTTGAGAAAATCGAGGCTTGAGACCTCAACTCTCTGGTTTTTGCAATAGCATTTTTCAGCGCTTTGTCACGTCCATAGATGTCAGTATAAAAGCCAACTTTTCCATCATCATTAGGCCAAGCGGTGAAGTAGGAAACATAAACGGGTATCTGGTTGTTGACCTTGATGCTCTGGTTTTTACCAGCTTCAACATAAGCGTTTACCTGCGCCACACTTGTCTGCAAAACAGCGGCGGCCATGTCACGTGGATGCTGCAACCGGACGCAACCTGAGCTGTATGCGCGTGACGAGCGTTGAAACAAACTGCGCTCAGGGGTATCATGCATGTAAATCGCATGCTTGTTCGGGAAGAGAATTTTCAACTCGCCCAATGCATTGCTGCTGCCAGGTTTTTGACGAATGGAAACACCATTTGGTGAGCCAGAATACCAATCTACCGAATATGGATCTGTGACGCCTCTGGCAGTAATGACTTCATAACCATTTGCTGTCAAATAGCCTGGATTAGCCCGGATTTTCCCCAGTTTCTGATTAACAAGAATTGAGTACGGTACATTCCAATAGGGATTAACTTCAACAATCTCGATCTTGTCATAGAAGAAGTAAGTCTGATTGGATGGCTTTCCAACAATCGCACGCATGCTCAGGCTAGTCTTGTCATCCAATATGTAAGAGGCATTATAGGCCGGTTGATTGATGAACACATGACGGGGACCCAACTCAACTGGCAACCAGCGCAGGCGCTCCAGTGCCAGTTCGATTTTTTCAATCTTCGCTTTTGGAGAAGCGGACTGCAATTTAGCTATCGTATTCTTTCCAACGATACCGTCAGGTCCAAGTCCGTTTTCTTTTTGAAAATCCTTCACCAGCGCTACAAGTTCTTCGCTAAATATGGTGCTGTCTGCATATGTATTGAAGGTCACTGAATGCGTAAATTTTAACTCGGTTGAAGCTTTTTTGGCAATCAGGGCAATAACTTTCGGGAGCTCCAGATTTTCTTGTCCAGGCTTAAAAAAAGTGCCTGACTTTATCGGTTCAATGGACTGCTCATCAACATCGCCGCGAAGCTCTGCAAGCTCTGCCATCAACATTGCAAATCGCGAATTTTGAGGGTTCAACCCACTAAGCGTTTCAGCTGGGTTGTCGCTGGAAAACACTTTCGAAACGACGTCCTCATAAGCACGCTTATAACCCGGGAAGTCGTGATATCCGCTGAGACCATTGGGATTTACACGACCATTTTTCGCATCCGATCCATAGCGAAGCATGGCCGCGCTCAAAGCAAGTTCAAAACGCGCTGCTCGCTTCTCAATGTCAGATACGTTACCTGTTTCCAGATCTGAGGGATCAACAATAAAGTCAGTAGGATCAAGACCAACTTCGTGCGCATTCTTCAGCACGTTCATTACCGCAATCGCATTTGCGTTCGGCTTCCAGTCTCTATCGAGCCACAAATAAGACGGATCGCTGGAATAATGCTTTTTAACAGCAGCCGCGATCCCATCTTCCAGCTTGAGACTCAATCCATCAACAGCTTCATTTGTAACTGCATGAGCAGGTATAACAATGCCTTCATATTTCTCCGCAGCCTTCGGTGCGCTCGTGCTACCAGTGCTTGCCGGATCAATTAAGCTGGGAGTGTTCGAGTTATTTTCATCCAAAGTCGCAACAGTTGATGTCTCTGGCGTTTTAATCTGGCTTATTTCAATCTTTCTAATAACCACTTCCGGCGCAACAACAGGCAGAACACCAACCAGAGCCAAAGTCTGCAGACGTTCAGTCTTGTAGTTATAGTAACTTGGGCCGGCTACTTTCTTGATAGGCGCGCTAGCAGATCTTTGTTGAATAACAACCTGCGGACTACGCTTGTTCCTCATCCTCTGCGCGGCTTTTGGAAACCATTGCTCCAACAGTGTTTTACGCTTCGCATAAGCCGTTTCAACAGGGATTGTGGCCAGAAAGCTTCCAGCCAAAGCTAAACATAAAATGCGGGTGATCACGGGACGGGACATATATTGAACCTGACAATTTTAAATGTTTCGCTTTTCTCTGCAAACCAGAGAAAGACCAAATCGGTTAACCCATGGTTAACAAGACTTGGAACATACCGCAAATCATGTCTATCAACAATGACCGCAATGAATTCTACAGCGCAATGTTGCAATCATGCATCGTTGCATCTTTGAGCAGGTGGATTTCATCGCATTTGCTCTAAAGCCATCATCTATCGCTTGTCTGCCAATTTGGATTAATCCAGGGCTCTAGATTGGACTTTGGCAACATTTGCTTACCCAAAATATGATCCGCCGCCTTTTCACCCACCATAATGGAAGGTGCATTGAGATTGCCATTGGTAATTTGCGGGAATATCGAACTATCTGCAACGCGGAGATTTTCAACACCAATTACTCGGCATTCTGGATCAACAACAGCCATTTTATCATCGATCCGACCCATTCTGGCTGTTCCACACGGATGATAAGCGCTTTCAGCATGCTCGCGTATGACCCTATCCAACTCTTCGTCTGTTTGAAGATCAGAGCCTGGCTGGATCTCGCGCCCTGAATAAGGCTTCATGGCATCTTGTCCAAAGATTTCCCGCGTAATGCGAATACAATGACGAAAATCAGACCAGTCATCTTCATGGGACATGTAATTAAACAATATACTTGGTTTGGCGTAAGGATCAGACGACTTCAGTTCTACACGCCCCCTCGATTTTGAACGCATTGGTCCCACATGGGCTTGAAACCCATGCGACTTGGCAGCAGCTTTACCATCATACCTGATGGCCACAGGCAGAAAATGATACTGGATATCCGGATACTGAACCCCTGCCTTTGATCGAATGAAACCAGTGCTACCAAAATGATTGGTTGCCCCGTCGCCAGTTTTGAAAAACAGCCATTGGGCGCCAATTAGTGCTTTCCAGAACAGATTGAGTTTCGAATAAAGTGTGATCGGCTGCAGGCATTCTTGCTGCACATATAATTCGAGGTGATCCTGCAAATTTGCCCCGACGCCGGGCCGATCTGCAACCACTTCAATTCCCATTTCTTTAAGATGCTTTGCAGGCCCTATGCCTGATAACATCAATAATTTGGGGGAGTTGATAGACGATGCCGCAAGGATGACTTCCTTACGTGCATGTATTGTCTGGACCGTGCTGCCGCGAGAGATTTCAACGCCAACTGCCTTTTTGCCTTCCAAGACGACTTTACGGGCAAAACCTTTGATCACTTGAACGCCGCCGCGTTTGATCGCCGGCTTTAGATAAGCGCTGGCAGCCGACCATCTGCGACCTTTGTAAACCGTTTGTTCAAACGCACCAAAGCCTTCTTGCTTTGATCCATTATAATCTATCGTGGTTTCAAAGCCCGCTTCGCTACCAGCTTGAACAAACGCATCATAGAGCGGATTATCCCGTGGACCACGTGTTACATGCAATGGCCCACTATTCCCACGGACGCCTTCTTCACCTCCGTGAGAGGTTTCTAACCGCTGATAATAAGGAAGCACGTCACTATAGGACCAGCCTTTGGCGCCCATCTCTTCCCATGTATCGAAATCTTTAGCATGTCCACGCACATAGATCATGCCATTGATAGAAGACGAACCGCCTATCACCTTGCCTCTTGGGCATGCCATGGTTCGACCACCCATATGGGGCTCAGCTTCTGTTTCAAATCCCCAATCATATATCGACATACCCATAGGATAGGAAAGCGCTGCTGGCATTTGAATGAACGGGCCAATATCGGTACCGCCAAATTCAATGACAATTACAGAGTTCTTCCCATCTTCTGACAGACGGTAAGCTAAAGCTGATCCGGCAGAGCCTGAACCAACAATAACATAGTCAGCCTGAATGCTTTCAGCATCAATTGCGCCACCAGACATATATTCCACTCCAACACTCGTCCTGTTTAGTAAGGATATTCCATTGGGCTCATAGCCACGTGGACGCTTTTGATCTGGCTATAGGCATCCAACGCCCATTTACCGTTTTCCATGCCAAGGCCGGACTTCTTATGGCCACCAAATGGCATTTCAACAGGTGTCACATTAAACGTATTGATCCAGCATGACCCTGCTTGCAGACGCGTCATCATCCGGTGACCACGAGAAAGATCAGCGGTATAAACACCTGCTGCCAATCCAAACACCGTATCATTGGCGCGTGCAGTCACCTCATCTTCGTCCTTGAAGGTAAAGAGCGACAGCAATGGTCCAAAAACCTCGTCACGGGCAATCGATTGATGATCATCCTTGGGTTTGTAAATCGCCGGGCCAATCCAATTACCATTTTCAAAACCTTGAATTTTAGGGATACCGCCATCATACAAACATTCACCTTGAGAAGGCGCAGACTTGTAAAACCCTTCGACCTTTTTGAAATGTTCGGCAGAAACCAGCGGACCCATCTGGGTCTTTTCATCCATCGGATCACCAATCACCAATGCTTCTGTTCGGCGGATAAGTTTTTCTACGAACTGATCACGAATATTCTCGTGAACAAAAACACGTGTCCCGTTGGAACAAACCTGTCCGGTTGAATAAAAATTGGCGAGCATCGCACCGCCAACGGCCGAATCGATATCGGCATCATCAAAAATCACCAAAGGCGACTTGCCGCCTAATTCCAGTGTAACCTTCTTGATACCGTCAGCGGCACCTTTTAGGACTTTAGAACCCGTCGTGGTTTCGCCAGTTAGGGAGACTTTTGCAATATCAGAATGGCTGACCAATGCCGCACCCACTTCTCTGCCCCCCTGCAAAACATTGAACACACCATCAGGAAGACCAGCTTCCTTATAAGCTTCGGCAAGTTTCAGGGCAGAGAGCGGCGTTAGTTCTGCTGGCTTCAAGATGAAAGCGTTGCCACAGGCAAGCGCTGGTGCCGACTTCCATGCGGCCATCTGCAACGGATAATTCCAGGCAGCAATACCAAGGCAAATGCCCAGCGGCTCACGAACCGTATATCCCCAATCGCCTTCAGCGCCGGAAAAGCCCACATACTCGCCTGTTAGTGTTGCTGCCTGAGCGGCAAAATATTCAATCGAGTCAGCTGCTGAGGTGACATCTACTACCAGTGTTTCCTGAAGTGCTTTTCCTGTATCCAGCGTTTCCAGTCTGGCGATTTCATCATTCTTTGAACGCAAGATTTGTGCAGCGCGATATAACACTCTGGCGCGTTGAGCCGGTGGCGTTTTGCGCCAAATTTCAAATCCACGTTTCGCAGCCGCTATCGTCTGTTCAATTTCGCTAGATGTTGCCCAGGCAATATCAACAAAAGCCTCGCCATTTGCCGGATAAATATCAGGCATTTTTTCACCAGCACCATTGATAAATTGTCCATCAATAAAATGACTGGTTTGAGGTAATAGATGATTGAAATCAGCCATTAGTGAACTCCATTAATTGGGTATGAAATTTTGCAGGTGTCGCGCACAAACGTCCTGCACAGAGAAATTGCTCCAGCAGAATCGGAGCCCGCCAAAGCTTGTCGAATGTATAAACCATCAATAAAAGCCCCTAACCCGTCTGCGGCCTGAACCGCTTCCTCATGAGGCAGGAATGCTTTGAAGGCATTCACCAGATTGCTTTTCAGCCGACCTGTATAAATTCCAAGAAGTCGCGCGGCCTGAGGCGAAGAGTAGGCTTTCAAGTAAAATACCAACCAAGCGGCGACAGTTTTACGTTCAAATTGGTCAGCCGTAAAACTGGCCCTTATCAACGCATCTATGCGTTCCTGTGGCTTGTCCGCCAATTGCAATTCCCTGACAACAGAAGCAGAAAACTCACGCAACAAATGACGCATGGTTTGGATGATGATTTCGTCCTTATCCCCAAAGTAATGAAATGCGAGCGCGGAGGACATGCCAGCTTGCTTGGCAATATCCTTGACTGAAACGTCCAGCGACCCCTGCTCGCCAATCATCTCGATGGCAGCATGTATAAGTGCTTTCCGCCTTTCAGGCTCTGCTCCAATACGTGGCATTTTTGGTTCCTGGCTGTTCTTTCCCAGATATTTAGCGAGGCGATGCACACTTTGTGGAAAGATTTTTAATTGACTGATCAGTCAAAATAAACAAAAATAGCTTGTAGGTAAAGAAGCAAATTGTAATCATTGCCTCAGATATAAAAATTTCATTACCGCGAAATTAGTTATGAAACGAATAATCCACATGGGAGAATACACATGACATTCAAAATCAAAACCACCCTTGCCGCACTGGCTATGACATCCGCCTTGGTCGGCACAGCGCCAGCTTTTGCTGAAAGCCATGAAGCCGCTTCTTGCGGAACTGTTCGATTTTCCGATGTAGGCTGGACTGATATTACTGCGACAACAGCCGTGACCACATTCCTTTTAAAGTCGATCGGTTATGAGACTGACATCAAGGTTCTTTCTGTTCCTGTGACATATCAATCCCTTGCAAACAAAGACATTGATGTTTTCCTTGGCAATTGGATGCCAACCATGGAAGCCGATATTCGTCCATTCCTAGATGCGAAAACCGTTGAATCAACAAACGTCAATCTTGAAGGCGCAAAATACACATTGACCACCAATGCCGAAGGCGCTGCCCTTGGAATCAAAGACTTCGCAGATATTGCAAAAAACAAAGATGCTTTGGCTGGCAAGATTTATGGCATTGAGCCAGGCAATGATGGCAACCGCCTGATCCTCGACATGATCGATCAGGATGCGTTTGGTCTTAAAGGTTTTGAAGTGGTTGAATCTTCAGAAGCTGGCATGTTGGCCCAGGCAACCCGCGCTGCAAAAGCAAAAGAGCCGATCGTATTTCTTGGTTGGGAACCGCACCCAATGAACGCCAATCTGGACCTTACTTATCTAACCGGCGGCGATGACTTCTTTGGTCCAAACCTAGGTGGCGCGACCATCTACACAAACACAAGAGCTGGTTTTTCTGCTGAATGCCCAAATGCCGGTAAACTCGTAACCAATATGAAGTTTTCTTTGGCTATGGAAAACGAAATCATGGGCGCAATCCTTGATGATGGTACAGACCCTGAAAAAGCAGCGATTGCTTGGTTGAAAGCAAATCCAGATGCAGTTGGCCCTTGGCTGGATGGTGTAACCACTAAGGATGGTGGCGATGCCATGGCCGCTGTGAAATCAGCGCTAGGTATGTAATCGCCAATAAAAAATCAAAAGGTCGCCGATTGGCGGCCTTTTTTATTAAAAGGGATTAATCATCAAATGATGGAGTGGATTACAGATAACCAATTGCCAATCGGCAAATGGGCTAAAAGCGCCGTAGATTGGCTGATTGATAACGGCGGTTTTGTCTTCGACTGGCTAGCAGCTCAATTATCCACCATGATCAATGCTCTTTTATGGATTTTGGAGTTTCCAAATCCGCTTATATTTATCGCAATTGTCACAGCTATAGCTTTCTGGCGCAAACGCGATTGGGGCTTTACGCTTTTTACTCTTGCGGCCCTGTTACTGATCCTCAACCAAGGTTATTGGAAAGAAATGATCCAAACCCTTGCTCTGGTGATGGCATCAGCTGCTGTGTGTATGGCAGTTGGCGTTCCCATTGGAATTCTAGCAGCTCACAACCCGCGATTTTCTTCGTTCCTGCGCCCTGTGCTGGATTTGATGCAAACCATTCCAACATTCGTGTATCTTATTCCAGCTCTTATTTTATTTGGTCTTGGAATGGTTCCCGGGCTAATCGCGACGGTCATTTTTGCCGTGCCCGCGCCCGTTCGATTAACAGAGCTGGGAGTGCGTTCAACACCGCGTTCGTTGGTTGAAGCAGGACAGGCATTTGGCGCAACCAAATGGCAATTGCTCACCAAGGTCGAACTCCCATACGCTCTTCCGCAAATCATGGCGGGCCTAACCCAAACAATCATGCTGTCTTTGTCCATGGTTGTTATTGCAGCCTTGGTGGGCGCGCCTGGCTTAGGGGTTCCTGTGGTTCGGGCATTGAATACAGTGAATATCGCAAAAGGCTTTGAAGCTGGCATTGTCATTGTTTTGGTCGCCATTCTGCTCGACCGCCTCCTTCGCCATGAACGCAAGGAAAACTGATATGGCTAAAGCAGTGAAGAACAATCTGATCGTAAAATTTGAAAACGTCGATATTGTTTTTGGCGACAAACCTGCCTCAGCTTTATCAATGATTGATGAGGGAAAAACCCGCTCTGAAATACAAGAGGCAACCGGACAAATTCTCGGCGTGGCAAACTGCTCACTTGAGATCGAAGAGGGCGAGGTCTTGGTTTTGATGGGGCTTTCTGGCTCAGGAAAATCCACATTGCTGCGCGCCGTGAATGGCCTTAATCCTGTGATCCGAGGCAAGGTAGAAGTTCGCTGCCCAGGCATAGAAGAATGGCGCAATCCTCATAGCTGCTCAACTGCAGATTTGCGCGAAATGCGTCTCGACTGGGTATCGATGGTTTTTCAGCAATTTGGCCTATTGCCCTGGCGAACCGTTGAAGAAAATGTTGGGTTCGGCTTGGAACTGGCTGGACGTGACAAAGCCCAAACCAAAGAAAAAGTTCGCGAGCAGTTGGAATTGGTAGGTTTGTCTGACTGGTCTGGCAAACAGGTAAGCGAGCTTTCTGGTGGCATGCAGCAGCGTGTGGGCCTCGCCCGCGCCTTTGCTACAGATGCACCTATATTGCTTATGGACGAACCCTATTCTGCATTGGATCCTCTAATTCGTTCCAGATTGCAGGATGAGTTGATCGATCTGCAACAACGTCTGAAGCGAACCATCATTTTCGTTAGCCATGATCTGGATGAGGCCATTAAGATCGGCACACGAATTGCCATCATGGAAGGCGGCCGGATTATCCAATGCGGCACTGCGCAGGAAATTCTCTCTAACCCTGCCAATGATTACGTGGCTGACTTTGTTGCCCATATGAACCCGCTTGCTGTGTTGAAAGCAGAGGATGCCATGCAGCCACTGAAACGCAAACGCAAAGGAGAGGCGAAGGCCAAGACCCTGCCTCACAACGCTTCGCTCTCTCAGATTATGGAATTACAATTGGAAACGAGTTTGCCAGTTTATGCCGAACGCAATGGAACCATTATCGGTGTTATAGAAAATGCTGACATACATCGAGCGCTACTCAATCGGCACACTTAAGATAAAATGACAAACAACCTTCCGGTTCATTCTGCTGACCCAGCCGATCCAGGTTTCTTCCAAAATCCATATCCTCACTACGCTGAGATGCACAAACTTGGTCCTGCATTTTGGTGGAAAGAATACGGATATGTATGTTTTTCGCGATATACGGAAGTCAATTCAATTTTGAGAGATCGACGTTTCGGACGCGAAATCACTCATATCATGGATAGATTCGATGCAGGCCTTCCAGAAATTCCGCTCCATCTCAAAAGCTTTTATGATTTCGAAGCAAATTCCATGTTGGAGCGAGAGCCACCTGTCCACACAAGACTAAGGCGTTTGGTCAATCGGGCATTTGTCTCCCGCCATATCGAGCGGCTTTCACCAGAGATAAAAACACTGTGCCATGATCTGATTGATGCATTTCCATCAGATCAATCTTTCGATTTACTGCATGCTTATTGTGAGAAAATACCGGTCATCGTAATTGCCGATCTGCTCGGCGTGCCCCGTGATATGGCAGACCAACTTTTGGATTGGTCTCATAAAATGGTCGCCATGTATCAGTTCAATCGTTCCCGAGCGATTGAAGATGAAGCCGTTAAAGCCACGGCAGAGTTTTCTGACTATATAAAAACTCTTGCTAAGGAGCGTCGACGCAATCCCGCAGACGATTTGTTGGCAGGTCTCGTCGAAGCTGAAATCGCAGGCGAAAGCCTCTCCATGGATGAATTAGTTGCAACTGCAATTCTTCTGCTTAATGCGGGCCATGAGGCAACAGTTCATGCTCTAGGAAATTCCGTAAAAACTTTGCTGGAAAATCAGTTCGATCCAAAGATACAGTTTGAAAACGAGAAAACCACCCATAACGTAATCGAGGAATGTTTACGGATTGATCCACCTTTGCATCTTTTCACACGCTTTGTCTTAGAAGACATGACCTTTGCTGAAGCTACTCTGAAGAAAGGTCAAACTGTAGGTCTTTTATTGGGTGCAGCCAACCATGATCCTGATCGCTACTCAAATCCTGAAAATCTCGATTTCAGGCGCGGCGGAGAAGGGCATGTCAGCTTTGGCGCAGGTATCCATTTTTGCCTAGGCGCGCCACTTGCGCGATTGGAAATGGCTATCGGCCTTACCACTCTCTTTGAGAGGCTTCCAACATTACGCCTGATGGATAATCCCGTCTATGCAGACAGATTTCATTTTCACGGTTTGGAAAAACTGATGGTTCGTTCAAAATAGAATAACCCACAATACCCAGCTACATTAGGTCCAAACTTTCCACCACAAGATGTCTTCGGCGATTATTGCAAACCACCATTAACCGCATATGGAAAATATTCTGGCTCATCAAGTGCTTGGTTATTCTGTTGGAACAGCATTCTGCGTTCTGTGAAGGAAGACAGAAAAATCGGAAATTTTGTAACCACACTATCGCGTTGCGTCGGCATATTTGCGGCAAGAAGACTTATGGGCTTTAGCAAACTTGGATAAGGCCGCGGCTCACACAGCGCTTTAAAGCCAAACAGTTTTTTATAAAAAGCCTGATGTTCCTGACGAACAGTTGCAAGCATATATTCGGCTTCGAAATATTCAGCTGCCATGAACGCGGCACGAATAGTGACGTAAGCCAATTCTGGATAAAATTCTGTCATTGGCCTATCGACTACCAGTCGAGTCGGATCAACAATAGTTTTTCCAGCTGATATCATCGGCCTCACGATATCTGGGAAGACATCATAGGCCGGGCCCTTGGGGTTCTGTGGAGAAATAATATGGAAACGGATAGAGCTGACCAACCGCCCGTTAAGGTGCACACCAAACAACCAGCAATTGTCCATCAAATCGTAGTCATCTGAAAAACGTTTTTCAGCATTTTCCAAAATCGTATCTTCACGACGATAGGCTTTGTATCGCAACTGATACAAAGTGTCTCTGTCCTGTTTTGATGATGCAACCCGATAATCTGCGTCTTGCAGATACCCGCTCAACCGTTCCACAAACGGCTGTTTACTCAATACATTTGTACTCATCACTACCCCACGGTCCGCCCAAAACCAGTACACATGATTAACAATTTGTTAACCACTGTAAAGGGCGCAAGCAGATAAAACTGCCAGAAGGGTCAGAAATCGAAATTCGTGGTTAATTTACCAAGAGTTAGATAGCTGTTTGGCTCAGCATCTTAGGCGCTAGCAACGCGGGTAGCTTTTACAGGCGCAGTATCATTGCCGTACTCAACGACAAATTTGCGGATTTCAGCAGAAGGCATGGCTTTACCGAACAAATAACCTTGCGCCTGATCCAAATGAACTTCCCGCTTCAAAATATCAAGCTGCTCAACTTCCTCGACACCTTCAACAATAACTTGGAGACCCAAATCAGCAGCCATTTTGGTGACACCTGATAGAAGGATCAAAGCGCGTTTATCGTTACGAATGGATTCAAGAAAAGATCTGTCAATCTTGACCTTATCCAAAGGCAATTGGTGGAGATAGCTAAGTGAAGAAAATCCGGTGCCAAAGTCATCTAGAGAAATGCGCACGCCGCTCTGAGCCAATGTCCGTAAGATTTTGGACGTTTGCTGCATATCATCCAGCACAGCAGATTCGGTTACTTCTATTTCCAATCTAGATGCATGAAGCCCACTGCTAAGCAATGCCGACTCAATTACGCTACAAACATCTGATTGCTGAAACTGCAACGAAGATACATTGACCGCGATCTTAATATTATTTGGCCACTTGTTACACTCAAGTGTGGCTTGATCGAGAACAAACTTGCCTATTTTTGATATAATACCAATTTCTTCAGCCATCGGAATGAAGGTTGATGGTGGAATTGCCCCCAAAGTTGGGTGGGTCCAGCGAACAAGCGCCTCGCATCCGGCAACCGTATTTGTTTTCATATCAATAAGCGGTTGATAATGAATGCTTAGCTCTTCATTTTGAACAGCGCGTCTCAGCTCCACTTCCAATTTCCGACGCTCACGGATCTTGTCACCAAGCTCGGTAGAATAGAAGTTAACGGCATTGCGACCGCGCATTTTGGCTTCATACAAGGCAACATCTGCCATCTTCAGCAATTGATCAAATTCATCCGCATTTTCAGGGCAAAGGGCAATACCCACACTAGCGCCAACAATTATCAAATGGCCGTCAATCAATACTGGTTTGGAAACTTCTTCCACGATTCGGTTTGAAAAACGTTCGCAATCGAATTTTGACGTTACATTTGGCAAGATCATCACAAACTCATCGCCACCAAACCGGCAAATTGTTGATCCCTCTGGAAGACAGGATTTCATTCGTAGGGATACTGCGCAAAGCAGCTTGTCACCCACGGCATGACCGAGCGAATCGTTCACAGTTTTAAAATTATCAAGATCAACGAAATACAGGGAAAAGCCAAAGCCAGCCCCTTCATCCTTTATCTTCTCATTCACGATTGAGGTGAAATGTCGGCGATTTGGCAATTTCGTCAATGGGTCATAATGTGCCAACTGGCGAATTTCACCTTCTGATTTTACCCGATCGCTAACATCTTCCAAGACAATAACACCAGCAGCATCTTTCATCGGATTAAAGCTGACTTCAATAATCGATCCATCAAATCGTGTTTGCGTAAATCGACGTTTACGCTCTTCTTTCAAGCACATACGAATGCGTTCAGAAATGCTGTCAGCAAGAACTGCCCCGGGTCTGGAGCCCAAGCTCTTCACTGTAACTTCTGTTAGACTTGCGCCAATCAGGTCCATATTTGACGGGCAGTCAAACAATTCGCCGAACCTTTCGTTCACCACGATAAAAATGCCATCATGATCAATCATGGCCATACCGTGCGACGCATTCTCTAGAGCAACCTCAAAGCGATCTGCAATCGTTTTATTTTCGATTGCCTGCAAACTGGCATCAAAAAGCATGCCCCTCAAACGCGCAGATATTGACTGGATTGCCAAAAGAAATGGCAACAACAAGATCGCCAAAAACGTATGATATGCATTTCCGAAGATGATTAATCCAGCTGTCAGGGGAATGGTCACGCCCATTGTCTGCCAAAGAACAACTTTGCCACTAGCAAAATTACGTCCTGATATGCCTGCAACATTTGCCAAGGTTGCAGAAATAACGATCAAATGAACCAACGCATCTTGGCTAACGGCCAAGGAAACAAAACATAAAAGGCCTAAACAACCCACATAGGCCCCAGACAGATAACGATATCTTTTCTCGCCTTTAATCAATTCAGAATGTGAAAGCGCATCGCCAGATTTGCGATTGAAGGAATGAATATGCCAAAATCGTAAGACCGCGAAAATGATCAATAGGATGGCAGTTGCTAATATGAGTGGATTGTCAGCACGATACCAGGCCACGAAAGCAGCTATAGATGTTGCAATCTTGCCAAAAATTAGAGTGCGCGTATCACCATGAAGTGATTGCACCACCTTCTCATAAACCTCCAAAGGCAAAGATTTGCCCTTTGAAAGGTCCGTTTTTACATCGTAAAGTTTCATATCGCCCAAATCAGAATCACTAATGATGGATTCCGCCCTTCCACAGACTGCAATAGAAACGTATTAAAAAGGTTAATGTCCCATTTTTTGTCTTTTTTTTATTCAATTCGATTAGAAATTAGCCAAGAGCGCAACCATAGGAAGATATCGCGCAGCGTAATTCAATTTTGAATCGAATTTACTGTAAGCTCAAAGCATGGTTTACTCTTTCGACATGAATTAATTTATCACTCGGTCAAAATTTCAATTGGATGGTTTGTTGGTCGTACTTGGGAGCTAGGGTGCAGAATGCAAGACTTATCTGATATCCCGCTATTCGACGGAATGGAGCAAAGTCTATCACAAAAATTCGCTAAACGATGCAACTGGCGCGAATTCAATGAAAATGAACTTGTTATTGATATTGAGGAAGACTCAAACGATGTGCGCTTCGTTGTGTCCGGATCTGTTCGGGTCATCGTAAGGATTGCTGTTGGCAAAGAAGTGATTCTGGGGGAGATGGGTCCGGGTACCTTTTTCGGTGAAATTTCTGCGATCGATGATTCGCCGCGCTCGGCAAATGTGACGACACTGAACAAAGCCCGCATCTGTATTATGCCAGCATCTGTCTTTCTGGATGTCATTCATACAGTTCCTGAAATTTCCATGCGGGTCTTACAGATGTTTGCTGCGCGTGTTCGTCATTTGAACAAACAGTTGGCAGAGCACTCATTTCTTCAGGCCAAACATCGCCTATACTCGGAATTGCTCCGTCTTTCCAAAACCCGTGCTGCCAATCCCGATCATAGAATTGTGTCTCCGCCTCCAACCCAAAAACAATTGGCCGAGCGCATCGGCTCAAGACGGGAAGTGGTTTCACGTGAACTCAACGCTTTAGAACGCGAAGGGCTAATTGAAAAAGCAAGAGGCGGGATTGTGATTTGCAATGTACGCGAATTGCAACGCCGAATTTCCGAAGGCTGGGAAGGCGCCTAATTCATAGCGAGATTTACTAAAACCACATCTAGCTATTCAGCGGCATCTTCTCCAGATATCTCGCCTGAAGCAATTTGCTCCATCTCGATCGATTCAAACAAAGCCCGGAAATTCCCTTCTCCGAAACCTTCGTCGCCCTTGCGTTGAATAAACTCGAAGAATATCGGGCCAATGACCGTTTTCGAAAATATCTGCAGCAATATTTTCGTCATACCCCCATCTACAACGCCTTCGCCATCAATCAAGATACCATGTTTTTTCATGCGTTCTATGGGTTCTTCATGCCCGTGGACCCGATCTTTGGACAAGTGATAATAGGTTTCTGGCGGGCCTAGCATGAACAGCAAACCGTTTTCGCTCAACTGATCTACCGCATCGTAAATCCCGGAAGGTCCATCTGTTCCAACAGCAATGTGCTGAATGCCCTCACCATTATACTTCTTCAGATAAGACTCAATTTGACTTTTATCATCAGTCGACTCGTTCAGCGGAATACGGATTTTACCGCAAGGCGATGTAATCGCGCGTGAAACCAAACCCGTCAGCTTGCCCTCAATATCAAAGAAGTGAATTTGTTTGAAGTTGAACAATTCACGGTAAAAAGCCCACCACTTATCCATGTTTCCGCGAAACACATTATGCGTCAGGTGATCAAGATAGAAAAATCCAACGCCGGCAGGTTTTGGATTAGCCTCCCCAAGCCAGTTAAACTCATCATCATAGGCGGAGCCTTTAGACCCATACCGATCAACAAAATACAGCAACGAGCCGCCAATACCCTCAATCGCTGGAACGTCCAGTGTCTTATCATTACCTAAATAGGGTTTGGCTCCTTTTGATACTGCATGATCAAAAGCCTTTTGTGCATCAACGACGCGCCATGCCATGCTTGGGGCACAGGGACCATGTTGATCCACAAATCTATTGCCGAACGTGCCCTTTTCGTTATTGACGATGTAATTAACATCGCCCTGGCGCCAAAGATCTATCTTCTTGTGTTTATGGGTTGCAACTTTGCTATAGCCCATACGCTTGAACAAAATTTCCAATTCTTCTGGGGCCGGATGGGCGAATTCCACAAACTCAAATCCATCGGTTCCAGCTGGGTTATCATCAGAAACAACAGCTACTGGCGCATCATGTGGAAAAGGTCCCATTGAAATATCCTCAGGTCAAGTAAGTTTAAATACAACAATACCGCAAGTTTTATGTTAAATCCTTGCATTAACTTATCAATATTTGTATTTTTCGCACAAAATACGCATATATTGACAAATTCTCACACGGAATACGCACAATGGATAATTTTGATAAGAAGCTCTTAAGCCAGCTCCAACAAGACAGCAGACTAACCAATCAACAGCTTGCAGAGCGCATTGGTCTATCAGCCAGCCAATGTTCAAGGCGGCGGGCGCATCTGGAACAGGCGGGCATTATTACAGGTTATCGCGCCTTGATTGATCGCGAAAAAACTGGCTTTGCCCTGATAGTATTGGTGGACGTGATGCTGAATACCCATAGCAGGGAAAACGCTAGGCGTTTTGCTGATCTGGTAAAGACCATTCCTCAAATCGAAGAAGCTTATACGTTGACAGGCGAAATGGATTATCAGCTAAAGTTATGCGTCAGGGATCTTCGCGAACTCACACAGGTTATCAATGAAAATCTGCTGCCAGACGAAAGTGTTCAGACTGTAAAAAGTTCGATTGTCCTGCAAACCCTAAAAGCATCATCCGGCTTACCCCTCGAACTCCTTTAAAGTTCATCGATAGCCATCAAACTCTGTCAGGCCGCAGGTAAAAGCGTTTCAACCAGCTTTGCCCAATAGGATGCGCCATGGGGGATTGCGTCATCATTAAAATCATAAGCAGGATGATGCAGACCTGCCGAATCTCCATTTCCTGTAAAAATGTAGGCGCCTGGGCGTGCTTCTAGCATATAAGCAAAATCTTCACCGCCCATCATCGGTTGCACACTCTGGTTTACATTTTTATCCCCGGCAATAAGACGTGCCACATCGGCCGCCTTTTGCGTTGCATCGCTGTGGTTAAACGTAACTGGATAACCTTCGCGAAAATCGACTTGAAAACTGCATTGCATCGCCTCAGCAACGCTCTTTGTAATTTCCCGCAAACGCTGCTCGCCAAAAGCACGCGTTTCTTCGTTCAAGGAACGGATAGTACCATTGATCATCGCAGTTTCAGGAATCACGTTATAGGTGTTGCCTGAATGAAATTGAGTGACCGAAACCACCAGCCCATCCAACGGATTAGTGCCCCGTGACACAATCGTTTGAAGCATGCCCACCAATTGAGAACACGCAACAATTGGGTCAATGCCAAGATGTGGCATCGCCGCATGGGCCCCTTTGCCTTTCAAGGTGATTTTGAACTCATCTGTTGAGGCCATTATAGGCCCCTCGCAAATCGCAAATTCGCCAACAGCCATCCCGGGAAGATTATGCATCCCATAAACTTCCTTAATGCCAAACCGCTCCATCAATCCATCATCAACCATAGCCTTGCCGCCAGCCCCACCTTCTTCTGCAGGCTGGAATATAACGATCGCAGTTCCCGCAAAATTTCGCGTTTCTGAAAGATATTTTGCAGCCCCTAAGAGCATAGCTGTATGACCATCATGGCCACAGGCATGCATTTTGCCCGATATTTTGGAAGCATGTGGCAAGCCTGTGATTTCTTCGATGGGAAGCGCGTCCATATCCGCACGTAGTCCGATCACGCCATCGCCAGATTTGGACCCACGGATGACACCGACAACGCCAGTGCGGCCTATACCCGTCACCACCTCATCGCAGCCAAAGGCACGTAACTTGTCAGCAACATCCTCGGCAGTTTCAAACACATCATACATCAGCTCTGGATTACTGTGATAGTTTCTCCGCCAAACTGTAATTTCGTCATGAAGCTCAGCCATACGGTTGATAACTGCCATTTTGCCCTCTAACAATGAATTACAAATTGCATCTGCCAATCTGGCAAAAACATTTTTCTAACATAGTATTAAGTAGATGATACCACACCGAAATCAACCAAATAGGCAGTTTATCTGCAATCCTCGCACAGTGCCCCTACTGATAAGGACCCTGTTATACGCACTGACTCTATGTTTGTCGTTCGCTTTACACACCTCGGTTAATGCGGAAGAGCCATTTCCAAACATTCCTTATATTTTGGTGGATGCTGCTGACAATTCGGTTTTGGCAGAAAATCGCATGCATGAACGCTGGCATCCAGCTTCCCTGACCAAGTTAATGACCGCCTATGTCACGTTCAAAGCCATTCAAGCAGGGGAAATCTCGGTCGGCTCACCTGTTACTTTCACAAAAAATGCGGCTAGCACACCGCCTGGGAAAATGGGCTACAGAGAAGGAACCCAGCTTCGCTTCGATATGGCGCTGTATACCTTGATTGTAAAAAGCGCCAACGACGTAGCTGTCGCCATTGCGGAATCAGTCTCTGGCAGCGTTCCAGCTTTCGTCAACCGAATGAATGATGAGGCCAAAAACCTCGGCCTTTCCAATACCCAATTTTCAAATCCGAATGGACTGCACGACCCCAAACAATATGTATCGGCCCGGGACTTGGTAATATTATCAAGCGCAATTTGGAATGAATTTCCGCAATATCGTCCGATTTTTGAGACACCAACCATCACCGCCGGCGACAAAAGCTATACTTCCTATAATTTTCTCCTTGAGCGCTTTGAGGGGACAACAGGGATGAAAACCGGGTTCATTTGCTCCGCTGGCTATAATATTGTGGTTAGTGCAGAACGCGGTGGCAGACGTCTGGTTGCAGTAGTGCTTGGTTCATCCTCCCAAACAGAACGCGCCGAATTATCTGCGCGCCTCTTTCTCAAAGGCTTTGATTCTCAGAGCAGCCAGAAAATGTCCGAGTTACCAGCACCTCAACCGCCAACTGGACCAAAAGATATGCGCGGGATTTTGTGTACGGAACAAGCCCGTCAGAACCGCTACGATCCGGCTTCAGAAACAGCTGTCATCAAATCCCCATATCTAACTGCACGTCGCGTAACGATGGCACCAGTTCAAATCTCCCTTGGTGGCATCGATGGAGAACCTAGCCCTGCTTGGATCAGCAGGTCTTTTGTTCCTGTACGTGTGCCAATCCCAACCAAAAGACCAGAATATGGTGTAGTTAATGTCGATGGCGACGTGTTGGACAAGTCAACTTTGCGAGGAACCTTCCCATTGCCTTTGAAAAGCCCCCGTCAATCCACTTCGGTTCAATAGGTACATGAACCATATGGCACAACAGACCGGTAAAAAGGTCCCCGTTCATGTTTTAACGGGATTTCTGGGAAGCGGCAAAACAACGCTTTTAAACAGCATTTTGCAAAATCCGGCTTTTGCAAATTCAGCAGTCATCATCAACGAGTTTGGTGAGATTGGTCTGGACCATCATTTGGTGGAAACAGGCGAAGACACAATCATCGAGTTATCCAATGGTTGCCTTTGCTGCACGGTGCGAGGTCAGCTCATTGATACAATAGAAAGTCTGCTGAAAAGAAACCCGGAACGCATCTTGATTGAAACAACAGGACTGGCTGATCCGGCTCCCGTTCTGCAAGCATTGATTGCCTCCCCGGTGATCGGCGATGATCTCGTGTTTTCTGGTCTCCTTACCACGCTCGATGTGTCCAATGGCATTTCAACCATGGACCGCCATAGCGAAGCTTCGAAACAAGTTGCCTTGGCAGACAAAGTTATTCTGACTAAAATCGATGAGCTCACGGCAAAAGACGTCGAGAAGGTCTTAAACAAAACAATGTCAGCATTGAAGCTAAGAAATCCAGCTGCCCAGATTGTTTCCAAAACTGCATTTCTGGAAAACTTGGAACTTTACTTTTCCGCCCGTGATGGCTTACCGAACCTGCCAGATGTGCACGACCACTTCCATCACCATCATGATATCAACCAGCACTCTGAGAAAATTGTTGCGACTGTTTTGAAAACACCTACGTCCATTTCACGACAACAATTGGATATGTTTTTAGACTTAGTGCTGTCAGCCCATAGCGCCCACATATTGCGAATAAAAGGTCTAGTTCAACTCGCTGGCGAGGCAAGGCCATTGGTTATCCAAGGCGTGGGCAATAGGCTGAGTGAACCATACTTTTTGAAGAAATGGCCTACTGAAAATCAAACGACGCAACTGGTTGTCTTTTTGGAAGATATGCCTGCTGAATTTATCCAAAGGCTGTTCAGGGGTTTCTTTAACATACCACAAATCGATACGCCTGATAGAAATGCTATGACCGATAATCCATTGTCCATCGCGGGCTTCTCACCCCGAAAGTAATTCGATCTGATAGGTCCTATTTTTGAACCAGGTATCGCTGATATCCATCAGCTTTTTCTACTTCGATCAGCTGAAACCCGTCATTGTCGCAAAACGCTGGAATATCAATCGCCGACAAAGGGTCTGTGGTCTCCACCCAAAGCTGATCGCCCGTTTCAAGTTCCCGCATCTTCTTCTTTGCCTTCAACACAGGTAATGGACAATTTAAGCCACGAACATCCAAAATATATTGCATCAAATACCTGCCAAACTATCCACTACACCAAATCACAAAAGCCAAATCCAGCTATATTAATGCCCTTTATGGTAAACAAAACCAAGGCAAAGTCTTAACGTCAGCCCCATTATCACACCATTTCTTAAACCATTGATGATAATACTCTGGATAAGAACCGTTCGGAGCATAGTGTGAAAATCCATCTGACCCCAATTGCGCAGAAATGTCTGCCAGCATCGCTTGCTGCGAGGGCAGAACCAATTTTGTCCAAACTAGACACGATTATCAATGGGCAGGGCGACAGTGCTGTTTCCGGCCGTATTGCCATGTTTGCGTTCACAATCCGTATTTTCAGTGCAGCAATTGCTTATTTGAGCCAAATCGTACTCGTCCGCCTCATGGGTGCTTTTGAGTATGGAATTTTCGTGGCCGTTTGGGTTGCTGCGGTCATCTTGGGCGGCATAGCTTGCCTTGGCTTCCAAACCGGCATTATACGATTTATCTCCGAATACAGATCTTCTGGTGAACACGACCATTTGCGTGGATCTATCCTTGGGGCTCTGTCATGGGCTTTTATGGGGGCGACCATCATCGCTGCAATTGGCAGCTCAATAATCTATATGTTCCCCGGCCTTTTCGAGAATTATTTTCTCGTACCAATATACCTTGCGGCTATTTGTTTGCCTATGCTGGCATTACAGGAAGTCCAGGATGGTTTCGCACGAGCCCATAATTGGCCTGGCACTGCCCTAGCCCCAACCTTTATTTTGCGTCCTATTTTAATCCTAATGTTCATGGCAGGCGCGATTTATCTGGATTACGCAGCTGACGCCCCCACAGCCATGTTAGCGACTATATTTGCCACTTATTGCGCAAGTATCGGCCAGTTCTTCCTATTGGTTAAAAAACTTCGCAAAGCCGTACCAAAAGGGCCAAGAAAATACCTGCCAGCCAAATGGCTCGTGATAACAATGCCGATCTTTCTGATCGAAGGTTTTTACAATCTTCTGACCAATGTCGATATCATTTTCGTAAGTCACTATATGCAGCCAGATCAGGTTGCTGTCTATTTTGCAGCTGCAAAAACGCTTGCCTTGGTCCATTTTGTATATTTCGCCGTGAAAGCAGCTGCCGCTCACCGTTTTTCTACGTATCGGGCATCCGGCGATCATTCCCGTTACGAGCAGTTTATTCAAGAAACCGTTCATTGGACGTTCTGGCCATCTTTGTTTTTGGCGCTCTTTATGCTGGTTGCAGGCAAATATTTCCTGATGCTCTTTGGCCCTAGTTTTGTGGCTGGAGAAAGTATCATCTGGATTCTGACGATTGGTATTATTGTTCGTTCATCCGTAGGCCCTGCTGAAAGCGTGTTAACCATGTCGGGTAAGCAGAAAGCCTACGCTTTCGTTTATGCTGTAACTTTGATGCTCAATCTGTTTTTGAATTGGATATTGATTCCAATCTATGGACTCAATGGTGCTGCTATGGCAACGACGCTAGCTTTGATATTTGAGGCTTTTGCGCTTTACGCCGCTGCGTTAAGAACACTGGATTTGCATATCTTCATTTTGCCTCGCCGCAAAAGGAAAGATACCGATTTTCAGGCCGCGGAATAGGAGCGGACCTGTGAGCACAAAATTCAAAAACCATTTCAAGAAACCCGATGCGGACGAGCCTAGGCAATTCACCAAAAAGGTGGAGATCCTAGCGGAGATAAATTCTATCGACGGGAGCCAATGGCGTTTGTGTTTACACCCGCTCGAATATCGTCGAGATATGAACCCTGATCTTGATCAGCTGCTAGAAAACAGCAATGGCAATCCGTTTTTCAACCCTGCTTTTCTTGCAGCCAGCAGAGACAGAGTTACGCGAAATAAAATTTACCAACTCATTGTCTGGGAAGTTATTGGTGAAAAAGCCTATGCTCGGCTAACCCTTCCAACTCAACATATTTCCGGCACATTACTTTTTCCGGAATATTTCCAATCCCTTACCCATCCATTTGCACCATTCGGGGATCCTTTGTTCGCTAAAGGGGATGAAAGCAACACTCTTTCGCGATTTCTAGATCTGATTGCCATCGCTTTTGCGAATGATTTCCCTCCTTTGATTATGGATTATGTGTCCGCCGCCTCACCAATCAACCAATTGGCGTTAGCCAAAAACAGGCATTTCGGTCTTGAATCCATCGAACTTGGCAAAAGAGCCAGTATTAACGGACCGCGCAGCGAGAAATCGAATGGCTTGATGTCAAAAAAGCGGAAACGCGAGCTGAACCGTCTTTTGAAAAAATTGCGAGAAAATGGACTAGTCACATTCGAAAAGGTGACGGCACCAATCGACATAATTCTGCGGTTTGAAGAGTTTCTATTACTTGAAACAAGTACTTGGAAGGGCAAGCACGGCACTTCTATTCACACGATCAAACGCGACGCGGCATTCGCTCGTCAATCTGTAAGCGATCTTGCCAAAGACAATAAGTGTGAAATTTTCTCTATGCGGCTCGATAACAAAGTACTGGCTTCAATTATTCTTTTCAAATCTGCTGGTAATTATTTTCCTTGGAAAATTGCTTTTGACACAGAATACTCCCACCTGTCTCCCGGATCACAACTGATGTTGCGTTTATCGGAAGATATTATCGCTCGCAAAGATTTTAAATCAGCCGACTCTTTGGCAATCTTCGGAAACTCTTGGATGACTCGTTTGTGGCCAGACGAAACCTCTTTTGAAAAAATGGTTTTAGCAAAGAATGATGAGTTGGCTTTGCAATTTGCAAAGAGACTGAAATTATACAGCTCAGCAAAACAAACCATCAAGAAGCTCTTGCGCCGTTGATAGTGCTTGGTGCATAGTGATCTATCTTGCTTTTTGCGAAAAATTCGACAATGTCATCCCTCAATGAGAAATGGCATATGTGGTCTTATGCGATCAAATTAATCTCGAAAATAGGTTTGCAATGCCCCAGCACAACACAGAAATATCACCTGATCTTTTGTCCGCAATTCGTGATCGTTTCGCCCATATAGACCTTTGCCCACAACAAGGTCCCAGAGTTTTCTTCGAAAACGCAGGCGGTGCGCTGACGCTTAAATCGGTGGTAAAAGTTTCAACCGAACTTTCTGCCATTCCTGACAACCAAGGTCGCGATAACCCTGCATCACAAGAATTGATGAACATCATTAAAAAGGCGAAAACCGATACAATGTTGTTCCTTAATGCATCTTCTGGCCAGGTATTTGTCGGTGAAAGCGGGACGGAGTTATTATTCCGCCTGATCAGTACCGCTATTCTGGAGTCTCCTGCTGGGGGGAATGTTGTTGGTACAAGCCTTGAGCATCCCGCATCCCGCAGCGCAGCCAAACGCTGGGCAAAGATTGCAGGAAAAGAGTACGTTTCCGTTCCCCACGATAACGAGACGGGTTCCGTTGATGCTGAAGCTTATGCAAAATATGTCACCCCTGACACGCGGGTAGCCACCATCATCCACACATCACCCGTTACCGGAATGGGCGTCGATATTGCCTCTATTTCAGCAACCATAAGATCAATTTCTCCAAAATGCCTGATCATCGTTGATGGCATTCAGCATGCGGCCCATGGCGATCTTGATATTGATTCATATAATATCGATGGTTACGCCATATCGCCTTACAAAGTGTTTTCCCGTCATGGTTACGGTATTGCATGGATTTCTGATGTGTTATCAGTCCTTCCTCATAACTCTTTGGAAGGTGGCCCAGAAGGAAACTGGGAACTTGGAACCCGCGACACAGGTGCTTATGCAACCTTTAGCGAAGTAGTTCATTACTTTGAATGGCTTGGTGAGAGCTTTACTGAATCGACCGACCGCCGGGATAAATTGGTAGCTGCTGGCAAAGCCATACATGCTCAAGAAAAGTCACTTACCGATGCGATGATCCACGGAACAGGCAATCTGAAAGGGCTGGCTGATATGCCGGGTCTTAACATTATTGGCGGCTTGGACAATCACAGACGCGAAGGATTGGTGGCAATTCATCATGACAGTATTTCAGCAGCTGACTTGGTCGCCGGATTAAGTGAACAAGGTATCCGTGTTCACATTCGCAAAGACGACCACTATTCAGGCAATGTCCTCACTCCTTTGGGTTTGCCAGCCTGTGTGCGTGTTTCCCTTTGCCACTACAACAGCCAACACGAAGTGGCCCAGTTTCTCGCTGCAATGGCAGAGATAACCAAAGACGCATAAAGACAAGAAAGTTATCGGGTAGGCACCGGCTCTGCGCCGCTATAGTCATAAAAGCCTCGGCCCGATTTCTTGCCAAGCCAACCTGCCTCAACATATTTGACCAATAGTGGGCATGGCCGGTATTTCGAATCCGCCAAGCCGTCATGCAGCACTTGCATGATCGAAAGACAGGTATCCAGCCCGATAAAGTCCGCCAGCTTAAGCGGACCCATCGGATGATTGGCACCAAGGCGCATCGCATTGTCAATGCTTTCAACATTCCCTACGCCTTCATACAGCGTATAGATTGCCTCATTGATCATCGGCAATAAAATGCGATTGACCATAAAGCCCGGGAAATCTTCTGATACAGCGATGGTTTTCTCAAGACTATCGGCATAGGCCCTGGCAGCATCAAAAGTTTCGGTTCCGGTTGCTATGCCACGAACCAGTTCGATCAATTGCATTACTGGAACGGGATTCATGAAATGAATACCAATAAATTTTTCTGGCCTATCCGTGGCCGAAGCCAAACGGGTGATCGACAAGGAAGACGTATTGGTCGCAATGATCGCTTGAGGGTTTAGAGTTGGACATAGACTGGCAAAAATCTGCCGCTTGATCGCTTCATTTTCTGACGCTGCTTCAATCACCAAATCACAACTGGCAAGATCGCTCATCTTTGGCGCCGGGCTTATATTTGCCACAGCTTTATTCATAGCTTCATCAGTTATTTTGCCTGAACCAGCCTGACGCGCCAAATTTCCATTGATCGTTGCAATGCCGGACTCGATTTGTTCAACACCAAGATCATGCAAATGCACTTGATACCCATGAAGCGCAGAAACATGGGCAATACCGGCACCCATTTGTCCTGCACCAATAATACCGATGGATTTGATCTGAATGGTCATAAAATTCGCCTTAGAAAAATGAGTCTTATAATCTCTTATGTCCGAAAAAGAAAAAGCCGGAAAGAAGGTTTAACTCATTCCGGCTTTTAAATTATATAAAGCAAAGTGGCTTACAGCAGGCCTTGCAATTCAGGCAAAGCATCAAACAAGTCAGCAACCAAACCATAGTCTGCAACTTGGAAAATTGGCGCTTCGTCATCTTTGTTGATGGCTACAATTACCTTGGAATCTTTCATACCAGCCAAGTGTTGAATGGCGCCTGAAATACCGCAAGCGATATAAAGATCAGGCGCAACCACTTTACCGGTTTGTCCAACTTGCCAGTCATTTGGCGCATAGCCAGCATCTACTGCTGCGCGCGAAGCACCAACAGCAGCACCAAGTTTGTCAGCTACCGGTAGAATAACATCCATGAATTTCTCTTTTGAACCAAGCGCACGACCACCAGAAATGATGATTTTCGCTGATGTTAGCTCAGGACGATCATTTTCAACGATCTTGTCACCAACAAATTTGGCTAGCCCAGGATTTGCAACAGCAGCTACATTTTCTACAGACGCACTGCCACCAGCTTCCGTAGAAACAAAACCGGCAGTACGAATGGTAAGAACCTTTTTCGCATCCGTTGCCTGAACCGTCTGGATCGCATTACCAGCATAAATCGGCCGCTCGAATGTATCAGCAGAAATAACGGTAATTACGTCAGACACCTGCATCACATCTAGCAAAGCTGCAACGCGAGGCATTACGTTTTTGCCATTGGCAGTCGCAGCGGCCATGATCACATCATAGCTGCCAGCCAGAGAAACAATCAGCGCAGCTGAAGATTCAGCCAACAAATGTTCATAGGCAGCATCATCGGCCAAAAGGACTTTGGCAACGCCATTCAGTTTTGCAGCAGCATCAGCTGCTGACTTGCAGCCTTTCCCAGCAACGAGCACATGAACATCGCCGCCAATTTCACTTGCTGCAGTCAATGCTTTTGCGGTTTGGTCAGAAAGATCTTTATTGTCGTGATCAGCGAGAAGTAAAATAGCCATTTTCAATAATTCCTTTTCGCTTAAAGCACACCGGCTTCGTTTTTAAGTTTGTCTACAAGCTCAGCCACTGAACCGACTTTTACGCCAGCTTTACGACCTTCAGGCTCAACAGTTTTCAGCACCTTCAAGCGTGGAGCAGTCTCAACGCCATAGTCAGCAGGTGTTTTTTCATCAAGCGGCTTTTTCTTAGCTTTCATGATATTTGGAAGCGATGCGTAGCGAGGCTCATTCAAACGTAGATCGGTCGTTACAATCGCGGGCATCTTAACTTCGATAGTCTGCAATCCGCCATCAATCTCGCGGGTAACTTCGGCAACATCCCCTTTGATTTCTAAAGTGTTAGCGAAGGTTGCCTGCGACCAGCCAAGAATTGCAGAAAGCATCTGGCCAGTTTGATTGCTATCATCATCGATCGCTTGTTTGCCAAGGATAACTAAACCCGGGCCTTCAGCTTCAACAATGCCTTTTAGTATTTTGGCAACTGCCAGAGGCTCAACCAGATCATCTGTCTTAACCAGAATACCGCGATCAGCACCCATAGCCAATGCTGTACGAATGGTTTCCTGAGCTTGCTGCGGTCCAACGGAAACAGCAATCACTTCATCAGCCTTGCCAGCTTCTTTCAAACGAAGCGCTTCTTCCACCGCAATTTCATCAAATGGGTTCATCGACATCTTTACATTGGCAAGCTCAACACCGCTGCCATCTGCTTTGACGCGGATTTTTACGTTGTAGTCTACAACGCGCTTAACCGGGACTATGATCTTCATAACTATTCCTCTGCCTTTAGGCCTGTAATTGCAGCACCAGAAACAAAATAACCGGCCACGCCGGAGTTCAAACTCTTTTAGAGCGGCAAGATCATCTTTACTAGATCAAAACCGACTTTCCTTGTCAAAATGGAACCTGATCCAACCCTTTTCAATGGTTGGATACACACCCATCAAATCCAATAAGAAGTGTGGGTCCCGTACATTTAATTGACGTAAACGTCAATTAAAATGATTCCGTTGCGACACTTCGTCGAAGAGCCAATTACATATAACCAACGAAACATGCCATCTTCAATTTGGCTCTAGCCTTTATTCCGACCCCATTTGATCTTTGGTCTTTTGCTAGATGGCCGGGATACTGGAGTTTGTGTTTTTGAAGCACTTGGAGCTTGCTCTGGCAAGGGCGCTGAACTTGGACTCGGAATTACCACATCAATGTCGCGATCAAATAACGAAACACCTTTGCGCCTGAAAAAGACAATCAATACCATCCCGGCAATGATACCGCCGATATGGGCAGCAAATGATACCTGACCATTGGGGTCGATCGCAAAAGAATAAATCTGAAACAAAATCCAGGCACCAAGAACAAAAATTGCGGGAATGCGCAAGGGAATACGACCAAGGGCTAAAATCCAGATTCTGATTTTCGGGTGAAGCAGAATATAGGCACCTACAATTCCCGCAGCTGCGCCCGATGCACCGATCAGCGGTAAAGCAGATTGTGGATCAACCCAACTATGAAACAAGGCGCCGACAGCAACGCAAATGAAATAGAACAGAAAATATTTGAGATGGCCAAAGGCGTCTTCAACATTGTCACCAAACACCCAGATGAACAGCATATTTCCTGCAAGATGCATGAAATCACCATGAAAAAACGAGTAGGTAACAAAGCTCCAGGCCTCAGGCATACGGATTAACTCATCGGGCAGAACCTGATAACCGTTCACAACTGCAGGAATGAAACCGTAACTGTAGCTAGCAGCTTGAACAGTTTCCTGAGGATAGAACATGGATGAGCCAAGCAGCAGCCAAACTAGGCAATTGAACGCAATGATGATCAAAGTGACATATTGCAGTTTAATATGTTTAAGAGAATTGCCATCGCTTAGGGGTATGAACATTAATCCGACCTTTTCGCTTCACCAACACTTTACGCGATGATTGGGTTACCGATTATCCCCCGGCACCCATAAGATATCAGCTTTGCCCATGTCGTTCACAACGCGCGATGCTACAAACAGAAAATCTGAAACACGGTTCATATACCGAATTGTTTCAGAATTAACAGGTTCGCCGGTCTGCTCTGCCAATTCAACAATCAGCCGCTCTGCCCTGCGCGCAACAGTTCGCGCCAAATGTAAGTGAGCTGCAGCTTGTGTGCCACCTGGCAAAATGAATGAGCGCAAGGGGCTCAAATCTTTATTAAAGTGATCAATATCCGCTTCGATCCGGCTGACCTGTGACGCAATAATGCGCAGTGGCTCGTAACCAAGGTCTTCGCCTGAATCTGGCGTTGCAAGATCAGCACCTAAATCAAATAAATCATTTTGAATTCGCGATAAGGCCGCATCCATTTCAGGGGCAATCTCGGCCAGGCCCAGACGGGCTATTCCAATACAGGAATTTGTTTCGTCCACAGTACCATAGGCAGAAACACGAAGATCATATTTCTTCCGGCGTTCACCGCTCCCAAGCGCTGTTGTGCCATTGTCTCCAGTCTTGGTATAAATTTTATTGAGGACTACCATCAAACCAACTCTCTATTAAAACATCAAAAACCCTTAGCCACGGCCAAAGAAATACAATGCGGCCACCATCGCTATCACCGCAACAAACTGAGCGGCAACACGATAACGCATCAACGTTTGGGATCGCGAAGTACTGCCCCCCCGTGCCATATTCAATAGGCCCATGCCCAGTATGACGGCAACGACAAGCAACAAAACGAGAATTAGGTAAGGAACCAGACTGGCCATGATATTTCTTTCAGTGTTTTGCTCAACCGGATTTAAGCAATAAAGCATCAATCATGGATTGGGGCAGGAAACGTTTCGCCAATGCCATAATCGTTGTTGGTATCGTAACATGATAATGAGCTCTTGGCTTTTTAGAATTTAGGGCGTGGTCCAATTTTTTGTAGACCGCCTCTGGCTCCAATCGAAAACGATTAGCACCCCCTCCACTATTCATGCGCTTAAGCTGATCTTCATATTCGATGCGATGCACAGAATTTTCGCGGTCAATATGCTTTTCAAAATGCGAAACCCCATTGATCGTGAACTTGCTTTCAATTGGCCCCGGCTCGATCAAACTCACATGGACCCCACTTCCTGCAAGTTCTAGTCGCATGGTTGACGCAAGCCCTTCAAGAGCGAATTTGGAAGCGTTATAGGCGCCGCGCCATCGAGATGGGACCAAACCCAATACAGAAGAACAGTGAACGATGCGCCCTGATCTTTGATTTCGCATAACGGGTACAACCAAATTAGTCAGGCTGTGCCATCCGAAAAAATTCGTTTCAAATTGCATCCTCAAAGCATCAGTTGAAAGATCTTCAACCGCGCCAGCTTGCCCATAAGCGCCATTATTGAACAAGGCGTCCACCACGCCATTTGTTATGCCCATGGTTTCATCAAAGCAGCTTTTGATCGATGCTTCATCGCTATAATCGAGATATACTGCCACAATACCAAGACCTCGAAGCATGCTTAAATCATTGTCATTCCTTGCAGTAGCAACAACCAGCCAACCATCATCTTTCAAGCGCTTAGCGCAATGCAGGCCAATACCTGAGGAACACCCCGTAATCAAAATCCGCTTGCGTGTTGGTGAGAGGGTGGCCATATGAGATCCATGATTAAATTTGCTTTATTCTGTTTGTCTGTCCTAAGGGACGCTGCATTGAAATTCAACAGGGATGACGGCTGGGCAATAGCCAGCCATGTCGCCCTTTCAGGATTGTTTGCACTCTTCCCGTTCTTGATATTCGCAACCTCCATTGCCGGCTTTTTCGAGCTTGGAGATTTTACTGAAAATGTGGTGCATCTGGTATTCGATTATTGGCCATCGGAGGCAGGAAACCAGATCGCTAATGAAGTGCGCTCCGTCCTCACCAATCAACGTGGCGATGTTCTTACATTTGGCGGCATACTTACGCTTTATTTTGCGTCTAATGGCGTTGAAGCATTGCGCGTGGCCCTAAATAGATCCTATCGACAACAAGACACCCGTCCGTTTTGGTTTCTTCGCCTCCAAAGCGTGCTTTTCGTCTTTGTGGCCATTATCATCTTGATTATCATAACCTTCTTGTTGGTCCTTTTGCCCTTGGGCTGGCAAATCGCTCAAAAATATCTGGCTTGGATTATCCCATGGGGTGAAACCATCTGGTTTTGGCGGCTCATAATCGCCTTCACAGTATTGTTTGTTTCGCTGATTGCAGTTCATAAATTTCTACCAGCTGGCAACAGAACAATGATATCTGTTCTTCCAGGCGTATTGTTCACGCTCCTTTGCTGGATCCTTGGCTCACTTGCGTATGGTCTATACCTTGAGCAATTCGCTAATTACGTAACCATGTATGCGGGCCTTGCAGGCGCCATGACCGGCCTGATTTTCTTATATATGACAGGCGTAATCTTCATTTTAGGCGGTGAGATAAACGCAGCGGCAAACCAGATTGAAAACTCCCAAAACACGATTTTGTGACAAAAATCAAAAAATAAACAGATGGCTTTTACCAAACGTAAACATGATTTTGTTATGCTGACCGCCAAACAGGAGCAAGAACGATGCTTTGGGAACTTGGCAATCAACAATTAATCACTGCCTTTACAATGGCTTGCTGCTTCAGCTTTATATGCGGCTGGGTGGCCGATAGAATTCTTGGATATGCTGGTTTTTCTGTGATTGGAAACTGGCTGCTTTTGCTATTGGGCGCAATTGCAGGACTGCTCGCCTATAATTTAATGGGCTATCGATTTACCTGGAATTCGCAATTCACAATGATGTTGTCTTTCGGGTCTTCATTGGCATTCATGTTTGTGATGTTGACCATCAAAACGGTCTTGAAACTGGGCTAACGCCCTATAATCCGATCATTTCTCTGATTTGATTTGGTGTAACACCGCTTGCGCGAAGCTCCGCAAGGCTCGTGTCACGATTACTCTTTGATAATTTTTGTCCCGCATCATCCAACACCAGGTCATGATGATGGTATTTCGGCGCTTGATATCCCAGCAATTGCTGAAGCAATCGATGTACTGAAGTCGCCCAAAATAGATCTCTACCCCGTACCACATGGGTAATCCCTGAAAAAGCATCATCTACCACGCTTGCAAGGTGATAACTGGCAGGTGTTTCTTTACCAGACAAAACAATATCCCCCCATTGACCAGGGTCAGCTGCAACACCTCCATTTTCTTCATTCCAGCCAGCGCCGGTCTCAAGCCAATCCATTGGCTGAGATATCAGGTCCAATGCCGCTTTCATGTTTAATCGCAGCGCATGGGGACAGCCTTCAGCCAGATAAGCAGCCTTGGCTTTATCATCCAATAGCCTATCTTGAGGAGGATAGTGCGGCGCACCATCGGGATCATAAGGCCATTGAATACCTTGTTTTTGCTTTTCTACGACAAACCGTTTTATCTCGCCTCGGCTCATAAAGGCGGGATAAACAAGTCCCGCATTCTTTAGAGCTGTCAGCGCCAATTCATAGGCATGCAGCCTCTCAGATTGACGAATAGGTTTTTCATCCCACTCAAAGCCAAGCCAATTCAAGTCATCCAGCATCTGCTTTTCCAACGAAGTCGAGCATCGCGCCAAATCAATATCTTCAATGCGCAACAGCAATTTCCCATCTGCTTGTCTCGCCATCTTTTGGTTCAGCAAAGCAGAATAGGCATGGCCTAAATGCAATTGTCCATTCGGACTGGGAGCAAAACGAAACACTGCTGGATTGCTTTGATTGTTTGTCATGCTCTAATATCTTTTCACTACTTAAAAGGCCCGAACGGCAACGCCCATATGCATGAAGGACTCTATACCAATGAGAATATCATGTCAGGCCGATATAGAAACTGGCGTGAGGTTTTTGAAAAAAAACCACCCGCTTTTTGCTGAGCTCCTTCCAAAATGTGGGAAAATCCCATTACGTCTTTCGACGGGAGACTTTGAAGGGTTGGCAGCAATCATCGTCTCCCAACAAGTTTCACGGGCCAGCGCCAATGCAATTTTTGCCAGCTTGAAAGAACATGTTCGCCCCCTCACCGCAGAAAAATATATGCGAGCCGGGGAAAACGTATGGCGCGATGCAGGTCTATCACGCCCAAAACAACGTACCTTAAGCGCGATTTCATCAGCCGTTTTAAATGATGGCTTGCAACTGGATCAATTAAGCATTCGACCTCCAGAGATCGCCATGAAAGCGCTTACCAATATTAAAGGCATTGGGCCGTGGACGGCAGAAATTTATCTGATGTTTAGCGCCGGCCATCCGGACATTTTTCCTGCTGGTGACCTCGCGTTACAAGAAGCGATAAAACTTGGCGCAGGTCTTGAAGAGCGGCCAAATGAAAAACTCTGCCGCCAAATGAGCGAAGAATGGACCCCTTGGCGCTCAGTTGCCGCTCGCATATTGTGGGATTATTATCGGGTCGTAAAAAGCGATGCTTTGCCAGTTTTGTAAAATTTCTGCTGGCAAGTCCAATAAATGAGACAATAGCTAAAAATTAGCACTTCACTATTTAGATTTATTCGCCCTACACTATGTAACCCATTGAGACGAATCGATCTTGAAAGGAGGCTTCCTTGACGATTGCTGTTTCTCCGGACGGTCATCCGGCGCTGGTCCTAAATGCCGACTATCGGCCCTTGAGTTACTACCCACTTTCTTTGTGGTCCTGGCAGGACGCAATCAAGGCCGTCTTCCTTGATCGTGTAAATATCGTTTCAGAATATGACGCAGCGGTTCACTCCCCTACTTTCGAGATGAAGCTCCCCAGTGTTGTTGTTCTCAAATCCTATATCAGACCAAACCGCTATCCTGCATTTACGCGATTTAATGTATTTTTGCGGGACAAATTTGAATGCCAATATTGCGGATCGCCTTCAGAACTAACCTTTGATCACGTGACACCACGTTCGAAGGGCGGCAAAACCAGCTGGGAAAATGTCTGTGCTGCCTGTTCGCCTTGCAATTTGCGAAAAGGCAATAAGCTTCCCAAACAAGCCAATATGTGGCCGAGGCAAAAACCGTTTATGCCTACCATCGAAGACCTGCATCGCAATGGGCGAAAGTTCCCGCCAAACCACTTACATGAAAGCTGGATGGATTTTCTCTATTGGGATAGCGAATTGGAGCCATAGGGCCCTGCCAATTCAATCTATCTCAAGACTTTTGGGTCTGGAACGCACCCTTTAAGGCAATTACCGCCAAAACCACAGAAGCAACCACATTCCATCCAGCAAAAGACAGTCCGAGAAATCGTCCTGCTGCTTCATTGCAGGCTGGTGGTTTTGCATTGGCAAGCGAGTTCAACAAATTACCGGCATCTTCAACCGTATCTCCACCGCCACAATCTGTAGGTCCAGCCCACCAAGCCCATTCAACGCCCGCATGATGCACGGCCAAAACAACTGAATAAACCATCAAAAGTCCGACAATTGCCAAACTACCCCTGGTCAAACAAGCTGGCCATTTGAACCAAGCTGAAAGCAATCCAATCATTGCAATGGGAATGGCCGCATAAAAGGGTTCGCGCTGGCCATAGCATAATTTACAAGGCACATATCCGCCAAGATGCTGGAAGCCGAGTACCGTCAAAATGACAGCGACCATACCAAGCAGCACCAAGAGGATAGCATAGATTTGATATCGTGAAACCGCATCAGTAAATGGCATTGTGTTTTCCTGTTATAAAACAAACCGCACAGCGGCAAACCCGCCAAGCAGAAGAACGACGGCGATGGTAAACATCAACCCAAGACGTTTTTCAATAAATTCGCGGATTGGCTCGCCGACTTTATAAAGTAGATAAGACACGAGATAAAATCGAAACCCGCGACCAATAATACTTACAATCGTAAATGTGAGTAGATTGAGGCCAACGGCCCCTGAAAAGATTGTCACGACCTTAAATGGAAATGGTGTAACAGCTGCAAATAAAACCGCCCAAGCGCCCCAGGAACTGTCATTATACCAACCTTGCAACTCCGTAAAAGCGTCCGCTTTGCCGTAAAACGCTAGGACAGGTCTGCCAATCGTTTCAAATAGGGCAGCGCCTATATAATATCCCAGATAAGCACCAAACAACGAACCGATTAGGCAAATACTGGCAAGGAAAAACCACTTAGCCCGCCTTGCCAACACCATGGGTATCAGCATCACGTCCGGGGGAATAGGAAAGATCGAACTTTCAATGAAAGAAACACCAAAAAGCCCATATGTTGCTTTGGGATGACGGGCCAGCGAAAACACCCAGTCATACAGCGCTCTGATCCAGCGATTGATAGTTTGCAACATTGGCTTTATCCCTTACCAGTCAGATGTTAGACCGAATTCGTTACGCGGCGGTGTAGGGGATTCTCGATTTTCCAGCAAGTACGCAAAATGATTGCTCTTGGTTATGTACTACTTGTTAATCCACGTAGCACGATCACAAAATACTAAAAACAGTAAGATTTCGCCTTGACCCCGAAAGGCGGTTAGATGTAGATGCTACCTGCTTCTGCACTTCAGGCACTTTGTGTCAGGTTTGCCCCTCTGGTGGAATTGGTAGACGCGCGGGATTCAAAATCCCGTTCCTAACGGAGTGCCGGTTCGATTCCGGCGGGGGGCACCACTATCGCACGTAAACTCACGGTAACCCACTGTTTTCCAATGGTTTTCTTTCGGAACCCAGACGGAGGGTAGACCATGCGGTATACCAAAGAAGCCCCATATACCTTTAAAAAACGGGGCGTATACTATTTCTCAAGACGAATCCCAAGCGACCTAAAGGGACATTACAAGCTTAATCGGA
>JAFMHL010000003.1 GCA_017854535.1 Nitratireductor sp.
ACCTCCAGTTCCAGAAACTCTATCAAGAAATGGCCCATAATGAGGGGGCTTTACAACTTCAACAGGGAAAGACATCTCTGTCGCAGATAAAATTACCATGAAAACATAACCACCACGCTGGCCAAGCGGCGGCAGCTTTGCGCCAACTAATCAGTGCAATGTTTGGCAAACAGGGACCAGTTCGCATTCGTCTGACGCCGCTCTTTTGCAAGTTTGTTTTGGGGAGAAGACCCGTGGGCTTAATTTATTATTGGCTTGAGGTGCTGATTTATGAAATCATTGTTTTGGAGGAAAACAATGACCATTAAATTTTCAATTGGAAAATTCGCGCGATGAATATTCTGTTCATCATGTATGACCAACTGAGATTTGATTATCTCAGTTGCGCAGGACATCCACATCTTCATACGCCCAATTTTGACAGGGTGGCTGCAATGGGGGTGCGGTTCACGAATGCCTATGTTCAATCTCCTGTTTGCGGCTCCAGCCGTATGAGTTTTTATACCGGTAGGTATGCGAGTTCGCATGGCGCGCAATGGAACGGCTTTCCTCTGCGTGTTGGCGAAATGACGATGGGTGATCATCTTCGTAAACAAGGCATGGATTGCTGGTTGCTCGGCAAAACTCACATGAAAGCCGATGCAGAGGGAATGGAGCGTCTTGGACTAAGTCGCGATAGCGTTATCGGCGCTCGTCAGGCCGAATGTGGGTTTGACGTTTGGATACGAGATGACGGATTGTGGGGGCAGGGCCCTGATGGATTTTATGATGAAAAGCGTTCACCTTATAATCAATATCTCAATGAAAAAGGATATGAAGCAGAAAACCCTTGGGCGGACTTTGCCAATGCGGCTGTGGAAGACAATGGCGATCTTGCATCTGGTTGGATGTTCAAGAATGCAGATAAACCTGCAAATATCAAAGAAGAAAATAGTGAGACTGCATGGCTAACGACGAAGACGCTTGAGTTTATTGATCAAGCTAAAGGGCCATGGTGCGCGCATGTCAGCTACATCAAACCTCACTGGCCGTATATCGTTCCTGCGCCTTATCATAACATGTATGGGGCGAACCATGTTCCGGCCGCTTTGCGTCATTCTGTAGAGCGCGAAGATGCTCACCCGGTTTATAAGGCTTATTTTGAAAACAAGATTGCAACGTCCTTTCAACGTGAAGAGGTGCGCCAGAAAGTTATCCCTGCATATATGGGGCTCATCAAGCAATGTGATGATCATTTGGGGCGCATTCTCGATCATTTAGAAGAAACAGGGCGGATGGCAGATACTATGATCGTCCTGACTTCCGATCATGGTGATTACCTAGGGGATCACTGGTTGGGGGAAAAGGACCTTTTTCACGAGCAATCGGTCAAAATTCCGATGATTGTTTTCGACCCGCGCGAAGACGCAAATGCAACGCGTGGCAGCACCTGCGATGCTTTGGTAGAGAGCATTGATGTAGCTGCTACTTTTGTTGAAGCCGCTGGCGGTGAAGTGCCAGATCATATCATTGAAGGGCGTTCGCTACTGCCATGGTTGCGTGGTGAAAAGCCAGAATGGCGTGAATATGCGATCAGCGAATATGACTATTCGGTTACGCCACAAGCCATAAAGCTGGGTATGAAGCCGCGTGATGCGCGGTTGTTTATGGTGTTTGATGGCCGTTGGAAACTCAAGCATTCAGAAGGTGGCTTTCGCCCGATGTTGTTTGATTTGGAAAATGATCCTCAGGAGTTTTATGATTTGGCAAAGGGAAGCGATCATCAGCCACAGATTGATCGAATGTATGCCCATCTTGCAGAGTGGGGACGCCGACTTTCGCAACGGGTAACGAAGTCAGAACAAGATATTCTAAACATGCGTGGACGTTCAGCAAGAAGGGGTATTCTTCCTTTCTTGTATGACGGCACTGAAGCGCCAGAGGAATTGATTCAAAAATATGTTGGGCCAGCACCCAAAAAGAACGAAGCGAAGTGAATGAATTGGAATAAGATATGAAAATAGCACTTACAGGCGGGGCAACTGGTATCGGTGCAGCATTGGCCAAAAAGCTGAAAGCCGATGGCCATCATGTCACTGCTTTTGATGTTAGTGAACCAGCAGAAAACGTGGACCGTTGGATTAAGACCGACTTGAGCAAGTCAGATTCTATCAAGTCTGCAATTGATCAGGCGGAAGGGCCATTTGATGCGCTTGTGAACAATGCAGGATTGCCGCCGCGAGATGGATTGAGTGAATTGATATTGAACGTAAATTTTATTGGCTTTCGGGAATTTCTTGAAGGCATGTTAGGTAAGCTGACATCTGGCGCGTCTATCGTAAACACCGCTTCACGGGCAGGGGCCATGTGGCGGGATAATCTGGATGAGATCAAAGCACTGTTTGCGTTGAAATCAGCGGATGACATACTGGCATTTATTGCGTCTCGTAGTATTGATCCCGTCCGTGCTTACAATCTTTCGAAAGAAGCAGTTATTGTATACTCCTTGGCCCGGACAGAAAATATGATTGCACGCAAGCTTCGGATGAACAGTGTTAGTCCAGCTGCGGTTAGCACGGGCATTTTGGACGACTTTACCAAGGCGTTTGGCGACCGTGTTGCAAAGAATATTGCCCGTGCGGGACGACCTGGTAGCGCGGAAGAAATCGCAGACATAATTGCATTTATGGCCAGTCCCCATAGTGGTTGGATGAAAGGGGTCGATATCATTGTTGATGGTGGTATGAGCGCTATGGCGCAAACAGACTTGCTTGGTTTGAACGACAAAAACGGCGGCGCAGACTTATGAACCAACGTTTTTTTTCAGCTAAAAACCGACCGGTTCATCTTGGACCTTATCCAGTTGAAAAACTAAAACGACAAAGCGTGATGCCGGACCTGGCTTCGATGCCTGAAATGGAAAACCTCTCTTTCAGAAGACCGGAAGCGCCTGAAAGCATTGTTAATGCCATGGGCGAATATCAAGCGATGCTGGATGCCATTCGGGACGGCTTGGTAAACAAGGCGATCGCTGAAATTCCAACTGATCCTGCGCAGAGATCAGAGCATTTGAAGGCTTTTGGATTTTTCAGTGATGCATCCATGATTGGTATTTGTGAATTGTCACAAACTTCAATTTTGAATCAGGCGATCCATAATCCTGACATCGCTCGCCTGGCGGAGGATTTGAAAACACGCCAGACCAAAACGCTGGCGTCGGGTATCGACGTTATCATGGCAGACTTGAAAGAGTCGATGGAGGCACCGCCAAGCACGATAAATGGGCATAGCCATGCGATTGTTTTTCTGTATGAAAATCCACGTGAATTTAAACATGACGAGCCGGGCTTAGATTGGTTGGAAGACGCTCATGCCCATAGGGCGGCTTTACGGGCTAATGAAACGGCGGCGGTTATTGCCAATTATATACGGCTGCTGGGCTATGATGCGAAAGCTCATTCGACCTCTGCCAGTGATGTGGATTTGCAAAGGCTTGCTGCTGCATCGGGGCTGATATGGAGCGATGGCATAGCACCTTTTGTTGGTAAGCAATATGGGCTGGCTGCGATCACCTGCGCATTTGAACTGGCTTGTGATAAGCCGCTCGCGTCAAGAGATAGCCAATCGAAGTTTACGCCGGGCTGGTGGCTTGGAATGGGTCATGCAAAATCCGCACTAAACCGCGACGCTTTCTCCAAACGCGATTTTGTAAACGGGCCGCATCCTTTTGAAAAACTCAAGCGTGTTGAGAAACCTACTACTTTCATCGATGAGGCGCGTGTTGCTCGCGTTCCAAAACGCGCTGATATGTTTGCCAGAGCGCAATTTGGCGATATGGGTAAAGCCAATCAGGCAGGTGCAAAAGGGGGGCATTATGCGAGAAAGGCGGCGCCATCTTTTGCCCAACGCCGTGCTCTTGGGGCATTTGTTTTATTGCAGGATGGCCCATCCAATGCGAATGGGTCCCGCCCGAGCGATCCTCAACGCAATGCCGAAAACATAAAGGCGGCGACCTATTTCTTGGGCGTTGATGCTGTTGGTATTTCTCGTTGTCCGGATTGGACGTGGTATTCGCATGATGCGGCTGGAGAGCCGATTATCCCGCCCCATGATCAAGCGATTTCTATGATCATTGACCAAGGTTATGAGACGATGGAAGGGGCATCTGGCGATGATTGGATTTCTGTTGCTCAATCCATGCGAGCCTATTTGCGGTTTTCTCTATTAGGCGGTGTCATTGCCAAACAGATCCGTAATTTGGGTTATAAAGCCAAAGCACATACCGTTATGGACGGTGAAGTGCTTCAGCCACCCTTGTTGCTTCTTTCTGGTCTTGGCGAAGTCAGTCGGATTGGTGAGGTAATTCTCAATCCCTATCTTGGGCCAAGATTGAAAACAGGTGTGGTGACCACGGATATGCCAATGGCGCATGATAAACCAATTGATTTCGGACTGCAGAACTTTTGTGAAAACTGCAATAAATGCGCGCGGGAATGCCCATCCGGGGCAATTACGGCAGGCCCGAAGCTTATGTTTAACGGCTATGAGATTTGGAAATCCGATAGTCAGAAATGTGCCACTTATCGCATAACTACGCCTGGCGGGGCCATGTGTGGACGGTGCATGAAAACTTGCCCCTGGAACCTTGAAGGGCTTTTTGCCGAAGCGCCCTTTAGATGGGCGGCGTCAAATATTCCGCAAGCAGCTCCTTTGCTCGCCAAGCTCGACGATATGGTTGGAAATGGCGGTTTGAACGATATTAAAAAGTGGTGGTGGGATATCGAGTTACAAGAAGACGGTGCCTATAAGCCTTCGCGCCATCCGCTTAATCGACGCGGGTTGCAGAAAGACCTTGATCTAAAATATGAAGATCAAACACTGGCTGTTTATCCAGCTCATTTGGCACCCCATCCATGGCCGTATCCTTTTCCTATGGATCGTGAGGCGGGGATTGAAGCCTATCAAGCGATGGTTACGGCAAAGGAGTATCAACTGAAACTAGAGCGCGGGGAAACGGATCATATTCATACCTATTCTTTGCCTAAGGATGCGCCGGTCATACGTGTAGAAGTTTCCAAGGTAGAACCGATGACCTCTGATGTTACGCTTTATGAGTTTACATCATTGGATGATGATGAATTGCCTGAATGGACCGCAGGTGCGCATCTTGATATTGTCGTAGCGCCTGAGTTTTTGCGTCAATATTCGATGTCTGGAGATCCTGCTGACCGCTCTAAATATCAGATTGGTGTTTTGCGCGAAGATGGCGGTCGGGGTGGATCGAAATTGATGCATCGCATATTTTCGAAAGGGCGGAAAATTTTCATCTCCAAGCCTATCAATCATTTCCATCTAGAAGAAACTGCGACCAAGACCTTTTTAATGGGCGGGGGGATTGGTATCACCCCTATGATCGCGTTTGCTCACAGGCTTTATGCTTTGGGTTCCAAGTTTGAATTGCATTACTCTATTAAGTCGAATGGAACAGCAGGGTTTTTGGACATGCTTGGCTCAGTTCCATGGAAAAAGCATGTGCATCTTCATGTTAGTGATAAAAACACCCGTGCTGATTTGAATGCTATCCTTTCTGGTTATCAAGAAGGGTGGCATGTTTGCACCTGTGGCCCCGATCGTTATATGGACGGTGTTATTCAAGCAGCCGAACAACAAGGCTTCCCCGAAGAATCGCGGCATTTGGAATATTTCTCAGTCCCTGAACAACCTGACTATGTGAATCATAATTTTACTTTGAAATTGGCAAAAACGGACCGTGAGTTTTTGGTTCCCGCGGATAAAACTGCCACGGATGTTTTGGCAGAAAACGGCATTCATATTGATGTGAAATGCTCCGATGGTATTTGCGGCGTTTGCAAATGTGGCCTTGTCTCAGGCGAGGTTGAACATCGAGATTGGGTGCTGTCGAATAAACAGAAAGAAACTTCCATCATATTGTGCCAAAGCCGTGCCAAAGAAGAGGGCGGTATTGTTGAAATTGACCTATAACGTGCGCAACGCTTAATACGAAGACGATGCGGACTGGCACATTTGATTTTTGAAAAATTGGAATATTGAAATGGCTAAGAATTTAAGCACATCAGTCTGCATTATCGGGGCAGGTCCGTCAGGGCTTTTGTTGTCTCAAATGCTGGCTAATGAGGGCATAGATACGATTGTTATCGACCGACAAAATCAGGAATATATTGAGGGGCGTATTCGTGCAGGTGTTTTGGAAAGTGGCACAGTAGATGCTCTGAATGAAGCGGGTGTCGGTGGCCGAATGCAGAAAGAAGGTCTTCCTCATTCTGGTTTTGATATGGCTTTTGATGGGGATCGGTTTCGTATCGATCTGGCAAAACTAGTTGATCAATCGGTCATGGTATATGGCCAAACGGAAGTAACCCGTGATCTGTTTACGAAGCGCCATGAAACAGGTGGGCAGTTTCTATTTGATGTGAGCGATGTAACCTTGGCTGATCTTAAAACAGATCGACCTATTGTACATTTGATGCATGAAGGACAGGCGGTTTCAATTCAGTGCGATTATATTGCTGGATGTGACGGCTTTCGCGGGGTGTCCCGAAACGCAATTCCTGCCGATGTGCTCAAGACATTTGAGCGGGTTTACCCCTTTGGTTGGCTTGGAATTTTGACGGATCGGCCTCCTGTTAGCCACGAGCTCATTTACGCCAATCATGAACGCGGTTTTGCCCTTTGCTCCATGCGTTCCAATACGAGAAGTCGTTATTATATTCAGTGCCCTTTGACGGATACGCTTGACCAATGGAGTGATGATCAATTTTGGGATGAATTGAAACTTCGTATAGGCAAAGATGCGGCCTCTCATTTGCAAACCGGGCCTTCGATTGAAAAGAGCATTGCACCGCTTCGTTCTTTTGTGGCTGAACCTATGCGCTATGGAAATCTGTTTCTTGCCGGAGATGCTGCGCATATTGTTCCGCCAACAGGTGCCAAGGGATTAAACTTGGCCGTGGCAGATGTGCGGATTTTATCGCGCGCGCTAGTTGAGCGGTATAAGCGTTCAAACCAACATTTCATTGATACATATTCGCAGACTTGCCTTAATCGCGTTTGGAAAGTGGAGCGGTTCTCTTGGCAAATGTCGATGTTGTTGCACCAATTCCCGGAACATACGCATTTCGAAAAAAGGATGCAGCGGGCAGAATTTGATTATTTGGTATCATCAGAAGCAGCAGCCAAAACTATTGCCGAGAACTATGTAGGCTTGCCGCTTGAGTGAGTTTGCCGCCGAGGCAGTAAATATTTACTTGGAAGCGGCGACGTAAACACCGTTCCAGGCTTTTGGAATTCCATTCTTTGAAAAATCCTTGATACGGGCTGAATAGATTGAATAAAGCGTCTGCAATTCATGGGGAGCAATTTTTTTGAGTACTGAAATATGATGGGCTGCCTGTTTTAAGTTTTTTGATTGATAAGCTGCAATCATGCTTTTGTGCTCGCGAAAGAGTTCTTCAATTGAAAGCTCATCAGGTATCTTGGACGTATCCAATAGGTGCTTGATCAGCAGTGGTTCTTCCCGCCCAACAACACTGACAAAATCAATGTCGATGTGGCTGAATTCAGTTTCAGTTTTTAAAGTTTCTGCAGCTGCAAGGTTATCAAGCCCATATTGCTTGGTTAGCCCTTCAATGCGTGAAGCAACGTTGACCGCATCGCCGATCGCCGAATAGCTAAACCTTTGGGCTGAGCCCAAATTACCTACACAAGCCATTCCTGTGTTTAACCCGATCCCGATTTGCAAATTCATGCCTTTTTCAACATTGAGTTTTATGAGCGCTTCGCGCATTTGAACCACGCTTTTGCAGGCTCGTTCTCGATGTTTTTTCTGGGCTAAAGGAGCGTTCCAGAAAGCCATAATGGCATCTCCCATATACTTATCTATCGTAGCTCCATTTTTTAACAGGATACTGGTCATGGGTGTCAGGAAGCTGTTCAGCAAATCGGTCAACTCGGTTGGATTGAGTTTCTCCGATAGTGCAGTAAAGCCTCGAATGTCACAGAAAAGCAAAGTCAATTCTTTTTCCTCGCCGCCGAGTACCAGCTCTGCGGGGTTCTTCACCAGTTTATTGACCAGTGTAGGCGATAAATATTGACTGAAAGCGCCCCGCAAAAATCGCCCTTCTTTTTCCGTTAGAAAGAACAGTGCGGCAGAAGCTGTCGAATAAGAAAGCACCACAGATAACAATAGTAGTAGAGGACTGAACAGCAATTGCTGTTCTGCAAATTGAAACCAGAAAAACCAAACCGACCCGAGTGAAGTGCCAATCGCAACGATACCAGCCATGATAGAGGAAATGAATGGGCGAATGAGGAGCAAACCCAGCACCGCGATGATGGCAGTTACGAGCTCAATTCCTTTAGCGTAATCAGGTCGAACCAAATAGCTTTCCGACAAAATCTGATCAAGAATGTCTGCGTGAATGAATACGCCGGGTACGACAGGTTCGGATGGCGTTGATCTAAGATCAAGAAGGCCTGCTGCTGAGGCGCCGATCAATACAATTCGGCCTTCAACTGCGGCCGCCAAAGTCTGCGATGCTACGCCGAATTCTTCAGGAAACATGAGCGATTTGACAGAGATACTCGGTTTGTCCTTAGTCAGGGAGTGGTAGATCGGCATTTCTCCCCTTGCTCCGGTGGGGATATCGATTGCGCCAACCTGAACCGAAACCATGCGCAGTTCGCCTGCATCGGCCTCACCACTTCCATCGCTGCTTTTCAATTTGAAACCACCTGCGCCCTGGGCAACCCTTAATGCTTCGATGGCCAAATTGGGGTAGTAACTTCCATCAACACCATCGAGTAATCTTACCTGGCGAATGATACCATCGGTTTGAAATTCGTTGGAAAGTGAGAACGTGCCAATACCAGTTGCTGCTTCATCAAAGATCTCCAAATTTCGGATCGCACCTGTATTTTGATCTATCATGCCAGGAGGTTCGCTGCCACTAAATCCATGACCGGCCTTTGGTAAGGGAGGCTTAATTTTTGATGCGTTTGATAGTACCAGTCCGGTTACGACCCTGTTTCTGGCAATAGCCTTGGCGAATATCAGGTCATGATCTAATTCAGCGCTCGATTCAGGCAGGGTGACGTCAGCACCACTGGACCGGAGCTTTTCGACGGAGAATATGGGAGAGGTACGGTCTGGTTCTGAAAACACAATATCGAATACGATAGCTGCCGCACCCAACTGGCCCAATTTGTCGGTCATTTCGCCCATGAAATCTCTTGGCCAGGGCCATTGGCCGATTCGTTTGACGCTATCTTCGTCAATATCAACCACGACAACATTGGAATCTGCCCATTTGCGTGGCTTAATTTGTTGGTAAATATCAAAAATGAGGTTGTTTGGGCGATCGAAAAGGCCTGGAATAAAGAATTGTGGAACCCAAATACATAAGGCTGTAAGCAGTCCAACCAGCCAAACAGTCGTGGTTTTTGGGTTAAATAGTCTCATTTAAATCACAAAATGCATTGTAAAGACCTGCAGTGGACAAGAAGATTGACTTTGCGTAACTGTTGTTTTCGATACCATTTAGAGGCTAAACTGCCACCTTCGTTCTCAATTTCATTTCGGCGTCTGATATGTTCAATACCAAAAGAATACTTATTGGAGCAATGGCTACCATTATAGGAGTGTCATCCTCGCAGGCGTTTGCCCAATCAATTACGTTTGATGAAATACTTGCAAATCCAGATGATACGGCTTTGAACCTACGCTATGCCCGTCAAGAAATCGCGACAGGTCGTTTACAACAAGCGGCGTCGGCACTTGAACGGATATTGCTTAGCAATCCTAATTGGGATTCTGTGCGCTTGTTGTATGGTGTGGTGCTTTATCGTTTGGACGATTATGCGAGCGCAAGAATAGAACTTAGAAAACTCGAAGGCAGGGATTTGACGCCGAGGCAGGAAGCGGACCGTGTTCGCTATCTGGGCTTGATTGAGCATCAGTCGTCTACATTCAGAATTTTCGGTCAGGTCACTTTAGGTGGCCGCTATGATACCAATCCGGGTCTGGTTTCAGATCGCTACGCTGATGCATCGACTAATTTTGTTTCTGGATCCATTTTTCTGGAATTTCCTATCGATGACCAGAATGATGGAGAAGACCATGGCTTCATCGGTAAAGGTAAGATCCGGGTTGAGGCCGATTTGCCAAATGCTCCCGGCAGCCTTTGGTTTTTTGAGGCTTCCGGCGACATTACAAATTTCGATGATATTGACCGGGCCGACAATGCATCTGGAACTTTAAAATCAGGGTTTGTCTTCCAGCAGGAAAATTTGAAAGTCACGCCATATGTGAAGGCTCAAAGAACATGGATCCAGAGTGATTTATTCAGTGAGCGCTGGGGTGGCGGCGTGTCTGTCAGCTATGAGATTGATCCCCAACTTGTCCTCTTTGCCAATGGTGAATATTTGGATGAAGGCTACGATTCGAAAAGCTTTGCCAGCAACAGCAATCTGCGCGATGGGCGTATCATTTCAGGTTATGCTGGCGCAGTTTGGCGCGCAACCGAAAGCCAGAGTTTTTCAATTGCCGGATTTGCTTCGGACAAGGATGCTGTCAGTGATCAGCATTCCTATGAAAAACGCGGTGTCATAATCAACTCGCTGACCTTGTTTGGCGGCGGGGTTTATCTCAGCTTGACCGGACGCTATTCTGAAACCGATTATGACCAGCGTTCAACCGGGTTCACCTCACCATTTCAATTGGTAAAGCGTGAGGACGAAGAGCGTTTTGCTCGCGCTGCGCTCGGCGCACCCTTGGGGACGCTTTTTGGAGACGGGGCCTTTTTACCTGAGTTCATGAAAGATGTGGTGGTTCAAGTTGGCGTATCGTGGACAAGTCTTGAATCCAGTTCCAAACTGATTGAATATGATAACATATCCGGAGATCTTCTGTTTACGAAGAAGTTCTTGTTTTAATCATTTTACCAAGGTTGAACCTCTATGGCACAGACATTAAAGTTAAATGATGTGAAAAATTGCAGCGGCTCTATGCTCCGCCGTAATATGTTTGCCTTAGCATTTTCAACCGCTCTGGTGGTTGGGTCTTTTAATCCCGATTATGCAGTATCTACTCCGGTTGTTGGAACCAGTGCAGCCGTTCAAGGACAGGTTTATGTTGCTACGAATGGAGCGGAACGTAAGGCTGAAATAAAGCAATCCATCAAATTGCAGGATACGATTAGAACCAAACAAGACAGTGCCTTGCAGATATTGTTGCTCGATCGTTCAACGTTCACGGTTGGTCAGAATTGCAGCATGATCATCGACAAGTTTGTCTATGATCCCAGTTCTGATTCGGGTGAGGTAGGGGCTACCGTTACAACAGGCGCTTTTCGGTTTATGAGCGGGAACATAGGAAAGAAGAATCCGACCAGTGCCAGCATCTCAACACCCAGCGCAACCATCGGTATCAGGGGTACGATTTTTGAAGGCGTGGTTGGAGCAGATGCAATAGCGCTTGCCCAGCTTGGTGGGGTGAATACAAATGGCGCGAATGCGAATGGTGCAAGCCTGATCATTTTGCGTGGTCCTGGATCGAAAACCAATTCTCTTGATAAACCAGGCTCAATCATTGTTTCTACTGCAGGCGGTAGTTCTTCATTGTTCAGTTCGAATTATGCAGTATTTGATCCGGGTAACGGCAATCCGCCATCAAGGCCCTTTAAGGTCACTCTGGAAATGCAGGACTATATGGACTTTTTCCTGCGCTCCACGCCAAATGGTGCATCAGATAATCCATCTCCACTTAACGACAATGTTGGCCAGGAATCCGGACAGGATAAATTTGAATTGCCAATAGATATCGTTGAAGAACAGACCGATCCGCAAATCCCATTTGATGATATTATCGATGGTATTCAAGATACACTTATAGATCAGTTGTGTTCTGATTCTTATGGTGGCTCTGAGTGCGGAACCACTTTTTAGATCTGTTTTGGTGCAAGAAGTTGACTCCTGCTAATTGAGTCCAGACCCAAATGATTTCAAATCCTAGACGAACAATTCTTTTCTGCTGGGAATATGGTGCGGGCCTTGGACATATTTCTCAATTGAAAACCTTGGCGCGAAACTTTGATAAAGATCGTTTCCGACTGATACTTGTTAATCCAAATGGTGTGGTTTCAAGCGACAATGATCCATTTGATGAAGTTTGTGAGTTTTCCGATACGAGTATTTTGCGCGAGGTTGAAACATCGCCTGCCGCTGGAATTGTGTCTTACAACGCGACAGTAAAAAGCTTTGGATTGGGAAATCCCAAGCTTATGTTTACCCGCCTGAAACTCTGGGAAAAATTATTTGGTGAGCAAACGCCTGATTTGATTATTGGGGATTATGCGCCAATCGCTTTGGTTGTTGCGCGGCATATGAAAATTCCCACGGTTGCCATAGGAAATGGATATACGCTGCCACCGACGAATATTTGCTCCTATCCAAAATTCACCAACCAAAAAGATCCAGTTTCAGGCGAGAGCTTGCTGGCAACTTTCAATCAGGCTTTAAGACTGGCCCGTATGAGTGAACTGTCTCATTTGCCTCAGATTTTTGAAGCGGATATTCAGGCTTGTTTCACGGACCCTAAACTCGATCCGTTTGGGAAAGTGCGAAATGCACCAGCGATTGGACCGCTTTTAAAATCGGAAATGCCGAAATTTAATAAATTGCGTGGCCGGAAAATCTTCGTTTATCTCACGCATTGCAAAGCAGAGACGCGCAAACTGGTTCTTGAAGCGTTAAAGATGACTGAAATTCCTGCTGATGTTTATTCGTTGCAAAAGAGCAGGGAAGATGAAGCTTTTTTGAAAAACAGTCAGATTGAGTTACTAACGGCGCCAATCGCACTTGAGGATATTTGCCAAGAATATCAATTGGTTGTTCATCTTGGTGGGCATGGTTTCACGGTGGAGTTGCTCTGTGCAGGGATGCGGCAAATCTTGTTGCCAAAAGACATAGAAAAAATCCTCTTGGGCCAAGCGATGTTTAACCATGGCTTTGCTGACTTTTACCGGGTTGATTTTCAAAGACCTGTAAAAGAGTTAGCTGACAAAATTCTCGAAGCGATGAAGGGTGATGCCACCAATGCCAAGTTATCGCAATATTCTGCTTCGATTGATCGGACGAAATGGCGCGATAACCAACTTCAACTGATGCAACAAATTAATACACTGATTTAATTTTGAGCCCCTGAGAACACTGAGGCTCAAAATAATGGGTTATAGACCTGTCTATGCAGCCTTGCGAGACAGCACAGGAACCGCGATCATTTTGAATTCATCATCGGTGAGGATGTCGCGTTTCTTGATTCCAGCCTGTTTAACCAGATCAAGAATTTCTGCATTTTGCTCGTCGGTCGCTTCTCCAAGGCCAAGCATATCAAGTTTATAAGTGATTGAAGCCTTGCCGCTCTTCTTGCCCAAGACCACTTCGCCTTTACGCCCTGTGAAAGCTGGATGGGTTCCGAACATTACCAATGGATCATGCATCACATACTGAATGCCAATGCCGGATTCGCGGGTAAAATTACCATCGCCTAACACAGGCTTGTTACGCGCAATTGGTACATTTGAGAGGCGTGATACGAGTGCCGCCAATTCTGGAAGCTTGTCAAATTTGTAGCCTGTTTCATAACCGTATAAGAGATCGAGGCTGATCATCAACTCTTCCAAGGCAGCGTTACCTGTGCGCTCTCCAAGTCCGTTGGCGCAAGAGTGAACACATCCTGCTCCTGCCGTAACAGCGGCGATTTCTGTTGCTACACCCATGCCAAAGTCATTATGGGTATGAATTTCGATGGGAAGGCCCGTCATTCGCTTAACCCAACGAACCATATATTTGATGGCCTCAGGCGTCGCGCAACCCATCGTGTCAACAATGCCGATTGAATCTGGCTCTGACTCGGCCATAATGCCTTTACAAAGGTTTTCCAAATCGTCCGGCCGTGCGCGGGTGGTGTCATAGGGGAAAAACACAGCGTGAAGGCCATTCTCTTTCGCATAATTAATAACCGGAGCGCTTTTTGCCAAAACATCTTTCCAGGTCCACCCAAATTGGGTTTTCAGCTTTGGATAGCCGATTGGAACTTCAATAATCACGCCCTGGGCGCCGCATTCCAACGCTTTGTCGATGTCAACTTTCATGGCGCGGGCAAAGGTATATATCTTCGAGCTTAAGCCTAGTTTCGAAATCTCCTTGATTGCCTGCTCATCCTGCGGTGACACGGCGGGCATTCCCGCTTCGATGCGCTCAATTCCAATCTCGTTCAGCTTTTGGGCAATTGCTATTTTGTCATCGATTGAAAACACAACACCTGGCGTTTGTTCTCCATCGCGAAGGGTCGCATCGTGGATTTCGACCTTTGTCGGTAATTCAAGCGAATTGCGAACTTCCGGGACGAAATTGTAAGGGCTTACCCACCATTTTCCATCTTCAAAATGGTCTTCACGCATATGTCTTCTCCGGCAAATTAGCATCCAAATTCAATAGAAGATATCTCCAAGGTTTCGTTTGGAGCCTTCCGCTTACCGATATTTTAGGCATCACCTTTAAAAATATCAATATTTTTTTTGAATAACCCAAATTATCTATGTGTTGTTGAAACTTGTAATTTTAAGGCTATCTTGTTCAATAACCATCTTAAATGTATGTTTTTTAATGGATAAAAACTTCCAAATTGAATTTGTTTGACATCTGTCTGTAATCATAACAATCTAAATTTCGTACAAAAATATCGATTTTTTTATGGACACCTCATGCGAAACACAAATGCCTTTTCTGATTTTTTATCCTCCATTGCCCTGAGAGGTCGCTCGATCATCGGGATTGGATCAAAAACGGAGCTGAAAGCCTCGAGCGCTGACATCATCAAGCTTTGCCATCAGCTGCTCTCTAGTAAAGGAGAGGCTTCGGGCATCGCTCTGTCCAATGAGATTCTAACCCTATATAATTTACTTGATGAAAAGGCCAAGACACAGTTTTTTCTTGCATTGTATGAACAATTTTCTGCCAGACCGAAAGATATTGAAGAAGCGGCAAAAGCTTATTTAGAAGATCCATCGATCAAAAACATGGGGCGGCTTTCAGATGTAAGTGAACCCACCCGCAGGCAATTAATCATCCGGCTCAATCTGGCGCCAAATGCCACTCAATTATTGATCAATATGCGAGCTGATTTGCTAGAGCGTATTTCCAAACACAATGAAGTTGTTGAAGTAGACAAAGACTTCACAAAGTTGTTCTCATCTTGGTTCAATGGCGGTTTCTTGCAGCTCAATAAAATGAATTGGGCAAGTCCGGCATCTCTGCTGGAGAAGGTTATCAAATATGAGGCCGTACATGGTATGTCCGGCTGGGATGACTTGCGCGAACGCATCGCGCCTCCGGACAGATTGATATATGGTTTTTTCCATCCAAGGCTGAACAGTGAACCTTTGATTTTTATTGAAATTGCGCTCACCAAAGAAACGCCTTCCAAGATAGCTTCTATCCTAGACAAAGCACGAGATGGTATTAATCCGCAAATAGCTGACACAGCTGTTTTCTACTCCATATCCAATTGCCAAAAAGGATTGCGCGGCGTCCCGTTGGGAAGTTTTTTGATCAAGCAAGTGGTTGAGGATTTGAAGAAAGAATATCCAAATCTGAAGGAGTTTGTGACCCTATCTCCAATTCCCGGTTTCGCGAACTGGTTCACCAGACTAGTAAAGGATGCAAAGAGCAGCTCCTCAATCGAATTATTGCCTGAGGCTAAGAAGCAGTTGGAGCAACTCGAAAAACTCGATTGGCTTTCGAATTTAGAGGAAGCTGATAGGCTTAAGCCGTTCATCGCGAGCGCCGTTGCTTGGTATTTGGGCAATGAGAAAAACAATCGCCTTCAACCTGTTGACCCAGTTGCTAGATTTCACCTTGGCAATGGAGCGCGTCTTGAACGGGTCAATTGGCCCGCGGATTTGTCCGAGCAAGGTTTGAAAAACTCTTTTGGTGCGATGGTAAATTATAGCTATCGGATTGATGAAATTGAGCAAAACCATGAACGCTTTGTTGAAAGCGGAGAGATCAACATTTCACCGGAGACAAATAAATTGGTTAAATTGCTCAGCAAGTTTGCCAGTGAGACTAATGCCAAACAGAAAGAATTGGTGTAGGTTGACGAAATTGAAATTGATCATCTTAAACGTGGGTCTTATATGCCGGATAGAAAAGCTGAATTAAAAGTTATTGATGGTGGAAGTGCTGCAGATAATGCTAGCGCTAATAAAGACAGCAGCGGTCCTGAATCAATGACCAGCCAAGCTTATACCCGTCTGCGCGAAGACATTATTTCAGGTATTTTACGCCCGGGTCAAAAGCTAAAGATTGAAGAGTTACGTCTCCAATATGATGTAGGGACCAGTCCGATCCGTGAGGCTTTGAGTTTGCTTACCTCTGATCATTTCGTAGAACGCTTGGACCAACGTGGGTTTAAGGTCTCAAATGTCAGCGAAGAAGAGTTCGGCGAATTGTTGAAAACGCGCTGCTGGCTTGAAGAAAAAGCACTTCGCGAATCTATTTTACATGGCGACAGCAGTTGGGAAGAACAAGTAGTGTTAGCTGCATATCGCTTGTCTCGAGTGCCACGCTATGAAAATGAAAATGATTTTGTTGCCAATCCAGAATGGGAACAACGCCATAAGCATTTTCATATGACGTTGATTTCGGCGTGCGGGTCTGCGCTTTTATTGAAGTTTTGTGATCAGCTTTATGATCAGAATGTTCGTTATCGACAATTGTCAGGCAAGAAAGCTTATCCAACAAGAGATATTACAGCAGAACATGGTGCATTGTGCGATGCCGCTCTGGCACGTGATGCAGAATTAGCCTCCCGCCTTTTGGTTGAACATTATGATCGGACTGGAAACTTCCTGAAAAACCAAATCGGAAAATGACAGACTTGGTTTTTCGACTTATTGGCGGGCTAGAATAAAATCAAAATCAACTGTGAAGAATGGCATGGTGACATTCTGTCCAATCTCCAAGCCGGTTGGTATGGCTGACTTATCTGTTTGCTCGACATATTCCATTACCAGTTTTTCGCGCACGCCAAACACAGCATCCTGATCCAAATAAGGATCATCGCTGGGAAATACTTCCGTTACGAGTGACCTGAAGCCGGGGGCAGTTATAATGAAGTGTAGGTGCGAAGGGCGCCATGGATGGCGTCCGGTTGCATGAAGCAACTCACCAACAGGGCCGTCATCTGGAACTGTATAGGGAGCCGGGCGGACAGTTGTGAATTTGTAAACCCCATCATCGCTAACGGTCATATGTCCGCGAAGATTGTATTCTTCCTGTTTGGTATCCTGGTTGGAATAAAGTCCATTTTCTGCTGTTTGCCAGATTTCTATCTCAGCGCCTGATATAGGCTTCCCATCCGGATCTGAAACTTTACCCTGCACAATGATGGTAGCTCCATCATTGTTTTGTTTCATATCGCCGCCGACTGCCAAATCTGGGGCGCCAAGAATGTGAAACGGACCCAAGACACTAGATGGTGTACCATCATCAGGCGAATTGACCATATCAACCAAAGAAGACAGTCCAAGCACATCCGACATCAAAACAAATTCGTTGCGTTCAGGCGTTGTAATCTCACCAGTCTTTTGCAAAAGCTCTAATCCCTTACGCCATTCGTCATGGGTGAGCCCAGTCTCGCGAACAAAGTCATGTAAGTGCTTTACCATGCTTTCAAGAACAAATCTGGTTCTTGGATTAGTCTCAGGCTCGATATAATCTATGAATGCCTTAGTGATCGATTCAGCAGTGACGGTGCGCATTGAAAGTCTCCAAAAATTGGTATTACCCAAGAATTCCGATTGATAGAACCGGATAAGCGATAAGCAGAATTAGAACCAAAAGCATGATGAAAGCGAAGGGCAGGGCTCCCATAAACACGTCTTTCAAACTGATGGTCGGATCGTTCAAACTTGTTTTGATAACAAAACAGGAAATTCCGAGCGGTGGTGTTGCTTGTCCTATTGGATAAAACGCGCCACCTTGGCTTGCCGTTCCAAGGCGCAACTCAGCAGCGTTCAGCGATCCAATGGCTAGTGAAATAAGTGCGGCAGCTCCCACTGCAGCAATTCCTGCTCCAATTTTCTTTCCGATTCTAAACATTTGTTCCTCCCAATTTCAGCACAAATCTCCTCAACCAACTATTGGCTGGATTGAATGAGTCTATTCCTGAACTGCTGCCATGACAAGAAAAATCGATAATATTTATATTTATGCAAAAACATATTTATTTTTGAACGGTTTCCGCTATTGTAACTGAGGGAGAAACCACGCAAACTCTCTCCATTGGGAGAATTGTTAAAGTTAAACACTGGAGGAAATAATGAAAATCAATCTAAAATCAAAGTCTGTATTGGCTCTTGCGATAGCAGGGATGCTTTCATCGACAGGTATAGCGAATGCAGCAAATGTTGAGGGACCAAAAGTTTTCTGGAAACTTTCAATGTGGGGAAATCCGAGAGCACTTTCTGCTGGCATGGAAGCCATGGCAGAGAAAGTAAAAGCTGAAACTGACGGAAATTTTGAGATCAAGATTTTCTATGGCGCACAGCTTTCTAAAAATACTGAAAACCTTGATGGGCTGAAGGTAAATGCTTTTGAAGGCGCTGCCATTTGTAACTTCTATCACCCAGGTAAAAACCCTGCCTGGATGGTGTTTTCGCTGCCATTCCTTCCGCTTGGCGATCCTCAGGTAGACAAATATGTCCGCACTAAAATGATGGAACATCCTGCGATTGTCGCCGACATGGCCCAGTGGAATGCAGTGCCTTATATTTCAGGATTGCTACCACAGTATGAAATTCTGGGTAACGGCCCAGCGCCAATGAAACTGGAAGACTGGAAAGGTAAACGAGTTCGTGCTGGGGGCGGTCTTGGAACTGCGATGGAAAAACTCGGCGCTGTAAAAACTACATTGCCTGCCGGTGAGACTTCCACAGCCATGCAGCGCGGCGCGCTTGATGCGGCTGCTTTCCCTTACACTTATGCGCATGTGTCTTTTAAGATCAATGAAGAGTCTGAGTGGTTCACTGCCAATCTTGCACCTGGCACTTCAGAATGCGGATGGGTCTTTAATAAAACTGCTTATGATGCATTGCCAGACCAGTATAAAAAGTTACTCGCTGACAATAAGGAACTGGCAATAGACACCCAACTTGCTGCCTATGCAAAAGCGGATGAGAAGAACCTGCCAATGTTTAGAGAAACATTGAAAGAGATTATCTATAGCGAAGAGCAACTCGCTAAGTTCCGCAAAGTTGCAGGCCAACCGGTTTGGGACGAATGGATTGCAGCCAATAAAGATAAATTCGATGCACAGGATGTGTTCGATTCAATATTTAAATATGCAGAAGAAGCAAAATAACCTCATAAACTGTCGGGCGCATCTCACAATGCGCCCGCTTTTTCATAAATTTTCAAATACCTGACCGAGCTCAACGCGATTGGAACAGGAAAGACCATGACTGCAGACAGGCTACTTTCATCAATCGACAGGTTGGCAGCTCCCATTGAGAATATCGCAAATTTCATGGCAGGCCTTGCGATCTTTATTTTGATGTTCATGGGCTCAGCCCAGATATTTCTCCGCACCCTCTTTAATGCTCCCATCCCCGGCTATATCGATCTGGTTCAGCTAGCGATGGCATCGATGGCGTTTTTGGGCGCAGCATATTGCCAGCGCCTTAGCGCTCACATTCGTATGGAATTGTTGGTAGGCAATTTAAAAGGTCGGGCGCTTTGGGGATTTGAAACAGTAACTACCTTAATTTCGTTATTTATCATTGCGGTTCTCATATTGTATGGCTGGGACCACTTCGTTCGATCCTATGAATCAGGCGACACAACCATTGATGCTGAATATATTGTTTGGCCATCGAAATTACTTGTCCCTATAGCGTTTTCTTTGTGGTTTATCCGGTTATTGATCCAATTGTTTGGGGCAATTCGCATGTTTATCAATCCATCGCTTGAACCGATCGGAATTGCGAAAATTCAACACGCTGCAGAACACGCTAGCGAAGAAATCAAGGAAACTTTTGGCGGTGCATTGCCCGATGATGAAGGAGCGCGGCCATGAACCAAGCAGGAGGACTTTTAGGGATCGGGTTTTCCGATCCGTTTATGGTGGGTCTGATTGGCTTGGGCTTCATGTTCATTTTGGTTCTTGCCGGTGTACGCGTCGTCTTTGCGGCTTCTTTGACCGGACTATTGGGTTTGGTAGAACTTTTGGGCTGGGGGCCTGCAGCTGGCATAGTTGGCACAATTCCCCATTCAAAATCATCTTCCTATGCATTGAGCGTTTTGCCGATGTTTATCTTCATTGGATTTCTGGCTTTTCATGCAGGAATTACCCAACAATTGTTCAACGCAGCTCGTAAATGGTTAGCATGGTTGCCCGGCGGCTTAGCTGTCGCCACCGTAATGGCAACGGCAGGATTTGGTGCTGTATCCGGCGCTTCAACTGCGACAGCAGCTGTTTTCTCACGCGTTGCAATTCCAGAAATGTTGCGGGCAGGCTATGATCGAAAATTAGCAGCTGGCGTGGTGGCAGCAGGCGGTACACTTGCCTCCTTGATCCCACCATCTGCCATATTGGTCATCTATGCTATCATTGTTGAAGAATCGGTTGGCGCGTTATTGCTGGCCGGCTTTCTTCCAGGTTTTGTGTCAGCGCTCATTTATGGCGCTATCATTGTAGTCTGGGCGCTCTATCGCCCGCACCAAGCTCCAGCGATGGAATCGGCCACTTGGACTGAGCGGTTCCAATCTCTTCCCGGCGTATCGCCTATCATCCTTGTTGTCGCGATTATCATGTCATCGATCTATTATGGCTGGGCAACGCCTACTGAAGCCGGCGCTTTAGGGGCAACGGTGGTTTTTGTCCTTGCCCTGTTCAAAGGTACTAGAACAAAAACTATTGTTCAGGCGCTTATGGAATCTGCCAAATTGACCGCGATGATCTTTTCGCTCATTTGGGGTGTACTGATTTTCGTTCGCTTTCTTGGCTTTTCCGGCCTGCCGGAAGCATTCACATCTTGGATTACCACCATTGACGCCTCGCCGATGGTGATAATGATTTGCATTTTGCTGGCATATGCCATTCTTGGTATGTTCATGGACGCGATCGGCATGTTGTTATTGACCCTGCCTGTCGTCTATCCGGCAGTCATGGCCCTTGGTTTTGACTCGATCTGGTTTGGCATTATCGTTGTTAAAATGGCAGAGGTTTGCCTCATCACACCTCCAATCGGTCTCAATTGTTTTGTGGTGAATGGTGTTAGGCCAGACATTCCATTGAGCGATGTTTTCAGAGGTGTTGGACTGTTTTTTGTGGCAGATGTGATCACCATTGCATTGCTCCTAGCATTTCCTGAGATCGTGACATGGTTGCCTGAATTGATGCGGGGCTAAACAATCTTTCTGTTGTTTTTTGATACTGGAGTTTCACCATGAAGATGGTAACCACCCTTTCGTTGAGTGTAGCTGAAATTATTGTTGATGAAGCATTACGTATTGGAAGAGAGTTGAATTTGTTTCCACTCAGCGTTGTCGTGCTTGATGCAGGAGGACGGATTGTCTCCGTAAAAAGCGAAGATGGCTCTGGTATCATGCGTTTTGATGTGGCGTTGGGCAAAGCTTGGGGCGCTCTTGGGATGGGGATTTCAAGCCGCCTTATCCGCGACCGACTTTCTAATCGACCTGTTTTTCAAACAGCTCTTGCGGCGGCGGCGGACGGCAAACTTATTCCTGTACCAGGCGGTGTATTAATCGAGGATGGGGAAGGATTCACGATTGGGGCAGTGGGCATCAGCGGAGATACTTCCGAGAAAGACGAATATTGCGCGATATTGGCGATCAAGAAGGCCGGGCTTAAGTCAGAACCTGCAGAGATCGATCCCGATTGGGAGCGCTCTTATTTGTCGGATAAGTGACAGTCATCAAAACTCGATGATTTGATCCACAAATCGATGGTTTTTTTGCAAGGTTGGTTTCGCGGCGTCTTCTGGGGACAGTATTTTGATGGTTGGTTTGCCGTGGAGTTCAAGCGGTATCAGCATTGCCCGAATGAATTGGGAAACGCAGCCGCCCATCGCAGTTGCTCTGACAGGAGAATTGATAACTTCAAACCAGCTATCACCGGGCGCCATGTCTTGATGATGCGCTCCTGTGTCAATGTTCAGGCCGCCAGCAACGAGATGACGAAAGCCAGCTCCTGAATGAGTGTGACGATAAGCAATTGCATTGGGCGGAAAGGTAACCTGATCTAGGCGAAAGACGGCTTTTCGGTCCGGCCATGTAAATTCCTGAGATGCTAAGAGCACGCCGCTAACCTCGAGTTCTGCGGTGCCTTTTGTTTCTCTTATCTCAAACTTCAAGGCTCTTTGGGCGGGTATTGGCGGTTTTGGAAGTTCTATTTGATTTGAATATACCGCACTACCTGCACCAGCCTCGACATTGAGTTTTTCTGCTTCGTTAGGAGGGAACCATGTGGCACTGTGAATCAAACCACCAAATTGCGGCGAAGCCAACTTATCATTGTCTATGTTGTCTAACTGGTGCTCGTATAGTGAAAATTTTAGATTTAACATTTGTGTTCTCTGGTAATTGAAAGTTGAAATTGAAGTCAGTTTTGAAACCACAAATTCAAACTATTTGGCTATCCTTGACAGTGATTGTGTTGATGGCATTGTCTGCGAGTGAGCTGTTTTTTCAATATAGTGGCAACCCGGTTGCGAAGATACTAGGGCGTATTTTTTTAATTCTCCTTTGTGTATTTATTGCTCCATCGTTCAAGCTTAGAGAATGGGTATTACTGATCGTGGCCAGTTCGCTTGCCATAGGTTTGTATGCTACCGAAAATGGACCCGCAGATATATTGTTTGCGCTCGACCGGGCCGCATTTTTTGCTGCATTCATCTATCTTGTGACCCTTTTGAAAGAAGCTGCTGAGCGCTCTGTCTCGGTCTTAAAGTTGGGAACATATCTTACCAAACAGCCAGCAGGCCGCAGATATTATTCGTTGGCATTCGGTGGCCATTTGATGGGCGTGTTACTCAATTTTGGAGCCATTAGTCTTTTAACACCGCTCATTCAAAGAGGCGCTCGATCAGGTGAGGATCTCAAGACAAATGGCATACTAGAACAACAACAAATATCGGCCTTGTTGAGAGGCTTTTCATGGATGATCATGTGGTCTCCCACCGCATTAACACAAGCCGTTTTGTTCACTGCCTTTCCTCAAATTGATCTGAGCATTATAATTACGCTTGGCATCTCGTCTGCTATCGTGATGATTTTTTTAGGGCGTATGGAAGATCGCTTTCGATGGCGAAATGTTGCCATTCCGAACCATGTTGAAGAGCCCGAATTTCCAACACGTTCCGCATGTCGATTTTTTATCATTTGCTTGAGTTTGGTGTTGTTAACTGCTGGGATTGTTTATTCAGCCAATGTTTCTGCAGCGATAGCGCTAATGTTGGTAGCGCCGTTTATCATGTGTGCATGGATATTTGAGCATGAATATAATGGAGGCTTTGGTAGCTCCCTTCAGCTAACAGTGAAAAAGTTGAATTCAATTTTAACCAAGTCATCTCAGGTTCTGGGGAAAAGTGCGGTCGTGCTGGGCGCGGCAGGGTTTATTGGTGAAGCGGCTGCAAAACTTGCGCCTGTGGACTTGTTGGCCCATTCCCTTCAGGTACTAAATGTCCCTTCGTGGGCGCTACTGATTTCACTCCCGATCATCATAAATCTTTGCGGGCAGATTGCGCTTAGCCCAATTTTGGTCGTTGTGTTCTTAAGTTCTGTGCTGAACCAATTGCCAGTCCTGCCCGCAGATCCAAATTTGATCGTTTTTGCGTTAGGAGCAGGATGGGCGCTTAGCATGTCCGCCTCGCCAAACGCCTCTGCTACCCTCTTGATTTCAGGAATATCGGGCATTGCTCCAACAACGCTAACTTGGAAATGGAATGGGGTTTATGCGCTACTGTGCCTATTGGTATTTTCGCTGGCGTTTGTTGTTTTAGATAGCGTGTTTTAAAAGCCGCAGGTCGAAACCACTTCACTCACGCGCTCAGCATTGTCGGCAGCCAGCTCCCCATCTGAGTTCCATAGGCTGTTTTCAAATCCAACTCGAAGCTTGCCGTGCAAATTATTTGCATAGCTTAAGCAAGCCGTTTCGGTGTCGCCAAATGCACAAACCGCCCAATCGGAATTTAAGTTATATAACTTTAATGACGCTAAGAATGGATCAAGGCTTGTTGGCTCTGTTTTTTGCGTTGAACCGTATTTTCCCAGAACGAATAGCAGTTGCAAATTATTGCTTGGTATTATGCCATCGGCGATAAACTTGCAAAGTTGGCCAATCTCAGTTGGATCATATAAGATGTGTTGCACCTCGATGTTTGCTTCATCTGACCAATGATAGAATTGCCGAGCTTCAGCGATGTAATCGCTCACGGCCATTTCTCTAAGAGCTACAGACACCGCTTTTGGCACAACCTTTCGCACCAGTTCATTTTGTTCGTTGGGTTTGTATTGACCAACAGCTTCTGTGGTAATTTGGACGTAAAGTTCCGGCGTATTGCGGGTTAATTCTGAGACTAATTCAAGGTATAAACCTGCATCTAGAACATGCTTACCGAACTCATCCCTGACATGAGCATGAATGCCGTCTGCCCCAGCGACGCTGCAGGCTTTAGCGGTCTCAACAATTTCTCCAATGGTCATGGGCAAATTGTGATGATCGGTTTTCATTCGCCTTGCTCCATTGGGAGCAACCATTAATCTTGGAAGGGGCAAGACAGACTCCTGCAGTTATTGTGTCATAGGCTTTATGGTTTCAAAGTGTCGTGAAAACAAGAAGTCAATCTACAAAAAACTACACCAAATTCACTCGCTTACAAATTACAATCTGGTACTCTTTGTTAAAAAATACCTGTTCAATTTGTAGGTACAAAGGAACCCAAAATGCTCATCGTCCATCATTTGAATAATTCCCGTTCACAGCGCATTTTATGGCTGCTGGAGGAGTTGCAGGTACCCTATGAGATCAGGCATTACCTACGTGATAGCAATACTAATTTGTCACCGCCGGAATTGCTGGATGTTCACCCGCTTGGAAAATCTCCGATGATTGAAGTGGATGGACGCATTATCACAGAGTCTGGTGCAATCGTTGAATATATCTGTTCAAAATTTGGTTCGCATATGGTGCCTGGAACGGAGACTGACGCTCATATCAGTCATCAAGAACTTATGCATTTTGCAGAAGGCTCTGCCATGACCCCAATCCTGTTGGCCCTTTATGTTGGGCGATTGGGAAAAGCCGGAGCGCCTTTAGAGCCTCGTATCCAAGAACAATTACAAAGTCATTTTTCCTACATGGATCAGGCCATTCGCCCGTCCGGGCATTATGTTCTCGATGACCTTTCAGCGGTCGATGTCATGATGAGCTTTCCTGCCGAGGTGGCGCTCAAACAGGGAAGGGGAAATGATTTTCCCAAGCTCGCAAAATTTGTCAAAAATATACAAGCACGCCCTGCCTATCAAGCCGCGTTGAAAAAGGGTGGGCCTTATCAATTTGCTTAATCAGCTTTTGACTACGCTGACAGTTCCTCAGGGAACTGTTCTGTTGTCACAGTTGCTTGGGCCGTTGCGTTGTAGCGGTTGCCAATAACTGTCTTTTGATTGATTAGCGCATCAGCCTTTGCAAGAATGCCATTGTCAACTTTAACACCACCCGCATGCCAGTTTTCGCGCATATGGTCGATGTCTTTGGTTCCTGGTATTGCAACGATATTTTCGCCTTGCGCTAGAACCCAGGCCAAAGAAAGTTGCGCCATGGAACATTGTGCCTGCTCTGCAAGTTTGCTGAAACCATCTAACAATTTCAAGTTCAATGCGTAAGTGTCAGTCTGAAACCTCGGCATTGTCACGCGAAGATCATTCTCTTCAAGGGTTGAAACATCTTGCAATTTCCCAGTCAGAAACTGTCTGGCCACCGGTGAAAATGCAACAAATGTGATGCCTAATTCTTTGCAGGTATTTAGAGCAGCGATTTCGGGGTTTCTGGTCCAAAGGGAATATTCTGTTTGAAGAGCTGCCACTGGATGAACTGCGTGGGCTTGTCTGATCCAGCTTGATGAAACTTCTGAAAGACCCACTGCCCCTATTTTACCTTCTTCAACAAGGCGTGCCATTTCTCCCATTGAATCTTCTATCGGAGTTTTTGGATCAGGGCGATGCAAATAATACAAATCAATATGATCTGTTTTCAGGCGTGTTAGAGCACCTTCCAGTGTTTTGCGGATCATATTTGGGCTTGCATCGGTAAGCCGCTTCCCGTCATCGTCAACACATAATACGCATTTTGATGCTAGAAAGAATTCCGAGCGACGGTGACTCACGGCCTTGCCGATCAACTCTTCATTATGGCCCGCGCCATAGATTGCAGCCGTGTCCAAATGGTCATAGCCTTCATCCAAAGCTTCGTTCAACAGACGCACTGAATAGGCTTCTTCCGGTCTCTTGCCATAGGCAAAAGACATATTCATACAGCCAAGGCCGATTGGTTTTACTTGGGCAGCGCCGATTTTTCGTTCAGCGCCACCGTCGGATTTCACCCAATTTGTCATAACATTCCAAACTGCTTTTAGCTTTTGAAGCTTTTCTCGATTTTATCGAGTGTTTCCATTGCACCCAATGCCTGAGCCACGGATGAATTGGGCTCGCGACCTTCTTGGATAGCAGATATGAACTCCCTATCGATTAGTTCAATGCCATTATTAGAAACAGCTACATTGGACAAGTCGATTGGATTTTCATTGCCGTCATACAAGTCATCATAGCGGGCCAGATAGGTGCCATTGTCACAGATATAGCGGAAGAATGTTCCCAGTGGGCCGTCATTGTTGAACGAAAGTGACAAGGTACAAATAGCACCTGATGGAACCTTCATGCCGATGGACATGTCCATGGCTATGCCAAGATCAGGATGATGAGGGCCCTGCAGGCCGAATGCTTCAGAACAGTTTTCACCCGTTTGGTATTGGAACAAATCAACGGTGTGACAAGCATGATGCCATAGCAGATGGTCTGTCCAGCTGCGCGGCTCGCCCTTAGCGTTCATATTTGAACGGCGGAAGAAATAGGTTTGCACATCCAGTTGCTGAACCTTCAATTCTCCGGCCTTGATCTTGTTGTGGATCCATTGGTGCGAAGGGTTAAACCGGCGAACCTGACCCGCCATTGCAACGAGCCCGGTTTCCTTTTGTTTTTCAACAATGCGGATCGAGTCTGCCAATGTATCTGCCATTGGAATTTCGACCAAGACATGTTTGCCAACTTCCATGCAGGCGATTGCCTGATCAGCGTGCAATTGGGTTGGTGTTGCCAAAATCACAGCGTCAACATTGGGTTGAGCAAGGCATTCTTCTAATGTCGTTGCGGCATGGCCAATGCCCCGCTCTTTGGCCAATGCGTCGATCTTGGCTTGGGTTGGCCCCATAACCGAGGTAACTTCGACACCATCAATATTGGCTAGGGCATCAAGATGTTTGATGCCAAAGGCGCCATAGGCACCGGCTACACAAATTCGCATTTAAATTCTCCGTTACCTATTTTCGAGGATAATATGGCCAACCGCTGTGTTAGAAGCTGGTACATGATAGTGGCGATGAATCTCTTCGACATTGTCGTTCAGCGCGCCGCGCATAACATACCACATAACCATTTCAATTCCCTCTGAACCTGCTTCACGCAGATATTCCAAATGAGAAATATTGGCCCCTGCAACGGGGTCCTCGGTCAGAAGATCGAGAAAACGTTTGTCGAATTCAGGATTGATCAGACCTGCGCGTTGATGCTGCAATTGGTGAGACATGCCGCCTGTTCCAAACACCATCACGTTCAGATCTTCGGGATAGGATTCGATTGCCTTGCGAATAGCTTTACCAAGCGCGTAGCACCTTTTGCCAAGGGGAGCGGGGTATTGCACCACATTTACTGCCAAAGGAATGACCTGAACTGGCCATTCATCTTCTGGCTTTTTGTCGCCAAACATCACTGAAAGTGGCACGGTTAAACCGTGGTCCACTTCCATTTCATTCATAATAGTTAAGTCGAACTCATCTAGAATGACTGATTGGGCAATGTGAGAAGACAATTTTTGATGGCCTTTGACCACCGGCACGGGACGCGGGCCCCAACCTTCATCAGCTGGATGGTATTCCGCAGCACAACCCAACGCAAAAGTTGGAATGCAAGAGGCATCAAAGGCCGTACAGTGGTCGTTATAGACTAGAAACACGACATCGGGTTTGTTGTCTTTCATCCATTGGCGCGAGAATTCAAAACCTTTGAACACTGGTTGCCAGTAAGGTTGTTCTGTAATGCCGGTGTCCATGGCAACGCCAATGGCTGGAACGTGGGAGCAGCCAACGCCTGCTGTTATCTTTGCCACTATTTTTTCTCCCATTCAGATTTATAACGATTGCCTTCAATAGACCGTCCGCCATGTAGCATCATGTCGCGATAGTCTTCAGTTTTCATGCCGGTCATAATTGCCGCGAGCCCCTGAAAATTGATGCCGTCAAAGGCAGCTAATTTGGAGGTGTAATAAACATTGCCGCCCAATTCCAAGAGGCGATTCCATGCACGATCACGAACGGCTTGTGCCTGTTCTTCGCTCATTGGGAATTTCGCCATATAGGCTTCTGGATCATCGCGTAATTGCTGACGGTTCTTTTCCAAACGAAGAGTGATGCAGAATTGGTTGAGCCAGTAGCCTTCGCGCGACCGATCCGCATCAAACACATAGGTTCCTGGAATATCGTCATATTCCTTTTCTTGGGTCATTTCGTTTCCTTCATCCTGTATGTTTCATCTGCTTATTCAGGGGAGCCAGCAATGTTTCCGCCACGGCCCCATGATCTTCATTGTCTACCAAAGACATATCAAGTCTCAGCTCACCAATCATTTGTTCCCAATCAGCCGCCGCATCGCTCATGGACCCGCTAAAACCTAATTCGCGCACAGTATTTGCTACTTCGCGCATTTCTGCGGATCTTCGAATACCATGGGTTGCTGCCCGTTCCATCATATAAGCGGCGCGTTTTTTCCAGCCAAAACCCGGATAGGTTTGTTCCATCGAGTCTAGCACAATGTCATCCACACCAGCACGTCGCCCAGCTAAAACCGATTCCAATATGACGGCTTCAAGGCCTTTCATAATTACGGATCGGATCATTTTGATGGAAGATGCTGCACCAACATCACCTTCAACCTGCTTTGATGACATGGCGAGAATATTGTTGAGATAAGCCACAGCATCTATTGAATGAGGGCCAGCAATCAGAAGTGGGGTTTGGTGTAATTTTGGATGCACAGGCGCCATAACTGCCGTATCAACGTAACGCCCGCCTGCCGCTTCAATGAGTGCAGCAGATTTGCGTTTTGACCCCGGTGCGCAGGAATTACAGTCAAAAAAGAACGTGCCTTTGCGAATAAACTTTGCAGCTTCGCTAGCTGCTTCAAATGCTTTGTCTGCCGTTACAAGCGAAAATACAGCTGCTCCAACGGCAACAGCTTCTTTGGCGCTCTTGCAGCCGGTTACATTAAATTTCTCATAGTCTGCCATTTTTGCATCTACTATTGACTGGGACTTGCTGAGCGTTTTGATGTCAAAGGCAAATGTCTCTCCAGCATATCCAGCTTTATGCCAGCCTTCGACGAAGGCCTGACCAGCTTCGCCGAAGCCAATCAGGGCAATAGAGTCAAAGTTCTTGGAGTTTAAATCAACCAATCTGTGTCTCGCTCCCAGTCTCAAAGTGCTTATGAAATACGGCTGTTGCCTGATTTCTCAAATTTATCACTAAAAAATCAAATGCCACAAATAAATTTGTATCGCTAACTATTCATTTTTTGAATAGCGCGTTGGAAGGTGAGGACACCATGCTTTTGGCTCGGATCATATCTAAAAATCGATTTTGTGTCGTTGTCGCTCGCCAATCTGAGCGGTAGGTCAAACCAATGGAGCGGTAGCTGTCTGGAAGTTCTATATCCAAAGGAATCGCAAGCCCTTGATCAATTTCGCGGCTCATCTGGTGGCGAGACATAATGGTTACGTAATTTCCCAAAGTGAGCAATCCCCGAACCAAAACGAGGGAGCTGGAAACCGTTCGAACTGGTGTATTCGGTAGATCAGGGATCCGAAGCACTTCTGCCAAATATCGCCCCGCAGGCGCTTCTTTGGGCGGCGCGATCCAAGGATAAGACAAGGTATCTTCTATTTTTAGATTTCGTTTTTTAGCCAATGGATGATTGATGCCGACAATGATGGACAATGGATCGTCGAACAATCTTTCCTGAATGATGTCGTCGCTGGGGGCTGGATTTCTCAAGGCTCCAATCAGCAAATCCAATTCGGCATTTCGAAGTCGCTTCAGCAGTTCAGGATAAGGGCCGTCAATCGCAATTATCTGAACGTTTTCAGTTTCTTGGAGCAATGTGTGAATAGCGTCTGGCAATATACTGGTTCGCGCTAATGGCATGGACCCGATATAAATCTTGCTTGAATCTTTACCTTTGAAATGATCAATTTCTTCCAGCCCCTGGCGCAATTCAGCTGCGGCTAGTTTGACCTGCAATACAAAAGATTCTGCCGCTGGTGTTAAATCCACGCCTTTGCTGTTGCTGATGAAAAAATCAAACCCTGCGAGTTTTTCAAGGTCCCGAGCAGCGCGGTGAATGGAAGGTTGCGAAAGGTTTACGCTCCTTGCTGCCATGCTGAAATTTCCAGTTTCTGCTATTACTATAAGCGCCTTGAGTTGAGTCGCCGTAGTCAAATCATGGAAATTCGAAAACCCTTCTTTTTTGCCCCTGCCTGCAATACGATTAGCTTGTTCAGACCCTAAGGTGAGATATTCAAACAAGCGCTCAATTCTATGAAACAAAATGTTTGAAGCGTCGGTGGGAAACAGACCATTGGAATGGCGGGAAAACAGAGTAACACCCAAGCGTTCCTCCAACTTGCTGATCGCCTGCGTCACTGCTGGTTGGGAAAGATGGACCTTTTTCGCGGCCTCACTTATGCTGTGGGTATTCACAACCTCACGATATGCCCGAAGATGGCGGATGTTTGGGAACTCGGCCGTCACTCACTTACCCTGCTTCTTTATAGTTATAGCAAAAATTTATAGTAAGTGCTGGAGTTTGAAATAGCCAATTTTTTGTTTCTACATCTAGAATGGGGAGAAATTAAAATGCCATTTTTTGGAGACATTTAGTATGACAAAGAAAAAGACAGCTTTGGTGGTCAGCGCCCATGCGGCGGACTTTGTATGGCGTGCCGGTGGCGCCATAGCCCTTCACCAACAGCATGGTTATGAAGTCACGATCGCCTGTCTTTCATATGGCGAGCGCGGCGAAAGCGCCAAGCTGTGGAAGCAAGAGGGTATGACGCTTGAAAAAGTGAAGGCAGATCGGCGCAAAGAGGCCGAGAATGCAGCGAAGGCGTTGGATGTGCATGATATCCAATTTTTCGACTTGGGTGACTATCCGCTCGATTTGGGGCCTGAAGCACGCGATAAAACAGTTGATCTCATTCGCAAGGTTCAGCCAAGCTTCATGATGAGCCACTCGATGTGGGACCCATATAATACCGACCACATGAACACCACAAAATTTGTTCTGGAATGCCGAATGATTGCTCAGGCTTGGGGCCATAACCCGGGCGAAAAAGTATTGGGCGCTCCGCAGTTATATCTGTTTGAGCCGCATCAAACCGAGCAAATGGGTTGGAAACCGGATGTATTTTTGGACATCACTGATGTTTGGGAAAAGAAAAAAGCGGCAATTGAGTGCATGCAAGGACAAGAACATCTTTGGCATTTCTACACCAATGTTGCCGAGAACAGAGGCAATCATTTCCGTCGTAACTCAGGCGGTCAATCTGGCGGTCGCAATGCTCAATTTGCAGAAGGCTTCCAGTCTGTATTTCCGCGCACAGTGGATGAACTTTAATGGCTGGGGCATTTGGACAACAGGGCATAGTGGTGCAGCATATTGAACGGGCGGATCAAAAGATAATTGATGGCCTTGGCAAATGCGGTGTTGCAACAGTTCACGAGGCCCAAGGTCGAAAAGGCCTGCTGGCAGCCTATATGCGGCCGATTTATTATGGTGCGCGAATGGCAGCTTCTGCTGTTACCATATCATCGCCTCCATGCGACAACTGGATGCTCCATGTTGCCATTGAGCAGCTGAAAGAAGGAGATGTGATGGTACTTGCTCCCACTTCTCCCTCTGATGCTGGCTATTTTGGTGATCTGCTCGCAACATCCGCGAAAGTTCGCGGTTGCCGAGGATTGATCATTGATGCTGGTGTTCGCGATATTGCTGATCTTACAGAAATGAAATTTCCGGTGTGGTCAAAAGCCGTGTTTGCCCAAGGCACAATCAAGGAAACCTTGGGCTCAGTGAATGTGCCGATTGTTTGTGCTGGCGCAGCCATAAACCCAGGCGACGTTATCGTTGCTGATGATGATGGTGTCTGTGTTGTCGCTAGGGAAGAGGCTGAGGATGTCTTGATAAAAGCGCAGGCGCGGGAGGCTAATGAAGCCACCAAACGTGCGCAATTTGAAGCAGGTGAGCTTGGCTTGGATATCTACAAAATGCGAGAACGCTTGGCCGAAAAGGGCCTGAAATATGTCTGATGGTGTGCGTTGCATGTGGATGCGGGGAGGGACGTCGAAGGGCGGATATTTCCTTGCCTCCGATTTGCCAACAGACATTGCTTCACGCGATGCCTTCCTCCTGGGGATGATGGGTTCGCCTGATGCCAGACAGATTGATGGAATGGGTGGGGCTGATCCATTAACGTCAAAAGTCGCTGTTGTTTCAAAGTCTGATCGCAGCGATGCGGAAGTCAATTATCTATTTCTGCAGGTATTTGTTGATCAGGCAATCGTTACGGATGCCCAAAACTGTGGCAATATTCTTGCTGGGGTTGGACCTTTTGCAATCGAGCGTGGGCTGGTGCCTGTTGTGGGCGAGGAAACCGATGTTTCCATTTATATGGAAAATACAGGGCAGGTGGCTATTGCCAAAGTTTCAACGCCACAGGGTAATGTTTCCTTTCGAGGCAGCGCCCAAATAGACGGTGTTCCTGGAACATCAGCCGCAGTTCCAATCACTTTCAAAGATACAGCTGGTTCCAGTTGTGGCGCATTGCTACCGACGGGAAATACCGTCGATGTGATCAACGATGTCACGGTTACTTTGATCGATGATGGTATGCCTGTTGTTGTTCTCAAAGCAGAGGATGTAGGCATTTCAGGGACTGAAAGTCGCGAAGAGCTTGATGCGAATGAAACGCTCAAACAAAAACTTGAAGCTATCCGCCTAATTGCTGGGCCGATGATGAACTTAGGCGATGTTAGAGATAAGACGGTGCCTAAAATGACGATGGTAAGTGCGGCTAAAAATGGTGGCGCTATTTCTACGAGAACGTTTATCCCCCATCGTTGTCATGCTTCTATCGGAGTTTTAGGCGCGGTTAGCGTTGCCACTGCTTGTTTATTGCCAGGATCACCTGCTCATAGCCTTGCTAAGATTCCTGATGGCAATCGAAAATCAATGAGCATCGAGCACCCTATCGGCGAGACAACTGTTATTGCGATGCTTGATAATAAGGGTGATATGGAATGCGCAGCGGTTTTGCGTACAGCACGAAAATTGTTTGATGGAGAGGTTTTTACACAATGAGTAGCCCGTTTTTAATGGACGAAGACTATCTGCCATTTCATCCCAATCCTTCGAAACCAAGTTTTCAACTACCAGCTGGCGCGGTAGATGCGCATTGTCATGTATTTGGTCCCGGGGATGTTTTTCCCTATGCGCCAGAGCGAAAATACACCCCTTGTGATGCATCGAAACAACAGTTGTTTGAGCTACGCGACTATTTGGGCTTTACGCGCAATGTGATTGTTCAAGCGTCCTGCCATGGCAAGGATAATTCAGCTTTGGTTGATGCGCTCAATGCTGCCGGAGATTTAGCGCGAGGTGTTGCTGTTGTTTCACCTGACATTTCTGATCAGGAATTGGAAATAATGGATAAAGCAGGGGTGAAGGCTGTTCGTTTTAATTTCGTCAAACGCCTTGTGGATGCGACACCCAAGGAAGTTTTTTTGCGCACTGCTGATCGCATCAAAGAACTTGGTTGGCATATTGTTGTATATTTCGAAGCGCCTGATCTGGAAGAACTGACACCGTTTCTAAAAACGTTGCCTACTAGTGTTGTTGTAGACCACATGGGCAGACCAGATGTTACAAAGGGCATTGATCATCCTGATTTCAAGCGCTTCATGGCGCTGCTTTCTGAGAATGAAAACTTCTGGACAAAGGTCAGTTGCCCTGAGCGTTTAACCGTTGCAGGGCCGCCTTATGACGATGTTATTCCCTTTGCCAAGACCTTGGTTGAAACATTCCCAGACCGTGTTTTGTGGGGCACAGACTGGCCGCATCCCAATATGAAATCGCATGTTCCCGATGAAGGCGTGTTGGTCAACACAATCCCAAGAATTGCTGTGACCCAAGCACTTCAAAAGGCATTGCTTGTTGATAACCCAATGCGCCTTTATTGGCCGGAGGCTTCGTGAGGTAATGACAGGGGCAACCGAAAAACAAGTTGAAAATCCAATTCTTGTTAAGCGGTTGATATCTATTTGTGCCGTCGCGATGTGCGTCGCCTGCATCCTTTGGAATGTTGAAGCACCAACGCGTTTAGGCTTCGCCATACTTAGTCAACAATATATGGCGTTTCAGCTAGGTTTAGCTTTAACGATGGCTTATTTGAGCGTGATAAAACCAACGGGTTTTTCTGACGTTTTCAATTTAGCAAATGGCATTGTTGTTTTCATTGTTTTTGCAGTGCTCATGTATGCCGCATGGGATTTTTCTTGGCTCCTGACTGAACAATCCTATCGGCCATGGCAAATCACATTGGTCGGAACTGTTGTGGTCTTGGCCGTTATGGAAGGTGTTCGGCGGCGCGTAGGTTGGATGCTGTTTACCATTGTTTCTGTCTTTCTTTTCTATGCGCTGATAGCTGACAAGATACCCGGACGTTTGATAGGCAAAGAGTTAAGTCCGGTTAGATTGATGCAATATGTCGGGTTCGATCCAAGTGCTGTCTTTTCCGCTCCACTAGCCGTTGGAACCATGATTGTTCTGCTGTTTGTCTTCTTTGGACAATTGCTCTTTGCAGCTGGCGGAGGTGCATTTTTTACAGATTTGGCAATGGCCGCAGCAGGCCGCTCACGAGGCGGTAGCGCAAAAATCGCAGTGTTTGGTTCTGCGTTGTTTGGATCCATTTCAGGAAGCGCCGTTTCCAATGTCGTCACAACAGGTGTTGTTACCATTCCTTTGATGGAGCGCGGCGGTTATTCAAAAAAGAACGCTGGTGCGATTGAAGCTGTTGCTTCGACCGGAGGGCAATTGACACCGCCCATCATGGGTGCCGCTGCGTTCTTGATGGCCGAGTTTTTAGAGGTGTCATATGTGACTGTCGCCGCCGCTGCTTTGATCCCTGCTTTTCTGTTTTATGTGAGCGTCTTTACCCAGGTCGATTTGATCGCTGGTCGAGACCATATCACAGCTGCTGAAGATGACAGTTTGAGTGTGCGCGAGGTAATGGCTGCTGGATGGCAGTTTTGCATACCCTTTGGGCTTTTGTTGTTTGCCTTGTTTTGGTGGCGTTTGGATCCTGAAGATTCTGCGCTTCTAGCTTCCATAGCAATTGTGGTTGTGGGCTTTACCAAGGGATATCGAGGAAAGCGCCTTTCGTTAAAAGCTCTGGGCGATGTCTTCGTTGATACTGGGAGAGGAATGGTTGATCTCATCCTTGTTGTCGCTGCAGCTGGATTTGTTATCGGGGTTTTGAATATTACTGGGCTTGGTTTTGCTTTGACTCTTGTCTTGGTTGACGCCGTTGGTTCAAATGTTGTGCTGTTGCTGCTCATTTCTGCTCTCATTTGCACTGTTCTGGGAATGGGAATGCCGACGTCTGGCGTATACGTTTTACTTGCTGCGTTGGTTGCCCCTTCATTGGTCAAAGCGGGAATTCAGCCAATGGCGGCTCATTTGTTCATCTTGTATTTTGGGATGATGTCGATGATTACTCCACCCGTTGCTCTGGCCGCATTTGCTGCAGCTACGATTACAAAAGAAAACCCATTGAGCACGGGCATTGCGGCCATGCGAATTGGATGGGCCGCATTTATAATTCCCTTTATTTTTGTTGCTACGCCAGCGATTTTATTAGACGGAAGCTGGCTTGAGATTGCTCAGGCGACGGTTCTTTCGGTTGTAGGTATTTTTGGTGTGACAGCTGGCATTGTTGGGTTTTGTTCTAAGCAATTGAGTTCTTTGAGCCGGGGCGGGCTATTTATTTTCGGATTTTTCTCATTGCCTTTGGGTTTTTTCCCTTCGGCGGATATTGTCCACTGGCCAGCAGCTTTAATAGTATTGTTGATGGCTGTTACTTTTTTCTTTTCGCACAGAAAATCAATACAATCAGATCAATGAACTTAAACTCCGCTCTTGCGGAAAAACAGGGAGGTAATGAAATGAAGAATATTTCGAAACTTTTGGCAGGGACTGCACTATGTCTCAGTCTGTCTGTTTCAACTGCCATTGCTCAGGTAGTGACAGTGGCCACAGGCGCTCAAGGGTCTATAGCTTTTAATTCAGGTCAAGCGGTGGCGAAGGTCGCTAACGAAGCTGGTATCACAGCGCGTACACAGCCGATTGTTGGCTATATACCGCTGATCAATAGCGGTGAAATTGATTTTGGTTTTTCCAATGGCGTGGAGGCTGAGTACGCGCTTTCAGGCACAGGAAACTATGATCGCGAAAACCCGAACCTTCGCATGGTTGGAACAATGTTTCCGTTAACTACCGGGATAATGGCACCGTGTGATCTTGGGTTAAAAACAATTGCGGATGTGAAGCCAAAAGCTGGTGATTTGCGTATTGCATCAGAATACAAGCAATCAACAATCATACCGTTTTACATTGCTGGTGGCCTTGCAAATGGCGGAATGACCTATGACGATTTCCAGCAAGTGCCTGTCGCCAGTTTTGTAGCTGGTATTAATGCTTTGGGTGATGGTCTTGTAGATATCGCACTTGTAAGTTTGAATTCAGGCGCAGGCAAACAAGCCGCAGTTAAACTGCAAGGGCGCGGTGGCCTTTGCTATATATCGCTGGACGATTCTGATGCGGGCAAAGCAGCATTCAAAGAGTTTTTGCCAGCGGGTCAAATCGCGACATTCAAGCAAAATCCTGATAATTTGGGCCTGGAAAACGGACCGGCCAATATTATGCGTATTCCTTGGATGATGCTGACCAACAAGGATGTCAGCAATGAACTTGTTCACAAAATGACAAAAATGATTGCTGAGAATAAGGAAAGTCTTACCGAATCTTTTGGTTTGTTCCGTCTTGCCAAACCAGAAACCATGGCCCCTGCAAGCAAGGTCCCATATCATCCTGGTGCGGTTAAATACTTCGATGAGGCCGGTATAAAAATAGGCGGTTAAACTTTTGAAACAGCGCGTCCCTTTTTGGGGCGCGCATTTTTTTGGACCGAGGGAAAAATCAATGATGGAAAAAGCTACAGCCAGCGATGGCCATGTTCTGGATTACTGGGTTGAGCCTGCCATCGGTGCACCAAAAGGTGGCTTGGTAATTATACAAGAAATTTTTGGTGTAACCGAACAATTAAAAGGTGTTGCGAAACGATATGCCGGATTGGGATTTAATGTTGCTATACCCGCATTATTTGATCGTCAGGAAAAGGGCGCAGTCATTCCATTTAGCGAGGGGCCTCGGGGCAGGGATTTGATGCTGGCAGCGAAGCTCGAAGAAACCATGATGGATATCGATGCGGCCGTCAGCTTACTCCATAAAAAGGGTGGCAAGGTTGCTGCGATGGGTTTTTGTTGGGGTGGCGGATTGGCAATTCGTGCTGCTCAAAAAAGTGAAGTCGCATGCTCGGTGTCTTTTTATGGAACGCGGTTGCCGCAATATTTGGACGCACCACTAAAAGCCCCTGTTTTGGGACTATTTGGTAAAAATGATGATCATGTTCCTTTGGAGATGATAAAACAGGCATCAGATTATCTGATCGATTTTGAAGTGCATTTGTATGATGCCGGACATGCATTCGCAAACGATGCTCGTCCATCCTATGTTGCCGAAGCTGCTGAAGATGGGCACAAACGCGCAGTTGAGTTTTTGGAGAGTAACCTGAAATAGGCCTAAGAAGCATGTTCCGACCATCTGTGAAGATCAAAGCGATTTTTGTCTGGAAGCTACGTTGATGCGCTTTTTTCCTGTAAACCGAGTTCTAAATTAAACTCGATGTGACGATGACCTTGTTGCTTGATTTCAACGAAAATTTGCCCATCTTTTATTGGAATGCGATATAAAGATTTCTTTTCATAATCAGGAAAACGCTGGTGTCAGTCCTCAAACAGTCTGCAGTGACAATTTTGGCTTTGTTGATCGCGCTTAGCTGCTGGGTATATTTTTCACCCAGCGCTATTGGGACACTGGCTAATTACAATCTTGATTTTTCACCCCTGAAACGAATTGCTGCGTTGAATGGCGCGCCAGAAGGCGAGGCTAGCAAAGGCGGGCCCGCTCCCGGTCGTCGAAATCCTCGCGAAGCGCTGGTTATAACAGCGCCTGTTTCACAGGGAGTCGTCAATGACAGGCTAAACGCAATTGGCAATGGCCGCGCCGCCCAATATGTGACGCTGACTTCGCTGGTGTCGGGGCAGATTATTGAACTCCCCGCTGCTTCTGGAGACCGGGTTGAGGCAGGAACCGTTATTGCCCGTCTTGATGCGGAAAATGAAACGCTTGCCCTTGAAAGAGCAAAGCTAACTGCCGCAGATTTGAGAACCAAGGCTGAACGAGCGCGTGCTTTGTTTGAAAAAAGAAGCACCACCGCCACTGCCGTTGAAACTGCTGAAGTTGACGCCAACGCTGCTGACCTAGCTGTTCGTGAAGCGCAACTTAATCTTGATAGACGCACGATACGCTCACCAATTGAAGGTTTGGTGGGCATTGTCACGGCAAATGTCGGCGACTTTGTTACCAATCAATCGCCAATTGTCACGATTGATGACAGAAGCAGAATAATCATCGAGTTTTTTGTGCCGGAGCGTTTTGCCACTGCGATAAAAATTGGAGCGCCTATATCGGCAGTTTCTGTTGCCCGTCCTGGAGAGCAATTTTCGGGAGAAGTTTCAGCGATAGACAATCGCGTGGATGTTACCAGCCGTACCCTTCAAGTGCGTGCCGAAATTGCAAATGACGATGATCAACTAAGGGCAGGAATGGCCTTTAAGGTATCGATGCGTTTTGATGGCGAGCGTTTTGCTTCAATTGATCCGCTAGCAATACAATGGGACTCTGACGGGTCTTATGTCTGGCTGATTGATGCAGAAGGAAGAGCTCAGCGAAAAAGCGCAAGGATCATTCAACGAAATCCGGAAAGCGTCTTGGTTGAGGCTGACGTGGTTGAAGGCGATAGAGTTGTAACAGAAGGTATTCAAAATCTTCGCGCCGGAGCGACGGTTAGAGTAATGGGCGAAAAAGGCGCTAAACCTGAAGCTGGGACAGATAAAGTTGCTGGCTCATGAGTGAAACATCGCCCCAATTGCAAGATCAAGAACCGGGCGAAGCTGATCGTCCAGAACTAACTTCCTTGGAAACTGAGCAGTCTTCAGGTGGTGCGATACACGAAGGCGGATTAGCGGTTTTTGTTCGCCGTCCAGTCCTTGCTCTTGTTTTAGGTTTGTTGATCATTGTTGCAGGGCTTGCAGCAATCTACGGTTCTGAAATACGCGAGCTGCCCGATGTGGATAGTCCGGTCATTACCGTATCAACTGATTTTTCTGGGGCAGCACCTGAAACCATTGACCGAGAGCTAACCGCGTTAATTGAAGGAGCTGCTGCAAGGGTTTCAGGCGTGACATCAATCTCGTCCCGATCCTCCTTCGGACGAAGCCGAGTAACGGTGGAGTTTTCTGATAGTACAGATTTGAATGTTGCAGCTTCTGATTTGCGCGACGCCATAAGCCGCGTCTCTAGAGATATGCCAGATGGCGCTGAAGATCCGCGCATCGTGAAGGCTGACTCTGATGCGCAGCCGGTTCTTCGTTTGGCAGTCACTTCGGACACGATGTCGGTTCAAGACATGACCATTCTTGTGGAAGACGAAGTGGTGGACCGATTGTCATCTGTGCCGGGTGTGGCTGATGTGAATGTGTATGGGGATCGGGACAAGATATTCAGAATCGACATCAATCCGGCTCGTCTTGCTGCTTTGGGTTTGACCATTGCCGATATACGTTCTGCGCTTGCTAGTGTTGCATTTGATGTTCCTGCTGGTTCTTTGACATCTAACTCTCAGGATATTGTGGTTAGAGCGACTGCAGACATTAAAACACCAACTGATTTTGAAGACTTGTTTGTGCGCGAAAGAGTGCAAATCCGGGATGTTGCGACGGTCACACTTGGCCCTGATCCGGGTGACAGTGCGTTGCGCGCCAATGGCAAAACAGGCATCGGAATGGGTATTATTCGTCAAGCTCAATCCAATACGCTAGAGATTTCAAAAGGCGTGCGCGCTGCGGCAGTCCGTATTCAGCAAATCTTACCTGATGGTGTCGAAATTCGGGTAACCAGTGATGACGCTACCTTTGTCAGCGGCGCTATTGAAGAAGTTGTTCGTTCGCTTCTGCTGGCAGTCATAATCGTTGTTATTGTAATTTATCTATTCCTGCTGGATTGGCGTGCGACACTCATCCCCGCTGTAACTATGCCCATTGCCCTCGTTGGCACGATTGCCGCCATCTATTTGGTTGGATTCTCGATCAATATTCTGACCTTGCTTGCCCTTGTTCTTGCTACTGGCATGGTAGTGGACGACGCGATCGTCGTTCTGGAAAATATTGTTCGAAGACGCAATCAGGGGATGGGTATTCGAGCAGCCGCTGTTATCGGAACGCGTGAAGTTTTCTTCGCGGTTATCACGACGACGGCGACCCTCGCTGCAGTATTTATTCCACTCTCTTTTCTGCCGGGGCAGGCAGGGGGGTTGTTTCGTGAGTTCGGGTTCGTATTGGCTTTTGCCGTTACGCTTTCCAGTTTTGTAGCCTTGGTTTTATGCCCTATGCTTGCATCGCGATTTGTTATGCCGCTAAGACGCGATTATCAGGACGAGCCGAAGCTTGGAGCCATGCTCAATTTTGGTCGTGCGTTGAGCAAGGTATATGAGCGATTGCTCCATGGCGCTCTACACGCTCCGTTGTTGGTGGTGGTGGCATCTTTTTTGTTTGGGACATCTGCATGGTTTTCTTTGTCGAGCATTCCTCAAGAACTTACACCACGTGAAGACCGCGCAGTTGCATTGATGCGGGTCTCGGCCCCGCAAGGTGTCAGTCTTGATTATACAGCAGCCAGAATGCGTCAGGTTGAAGAATTGGTCATGCCGCTTCGTGAAAATGGAGAGGTTAGCAATATTTTCTCGATAGCTGGAACAGGGGGAACTGCAAATAGCGGGTTCATGGTTTTGACCCTTGCTCCATGGGGTGAACGCGAGCGTAGTCAAAATGATATTGTCGGCCAATTGAACGGAATTGTCCGATCTATTCCGGGAATTAGGGCATTTGCTATTCAGCCAAACAGTTTGGGAATTCGAGGTGCGGGCAATGGTTTGCAGTTCGCGCTTGTAGGTAACTCCTATCAGCAAATGGGCGATGCTGCGCAAGAGATTGTTGAGAAGCTGGAGGATGATGAAAGATTTACCCAAGTTCGGCTTTCTTATGAAACGACCCAACCACAGCTCTCCGTTTCAATAGATCGCGCACGAGCTTCTGATTTGGGTATTGATATTGAAGGCTTGGCCCAAGCCATGCAGGCGCAGTTGGATGGCACTGAAGTCGGTAATGTGTTCATCAATGACAGAGCATTTCCAGTTAAACTGATCTCGACTACTAACCCGATCAATGACCCGACTGACCTTGAAAACATTTATTTGAAAGCTGGCGATGGGCGCATGGTGCCGATGTCGACAATCGCGACGCTTGAGGAAAAAGCGGTATCCCCTTCGCTGAATAGAGAAAGCCAGCTGAGAGCCGTTTCGATCACAACAGGGCTTTCAGAGGGCTTGGCATTGGGAGAAGCTTTTAGTGCGGTTGAAGAGATTGCTGAACCTCTTTTGCCTGCAGGTTCAAGAATTATTCCGCTTGCCGAGGCTGCTACATTGGAACAATCCTCGTCTGACATTTTAGTTGTGTTTGGCGTTGCTATAGTGGTCGTTCTTTTGGTTCTGGCAGCGCAGTTTGAGAGTTTCGTCAGTGCCGTTATCATCATGGCGACAGTGCCCATGGGGTTAGCTTGTGCTGTTTTTGCCCTTTTGCTCACTGGTGGCAGTTTTAACGTTTACAGCCAGATCGGGCTGATGCTACTGGTCGGCGTAATGGCCAAGAATGGTATTTTGATTGTCGAATTTGCCAACCAATTGCGAAACAAAGGTTATGAAATTCGCGAGGCGATTGAAGAGGCATGTTCTATTCGCCTTCGCCCTGTGATGATGACCATGATTTCGACGGTATTGGGAGCCTTGCCGCTGGTGTTTGCATTTGGTGCTGGCGCGGAAGCACGCTCCGCCCTTGGCTGGATTATTGTTGGTGGTCTAGGAATGGCAACGGTCTTCACGTTATTCCTCACTCCGGTAGCCTATTTGATACTTGCCCGCTTTTCTTCCCCAACAATTGAAGAAGAACGCCGCTTGGCGCGCGAAATGAAAGAGGCTTTGGAGTAATTTTGGATCACTTTTCCCAAACAGAGTTTTGATAAGACTTGTCCGAAAATTGCCTTTTAACTTTGTAGCGACTGACGGAGCTTCTTCTTAGGGTATCAATCCATCGTTACTACAATATTTCCCGTGTGCTTCTTTTCAATGAATGCGCGTTGGGCATCATGCAGTTTTTCCAGCGGGAAGCTTGCTGCAAGCATTGGTTTGATTTCACCAGCTTCTATGTAACGCACGAGGTAAGGGAAGACTTTGGGTTCAAAAATAGTGCAGCCATGGAATGTTAGATCGTGAAGATAAAGAGTTCGAAGATCAAGCTCCACAATCGGCCCGGCGATGGCACCGGAACAGGCATATCGGCCGCCACGCTCTAAGACGTTGATTAAATTAGAAAACTGATCGCCACCCACGATGTCGATGACAGCGCTGACGGTGCCTTTTCCAGTTTTTTCTATCAGAGATTTTCCTAGGTTTTCAGGTTGTCTTGGAAGAATGGCCATCGGGTTCATCGTGGCCACATCACTGTGTTTTGCTTCTGAGGCCATAGCAATGGTCTTAGCACCACGTCGGTTGGCAAGTTGGACTAAAGCAGAACCAACGCCGCCTGATGCGCCAGGTATTAGCACCGTATCCCGGCTAGTTATTTGGGCGCGGTTTAAAAGGTTTTCAGCTGTTGAATAGGCAATTGCGAAAGTTGCGAGTTCAGCGCTGGTGAGATTCGTTTCGATCGGGTTTGCGTTACGATGATCAACCACCATGTAATCAGCAAAGCCACCATCCAATGCGGAACCCAAATAGTCTGTTTTTTCCAAATTGGCAGGGTCGTCCCAATCACGGGTGATCGTGTCAACGAGTACTCGCTTGCCAATTATAGACGGATTGACGTTATCCCCAACTGCAACCACTCGTCCAACTGCATCGCCTCCTTGTATACGTGGAAACTTGATGCCGCCGTCCCAGCCGCCATCGCTGTCCTGATCGCCATCGTAAGCGCCACCTGTGGTCGCCGAGGTTACTGACTTTGAGTACCAGCCGGTGCGCGTGTTGATGTCGGTATTGTTCAGCCCGCAGGCTTCGACCTTGATCAGCACTTGATCAACGGATGGATTTGGCGTTGGCCAGTCATCGTGGAATTTCAAAACATCGAAATCACCGTGGCCGTGCAAGACAAATGCCCGCATAGTCTGCGGAATATGGGCCATTTTTCGTCCTTTGGGTTTAGATCAAGAGGGTAATAGTGGGTTAGCCAACTACCTTGATTTTATTCCCTTATACAGGAAAAAGTTGTGACCGAGTAAGGATTGCCCGGGTTTTTCAAAACCGCAAATAAACCCGGGCAAGTTTGACAAACCTAGTTATCTTTTGTGACAGTGAAAGCTGTGATGCCTGTAAAGCCATCTTCGCTTGAATTGAAGTCGATCAAGACCTCATCGCCAACGGAAAGCGTATCAGGGATTGTGACTTTTGACTGGTCGATCATTATTATCGTGCCAGCAGCTGTTGTAAGGGTGCTTTTTTGTGCGTCCCATGCGGCAACCTTGATATTCATTTCGTCAGCGTGAGCTGGTGCAAGATGCGCGAAAAGCGTCATCAATGCGATTGCAATGCCAGTAGTTTTTTTCATTTTGACACCTAAAGAGAGGGAGATTCCACGTCTATTCTTGGACAAGTGGTTTACTCGGTTAAGCCAGATCATCCTTGTATCTGCGCCTTTTATTCAGACAAATTTCCATGTCTAAATTTTGTAATTTTTCTGAATTTATCGATGATATCAGGTTGCTAAATTCTAGCAATCGAAATCGTGAGGCGAGGATGCTCTAGCAAGCGTTTTTACTCTCTTGGATATTTTGTTCATTCAGCAGTTTCATGTCAAAAACCATGGATTGTGCAGTATAGTGCATAATACCTTGTTTTCGCTGTTGAATTTTGCCTACCTATGCAAAATCACATTGCCAAACGCGTCGGGATCTGGTTTACTTAAGAAAGGGAGGACTGAATTTGGCAGAAAGACTGGTGTCTGAAAGTCACATTTCTGAAGTTGATCAGCTGCGGGCCAATATGTACCGCTTGCTAGCCAGATCGCTTGCGTCCCCTGCAAACCCTGAATTTTTAAGTGTGTTGGTTGGCCTTGAAGGTGATGATTCTGATTTGGGTCGCGCGCTTGGTGAGCTATCTGCTGCTGCCGGCAATTTAGACGTCCAGTCTGTGAATCAGGAATATCAGGATTTGTTTATTGGAGTAGGACGAGGCGAGTTACTGCCTTTTGGATCTTACTATCTTACTGGTTTCCTTAACGAAAAGCCATTAGCCCGCCTTCGCAATGATATGACCAAGCTTGGTATTGAGCGCGACCCCTCGGTTAAAGAGCCGGAAGATCATGCGGGTGCCATTCTGGATATGATGGCTGGGCTGATTGATGGTACTTTCGGTATTGCTCAGCCTTTGAATGTCCAGCATGAATTTTTCAAAAACCATATTAGCAACTGGATGTCGCATTTCTTTAAGGACTTGCAGGCTGCCAAGCATGCTGAATTGTTGCGTCCGGTTGGTAAAATCGGCGGATTGTTTTTGGAAATAGAAGAATCAGCGTTCGCTATGTAGCTTCGACCTTAAGGGTCTGGAAGTTTTCGGTGAATGCAGAATGGAAATTGTAGATAGGGCAAAGCTACTGGGCCCTTATACAATATGAGTAACCGGGTAGCAGGAGGAAAACAGAAATGACTGTGAAACCTGAAAAGGTAAAAACAGATCGTAGAGGTTTCTTGAAATTCGCCGGATTGGGTACGCTTGCCACTGGGGCAGCTATCGTTTCAGGCGAAAAAGCCGAGGCTTTGGAAGTCGTTGACACCAACAAAGCAGGCTATAAAGAAACAGATCACGTGAAAACCTTTTACGATTCTGCGCGCTTCTAAGCAAAGCAGAGTGCTTTAACCGCAGGAAACTGCATCAAACTTAAACGGAGATTATTATGCTCAGGAAAAAGACGACTGGGGTTGCGTTCGGCTCCCGACTGTCCTCTGTGCTCTCTGATGTCAAGAATGCGACAGTTGATCGTCGTTCATTCTTGAAACGCTCAGGCCTAACATTAGGTGGAGCGGCTGCCATTTCGACATTGTCGAGTGGTATGGTCAGAAAAGCAGAAGCAGCAGGTGCCGCTAGTGCTGGAAATATGGAAATCAAGAAATCGGTTTGTACACACTGTTCAGTGGGTTGTACCGTTCTTGCAGAGGTTTCCAACGGTGTATGGGTGGGCCAGGAGCCTGGTTTTGATTCTCCCTTTAACCTTGGTGCACATTGCGCAAAAGGCGCGGCTGTTCGTGAGCATGCTCATGGTGAGCGTCGCCTGAAATATCCAATGAAACTGGTTGCTGGCAAGTGGGAGCGTATGTCTTGGGACGACGCGATCAACGAAGTTGGCGATAGAATGCTTTCAGTTCGTGAAAGCTCTGGTCCAGATTCAGTTTATTGGCTAGGTTCAGCTAAGCACAACAACGAGCAGGCCTATCTGGTTCGTAAGTTTGCAGCTTATTTCGGCACGAACAATGTCGATCACCAGGCTCGTATCTGTCACTCAACCACAGTTGCCGGTGTTGCAAACACCTGGGGCTATGGTGCGATGACCAACTCCTACAATGATATTCACAATTCAAAGGCGATCTTCCTGATCGGCGGCAACCCGGCTGAAGCTCATCCGGTTTCTCTTCTGCACCTGTTGAAGGCAAAAGAAGAGAACAATGCGCCGTTGATAGTTTGTGATCCACGCTTTACCAGAACGGCAGCTCATGCGGATGAATTTGTTCGCTTCAGACCTGGTTCAGACGTTGCGTTGATTTGGGGTATTTTACATCACATCTTTGAAAATGAGTGGGAAGACAAAACCTTCATTCAGCAACGCGTTTACGGTATGGATGAAATCAAGGCTGAAGTTGCCAAATGGACACCAGAAGTTACTGAAAATGTTACAGGTGTTCCTGGGTCTCAGCTTCGTCGTGTTGCCAAAACACTTGCTGAACATCGTCCAGGTACTGTTATTTGGTGCATGGGTGGTACTCAGCACACCAATGGTAACAACAATACACGCGCTTACTGCATCCTGCAGCTTGCCCTTGGCAATATGGGTACAGCTGGCGGCGGCACAAACATCTTCCGCGGTCATGATAACGTTCAGGGCGCAACGGATCTGGGTGTTCTTGCTGATACGCTTCCAGGATATTACGGTCTTGCAGCGGGCTCTTGGGCTCACTGGGCACGTGTTTGGGAAGAAGATCTGGATTGGCTAAAAGGCCGCTTTGCCACAATGACTGGCAAAGATGGTAAAGCCAAGCCGATGATGAACGAAAAGGGTATTCCTGTTTCGCGCTGGATTGACGGCGTGCTTGAAGCTAAGGAAAACTTGGAGCAGCCTGATAATACCAAAGTGATGGTATTTTGGGGCCATGCGCCAAACTCGCAGACCCGCTTGCCGGAAATGCGTAAGGCGATGGGCATGTTGGACACATTGGTCATCATTGATCCATATCCAACCATGTCTGCGGTTCTACAAGATCGTCAAGATGGCGTATATCTGCTTCCAGCCTCAACTCAGTTTGAGACCTCTGGTTCTGTAACAGCCTCTAACCGGTCGCTTCAATGGCGTGAAAAAGTATTCGAGCCATTGTTTGAGTCACTTCCAGACCATGTGATTGCTTATAAGTTAGCTAAGAAGCTTGGCTTTGAAGATCGCCTGTTCCGTAACATCAAGGTTGAAGGCGACGAGCCGTTGATCGAAGATCTTACCCGCGAGTTTAACCGCGGTATGTGGACAATCGGTTATACAGGTCAGTCACCTGAGCGCCTGAAAATGCACATGGAAAACCAGCATACGTTTGACCGCACAACTTTGCGGGCAACCGGTGGTCCTGCTGATGGTGAATATTACGGCTTGCCGTGGCCATGTTGGGGTACTGCCGAAATGGGTCACCCAGGCACTGCAAACCTTTATGACACATCTCTGCCAGTTGCAGAGGGAGGCCTTTGTTTCCGTGCCAGATTTGGCGTAGAGCGTGAGGTTGATGGCGTAAAAACAAACCTATTGGCGGAAGGTTCGTATCCAGTTGGTTCTGAGATCAAGGATGGTTATCCTGAATTCACAGTCGGCATGATCCGCAAGCTTGGCTGGATGGGTGATTTCACTGCAGATGAAATGTCAGCATTGGAAGCTGTTGCAGGTGGTAACGATGAGGAAAAACTAGATAAGATTAACTGGAAAGTTGATTTGTCTGGCGGTATCCAGCGCGTTGCGATCAAGCATGGTTGTGCACCATTTGGTAACGCGAAAGCCCGTGCAGTAGTTTGGACTTTCCCGGATCCAGTTCCGATCCATCGCGAACCACTTTATACAAACCGTCGCGATCTACTCACCGACTACGCTACCTATGAGGATAAAACCTTTTGGCGTGTTCCTACAGCCTATGCGTCTATTCAAAAGGAAGACTATTCTAAAGACTTCCCGATGATTATGACATCAGGGCGCCTTGTGGAATATGAAGGTGGTGGTGATGAGTCCCGGTCAAATCCGTGGCTTGCGGAGCTACAGCAGGAAATGTTCGTTGAGCTTAATCCAGCAGATGCTAATGATCTTGGTATCCGTGACAAGGAAGCGGTTTGGCTGCACTCACCTGCAGGTTCCAAGATCAAAGTTCAGGCAATGTTGACCGAGCGTGTGGGACGAGGCGTTGTCTTCACCCCATTCCACTTTGGTGGACATTATCAGGGCGAAGATCTTCGCGACAAATATCCGGCGGGTGCCGATCCATATGTCCTAGGTGAAGCGTGTAACACCGCCCAAACCTATGGCTATGACTCTGTAACCCAAATGCAAGAAACCAAAGCTACGCTCTGCCGTATCGAGCGGGCTTAAGCCAAGAGAGGAATACTATTATGGCTAGAATGAAATTCCTCTGCGATGCAGAACGTTGCATTGAGTGTAATGCCTGTGTGACAGCTTGTAAGAACGAGAACGAAGTGCCGTGGGGTGTAAACCGCCGGCGCGTGGTTACCCTCAATGATGGTAAGCCGGGCGAACGTTCTATATCGGTTGCTTGCATGCATTGTTCAGATGCGCCTTGCATGGCAGTTTGCCCTGTAGATTGCTTCTACCAAACAGATGATGGTGTGGTTCTCCACTCCAAAGATCTGTGCATTGGTTGCGGTTACTGTTTCTATGCGTGCCCATTTGGCGCGCCTCAGTTCCCGCAGGCTTCCAACTTTGGTTCCCGTGGCAAAATGGACAAATGTACATTTTGCGCCGGCGGTCCTGAAGAAACACATTCAGGTGCAGAGTTCCAAAAGTATGGTCGCAACCGGTTGGCAGAAGGCAAACTTCCGCTCTGCGCGGAAATGTGTTCAACCAAAGCATTGCTTGCAGGTGATGGCGACACAGTGTCGAACATCTATCGCGAGCGTGTTGTTGCCCGTGGCTTCGGCTCAGGTGCATGGGGTTGGGGCACTGCCTACGAAAATAAAACCGGCGGCTAATCTGTCCGGAACATTTATGGAGGTGGCTTTTGTCACCTCCATTTCCCTATTATTCTATTGCTTTTTCGCATTTCACAAATTGGTTCTTCGGCCTGTTTGTGAAATTTGATTGGCGTTTTTTGAGAACGGAGTTCCTATGTATTCGAACCGTAGTAAAGCGATCAGCTTGAGCAGAAGAAATAGTGATGCTGCAAGCAGACATATGAAATCGGCCTTGGCTTTCTGTATCATTCTAGCTTTTGCATTTACAATTTTCGCCAGTTCAGCATTTGCTCAAAGTTCTGTTCGCCCGCCGGACAATGCTACGCAAAACATGATTGAAACTCCGGTTGATGGAAACGTCCCTGGCAATACACTTGGTAATTCGGACGTATCGAATACTTGGGGTAATATTCGTCAGGGTGTTGAAGGTACTGTCTCTATTCCAGATACAAAAGCTGGTGTTCTGGTGCAAAGTGCAGGTGAGGACTTCCGCCTCACTCGTAAAGGACCTCTCTTCAGCTATCTTGGCTTAGCGATGTTGGGAACGCTGATCGCTCTTGCAATCTTCTTTGCGCTTCGCGGTCGTATCCGTGTTGAGCACGGTATGTCTGGCAAAAAGATAAAGCGCTTTTCTGACGTTGAAAGAATGGGCCATTGGTTGATGGCTATTTCGTTCATCATTTTGGCTATCAGTGGATTGAATGTGACTTTTGGTAAATATGTGTTGATGCCTGTGATCGGCAAAGATGCGTTTGGTCCGCTTTCTCTGTTCCTAAAAACTACGCACCATTATATCGCATTTGCTTTCATGCTCGGCTTGGCCATCGCATTTGTTTGCTGGGTCATCCACAATATCCCAAGTCGCCATGATATTGGTTGGCTATTAAAAGGTGGCGGCTTGTTCTCAAAGGGCGTTCATCCACCAGCCAAAAAATTCAATGCGGGTCAAAAAATGATCTTTTGGTTGACCATGATAGGTGGCCTTTCGCTTTGCTTGTCTGGGTGGCAATTGCTGTTCCCGTTCGAGTATAACTATTTTGCTGATACGTTCACCATGCTCGCAAAAATCGGCATCGATATCCCCGCTATGATCGGTATTGCTGCGCCTCCTTATTCGGGAATCCAAGAGCAACAATTTGCAACCATTTGGCATGTGATCATGGCGGTTGTAATGATCTGCGTAATCATGGCTCACATTTATATAGGCTCTGTTGGCATGGAAGGCGCATTTGATGCCATGGGTTCTGGCGAAGTAGATGAAAACTGGGCTATCGAGCACCATTCTCTGTGGGTCGATGAAGTTAAAAATGCCAAAGGCGCGAACGCACCAAAGACTCAGCCAGCTGAATAAACCATTGAGCGACATGGCCGATCCATTGCGGCCATGTCTGTAAACTGGATATCAAATCACGGAGTTTGCTCTGGGTATTGTTCCAAAGTTTGTCATTTTGTTTGCTCTTTCGCTCGGATTTGCTTTCTCGGCGAACGCTCAGTCATCGCAACTGCCTGACAAACTTGTTGGTCACGGCGGACCGGTAAAATCGGTCCAACTTGATTCAGCTGGTACGCGGGCTTTAACGTCTTCCTTTGATTATTCGATCATGCTTTGGGATCTGGAAGATACCCCGGCCAAGGTTCTTCATAGAATGATTGGGCATAACGCTGCGGTCAACGATATAGCGTTTGTTCAAAGCGGTGCAGTCGACGCCAAAGAAGATATAGCCGTCTCTGTGTCGGATGATGGGGCATTCGGAATTTGGGATATTGCCTCTGGCAAGATGATCTCCATGATTAAGGATGGCGAAGAAAAGATGCTTGATGTGGCGGTATCAAGCGATGGATCTCTTGCTGCTAGTGCAAAATGGGATGGAACAGCAAGGGTTTATGACTTGCAATCGCGTACTGAAATATTCCGTTTGGAAGGTCATAAAGGCCCGGTCAATGCTGTTACATTTTCGCCTAATTCCAGCGTTGTTTTTTCCGGTTCTTATGATGGAGACATCCGTTTTTGGAGGCTGAAAGAGCCGAATTCGCCAGATCAATATTCTATGATGCAACATGGTTCAGTGCTCTATTCTAACGGGTGGGGTATCAATGTTTTGCAAGTAATGCCTGATGGCAATGGCATTTTGTTCGGAACCGTAAATGGCTTGGTTGGTATTCTCGATTTAGCATCCCGTGATGTAAAGCAACTTGGCTCATATGAGCATCCTATTCTTTCCATTGCGATCAGTGAAGAAGCAGGCTGGATTGCTGCTGGCAGTGGAGATGGGTATATAAGGGTCTATGATCTTAATTCACTTGATTTGATAGAGCAGCGGCAGGATGCCTATGGTCCCGTATGGGGAATGGCTTTTTCTGCTGATGGGCGTCAAATTCTTAAAGCAGGATTGGATGATTTTGTTGGGCAATGGCAGGTTTCACCGCGTAAACCCATTGAACTTTCACAAAGCGAGTTTCCCCGCCGCTTCCAAGTAAACAATGGCGATGATCCAGGTGAAACAGAATTCAAACGCAAATGTTCGGTTTGTCATACCCTCTTGCCCGACGACAAGAATAGGGCAGGGCCTACCTTGTACAAATTGTTTGGGCGCAAAGCAGGAACAGTGCCTGGCTATGTATATTCCAAAGCCTTGCTGAATTCTGATATCATCTGGACAGAAGAAAGCGTTGGCCGCTTGTTTGACGAGGGGCCCGACATTGTGACACCAGGCACCAAAATGCCAATTCAGCGATTGAAAAGCGTGGAGCGGCGCAATGATTTGATTGCATATTTGAAGCGGGCCACTTTGGGCGGTGTAGAATGAGGGTTTTATAATTTTGCTGCTTGCAAATAGGTGCGCAAAATTGTGAAATGAAATTTAGAACAATAGGTGGATTTTAATCGGCCTAATAGGATTGGATGAAGAGTATGAGAGCCTTTTTGATGGCAATGGTTTTAATGTTGGTAGTCGCTTTGGGAACTGGTTTCCTATTGGACGGCGTGCTTGGCGAAAGCTCGAGCCAAGCGTTCACTTCTCCTTCAGCGCGCCTCTGATTTGCTACTAACTGGTAACTTTGCCTTGGGTAAAATGCTATTCAGCACGCTTGCTCTGTTCGCTTGTGCTGGTTTCGCGCTAATCGGCAACGTCGAAGCCCAAACTACAACGGAAAATTGGCGTGAAGCGCTCATCGAAGATAAGATCGCTTCGATTGTATCTGTGCTTCCACAGGTAGGCGGCAATCGGGTCAATGCCAATGAACCCGAAGGAACGGGCGTTGCGATTGATGGCTATATTCTCACTGCCGATCATGTTCTTGGGAATGCGAATAGAATTTTGATCAGGGCAGCAAATGGGGATGTGAGCGAGGCAAATATTTATCTTCGAGACAAGGCTACTGATTTAGCGCTGTTAAAACCGTCGGCAAAATTCAACTCTCTTTCCATTGCTTCAGAAAATTCGCGCATCGGGATCGGGCATGATGTTTGCGTAATTGGCAATGCATTTGGCCTCGGTCTTACACTTTCTTGCGGTGTGGTTTCCGCCAATGAGCAACGTGGGATTGGATTTAATTTTGTTGAAGACTTCATCCAAATTGATGCTGCTGTAAATCCAGGCATGTCCGGCGCACCCTTGTTTAATGACAAAGCAGAAATGGTTGGTTTGGTAACAGCGATTTTCACCAAACAATCAGATGGTAACTTAGGTGTGAACTTCGCTGCATCCAGCAATCTGATTTCAGCATTTTTAAGCGATGCAAAAGACGGGAAACTTGATCGCGCGAAGGCAGGCATAGTTATGCAGAAAGCGCCACTGCCTGGAGAGACTGGCCGCGCTGGAGGCTTGATCAAAGCTGTCGCAAGTAACAGCATTGAGGAACAATCAGGGCTCTTAATGGGGGATCTCGTTTTGTCTGCAAATGCCATTAAGGTTAGGGGTCAAGCCGACTATCTTGCCGCTTTGGTTTTGGCTGGTGAAGATGGTCAAATTCGTTTGCAGATTTCGAGAGAAGGTCTAGAACAAACTATCGAATACAAGGTTAAGAAAACGGACTGAAATTATGTCGATTTTTGGAGAAAATGATGAGTGAAGAAAATTTCAACATGTCGCTACGCAAGTTTTTAAAACAGGTTGGCGTGACTTCCCAACGTGAGATTGAAGAGGCCGCCCGGGCTATGGGCTCAGCTGGTAAATTGAAAGTCAAAATGGTTTTGACTGCCGAGGGCACAGCGCTCAATCATGTTGTTGAAGGTGAAATTGATCTTCCTTAACAGATAGTTGGAGCTAGAAGCTTGAGTAAACTTGTCGATCCAGAATTCCCTCCGTTGATAAACGGTATTGCTGCTGAAATGGATGAAGATCCAGTGCAGATAGCATTTGCGCGCGCTAAGTCTGGTGAAGTGGGCGCTGGTGATTTGATCTGGTCTCGCAATGAGAATAGTGTGAGTTTGGCAATTGTACTCGAGCCGGAAGTTACAGCTGAGCATGCCCTTACCATGTTGCCGCTTGCCATGGTTGCGCTTGCTGATTCTATTGGTGCAATTGGCCCGCCAAATCTTCCCATTACGTTTGACTGGCCGAAGACAATTTTGGCAAATGGCGCTGTTGTTGGTGGGCTTGATATGGTGTTTCCAGAGAACACCAAAGGTAGTGAGATACCTGCATTTGCCGTTCTTTCTCTGGGACTGGATATTACCTGGGCTGCGCATCAGTCGACAGGAACGCATCGTACTGAATTTGAACCGGGCGAAAACATGCTTCGAACCGTATTGCATGAAGAGGGTGCGGGAGATTTGGATAGAACAATGATTATCGAATCTTGGGCAAGGCATTTCACAGCTTGGATAGATACCTGGGAGCAAGACGGGTTTAAACCTGTTCACGAAAATTGGTTGTTTCGTGCAGACAAACGGAATGAAACGGTCGTGGTGAAAACGGCAAACGGGAATGAGGCCGGTACCTTGATCGGTATGGACGAAATGGGCGGACTACTTGTGAAGCAGGATACTATAACGCGTCTCATTTCTCTGGGAGAAATCTGGTTTGGCGTAGAAGGCACAAGTGCTGACAAAGCGGTGCTTCAATGAGCACGACCTCAGAAATCTCCAAACCTCGAATGATATGGAAGTCTTCAGGACTTCATTTAACGCGCAAACAGAAAAATGGTTGGCTTGAAGTTACGCCTGATTTGTTGCGGGCTTACTATACCAGACCGGAAATTCATCCAGTTGATGAATCCTGCGATCAAGAGCATTTGCTTTTTGAACGATTGATGGAAGATCCGTCAGCGCTCGTTGGGCCTGAGGAAATTGATAAAATTGCAGATGAAGATGCGGCGGAAAATTATCGAATTATTCTTCGCTTTCGTGATCATCTTGTCAAAATGCAAACCGTAGAACAGGCCTATATGGCCTTGTTCACGATGGAAAATCCGCCGCTAGTGCCGCCTGTATTCATAGAGCAAATGGTGCATCTTATTATTTCGGGAATGCTTTCTAATTCATTTGATCCTTTTGTGGTTCGCGCTGCTGAGATCTTTTTTAGAGATCAGAAAGTCACCAACGAGGACGGGCAAATCATGTTTGCTGACAGTGAGGTCGTGGAAGTTTATTCTGAAACGGGCGGCATGGGAGGTTTGGGTGGACTGCTTGCAGAAGCTGGAACTCAAATGCGCGAAGTCTCACTGGATGTGCTGACGGAAGAAAACAAACAGACTTATTGGGATAGAGCTGATCAGTTCAATTTTGCGCTTGATTTCAGATATACCCAGCCTGGCCCTGACGCATTTGGACGGATGCTTGAAAAATGGATCAGGCATATGCTTGGTATCGATAGTAAGATAACGTCTGTGCAATCGGTCAATGACCAAAAATGGAGTTGGCATGTTGGTCTGGATCTTCAATCTACCAAGATTTTGAATGATTTGTATGAAGGAAAAGCTGATCCTGTTTCTTCGTCAAATCAAATTGCCGGACTGTTTCGGATGGAATTTGTGAATAGAACCGATCTGACGGATGCTATGCGTGGTAAGGCTGTTTATTTGGGACTTGCCATGTCACCAGAAAAACTTATCTCTATGAAACCACAAAATCTCTTGGTAAATCTACCACTTAGAAAAAAGAACTAACCAGAACAGGAACGAAAAACATGCCCGCACAAAATTCGTATTTTTTGAATGGAACACTTGCCCGTGTACTCTTTGCTGTTTTGGCAGTTATTCTAGCCATTTTTGCATGGTTTCAATATCAGCAGATTGGTGATTTGAAAGCGGATAAAAATATGGTTCTCAACGCATCGGAAGTAGCTGCAATGGGAAGCAACCCTGCAGTTGCAAGTTGTGCTGAGACCCGATTTGCGCAGATTGATCAACGTGTGGCGGATGGATTTCTCGATGCTGAGTTAGTTGCTGCAGAGAGAGAACATGCCATGAGCCTATGTATCGTTCGAGTGCGCGAAAGCGGCCCAAACTAATTCAGCGTAGTCTCATAAGATCTGACAAATTGGATGGTTAAGCGCCGTAGCTAAGGGTTTAACCATCGTCTTTCGCCAAAAAGTCGTCGATGCTTAAGCCTTCGCGTTCGGCAACCAGATAATCGTCAGTTGTGCGTGGAACAGGGCGATTTGCTATTGCAAACGGGTCCCCGCCATCGGCCGCGAGCGTTTCCATCTTGCAGGTGTCGCACATTTTCAAAAGTTCAGACTGGGCTTTGTTGGCAAACATTCTGTGGCTGCCAGCTAGCTGAGCGCTAATGCGTTCAATGGTAGAGCGCGACGCAAATGGCGTTTCGCATTTGATGCACTTAAATGGCTCCTCTTCATAAAGCGTTACTGGTTGCATTGCGTTTGGCGCAAGATTAAAGCGCGGGCTTATGCTGATCGCATTTTCAGGGCAGGTAGCTTCACAAATGCCACATTGCACACAAGCTGTTTCAACAAACCGCAATTGCAGCGTATCAGGATTATCTCTTAAAGCGTCTGCGGGGCATGACGATACACATGCCAGACAAAGCGTGCATGCTTCTGTATTTACATTAACCGCACCATAAGGTGCGTCCGCCGGCAGAGGTATTTCTTTTAATTTCGTTTTTGCAGCGGTTGCAAGAATAGTAATCGCGTTGCGGGCAACTTCACGTTTATTTCCCAAAGGAACAAAGGATTTTGCTGTGATTTGTTTTTCAGGTGACAAGGACCAAAGCTTTGTTTCAACCAGATCAGGATCCGTCTCAACAAATAGCTGAAGGCGATCTTTTCCAAAGCCAAGCACATTGGTGAATGAAGCCGTAAGCTCTATCTCTTTTTTTAACGCATCAAACTCTTCGAGCTTGGAAGGATCAGCGAGAATTACGATTTTCGTAAAACCGCAGCCTAAAGCAGCGATCATTGCATCATGGCCTATCCCCGAAGTGCTGTGCATTTCATAAGGAATAACATTATGCGGCAAACCTTTTCCAAAGCGCGCCATTGCATTGATCAAATCCATTCCATGTTTGGTGTCATGGCAAAGGAGAACTGCGTTTTTTCCACCTGCTTTGTGGTATGTTTCTGACAGCAGATGCAGTCCCCGAATGGTGTCATGGCGTTCCGGGTAGGAATAGGTCACTGCGCCAGTTGGACAATGGGCGGAGCAATTTCCACAACCTCCACAAATATCGTTGTCTACTTTAACGATATCGCCATTGGAGGTGATTGCGCCTGCAGGGCAGTTGTCGATACATTTTGAGCAACCGGTTTTTTTAGAACGGGAATGAGCACAAATTTCAGAGTCGTAAGTGACATAGATTGGCTTTTCGAATTCCCCTACCATTTCGCCAGCATCAATGATGGCTCGCATTACCGCAGCTGGATCTTTTGGATCGGCTCTGAAATAGCCATCACGTCCTTGGTGGCGGGTGAACAGAGGCGAGCCGCCAGTTAAATCAAGCATCACGCTACATCTTGATTTTGCCCCGTCGCGTAACATTGCAAAATCGGGCGATGACTTGGAGGAAGGGAGCATGGATGCATATTGATCAACGATAACGTCAAATGCGCCGAGTGTGCCGCTGGCCGAATTCATCTTGCCGCTGAAAACAGGAAATTCAAGCTTATGAGGCAAAAGGATATCATCTGTTGAGGTCAATAATAGGGTTACTGATAGGCGCTTATTTAAAAGGAGCGCCGCATCAAATGTCGAATGACCTTTGCCTATAACCAGGCATAAGCCGTCACTGATGATGCTTTTTGCACGGGCAGGCTTTTGTTCCAGATTTGCAAGAGCAACAAGGGCGGCAGCTTTAGGGGATGCCTTCTTTGCATCGCTGCTCCAACCGGCTTTTTCCCTGATGTTAAAATAAACGGGTTCAGGACGGTTATTTTCTGCGGCGATTTCAGAAAACAGAGCGGATTCTTGTGTGCAACCTATGCATAATTGGGTGTCTGGGTTTTCGGAGAGTGCTTTTTCGAACCTGCCAATTCCTGAACGACACAAGTGGGTGTGAACTTCGACATCCTTTAGATCTTCACCTTGTGAAGAAAACGCATTGGCTAAAACCGATGGGGTTAATTGCATTGTGTTTTCACAATTACAAATCAGTGTGGATCTCTTTTTTCCGCTCATTAGGCCCTCGTTTATCGGCAGGTGAATGGACAAATTGACCATTGCATTCTGGCTACCAAACAGTAACTTGTAATATGAAGCAAGGGTAAAATTGAAATGGTGGTCCGTGTCTAGAGAGTTGCGAATTCACGTGGGCGTTATTGCCGAAAAACGAAAATCATCTTCCCAATGGGCGGAGGACTACTGGATTCCGACGGCCGTTTTAGAAAGTCATGTAAATCACCACGAAGGCGACGTATTATATGAAACGGATACGGTAAAACGCTATTTCATGGGTTATAGTGAAATCTACTGCCATGCCAAAGAGACCGAGGCTTATATTCATAATTTTGAAAGCCGTGTTCCAGCTATCTATGTCATTTTGCGGCGGGATGACGAGAACAAATATCCGCTGAATTGGTATGTTCATGCAGTGACTGTTTCGCCTTATGAAGCACAGGATTACTCTGATTCTTCAGAAGACATTGTTGAGCGTGTGGCCATGCCTGTTGGGATAGCAAAGATAGTAATGGATTTTATTGATCTTCATCATGTGGAAGAAGAATTCAAAAAACGTAAGCGCAAAGACTTTAAGAGTGAGCCACGTCAGTTCGGAAAAGATCCCATTTTCCTTGAACGCAGTCGACCAAACAAGAATGGCGGATTTGATGCCTGAAAAAGAAATTGAAGATGGTTTCTTAAGCCGATGGTCTCGTCGCAAACGTCATGGCGAGATTGTTGAAGAGGGTGAAGCTGATTCACCCGAAACTTTAGATGTCCACCCCGAGCAAATAGTATCAAGTGGTGATTCTGAAGATGTTGATGGAAATCTAGTTGCTGAACCGACGGAAGAAGAATTGGAAATGCAAGCCAATCTTGAGGCCGCTGAGGCGATAAATCTGGAAACGTTGGAATATGAATCCGATTTTGCATTGTTCATGAAAAAAGGGGTTCCGGACGCTCTCAAAAACGCTGCGATGCAGAAGCTGTGGCGCAGCAATCCTATGCTTGCTGTCCTTGATGGCTTAAATGATTATGATGAGGATTTTGGCGATCCAAAGCTTAATGTTTATAAATCTGCTTGGGAAGTTGGACGCGGATTTTTAACCGATACGGAAATGAACCACAGCCCAGCTGATAAAGTTCAGGCATTTGTGGAGAAGCTGCTGGAAGAACCACCGCAAGATGGCGCTGAGGAAAAGGTTGAGGAACAATCAGAGATTGATAATGATGAAGAATCGGCAGTAGTTGATGAAGACATTGTGGAAGCCGAACATAGTGAGTTGGACGGTGATGACAATGATGAAGATCAACCTGTTCAACGGGTGTCGATGAGAAGTCGTATCTTTGACTACTCTGAGGATACAAATTGAGATTTTGCATAAATTTAAACTAGTAATAAGCGGGCAGATACCTATGTTCGCTGGAATTAATTTGGGTGAAAACAGAAGTTGATCCTGCCACCTGCAATTCACCCCGAATGGAAAGATCGAAATGACAGCGCCGACAAAAGAAATAGTTTTAAGCGAACTGAAAAAAGTTAAGGGGCCTGATCTAAAGAGCAATATTGTTGATTTGGGGCTTGTGTCCGAGATCTTTATCTCAGACGGCAAAGTGATCTTTTCGCTAGCGGTTCCCGCAGAGCGAGCAAGCGAGCTTGAACCACTTCGCGCTGCAGCAGAAAAAGTGGTGACGCAGATTGAAGGCGTAAAAAGCGCGATGGTTGCGCTTACTGCAGAGAGAAAAGGTGGCAAGGATCAAGCTGCTCGTCCTGCTTCTAGCGCCGGGCAGGCCGGAAGTGCACCTCCCCCAATGGCTGGTGGAGATTTTGTTCCAGGTAGACCGCAACAGGCGCCAACCCCGGATAAGGCTGGGGTGCCTGGGATCAAATCGATTATTGCAGTTGCCTCAGGAAAAGGTGGCGTTGGCAAATCGACAACATCAGTGAACCTTGCTTTAGCCTTGCAAGCAAATGGTCTGAAAGTTGGCATTATGGATGCTGATATTTACGGACCTTCTATGCCGCGTTTGCTCGGTATTTCCGGACGCCCCCAACAAGTTTCTGGACGCATAATCAAGCCGATGGAAGGCTTTGGACTTAAAGTTATGTCCATGGGCTTTTTGGTGGATGAAGAAACGCCTATGATCTGGCGCGGTCCAATGGTTATTTCGGCGCTAACTCAAATGCTGAGAGAAGTGCAATGGGGCGAGTTAGATGTTTTGGTGGTTGATATGCCTCCTGGAACAGGTGATGCGCAACTGACCATGGCCCAGCAAGTTCCTTTAGCAGGGGCGGTCATCGTTTCAACACCGCAAGACCTTGCTTTGATTGATGCCCGAAAGGGGCTTAATATGTTCCGGCGCGTTGATGTGCCGTTGTTGGGGATCATCGAAAATATGAGCTATTTCATCTGCCCAGATTGCGGCAGCCAGCACAATATTTTTGGTAATGGTGGCGCTATGAATGAAGCTGAACGCATTGGTGTGCCATATCTTGGGGCCGTACCGTTGCATATGGATATTCGTGAGAATTCTGATGCAGGTACACCTGTTGTGGTTTCGGCGCCTGATGGTCCTCATGCCAAGATTTATCGAGGTATAGCAGATAAAGTTCTTGAGCGGTTGAACGCTGAAAAAGAAATGCAAGGTGGCCCAGCGATCGTCTTTGACTAGGCGTCAACTGGATTAGAATGGGCGTACCTCTAAACGGATGGATCTGCCAGGTGATTGCGAAGCATCTCCTGGTAGGCCTTCAACATCGTATCTACAAACGGCTCGTGTTCTTCAACTTCCATTACATTCTTGCCCACATGCGCGTTGTATCTTGCCGCGGCATATAGAAAAGCCATGTGTAATTCAGTGGCACTAACGGACTGATTTTCACGATTGGCCACGTCGATGAACTTATCTGCTATTTGCATGAATCGCTTATCAGTCATCTCACCTTTGGACTCAGCTGCGCGACGTTCTTTTCGATTGGGTTTGTGATAATCATCCATCGTGTTGGTCCATATATAAATGTGAGTTTTTGCTAAGTTACATCGTTTGGAAAATAGCAGAGCAATACAAGATTATCCAGCAGGATAAATGTGCCCACTGTTCAATCCAATTGGCATTTTTCACGACGCCAATGGTGCACCTTTTTGCAAGTAAGCAAGAACTAGAAAAAACTTTTTGTGACATAGGTCATTTTCAAAGTCATAGCCAACACAAACTCGCAAAAAAACATGTGAACCATGACGGTTATTATCATGGTTAGGGTTTTTGAAGCCACTCACCATGTGTCTTCGATTAAAACCTAGGTTTCTTTTGAAACATTGCTGGTTTTGAATGATGCTGATATCAGCAATTATTCAGATCGGGTTTTATTGGCAGGTAACAGGATTTTGACAACATTTATCAATACGCTCCATGAGCGCATCGTTTCATCTAAATGCATCGTGGGCGTAGTTGGTCTTGGATATGTAGGCTTGCCTTTGGCTATTGCGCTATCCAATGCCGGATTGTCAGTTGTTGGCTTTGACATTGACGCGAGCAAGATCGAGAATTTGAGGGTAGGCAAGTCCTATATCAAACACATTGCCAGCTCTGATGTGGCGAACCTGATTCAGAAAAATAATGCAGAGTTTTACTCAGATTTCAGTGTCGTTGAAAAATGCGATGTGGTTATTTTATGTGTTCCTACGCCACTCAACAAGCATATGGCTCCGGACTTAAGTTATGTTACCGATACCACCAGATATGTTGCAGAACACATGCGACACGGTCAGATGGTAATTCTTGAATCAACAACTTATCCCGGGACTACCAGTGAAGTCCTTGCTCCATTAATCAATGAGGTATCTGGACTTCGGTTGGACGAGGATTTTTTCCTTGCTTACTCGCCAGAGCGGGAAGACCCGGGTAATCTAAATTTTGTTACTCGAACAGTTCCAAAGGTTGTGGGGGCTGACAATCCTGAGGCACTAAAAGCAACCATCGCTTTATACAATCATATCGTTGATCAGGTAGTGCCTGTGTCATCTGCAGCAACGGCTGAAGCGGTGAAGTTGACTGAGAATATTTTCCGGTCAGTGAATATTGCCTTGGTCAATGAGTTGAAGACAATTTATGCGCCCATGGGGATTGATGTGTGGGAGGTTATTGAGGCTGCGTCTTCAAAGCCATTCGGGTTTATGCCGTTTTACCCAGGCCCGGGACTTGGCGGGCATTGCATCCCGATTGATCCTTTTTATCTCAGCTGGAAAGCTAAAGAATTTGGTCTGACTGCCAAATTCATTGAACTTGCGGGTGAAGTGAATAGGCGCATGACTGATTATGTGATTGCTAATCTGGTGGACCTTTTAAGTGAACATGCAGGCAAGGCAATTAAGGGTGCTAACATATTAGTGCTTGGCCTGGCTTATAAGAAAAATGTCGGTGACCTAAGGGAAAGCCCTGCGCTGGTGATTATCAACCAGCTTGAAAAAAAGGGAGAGCGCACTGCCTATTATGATCAGAATATTCCGATAATTACTCCGACGCGTGAGCATCCCGAGTTTACAGGTAGGCAATCGGTTGATTTGACTGCAGAAGAGGTTAGAAAATACGATGCTGTCCTAGTGGTAACTGATCACGATGATACGGATTGGCAGTTGATCGCAGATAACGCAAAGCTTGTGGTTGATACGCGCAATGTGATGAAAAATTATGGTCAGGGCGAACGCGACCTCATATTCAAGTCTTGATGAAGGAATGAGTACACGCGTTAGAACGGAATTGTACTAGAGGATAGCTATATGTCCGGTCCCCTTGAAGGATTGCGAGTTGTGGAAATGGCAGGGCTTGGCCCTTGTCCTTTGGCTGGGCAGTTGCTGGCTGATCTTGGCGCCGATGTCGTTTTGATAGATCGCAAATCCGGGAAGGTTGACCCTGCGAATATTAACAACCGCTCCAAGCGCTCAATAGCGCTCAATCTTAAGTCTGAAGCGGGCGTTCACGCTGCCAAAAAGGTTATCGCAAAAGCTGATATTTTGATCGAGGGCTTTCGCCCCGGTGTGATGGAGAAATTGGGATTGGGGCCTAAGGACTGCTATAAGTTCAACAAGGGTTTGGTCTTCGGGCGGATGACCGGTTGGGGGCAAGAAGGGCCTCTTTCGCATACTGCGGGCCACGACATCAATTATCTTGCTTTGAGTGGTGCTTTGCACGCAATTGGCAAGGCAGGAGAACCGCCGACCCCGCCGCTTAATCTGGTCGCAGATTATGCAGGCGGAACCATGTTCTTGTTGCTTGGTGTGCTGTCAGCTCTTTATGAGCGTCAAAAGTCAGGTCTTGGGCAGGTGATTGATGCGGCGATGGTCGATGGCGTGCCAGCATTAATGGGGCTCATTCATATGATGGTTGCCAAAGGCCAATGGTCGAGCAATCGAGAGGAAAACTGGCTTGATGGCGGCGCACCTTTTTATCGGACCTATGAGACTAGTGATGGAAAATACATTTCCGTCGGTCCGTTAGAGCCGCAGTTTTTTGCTCAACTTGTAGAGAAATCTGGACTGCCTGCTGAAGACTTGTCATCTCAATATGATGTTGCAAATTGGCCTGAACGCCACAACCAATACGAAGCCATTTTCAAATCGAAAACCCGTGACGAATGGGTAGATATTTTTGAAGGAAGCGATGCTTGTGTTGCACCCGTTCTCGATTTTTCTGAAGTTTTTGACAACAAACACAACAAGGCGAGAGGTATATTCAAAGAAGTGGGGGGCGTTTTGCAAGCTGCCCCTGCTCCGCGATTTGACCGCACGCCAGCTGGGCCTATTGGTGCGCCTTGTGCGCCAGGTGCTGATGGGGAAGCAATTTTGAACGAGTGCGGTTTGTCTCAAGATGAAATAGCAGAGCTTAGGGCAAATGGTGGCTTAAGCTAAATTCGCATATCAATTCTGTTGAAGCCTCTAAAGCGTGCGAGGCCCATGATGGTGACTTCACCAGAGAGTTGTAAATCTGGAAAGCGCTTCACCAGTCGGCCAATTGCGATGCGTCCTTCGATCCTAGCCAGTGTTGCGCCAAGGCAAACATGTATACCGGTAATAAAAGCCAAATGACGGTTCGGGTTGCGGCCAATGTCGACTTGATCAGGATTATCAAATATTTCAGGATCACGATTAGCTGCGCCAATCGAGGTGTGAACATAGGTTCCAGCTTTTAAAGTCTTGCCAGAAAAAGTCATGTCCTTGGTTAGCAGGCGATTGCCGATCTGCAATGGGCTTTGGAAACGCAAAAACTCTTCCACCGCTGGCGCAATCAAATCTGGTTCATCTAAGAGGCGTTTGTGTTGGTCACGATGTGTGAGCAAGATATGAGTCCCGTTTCCCACAAGGCTTGTGGTGGTTTCGTGTCCTGCGTTCAGCAGAAAAATACAGTTCTGGATCAATTCTTCTTGTGTAAGCCGACGGCCGTCATGCTCTCCAAAAATCAGCGCTTCCAGAATTTCGCCCTGCCCAGCGCCTTCAGGGTTCTTTCTGCGATGTTCAATGAGATCATCAAGTAATTGCCCAAATTCTGTTACCGCATCATTACCTTCTTTCAATCGATCCTCAGGAACAACGGGATCAAGCGCTCCCAAGATTGCCATGGAGAACCGACGTAATTTGTGGCGATGCTCTTCGGGAACGCCAAGCATGAACGAGATTAATTCTGTTGGCAGTTGTTTTGAAAAAGCATCGATAAAGTCAAACTCTTTCAGATCTTCCAACTTATCCAGCAAACCATCCACGATCTGTTCTATGAGCGGTTCAAGCTCGGTCAGTTTGCGCGGGGTGAATGCGCCAGCCAAGAGTTTGCGCACGGTTGTATGGTAAGGCGGATCATTGAATATCAAACTCGTGGTGTGGTGTGTGTAAAGCGGGCATTGACCGAACTTTTCCTTGAACGCCACTACTTTGTCAGAACTCATAGAGCGTTCCTGATAGACCGTTTTGACGTCTTCATAGCGGGTCAAATAATACGATCCATCCTTGTTGCGATGAACGGGGTCATGATCGCGCAGCATTTTTAATGTTGGAAATGGATCATTGATGAAATCTGATCCAATCGTATTCAAATCGAAATGGTCTATTTTTTCGTTCATCAATGCGCCTCCCAGTCGCTTATGTTTGAGCCTATTAGGCCGTATTCCTATTTGGCATGGTTTCTGATGATACGGCCCCATCAAGCCCAGTGCTACCGTAAAGCCATTCGATCGAGTTAAACCAGTCTTCGGGCTGTTTTGCCTGCATCAACTGATTGCGCAATTCAGCATGGGCGCCTGACGGATGATATATGTGGTCACCAATTGCTCTTGATTGCAATTGCACTCTAGCGGTACGGGCTTTACGTTTATGCTGGTAGTTTGCAAATGTCTTTTCAATATCGCCCGAGTTTGCGTGCATTTCCGCTGAAAGGCACACACCATCTTCCATCGCCATACAGGCACCTTGGGCGAAGTATTGCATCATTGGATGGGCAGCATCTCCCAAGAGTGCCACACGTCCATCAATCCAATTGTTGATAGGGTCGCGGTCGCACAACACCCAAAGTTTCCAGTCTTTGCCGCGCTCTATGATTTCACGCGCTACCGGGCTCACATGCTCGAAGCCTCGGCAGACTTCTTCATGGCTTACAGGTTTTCCCGCAACAGGCTCTGGGGCTTGGTTGTGATAAGTCACGACAAGATTAAAAACTTTCCAGCCAGAAAGCGGATAATGAACGATATGGCACTTTGGGCCTGCCCAAAGGGTAGCGGCATTCCAGCGCAAATCTTCTGGCATTTCCTCAGTTGGAATGACAGAACGATAGGTGGAATGACCCGAGATACGCGGAGCGCCATCGCCAACCAGTTGTTTGCGGATATTGGACCAAAGGCCATCAGCGCCAATTAACGCAGATCCTTTTATCTGTTCGCTGTTCTCCAATGTCACGGTCACTGATTTTTCGTCTTGCTCATAGCTTTTCACTGCACTGTTTACGCGCAACTCAATGAGATTATGGGCCATGCATGCCTTTAAAAAAACACCATGAAGATCACCACGGTGAACAACTGCATAAGGGTTCTTAAAGCGCTTGCGAAAGGCTTCATCCAGCGGAACCCGTGTAATCTCGTCGCCTGAAAGGGCATCCATTAATCGAAGGCTATCAATGTAGACTGCCATTGCTCTGGCGGCATCCCCCACGCCAAGATAGTCGAAAGCGTGAAATGCATTTGGGCCAAGTTGAATCCCTGCGCCGATTTCGCCTAACTGAGCGGCTTTTTCGAGAACGAGTGAGCGATAGCCTTTTTGGGCGAGGCCCATTGCAACTGCTAAGCCGCCAATGCCACCGCCGGCGATTAAAATGCGATCATGTGTCATTGAGAATCATCTCGCTATTCTGCCGGACCTATTGCCAATTCGATTGGAGCCAGGCCGTTGATGGAACCAAAAATTTTGTCACCAGAAACAACCGGACCAACGCCAGCCGGTGTTCCAGTCATGATGACATCGCCGGGTTGCAAATGATAAAATTTCGAAAGATCGGATACGATTTCTTCAACGCTCCAAATCAGATCAGACAGGTGAGCGTCCTGTTTGGTTTCCCCGTTTACAGAAAGATGAATTCTTTGCGGGCCGACTTTGCCAAAGCTTTCAGCCTTCGTAATCGTCGAGACAACTGCCGAGTTTTCAACATCCTTGCCAAGGTCCCAAGGGCGCTGCTTAGAGCGCGAGGCTTGTTGCAAATCGCGGCGGGTCATATCTAGGGCACAAGCATAACCGTAAATAGCGGAGGCTGCATTAGAGACAGCTATCTTGAACGCAGGTTTGCCGATTACCAGAGCCAACTCCATTTCATAGTGAAAATTTTCGCTCCCGGGCGGGTAGGGGATTGTCGCGCCGGAGGCTATGTAGGCTGATGGTGTTTTCGTGAAATAGAAAGGCGCTTCCCTGTCTACTTCAACCCCCATTTCGGCAGCATGAGCGGCATAATTCCTACCAACACAGAATATGCGGTGAATTGGATATTCAGCGCTCTCGCCAGAAACGGGAATTGATTTTGATGCAAGTGGGGGAAATAGAAATTGGCTCATCGTTGGCGTTCCTCATAGTAGCCTAGTTTTTCCTGCAGAGGTTTATCGTGGACCCTGACCAGAAATGCTTCTTCATTTGCTTTGTGTGTAATTTTCGAAAAGACATGGGCTGAGAATGTATCTTTCGGTCCCCAAGTGATTTTCGTGCAGTCAATTGTTGTTTCGCCGCTGCCTTTAACCACATGATAAACAGCAGAAGATGAGCGCAGCGGTGGTGTTTCCGACTGGCCAGATGCAAACATCATGGCTGTAAAGCCCATGGTTGGGAGCACATAATCACCCGTTTCCGGATTTACAAAGTCGACCTCGGCAATGGCGTCATCACCATATTTAGCCAATTGGCGAAGGGCTGCTTCTGTTCGTGACCACGGAAAGCGCATCATCGGATAGCGTTTCTTGATCGCATTTTTCTTGCGCGATGGGGCAAGGCCAGCCGCCAGATATTCTACTTGGCTTGAGTCGGGGCGATTTCGCTGTGCCTGGAGCTCTGCTTCTTCAGCATAGGAGCCTTCAAGATAAACAAACAGTGGAAGATCAAGCGCATCCAACCAGATAACGGGTTCATCTCCATCATGGCCGTGATCGTGCCATTCTCCACCGGGCGTTAGGACAAGATCGCCTTCCTCCATCGGTAATTTTTCGCCTTCCACAACGGTATATCCACCTTTGCCTTCGACGATGATGCGCGCGGCGGAGGGTGTATGGCGGTGGGCTGGCGCTGTTTCGCCCGGAAGTAAAAGCTGCATGCCAGTATAGATGGAGGACGTGGCCTGCATGGCACCTGTGCCTCTGCCCGGGTCCGAGAGCACGAGAACACGGCGTTCTGCTTTTTCAACAGGTGTCAGTTCTCCAGCTCTAATCAATAGCGGGCGCAGGTCCTTAAAAGCCCAGTGTCCGGGACGCGTCACTGGATTTGGAGCGTCATGGGGTAAGACATTTCTCATCATTGGCCATAAAGGCGCTACGCCAGCTTTAGACATCGCATCGCGATAGTCTTGTGGCAGTTCTTCAAGAGTTCCTAATTGCTCTGACATCACTTTCCTCCCATACAATATAGTCGATAATAGTATGCATACTTATCATTAGCATGCTTGTCAACAATCGCATATGCAGTTAGCTTTGGGATCAATGTGATCTAATAACGGAATTGTAAGACTTGGCTGATATCTCCAAAATGGCTGGGCACTTGATAAGACGGCTCAATCAAATTTCAGTTTCTGTGTTTACAGAAAAAGTAAGCGCGACAGGCTTTGATCTTACGCCTGTGCAATTTGCTGCCTTGAACTCGCTCAAAGAAAACCCTGGAATAGACCAAGCAAGTCTTGCGGGTCTTATTGCTTATGATCGGGTTACCATTGGCGGTGTCGTTGATCGTCTTGAGCAAAAAGGCCTTTTGCGCCGTGAAATAAGTGTGAAAGACAGACGGGCTAGAGAATTGCATTTAACGGAAGCGGGTACGGCAATCATCCAATCTATCACGCCGATTGTCATCAAATTGCAAAACGATATTTTGCAAGGCTTGAATGCAATCGAACGGGAGCAATTAGTTGCGCTTTTGGAAAAAGCAACCTTGGGCGGCAATGCTTTAAGCAGAGCGCCTAAGCGTGAATTGAAATAAAACTTTGTAGCCTCCATTGCAGTTAACGAAAATAGGACGTATACTATCTATATTGAAATGGAAATTTCAAAGATTGATGTGGGCAGGGGAGCTTTAAAAAATCGGGTATCTGGATGAAGATGTATTGACTCCGTGTTCGATTTTGTATGAGTTGTTACATAATTTTTTCAGTTATCATTTTTTGTAACTGTTGATTTTTAGCGTTGAGGAAACTTTCCAAGGGAGGAAATAATATGACTGGATTTATGAAGAAACTTGCGGGTGTCGGGATTGCTGCGCTGTTGAGCGCTACTGCAATGTCTTCGGCATTTGCCCAAGAAGTAACATTGAAGCTGCATCAGTTTTTGCCAGCACAAGCCAATGTTCCAAAACTGGTTTTGGATGTTTGGGCTGACAATGTTGAAAAAGATTCAGGTGGACGCATCAAGGTCGAGCGCTATCCTAGCATGCAGCTTGGCGGCAAGCCGCCAGAGTTGATGGATCAAGCAATTGACGGTGTTGCTGATATCGTCTGGACAGTGGTTGGTTATACGCCAGGCCGCTTCCCAAGCACCGAAGTGTTTGAAATGCCATTCATCATGACAAATGCCGAGGCTGTTTCTCGCGCTTATTGGATCATGTTTGAAAAGCACATGAAGGACACAGAATTCAAGGATGTTCATATTCTTGGAACTTGGGTTCATGGCCCTGGTCTTATCCATGCCAACAAGCCAGTCGCAAAAGTTGAAGATTTGAATGGCATGAAAATACGCGGTGGTTCGCGCACTATCAACAATCTTCTAACACGCTTTGGAGCGACGCCTGTAGGTATGCCTGTTCCTGCGGTTTCTGAGGGTTTGTCTAAAGGGGTTATCGATGGAACAACCATTCCATGGGAAGTGACTGCAGCTTTGAAAGTTCCTGAATTGGTGAAAAACCATACAGAGTTTTCAAACAAAGCGCTTTACACGCTTACTTTCGTTCTTGCTATGAACAAGCCGAAATATGAGAGCCTTCCGGATGATCTGAAGAAAGTCATCGATGATAATTCCGGTTTGGAATTCTCAGCTTTTGCAGGCAAAACGCAGGAAGCATCTGACGCTCCAGCACGAGCGGCAGCGGTTGCTCTTGGTAATAACATCATCACGCTTACAGACGAACAAGTCGCTGAATGGGAAGCTGCTGCTGCCCCAATCATTGATGAGTGGGTAGCTGAAGTGACCGCCAAAGGTATCGACGGTCAAGCGCTGGTGGATGAAGCCAGAGCGTTGATTGCAGAAAATACCAAGTAAAAATGAATTTGTGGCGGGCGAAAGTCCGCCACACTTCTTTTTAGCTGAGGCTTTATGGTGCGAGGCGATGCTGGAGTAATCTGGCGCAAAGATATGATGAATAAATTTATGACGACCATTGCCAAATGGATGGCTCTGCTTGGCGGCGCTGTGCTGGTTTTGCTGATTGTAATTACATGTCTAAGCGTAATTGGACGCAGCTTGAATACCATTGGCCATTACGATTATCTTGAAGATAACGTGGCGTTCATCGCACATTTCTTCCAATATTTTAAACCTATTTCTGGTGACTTTGAGATTGTTGAAGCAGGCATAGCCTTTGCTATTCTATCCTTCTTCCCTTGGTGTAGTTTGAACCGTGGTCACGCGACCGTCGATATTTTTACCTCAGGTCTTTCTGATTCAAAAAATCGATTTTTGGCGTTTTTTTGGGAAGTGATTTTCTTCGCAATCATCACCTTAATCACGTGGCGCATGTTTGTAGGCATGAGTGACAAGGTGCGTTACGGCGAAACGACCTTGTTATTGCAGACGCCCGTATGGTGGGGATTTGCGGTTTGTGCCTTTGCTTCAAGCGTCGCAACCATGGTTGCGGGCTATTCAGCTTATTGCAGATTTCAAGAATTGAGGCGCGGTTTTGATCTTACGCATGCCAGCGGGAGTGCAGGGCATTGAGTAATTTTGAAATTGGCCTGATCTCCATTCCTATTTTGATGGCTTTGATTTTCATGCGGATGCCCATCGGGTTGGCGATGTTTGTGGTCGGCATTGCGGGTACAGCTATTATATCCGGCAACACGATTGCTGTCATGGCGCGCTTGAAAACAGAAACCTATTCTACGTTTTCAAGTTATTCGCTTTCAATCGTTCCGTTGTTTTTGTTGATGGGCCAATTCGCGACGCTCGGCGGCATGTCAAAATCACTGTTCAAAGCTGCCGAGAGTTTTCTTGGGCATCGCAAGGGCGGGGTAGGCATGGCGGCCATTGGAGCTTGTGCCGGATTTGGTTCTATTTGCGGTTCGTCTCTTGCCACTGCGGCCACCATGGGGCAGGTCGCTCTGCCCGAGTTGAAGCGCTATGGATATCCAGGTGGCTTTGCAACTGCCACTTTGGCAGCGGGTGGTACGCTTGGAATTTTGATCCCGCCCTCAGTGGTATTGGTCATCTATGCGATTTTGACTGAGCAAAATATTGCCAAATTGTTTATGGCTGCATTCATTCCTGGGATCCTCGCGGCGATCGGATATATGATTACCATATCCATTTATGTGCGGTTATATCCTGGATCATCAGGTGTTCGCGAACGTGTGCCTTATTCTGAACGGTTCAAAGCGATCCTCGAAGTGTGGCCTGTATTAACGGTGTTCACATTGGTCGTAGGCGGGATTTATCTTGGCTGGTTTACGCCGACGGAAGCCGCTGCCATCGGTGCTGCTGGCACGGGCATCATCGCTTGGGCCAATGGCGGGATGACCAAAAAATCATTGACTGAATCGATGCTAATTACTGGCAGTAGTTCAGCCATGATTTTCATGATCGTGCTAGGCGCTGGTTTCTTCAATGCGTTTTTGGCTCTTACCCAAGTGCCGCAGGAGTTGTCGTCACTCATCGTTTCTCAGGGCTATAGTCCATGGCTTGTTTTGACGATTATACTTTGTCTCTATCTGATTTTCGGCTGCATCATGGACAGTCTCTCGATGATCCTTTTGACCATACCAATCTTCTTTCCAATCATATCAGGTCTGGATTTTGGACTTACGCCTGAAGAGACAGCAATTTGGTTTGGTATATTGGTGCTGATTGTTGTGGAGGTAGGATTGATAACCCCACCAGTTGGGATGAACTTGTTCATTATCAATTCCATGGATCCTGAAACGCGTATCGTAGACACCTATAAAGCTGTGTTGCCCTTCGTTGCGTCGGATATAATCAGGACAATCATTCTGGTCATGTTCCCGGGAATTACACTTTATTTGATGCGGGTATTTTACTGATCAAGATCAACGCTGCCATGGGAGGAAGAGATGAGTTCAACCAAAGCAAACGCTGCCTTATACTTTGTTGACAGGCATCTGAATTCCAAGATTGCAGATAAGCCTGCTTATGTTGAGGCTGATGGTAGGCAGAGGAAGATCTCCTATCAAGAGATTGCGGTGCAGTCTTCTAAGATGGCGGATTTATATGCGTGCCATGGTATAAATCGCGAAGATCGCGCCGCACTTTTATTGCTTGATGCAATCGAGTTTCCCGTAATTTTTTGGGGAAGTTTGAAAGCTGGCGTAGTTCCTGTTCCGCTGAACACCTTGTTGAGCACTGAGGTTTACAACACGATTTTGAACGATAGCCGTGCAAAAGTGTTGTTTGTTTCCAAGCCTTTGCTGGAGACCGTTAAGCCAGCTTTGGCAAGCAATCCCTATTTGAAAACTGTATTCGTCATAGGCGATGAGCAGAGTGAGCATTTGTCATTCGAACGCGAAATCACCAAGTGTAAACAAAGCCCGGTTATTGATGTCGTTCCCGATGAAGTGGCATTTTGGCTTTATTCATCGGGCTCAACTGGTCAGCCCAAAGGTGTGCGTCATGTGCATAGTAGCCTTCAATACACATCAGATACCTATGGCGCTCAAGTGCTTGGTATCCATGAAAGCGATGTGGTTTATTCTGCAGCAAAGTTTTTCTTTGCCTATGGCCTCGGCAATGCGTTGACGTTTCCCATGGCTGTTGGAGCAACGACAGTGCTGCTGTCAGGAAGGCCAACGCCTGATATCGTTATCGACATATTGAACACGCACCAGCCCAGCATTTTTTGTGGTGTGCCTACCTTGTATGGCGCGCTGGTTGCTTATGTGGAAACTGGCAAAGCTACGATCAACACCAAGTTGCGCCGCTGTATTTCTGCTGGGGAAGCACTGCCATCTGAAATCGGCAAGAAATGGGAAAAGACGACTTCCTGCGAAATCTTGGACGGTGTTGGATCAACCGAGATGCTGCACATCTTCCTATCCAATCTACCAAAAGACGTTGAGTATGGAACATCCGGTATTGCAGTGCCTGGGTATGAACTGCGTCTTGTCGATGATGAAGGTGCAGAAGTTGGCGTTGGAGAAGTGGGCGAGCTGCTGGTCAAAGGCGGTTCCTCGCCGTTGGATTATTGGAACCAACTTCAAAAAAGTAAGTCTACATTCGAGGGGCACTGGACACACACAGGCGATAAATATGAGCGGCGTGAAGATGGACGTTTGATTTATTGCGGGCGTACAGACGATATGTTCAAGGTTAGTGGAATTTGGGTTTCTCCTTTTGAAGTAGAGCAATCCCTGATTTCCCATCCGTCTGTTTTGGAAGCGGCCGTTGTTGCCCAGCGTGATGAAGATGGTTTGGAAAAACCAAGAGCTTTTATTGTTTTAAAGGACAATGCGAATGGCGAGGGAATGGAGCAATCCCTAAAAGATCATGTAAAAGAGCAAATCGGAAAATGGAAATACCCCCGTTCAATTGCGTTTGTATCAGAGCTGCCAAAAACGGCGACAGGGAAAATCCAACGTTTCAAGTTACGGGATTGATATGACCAAGTTTGAGTGGGAACCGGGCGAAACCAACTTTATCGATATTGATGGGGTAAAGCTGGAAGCGGTTTGCTATGGGCCAGCCCCGCAAGATGCCCCGACAATTATCATGTTGCATGAAGGGCTTGGATGCGTTGCCTTATGGCGCGACTTTCCTCAACAGATTGCCGCCGAGACAGGGCTTGGCGTTTTTGTTTATTCCCGTGTTGGATATGGAGAGTCTGATCCGGTTAACCTTCCGCGCCCGCTGGACTATATGCACCAAGAAGCTGATATGGTCCTGTCGATAGTGCTGGATGAAATCGGGTTTCAATCTGGCATATTGCTTGGGCATTCTGATGGGGCGAGCATAGCTGCCATCTATGCTGGAACGCGCGAAGATCATCGAGTTAGGGGGCTGGTGTTGATTGCTCCGCATTTTTTCACAGAAGATATCGGCATAGCGTCGATTGCTGAGGCACGCGAGGCGTATGAGAGCGGGAACTTACGCGACAAGCTCGCGAAATATCACAAAGATGTAGACAATGCTTTTCTGGGTTGGAATGGTGCTTGGCTCGATCCTAAATTCAGGCAGTGGAATATTTCCGAGGTAATCGATTATTGGCGTATTCCGGTTTTGGTAATTCAGGGCAGGGAAGATCAGTATGGGACGCTTGCACAAATTGATGAAATACAAAGCCGAATTTACTCGCCTTTGGATGTGGCAATCATCGATGATTGCAAGCACTCACCGCATCTTGAAGCTACTGATAAGGTCATCTCGGTAGTTGGTGAGTTTGTGGAACGGCTTTCAAGAATGGAAAATGAGCATGTTGAGATTAGGTGATTTGGCTGTTTCGATTTGGAGCGCATCACGATTTTGTAATTCTGCAAAGCAAACTTAAATGGAGCGGGGGCTTCAAAAACTTCCCTTGCCGGAAACTGCGCATATCCCCGGAATCAATCCCCGCCCGGACTTGATGTTTCTGGAAAGTGTTTCAGCTTACGCCTTGGCGGTTACCGATGAAAAACATTGGAAAACCAATCTGCCTTGGCTCTACGGGCTAAAGCTTTTCAATAACAGGTTCTATTGGGAGGCACATGAGGTTTGGGAAACAGTTTGGATGAATGCGCCCCCTAACAGTCACGAAAAGCTATTTGTTCAAGGTGTAATTCATTTTGCAAATGGTTTGCTAAAAATTAGAATGAGCCGACCCAAGGCGGCGTTGAAACTGTTTGCCTTATCTGCACAAGATATTGAACAAGCAGTCCTGCGAAGAGCAGAGCCTGATAATCAGACCTATATGGGATTGGTACTGGCTGATTTACGGAAAAACCTCGTATCGGCAAGTGGGAAAGATTCAAAGGACATGAATATCAGCCCTCCAAATTATGTATTATAATTCATATTATTCCATTATTTGGCAAATACACACCCAAATAATGTATTTTAGTGCAGATGATCATTGATCTTGATTTAATATTGCGTATGCTACCTACTTTAAGAATTTGATCAGGGATGATGCAGTGACCAAGGTAATCGATTTCCAAACTGACCCTTCCAAATACCGTCATTGGCGTGTGGAGTATGATGGCGTTGTCGCCCGATTGATTATGGATGTGGACGAAGCGGGTGGCTTGTTTGAAGGCTATGAACTCAAGCTTAACTCCTATGACCTTGGTGTTGACATTGAGTTGGCAGATATTGTTCAGCGTATGCGATTTGAGCATCCTGAGGTTGGCGCAGTTGTCATGCAGTCTGGCAAAGACAAAGTGTTTTGTGCTGGCGCAAATATCAGAATGCTAGGCGGCGCGGCTCATACCCATAAAGTTAATTTTTGTAAATTCACCAACGAGACACGCAATACATTCGAAGCTGCAGGAGCAGAATCGGGTCAGCATTATTTGGCTGCAGTAAAAGGAGCTTGCGCGGGGGGAGGGTATGAACTCGCTTTGGCATGTGATGAGATTTACCTGACTGATGATGGGGCAACTTCCGTGTCTTTGCCTGAAGTTCCCTTGCTTGCGGTTTTGCCCGGAACAGGCGGTCTTACGCGCGTTACAGATAAGCGCAAGGTTCGTCGTGATCTGGCAGATGTTTTTTGTTCAGTTGAAGAAGGCGTAAAAGGCCAGCGGGCGAAAGACTGGCGTTTGGTTGATGAGGTAATTGCCAATTCAAAGTTTGATGATTTTGTTGCCAACCGGGCAAAGGAAGTTGGCTCAAACGCCAAAGGCGAATTTTCCAGCAAGGGAATTTCACTAGGACCCCTAGACCGGAAAATTCACGAGGACGGGTCGTTAGCTTATTCCTTTGTTGAAGTTGATCTCGATCGCAGTGCGGGTCTAGCCACGATTACGATCAATGGCCCCAAAGAAGATGCTCCAGGATGTGTTTCGCAACTACATGAGCTGGGTGACCAATCCTGGATTTTAAAACTGGCCAGAGAATTGGATGATGCCATCTTGCATCTTCGATTGAATGAGCTGGAGCTTGGTGTTGTTGTTTTTAAAACCGTTGGTGACAGCGCTTTGGTTGCGGCGCATGAGAAAATGGTTCTCGATAACGTCGAAACTGATTGGTTGTGCTGCGAAATATCGTTGTATTTAAAACGGGTTCTAAAGCGAGTTGATATGACATCTCGCTCGCTCGTGGCGCTGGTTGAAAATGGCTCATGCTTTGCCGGCTTTTTAGCTGAGCTGCTATTTGCAGTGGATCGCAGTTATATGATGGAAGGAGATTTCGAAGAGGACAATCGCCCAGTCGCTTCGATCATGTTGACTTCTGCCAATTTCGGACCATTTCCAATGTCCAATGATTTGACGCGATTGCAGACCCGGTTTCTTGGAACGCCAGAACTGATCGCGGAAATCGAGCAGGAAAAAAATGCGCTGCTGGAGGCGCATGACGCTGAGCGGCTGGGTTTGGTAACATTCGCCTTTGACGATGTTGATTGGGAGGATGAGGTTCGCATTTTCTTGGAGGAACGCGCCAGTTTTTCACCCGATGCGATGACCGGTATGGAAGCCAATCTGCGTTTTGCAGGCCCTGAAACCATGGAAACACGTATTTTTGGTCGTTTAACTGCTTGGCAAAACTGGATTTTCCAACGCCCGAACGCGGTGGGCGAAGCTGGAGCCCTACAACGTTATGGCACTGGTAAGCGCGGCGAATTTGACAGACGGAGAGTCTGATCCAGCCCTGAAAAAAACTTTTAAATAGCGAATTGAATGAACAAAGGAACGAACAATGCTTGATCTCGTAAATGTTGAATATGATACACTGATCCCAAACAATGTTGGTCTTTCATCAGACAAGCGTGTTCTTAAAGCGTTGGAGAAATGGCATCCGGGTTATATCAATTGGTGGAATGATCTTATTCCCCAAAATTTTCAAAATTCATTGGTCTATCTGCGAACAGCGGTGAGCGTCGACCCCAAAGGTTGGGCTAAGTTTGATTATGTTAAGATGCCTGAATATCGCTGGGGCATCTTGCTTGCGCCGCAAGTGGAAGATCGCATTATTCCTTGCGGTGAGCATACGGGTGAAAAAGCTTGGCAAGAAGTTCCCGGTGAATATCGGGCTTTGCTTCAGCGCTTGATCGTGATTCAAGGAGATACGGAACCAGGCTCAGTAGAGCAGCAGCGCTTTTTGGGCAAGACAGCGCCATCGCTCTATGACCTTCGCAATTTGTTCCAGGTGAATGTGGAAGAAGGTCGCCATCTTTGGGCAATGGTTTATCTGTTGCAGAAATATTTTGGCAAGAATGGACGCGAAGAGGCCGATGATTTATTGCGCCGCTCTTCCGGATCAGAAGAAGCACCGCGCATGCTTGGCGCGTTCAATGAAGAGACCCCGGACTGGTTGTCTTTTTTCATGTTTACATATTTCACGGACCGCGATGGCAAGATGCAATTAGAATCCTTGGCACAGTCAGGATTTGACCCGCTATCTCGCACATGCCGTTTTATGCTGACAGAAGAAGCCCATCATATGTTTGTGGGTGAGACTGGCGTTAGCCGGGTTATCGAGCGTACTTGCGAAGCCATGAAGCAAGCTGGAATTGATGATCCTTATGACATTGACCGGGTGCGTAACCTTGGAGTGATTGATCTGCCTACCATCCAGAAAAAACTGAATATGCATTACACGCTGTCACTGGATTTGTTCGGACAGGAAGTGTCCACCAATGCGGCCAATGCATTCAACTCTGGCATTAAAGGACGTTATATGGAGCATCGTCTTGATGATGACCATAGGCTTACAGATGCGACTTATCCGGTAACCCAGTTTATTGATGGAGAAATCAAACTGGTCGATATGCCTGCTTTGACTGCCATGAATATGCGCCTGCGGGACGACTACAAACGCGATGCTGCTGGCGGTCTTGGGCGCTGGAACAAGTTGATTGCCAAGATGGGTGTCGAGTTTGAACTGACACTTCCCCATGAGGGTTTCAACCGTGGTATTGGCGTCTTTGCAAACAAGACAATTGATCCTGAAGGTAAATTGCTTGGCGAAACAGAATTTAACGAAAAGAAAAAAGATTGGCTGCCTTCATCAGCAGATGGTGAGTTTATCCAATCCTTGATGGTGCCAAATTATGAGCCGGGGAAATATGCGGGATGGATTGCTGCTCCAAAAGTAGGGATCGATAATAAGCCCGGTGATTTTGAATATGTGAAACTTCATATGGCGTAAGGCTAACCCCAGCCATAAATGGGCAATTATTTTGCCCAATTCTTTTTCCTAGACCATTGGAAACCAAATGACAGCACCGTTCAAACAACATTTGATTGATCCGGAAATTTGTATCCGGTGTCATACCTGCGAGATGACCTGTCCGATTGAAGCCATCACGCACAATGACGACAATGTGGTGGTCGATTTTGACAAGTGCAATTTCTGTATGGATTGTATCCCTGTTTGCCCAACAGGCTCGATTGATGAATGGCGGGTTGTAACAACTCCTTATTCGGTTGAAGAGCAGCTGGGCTGGATGGAGATGCCCGAGCAAGAAAAGTTTTCGGACACTGCGTCGGAAGCCGATACTTCCATTGAAGCCTTGGATGACGGGATCTCGAAGCTGCTGAGCGAAGCGCATGCGGGAGCAGGTGGGAAAGCAAAAGCACCTGCGTCAGCTTCAAAGCCAAGTATTAATCTTTACTCCATGAACAAACCTGTCGAAGTTAGCGTTCAAGGCAATTACAGGCTAACCGAAGACGCAGATCATGACGTTCGCCATATTATTCTTGATCTTGGAAATTTGCCATTTCCAGTTTTGGAAGGCCAGAGCATAGGCGTTATTGCTCCCGGCGTAGATGCGAATGGTAAGTCTCATTTGCCAAGACTATATTCGATTTCAAGTCCGCGCGATGGCGAGCGGCCAAACTTTAACAATTTGTCTTTGACAGTGAAGCGCGAAGAGGGCGGTATTTGCTCAAATTATGTTTGTGACTTGAGCAAAGGCGACAAGGTTAAAGTCATTGGTCCGTTTGGTTCGACATTCTTGATGCCAAACGACAATGATGCGCGGATTTTGATGATTTGCACCGGCACTGGATCGGCGCCTTTTAGGGCAATGACAATGCACCGCCAGCGCACTAATCCCAAGGCAAAAAACATGATGACCCTTGTCTTTGGCGCTCGCACCGCAGGATCACTTCCCTATTTTGGGCCTTTGAAAAAAATACCGGACAGCTTGTTGAAAAAGAATCTTGTCTTCAGCAGGACGGAGGAAGGCTCAAAGCGCTATGTACAGGATGAACTACGCCTGATGGAAGACGAAATTGCGGATATGCTGGGTGATCCAAATACTTATATTTATATCTGCGGGTTGCGCGCTATGGAAGAAGGGGTAGAAGCCGCCTTTACGAACATTGCTGAAATCACTGGTCAACAATGGCAATCTGTCCGCGATGTCATGCGCTCTGAAGGGCGTTACCATGTTGAGACCTATTGATGGAAGAAAAGCTTCCCACTCGCTTTATACATCAAATCAGGGTTAGTTGGGCTGACTGTGATCCGGCAAAGATTGTTTATACGGGTCGTATTCCACAATTTTGTCTCGAAGCTATAGATTGCTGGTGGGAGGCGGTGATTGGCCTTGATTGGTTCAAAATGAATGTGGATCGCGATATCGGCACGCCATTTGTTCATCTCAGTTTGGATTTCCGGTCGCCTATTACGCCAAGAGACTTACTGGATTGTGCTGTCTCATTGATAAGAATGGGTGAAAGCTCTGTTCGGCTTAAAGTTGTTGGATCGCAGGATGGGCGGTTGTGTTTTGAGGGAGAGTTTGTCGAAGTTTTCGTGGCTGCAGAAGCGCATCAGAAGACGAATATTCCTTCTGACTTCCGTGAAAAACTTGCAGGGCAGCTCGTGTGATGAACAAAAATTCACCCGTAGGAAAAGACCTGACTGTACGGGTTGGCGTTGAAGCTAAAAAACGCGATGTTGACGAATTTGTTGCGCAGGTGGGCGAGCAGGTTCGCTTGGCGCGTATGCAAAAGAAGATAACAAGAAAAGTTCTATCTGATCTTTCAGGGGTTTCAGAGCGTTATTTAGCTCAGCTAGAGGGCGGTAGTGGCAATATATCGATTGCTCTATTGTTCAGAGTTTCGCATGCTTTGAATTGGCCCATAGATGAGTTTTTCAAACCTTTATCGGCTTCAGATAGTCTTACCGCGCTATATCGTAATGCGTCGCCGGATATACAGAACCAGGTTGATGCATTGTTGAATTACCGGAATGCAAGGGCAAAGAAAGCCAAACGAATTTGCCTTATTGGCCTTCGCGGTGCGGGAAAATCTACCCTTGGAAAACTCCTTAGTGAAGATCTGGAATTGCCGTTTCTTGAACTTAATAAAGAGATTGAAGAAGACAGTGGCATGGCCGTCAATGAGGTGATTGCCCTTTATGGTCAAGAGGGCTACCGCCGCCTGGAGCGTCAGGCATTGGAGCAAATTGTCGGTGCAAAGGACCAATTGGTTCTAGCGGTCGCTGGCGGCATTGTTTCCGATCAGGGAACATACGAATTCATGCTGGACCATTTTCATACTGTTTGGCTGAAAGCAGCGCCAGAAGAACATATGGATCGCGTTAGAAAACAGGGAGACGAGCGACCCATGTCTGGAAACCCGAAGGCTATGGAAGCGTTAAAAACCATTTTGCTGGATCGCGTTGCTTTGTATTCGCAGGCCGATACGATGGTTGATACAAGTGGTAGAACGGTAGAGGAAAGTAGGGCGGAATTGCTCGCCGCCTTTGAGTCTTTTGATTTGTAATGTCAGGGATATTGGAACAGCCAACAGATGGAAATCAAATTGCAGAGCGCTTGGTAGAGAGGCTTTTGGCCTCCATCCATTTGCTCTTGGTTAAAGGCGCTAGCCCATTTGAAATTGACCAGACGCTTGTGGATTTTGGCTTCGCCATGGGGCCTCTGGAAACTCAAGACCTTGTTGGCTTGGAAGCGTCTTATAAGTCCCGAAAGTCTTCTGGTGTTGACCGAAAATCCAGAAAATATCTTGAAAGTGGGATGATGATTTCTGACCGTATGGTGCAAGAGGGGCGCCTTGGCAAGATTGCTGGTGTTGGATGGTATCGTTATCCAGGCGGCAAAGGAAAAGTTGAAGACCCGCTTCTTGAGGACCTTATCCGGGAAGAAGCTTATTTCGCGGGAATTGAACAAAAGTCTTTTTCAACTGATGAAATCGTTCCATATGTATTGTCGGCAACAGCAAACGAAATGAAACTTATTCTGGGTGAAACCGCATCGATATCATTAAACGAATTGGATCAGATTGCGGTCAATGCGCTTGGTTTCCCTCATGAAAAGGGAAGTCTGCTTGACTATGGTTCTGGCACTAGGGATCTGGTTAGATAGATTGAATTAGTCGAGTTTTGCGGGAAGCGAAACGAGAGATCACCATCTTTGGGAGGAGATGACATGGAAGATGCAAACAGATTTTTACCGCATAAAGTATCTTTAAAGCGTGATGCCCATGGCATTCTTTTAATGGAGTCAGGTTATGACTTACTTGAGGGCGTCAACAGCACAGGCGACTGGCTTGAGAAATGGGCCGATGAAACACCTGACCGTGTATTCATTGCTGAGCGTTCGGGCGAAGATTGGCGAAAAGAAACCTATCGCGAATCTTTGGAGAAAGTTCGTGCTCTTGCGTCGCATTTGCTTGGCAAAGGGTTGAATAGTCAAACGCCGATCCTGATGATTTCCGGCAATAGTGTTGATCATGGGCTCTTGATGTTGGCAGCCCAATATGTGGGAATCCCAACAGTTCCGGTGGCTGAACAATATGCGTTGATACCCCAAGCCCATGATCGACTTCGTTATGTCATTAAGTTGGTAAAGCCAGGATTGGTCTATGCAGATGATGGGGATAAATATGCTGATGCATTGAACCTTGCAGAGTTTGATATTGTAGCCAAAGTTTCCTCACGTCCGGGCGTGAGCGGGGCAGCTTCGATTGATGATAATCTAAAAGGAGATGCGGGGGTAGATCTTGCAGGAGAGCACTCGAAAGTAGGCCTAAACACGGTTGCTAAAATCTTGATGACTTCTGGGTCCACATCTCAGCCCAAAGGTGTAGTTACCACCCAGCGCATGATGTGTGTCAACCAAACCCAGATTGCATCCGCTTTGCCTTTCCTAACCGAAAAGCCGCCTATCATTTTGGATTGGCTGCCATGGAACCATGTGTTTGGAGGTAGTCACAATTTCAATATGATGCTGGCCAATGGCGGGAGTCTGTATATCGATGAAGGCAAGCCTGTGAAGGCTTTGTTCGCAAAGACATTGGAAAATCTGCAAAAAGTAGCGGGTACCTTGTCTTTCAATGTTCCAGTTGGGTTTGGGCTATTGCTTGAAGCGTTGGAGCAAGATCCTAGACTTGCTGCGCGGTATTTTGAGAACCTAGATATGGTTTTTTATGCAGGAGCTTCTTTGCCTCAAGATACTTGGCAGGGTCTGGAAAGACTGGCGAAGAAATATTCCGGCACTGTTCCCCTGCTGACCTCTTCTTGGGGCCTTACTGAAACTGCACCAGCTTGTACTTTGCAGCATCAACCTCCAGAAAGCTCAGGCGTAATTGGCGTTCCACTGCCTGGCATTTCAGTAAAGTTACTGCCTCAAGACGATGGGGGTGAACTTGATCAGCGTTATGAGATCAGGGTTAAAGGTTCCAGTATCTTTAAGGAATATTTCAATGACGATGTGAAGTCGAAAGAAGCCTTTGACGATGACGGGTATTTTCTGGCCCAAGATGCCGTCAGATTTGTAGACGCTGAACATCCAGAAAAAGGACTGCGGTTTGATGGGCGAATTTCCGAGGACTTTAAACTTACTTCCGGAACATGGGTGAGGGCTGCCCAATTACGTCTTGATCTGCTGGCTACATTGTCTCCGCTGGCAGCAGATGTTGTGATTACAGGCCATGATCGTGATGCGATCGGAGTGCTGATTTTTCCAAACAGGGAAGCCATAGGGGCGCTGGGTTTTGATGTTGTTGAACAAGATAACTTAATAACCGGAAGCGAATTGCAAGCTGAGATATCAAAGCGGTTGGGTGAGTTTTCCAAAGGTGGAAGTTCTTCAACACGGGTTTCGGCGGCTTTGATTGTTAGCGAACCTGCTTCCCTCGCGGACGGCGAGATTACAGCCAAAGGTAATCTCAACTTTCGTTCAGTTTTATCCAAGCGAGCGGCATTGGTTGAAATGCTTTATGCAAGCGAAAAATCGCCTCATGTAATCGTCGTTTGATGCACTTCGACACAAGGTAATCGGCACCCAATTGCGCACAGCTCTATTAAGCGTAGTTCTGAACTGGCGTTCCGGCCAGAGCGCCGATGTTAATCAAGCCGCGCACTGTAATGGATGGATTGACGATATGTGCGCGGTTTGCCATGCCCATTAGAATTGGACCAACCTCAAGTCCGCCAGCGACGGTTTTCAAGGCATTCCTAACGGCGCTTGAAGTTTCTGAATTTGAAAAGACAACAACATTGGCTGCGCCTTTGATGCGAGAATGAGGAAAGACACGCTCTCTTAATTCTTCGTCCAACGCTGCATCCAATTGCATCTCGCCTTCAAAATCAAAATCACATTGATCTGCTTCAAGCTGTGCTAAAGTTGCTCGAATACGGTTGGCGTTTTCGGTTTGCAGATTGCCAAATTGCGAGTTGGAGCAAAGAGCTACAACAGGCGTAATGCCGAAACGGCGTACATGGCGTGCTGCCGCTTTTACTGTCCAGGTCAATTCTTCAACTGTTGGTTCTGAATAGACCTGCGTATCGGCAATAAACAAAGGACCATTGTCTAGGATCATCAAAGACAGCGCGCCAGCAGGGTGTTGGGTTGGCGTTTCCAGAATTTGGCGAACATAATTTAGATGCCAGGAGTATTGGCCAAATGTACCACAGATCATGCTGTCGGCGTCGCCGCGCTTTACCATCACCGCTGCAATAGCAGTGGTGTTCGTGCGCATGACGGCTCGGGCAATATCAGGGGTTACGCCTTTGCGGGCCATCGCCAAATGATAGGTTTCCCAATAGTCGCGATAACGAGCATCTGACTCTGGATTGACGATTTCAAACTTGTCTTTGGTACCAGCGGGCAGAGCAGACTGCTCACATCTCCGCTCGATGATATCTGGGCGGCCTATCAAAATGGGCGTGTCGGTTGTTTCTTCTGACATGGCCAAAGCTGCGCGGATCACGCGTTCATCTTCACCTTCTGCAAATACGATCCGGCGTGAAGCAGTTTTTGCTGCTTCGAATACCGGGCGCATGATCATGGAAGAACGATACACCGCTGCCTTCAGACTTTCCTCATAGGCAGCCATATCCGCAATCGGACGCGTTGCAACACCTGTTTCCATAGCAGCTTTTGCAACCGCGCCAGCGACCACTTGTTGAAGGCGAGCATCAAAAGGTTTGGGGATTAGATAGTCAGGTCCGAATTTGAGTTTCTCTCCGCCGTAGACAGCCGCCGTTTCCGCCGTACTGGTCATACGGGCAAGTTTGGCGATCCCTTCAACGCAGGCGATTTTCATTTCGTCATTGATCTGGGTCGCGCCTACATCAAGGGCGCCTCGAAATATGAATGGGAAACATAGAACATTGTTGACCTGATTTGGGTAATCAGAACGCCCGGTTGCAACGATGGCATCAGGCCGGACTTCATACACATCTTCCGGCATGATTTCCGGGTTAGGATTTGCCAAGGCAAAGATGATGGGTTTTGTTGCCATCAGCTTGATCATTTCCTGCTTCAATACTCCGGGGCCAGATAGGCCGAGAAATAGATCAGCATCCTTGATCGTGTCGATGAGTTCCCGGTTGCCGCCCTTTTGGGCATAGGCGGCTTTCTCTGGGTTCATGTCGATCTCTCGACCTTCATGAACAAGCCCATTGATATCGTGGAGGAAAACATTTTCGCGTTTTACGCCCAGCTTTATGAGCATATTCAGGCAGGCAATACCCGCAGCGCCGCCGCCAGTCGTTGCGATTTTAATCTCTTCAAATTTGCGCCCTGTTAGTTCCAGAGCATTGCGAACAGCGGCGCAGACCACGATGGCTGTTCCGTGTTGATCGTCATGAAAAACCGGAATGCCCATGCGTTCACGGCAGATTTTTTCAACGATGAAACAATCAGGAGCTTTGATATCTTCCAGATTAATGGCCCCAAAAGTTGGCTCAAGGGCGATTACATGCTCTGCAAACTTAAAGGGATCGGTCTCGTTAATCTCAATGTCGAAACAATCGATATTGGCAAATTTCTTGAAGAGAACCGCTTTGCCTTCCATGATTGGCTTTGAGGCTAGTGCGCCAATATTGCCAAGGCCTAGGGCTGCCGTCCCGTTTGATATGACCGCAACAAGATTGCCCCGTGTCGTATAGCGGGCCGCTTCCAATGGATTTGCTTTAATGGCCAAACAGGCTTCAGCAACACCGGGGGAATAGGCGCGTGACAAATCCCGTGGTGTTGCCATGGGTTTGGTTGGTCTTATTTCCAGTTTTCCAGGTTTGGGGAATTCGTGATAATACAGGGCAGCCTTGCGGAGTATTTCCTCTGCCGCTTCATCTCTTTTTACCACGATTTTCTCCCTGAAATCATTTTTATAGTCATCCGAATTTTTGGCTTGTTTGCCTTAAGAGCCTTGTACCGCGCTTTGATACCAGTTTACCAGAAGCTTGCGCTCGTCATTTGCTAGCGCAACGCCGAACTTACGGGCATTTGGTGGAGGCATAGCATGGCTGCGACCAGCCTGAAGATAGATTTCACGGGCATGGTTTGCGATTTGGCGTTCCGTTTCCAGCAAAACGCCTTTGGGTGCATTGATCATACCCTCCCATCCCGGCACCTGTGCGTGGCACATGGAACAGCGCCCTTGGACAAGTTCCACAACATCGCCAAATCCTGCGGCGCTGGCGAAGCGCTGGTCATGAGTAGAAAGAGCGGCAGTTTCTTCTTCTCCGCTCAATACTCTTGGAACGGTTGAAAGCCACATTATCAAAACAAAGATGATGGTCGTTGCCAGCCAAGTCCAGTGTGGCCCTTTGCCTGTTGCATGCATTGTATTGAAATAATGGCGAATGGTGACGCCCATCAAAAAGACAAGCGATGCAATAATCCAGTTATATTCCGTAGCAAATGACAACGGGTAATGGTTCGAAAGCATCAGGAAAATCACTGGCAAAGTCAGGTAATTATTATGGGTAGAGCGAAGTTTTGCAATTTTGCCATATTTTGGATCCGGAGAGCGATCTTCTTGCAAGTCCTTCACCACAATGCGTTGGTTTGGCATAATGATGAAAAACACATTGGCGGTCATGATTGTTGCGGTGAAGGCACCCAGATGTAGCATCATGGCGCGGCCAGTGAATATCTCATTGTAACCCCATCCCATGATCACTAGTAAAACAAACAAAAGAACCATTAGCGCCGTAGGTTGTTCGCCAAGTTTGGATTTGCATAAGAGATCATAGATGATCCATCCAATGGTAAGAGATCCAGCGGAAATCAAAATGGCCTGCCACATGGATAGGTCAGCTTTTGTAGGGTCGATGAGATACAGTTCCGCACCAGTCCAATAGATGATCATCAGTAGTGCGGCGCCGGACAGCCAGGTCGAATAGCTTTGCCATTTGTGCCAGGTTAAGTGTTCAGGCAATCGGGCAGGGGCAACAAGGTATTTGGTTGTGTGATAAAAGCCGCCGCCATGCACTTCCCACTCTTCGCCATAGGCGCCCTTGGGCATGTCAGGCGCAGGTTTTAGCATCAAGTCGAGGGCGATGAAGTAGAAACTAGCGCCAATCCAGGCCATCGCGGTTATGACGTGGAGCCATCGAACCGCGAATCCAATCCAGTCCCAGACAATTGCCAACTCAAACATGTTCTCTCTCCCAATAACTCAATCCATTGTCCCATATAATCCGCACATTGTGGAGCAGGATTTGTTTGGGTTGAATAGACATAATCTTCAAGGACTTTCAAACAAAACCTTATAATGCTAGATTTTCATATGGCCTATATTGAAAATGTGAAAACCTTTGTGCGTATTTATGAGCTTGGCAGTATGTCCGCCGCTGGGCGGGATCTGCGCATATCTGCCGCTGTCGCAAGTAGCCGGATTGCTGATCTTGAGCGGCGCCTGGGAGTTCGGTTGTTTAACCGCACAACCAGGAGTTTGAAGCCAACGGAGCAAGGCGAGTTATACTATAAGGGCGCTATCAAAATTCTAGATACCATTGACGAAGTCGAAAGCAGTATCGCGGAAATTACAGCCAATCCCAAAGGTACGATTTTCATTTCAGCCCCTTTGGGCATAGGCAAAAAACTGGTCGCGCCTTTCGTGCCGGAATTCAAAGAGCAATATCCTGATCTAAATGTTCGTCTGCGCTTGTCTGACAGAAGCGTTGATATCACCAGCGAGGGATTGGATGCTGCCTTTGTCTTGGGTAACCAGACCGATTCGGAAATGCGAATTCGCCCTATTCACGAGTTTGAACGCGTGCTTTGCGCATCTCCCGCTTACATAGAGAAATTTGGAATGCCCGAAAACGGTGATGAATTATTTCTCAATCAGCATAAATGTTTGATGTTGCGGTTTCCAGGGGTGGTTGAGTTTTACTGGACCCTTCAGGTTGGCCGCACACCAAAGCGCTATCAATTTGAAGCGCCATTGGAGAGTGATGATGGGGATGTTCTGACTGATTGGGCGCTGGCGGGAAGCGGTATTATCAACAAGACACGCTATGAAGTTGCGCCCTATCTGCAAAGCGGTCAATTGGTAGAGGTCGCCAAATTCACGCCGCCAACAAGCCAGCCGTTTTCATGTGTTTATCCCCATAAGAGGCTGCAAGACATGAAGGTTCGGCTCTTTATCGACTATATGGTCAATCGATGTCGGAAACGATTGGGGGCTTCGACTGTTAAAGCTTAGGGTCGGGACCCTAGCTGCCGCGATAGGTTGAATAGCCATAGGGCGAAAGCAGCAAAGGCACATGATAGTGCGCGCTTACATCATTGATGCCGAATCGAATGGGTATCTCGCTCAGAAACAGATTTTGCTCTGAAGTGCTGACCTGATTGTTTGCCTTGAGGTAATCGGCAACAGCGAAGACCAATTCATATTGACCGACGGCAAATTTGTCTTTCGGCAAGATTGGGCTATCTGTCCGTCCATCATCATTGGTGACGGTGCTTGCGATTTCTTCACGAGCATGGCCTGAAACCTTAAACAGAGTAATCGAAATGCCTTTGGCAGGACAGCCTTTGGCGGTATCAAGAACATGCGTTGTTAAGTAGCCTTCGTGGTTGCTCATTGTAACCTCAATTTGCCGATTCTAATGGTGGCTTCATTTCTGACGGCAGTTTCCGGCATGAGTCAACTGCGGGATAACCCATAATCTTCTTCAGTTTTTTTTTGATAATACCTATGATTATCTTGTATATGATAGGGAAAACTTGGGGAGAGTTTTCAATTGTCACGTTATCCAAGAGATATGCAAGGCTATGGTTCAAAGCCACCGAAGGTCCAATGGCCGAACGGTGCTTCTATAGCTGTGCAATTTGTTGTGAATTACGAAGAAGGCGGCGAAAACAACATTCTTCATGGGGATGCAGCTTCAGAAGCCTTTCTGTCGGAGATTGTTGGCGCGGCTCAATGGCCGGGTCAGCGCCATTGGAACATGGAATCGATCTATGAGTACGGCGCGCGCGCAGGCTTTTGGCGATTGCACAAGATGTTCACGGATGCAAAAATTCCTGTAACGGTTTATGGCGTTGCAACAGCGTTGCAACGTTCGCCTGAACAAGTTGCCGCTATGCTTGAAGCCGATTGGGAAATTGCTTCTCACGGTTTGAAATGGATTGAATACAAAGACGCAACGCGTGAAGCTGAAGCGGCTGATATGGCTGAGGCAATTGCAATTCATGAACAAGTAACCGGTTCAAAGCCACGTGGCTGGTATACAGGGCGTTGTTCGGTAAACACGGTTGATCTGGCCAGTGAGACCGGAATTCTGGATTATGTCTCGGATTCCTATGCCGATGATCTTCCCTATTGGCATCATCATCAAGGCCGTGATCAGTTGATCATACCCTATACGCTTGATGTGAATGATATGCGGTTTGCCATTCCTGCAGGGTTTAATTCTGGCGACCCGTTCTACACCTATCTAAAAGATACTTTTGATGTGTTGTATGCAGAGGGCAAAGCTGGCGCGCCAAAGATGATGAATATCGGCCTGCATTGCCGTTTGGTTGGAAGACCGGGCAGGGCTGCGGCCTTGAAGCGCTTTATTGAGTATGCGCAATGCCACGATAATGTTTGGTTTGCCAAGCGTATTGAGATTGCTGAGCATTGGGCAGAACATCACCCTGCTGAAACAAATCGTCTGCGCCCTTCTCAAATGGAAAAATCCGATTTTGTAAAACGCTTTGGCGGCGTATTCGAGCATTCGCCCTGGATTGCAGAACGTGCGTTTGACGGCGAAATGGGAGCTGCAAATGACAGTGCCATTGGTCTGCATGCAGCGTTGGCAGCTCAGTTTCGAGTAGCGACCCACGAGGAGCGGCTTGGTGTTTTGACAGCTCACCCTGATCTTGCTGGAAAACTTGCCGCTGCCAAACGTTTGACTGCTGAGTCCACCAGTGAGCAGGCAGGAGCGGGGCTAGACTCGTTGACTGACGAAGAGCGCGCAACTTTTACCAAATTTAACGAGACCTATACGGATAAATTTGGTTTCCCTTTCATTATTGCAGTGAAGGGTCTCAACAAAGTACAAATTCTGGAAGCGTTTAAAACACGTATCAATAACAGTGTCGAAGAAGAGTTCTCAACGGCATGTAAACAGGTAGAGCGCATTGCTTTGCTTCGTCTAAAAGATTTGCTCGGTTAGTCCGAGCTCTAGAAAGAATGAAAATGTCTGCGAAGCAAAAAGATAAACAGTTCTACAGCACTCCAATGGGGGGACATCCGCCCCAAACGGATTTGCTGACAGGCCGTGCTGTTTTTACCGAATCATATGCGTTCATTCCAAAAGGAACGATGCGGGATATTGTGACCAGCAATATTCCTTTTTGGGATAAAACCCGCGCTTGGGTATTGGCCCGTCCATTATCAGGATTTGCTGAGACGTTTTCGCAATATATTATGGAAGTTGCCAAAGGTGGGGGAAGTGAAAGACCTGAAACGGAACCTTCCGCACAGGCGGTCTTGTTTGTTGTTTCAGGTTCTATGGATCTCAAGATAGATGGCAAAGCTCACAAATTGGCAGCAGGCGGATACGCCTATATTCCCCCACAGGCAAAGTGGTCAGTGAAGAATAAAGGGGCTGCGCCATTACAGTTTCATTGGGTTCGCAAAGCCTACGAAACTGTAGAAGGCATTGATATACCAGAAGCTTTTGTAACGAGCGATCAGGAGGTCGCACCAATTCCGATGCCTGGCACTGACGGAAAATGGGCGACCACGCGCTTTGTTTCTTCTGATGATATGCGTTACGACATGCATGTAAACATCGTAACCTTTGAACCCGGCGCTGTTATCCCATTTTGTGAAACCCATGTGATGGAGCATGGCTTGTTCGTTTTGGAAGGTAAAGCTGTCTACCGTTTGAATAAAGATTGGGTTGAAGTGGAAGCAGGAGACTTCATGTGGCTCAGAGCTTTTTGTCCACAGGCTTGTTATGCTGGTGGTCCCGGGAAATTTCGTTATCTGTTATATAAAGATGTGAACCGTCACATGAAATTGAAAATCTAATTGAATACCCTTTTGGCCCCAGGGATGGGTGGGCCGCGAAAAAAAAGAATGTCTTTTCTCAATTTGTGAAGCGTTCTTTTTGAATAAAACAATTCGGCATTTCTTTGCGGGATTGAGAAGCTAAAACTGGAGGGAAAACCACATGGCAACGAATAACTCGGCGTTGGGGACGCCAGAACAACTTAGAGACCCCAATTATACACCGCCGCTAGGACAAGCTGTTCCGCTCGGCATCCAACACGTATTAGCAATGTTTGCGTCAAACGTTACCCCGGCAATCATCGTTTGCGGTGCTGCTGGAATTGGATTTGGTTCAGATCAGGGCGCTCTCGGCTTCCCGGATATGACTTATATGATCCAGATGTCGATGTTCTTTGCGGGTATTGCAACGCTTATTCAAACAATTGGAATGGGCCCAGTAGGCGCCAGGTTGCCAATTGTTCAAGGTACGTCTTTTGCCTTCTTGCCAGTTATGATTCCAGCGGTTGCTGGACTTGGCACTGCGGGCCTTGGAGGCTTGATGACCGGTGTTGTGATCGGTGGTATTTTCCACTTTTTCATTGGCACTTTTGTAAAGAAAATTCGATTTGCTTTGCCGCCATTGGTAACAGGTTTGATCGTTCTGATGATTGGTCTTGCACTTGTTAAAGTTGGCATACAATACGCTGCTGGCGGTGTTCCTAACATGGGCAAACCACTCTTTGGTTCGCTTGCGATGTGGATGCCGGCGCTTGTTGTGATCATTGTGACGCTTGGATTTAAGTTCTTCACAAAAGGCATGATGTCCGTTGCTGCAGTCCTTATAGGTCTTATTGCTGGTTACATTGTCGCCTTCATGATGGGCCAAGTTGATTTTAGTAAAATCGGTTTCGCTGCTGCGTTTGGTCTTCCAAACCCATTCCGTTGGGGATTTGAGCTGAATTGGGCAATCATTATCGGCATGTGCCTGATGGCGTTCATCTCAGCGATTGAGACTGTCGGTGATGTTTCAGGTATCACAAAAGGTGGTGCTGGCCGTGAAGCAACTGATGAAGAAATCCAAGGCGCAACATATGCGGATGGTGCTGGTACGGCGATTGCTGGTATATTTGGCGGTCTTCCAAACACCTCCTTCTCGCAAAACGTTGGTTTGATTTCCATGACTGGAATTATGAGCCGTCATGTCGTGACAATTGGCGCGATCATTTTGATCATTGCTGGCTTAATTCCAAAGGTCGGTGCGATTATTAACACTATCCCAATCAATGTTCTTGGCGGCGGTGTTATCGTGATGTTTGGTATGGTTGCATCAGCGGGCTTGTCAATGTTGGCAGATGTTAAATGGAACCGCCGTAATATGGTGATTTTCGCAACTGCGCTTTCAATTGGCCTTGGCCTTCAATTGGTTCCGGAGGCGCTACAGCATCTTCCTGGAACGCTGAAAATCTTGCTGACATCAGGTCTTTTGCCAGCTGCGATTATAGCGATTGTGCTAAACTTGGTTATTCCTGAAGATATCGACTAATCACTAATATTTTTAAAATCGAAAGGCCCGGATTATTCCGGGCTTTTTTTATGGCAGCTCGACTATGAAGGGGGTGTCAAAGAAATACTCTTCAAGATTATTTCCATCACCCACACGATCAATAACGACAAAATCGCCCTCTTGTCCCAAAGGCGTCAGAACCCCATGCCACTGACCTTTTGAAAGATTGATGCCTTGGCCCGGCTCTGTAACAAATGCCTCCGGTGTTCCCGGCTTACCGTTATCGTCAGGGCAAACAACCACCAGAAATGGCCTGTCATGCATGGGCACAAATGCCTGACTGCCAAGGGGATGGCGTTCAACCATTTTTAATAAGAGCGGCATTTCATAAGGCTGACCGCAAAAGATGTTGATAGAAGGTTCAGCCCTTGGTCCATCCAGTTCGATTTTCGCAAGATCATGATGGCGAACGCAGTTGCCATTGTTGATCACCCGCTCTTCGCTACCTTGTTTCTCGATCACTTGGCCATATGGGGCAAAGGAAGATTTGGTGAGTGGTTTGGCGATAATTGTTTTAGCCATGTTTCACAGGCCCCCGAAAGACTTGATGAATGTAGTAATATCTTCAGTTCCTTTGCCGGATCGCAAATCGCTGAAGACTGTCTGGCGCTCTTGGCGCGATTTTTTTGCATCCAGTTTCATGCGTTCAAGGTCAGCGCCCACATGAGGTGCAAGATCAGTTTTATTGACAATAAGCAGGTCTGATCGTGTTATCGCTGGCCCGCCTTTGCGTGGAATATCGTCACCCTGACAAACGGAAATCACATAAAGGGTTAGGTCCGCGAGATCAGGGGAAAAGGTTGCTGCCAGATTGTCGCCGCCAGACTCAATAAAGATGATATCGAGATCCTTGTGGCGCGCATTTAATTCGGCGATTGCCTGAAGATTAATCGACGCATCTTCGCGAATTGCCGTATGTGGGCAGCCTCCAGTCTCAACGCCCACGATACGATCTGAAGGCAGCGCCTGCATGCGTACCAAAGCCTCAGCGTCCTCTTTTGTATAAATATCGTTGGTCACTACAGCAACCGAGTAGTCTTCGCGTAATGCTTCGCAAAGCCGCGCCGTAAGTGTTGTTTTTCCTGAACCAACGGGGCCGCCAATACCAACGCGAAGAGGGCCGTTTTTATTCATGATCGGAATATCCTTGATGGCATGGTTTCGTGACGCATGGATGCAATGTCAGCCATAATCGTAGCGCTTCCAAGATCATCTATGGTCGCAGTTGATATTCTTTCCACGGTTTCCAAGATCATTGGTTCCATTTGTTTCATCACCATCAAACCATTTTGCTGACCTAATTTCATTAGCCGCAAAGCCGATTGAACTTGGTTTGATACAAAGGCATGGAGAAACGCGATTTGTGTTTCCTGTTTTTCCAGAGATTCTGCGGCGGCAAAAACACCAATGGCAATCGGAAGTGGGCAAATAACAGGCAACAAGCTTGCCGCTTGTTTGTTCCATTCACCGGCCGCGGTGACAAAAGCATTGCCTTGGGCAGTTGTTTCCAAATACCGTTCTTTTGACCCGGCAAGGGCCAATGCCAAATCGCTAAGATCTAAAATCGTACCTTTTTGCTTTCCCGCTTCTAAAGTCAGACCTAGAAAGATTGCATCATTTCGCGCGGGTCCAAGACGCAGAAGATCGCTTAGCCAGTCAGCAAGGCTCTCTTTGTCATGCACCTGCCCATCGTGAATTGCCGATTCAAGTCCGCTTGAATAGCTGAACGAACCGATGGGGAAGGCTGGGGAAAGCCAGGTTAGGAGTTTGAGCAAAGACTGGGGATTTCCATGATTTGGCATTTCAATGCTCATGTCCATGGTCAGGAAGCCCGCCATAAGCGCCACCTTCTGGGTTGAATGGCTCTTCGATTTCAATAACAGTTGCGCCCAAGCCCTCAAGCATTGCTTTGATCACATGGTCAGGCCGGATGCGGATTGTGTTTTTGCGGATATCTGCGGCTAGATGGCGGTTACCAATATGCCAAGCCAAGACTAGCAAGCAGGCAGGGCTTTCGGCAGTAATTTCATAGAGGGTTTCGGGCTTTGCGCGCACTTCAATCACGCTGCCATCTTCGAGCTTTAGGCCATCACCATGGCGAAGCAATACAGCTTGAGGGAGATCAAGTAAGAATTGGATGGTTGAGCCATTTGCCATGCGGTCGCTCGTCATGGCCATACGACGGCGATGGCGAGCGGTTTCGTCCAGCGTAATGGAGGCTATAGGATCATGGCAGTGATCGGTCACAGAAATGGCTCGGATCATACTGCCTCCGCCATTTCGATTGTTGGGTTTAAGCTTCGTCGCTTTCGCTCAGCACATAGGCTGTGATCTGATCGCGTGTGATTCCCATGGAGCGAAGTTCTCCATCGGACATCGCGTTGAGTTCGCGGATTTCCTGAAGATGATCTTCTACTGCCTTGTTCAACTCGTCTTCGTTCACCAGCCAGCTGATGGTTGTCGACAGCATGCTCAACAGGAACGGCGTTACAGTGTGTTGTTTGTGAATATGTTGCATTATCATGATCCTGGTAAAAGCCCCTGCTTTTATTGAGTACAAGGCCAGTTGAGCCTCTTTCCCCGGATATGACTGTGCATTTAGTCACAATCATGAAAAGATCATGTCTTTCCCGTGGCATTTAACGAATTTCCACGTCTGCGTTCTCGATGATCTCGATTTTGCGGTCGAGGAAATATTGTCCGCCCGCGTCGCGCCAGGCAATTAGATGAGGGGTATGAAAATGGGCCTCAAGGGCTGCTTTGTCGGTCCAGCGTTCAACGAATACCAAAGTGTCTTCGTCGGTAATAGATTGGTGCAGGTCATAGGAGATGCAGCCATTTTCCTTGCGTGTTGCATCAATGCAGGGAGCAACTGCTTTTTTGATGGCGTCCAGAGAACCGGGTTTAATCTTGAGCGTGGCGATGAGATAGAGCATGTTTGGGCTTTCGAAATGTGTAAATCACGAGGTTATTATGCAGTGTCTGTTTATCGATGCAATCGCGAAATAACCGCCATCCCCTCACTTCTTCATAGCATCGACATAAACTCTAAGCACTTCGTTCATTCGCGTCTGGTAACCGCGACCCTGAGCTTTGAAGAAGTCGATGATGTCTGGGTCAAAGCGTAAGGTCAGCTGCCGTTTTTGCCAATCTTCAGGCTGCATGGTTACAGCGTTTTTCCACATTTCATCGGTGATTTCAGGAATATCGGAAAAGTCGATGCCTTCGTCTTTCAGGTCGACTAATTCCTGCGTTGTTAGTTCACGAGCGAAGGGAGGCTTCAAATGTTTTTTGTTCATAGCGTGTTGCCTTTCTTGCTGAGATTATTCGGATTTTTCCGTTTCTATCGGTGTTAACTACAGCAAGTGTAATCAAACCATCGAGTATGCCGATTGTTAGCTCTCGAACTTTTCCATCTAGAGTTATTTCCTCTTTCAGTACTTTCGTTGGCCCGTAGAAGATTGTCTTTGCACGCTCAAAACCAACACCGTTTTTGCGGATATTGGATTGGTTTTTCGCCTCATCCCATTCAAATTCCATATAACGCACTCTGATGAATGAAACTACAAATGTAGTTACATTCAAGTTGTATGTGGGTTTTAGTTTTTTGTGGGTTTGGATGTTGTTAAAACAGAAAATAGCGTTGTGCCATAGGCAATTCAGTAGCTGGTTCGCAGGTTAGCAATTCACCGTTGGCGCGAACTTCATAGGTTTCCGGATCAACCTCAACATCTGGCGTGGCGTCGTTTAATATCATGGAAGCTTTTGAAATACCGCCTCTGGTATTTTCAACGGCAACCAGTTGTTTTTCAATGCCAAGCTGTTCAGCAAGATTGCTTTCGGCTGCTGCGCGGGAAACGAAAACTACTGATGAATTGGTCAAAGCTTTTCCGTAAGCGCCAAACATAGGTCGATAGTGAACTGGCTGTGGGGTAGGGATGGAGGCATTCGGGTCACCCATTGGTGCTGCCGCGATTGAACCGCCGATCAATACCATTTCGGGTTTTACGCCAAAGAAGGCTGGGCTCCATAAAACAATATCAGCCCGTTTGCCAACTTCCAGTGAACCGATTTCTTTTGACATGCCTTGGGCAATGGCAGGATTGATCGTATATTTTGCGATATAACGGCGAACACGGAAATTGTCGTTGTCGCCAGTTTCTTCTTTTAAGCGGCCACGCTGCTTTTTCATCTTGTCAGCGGTTTGCCATGTACGAATTAATACTTCGCCAACACGGCCCATTGCCTGACTGTCTGAAGCGATGATAGAGAAAGCGCCCATATCGTGAAGAATATCTTCGGCGGCAATAGTTTCCTTGCGGATGCGGCTTTCGGCAAAGGCGATGTCCTCAGGGATCGAATTGTCGAGGTGATGGCAGACCATCAACATATCTAAATGTTCGGCGATTGTGTTGACCGTATAGGGGCGGGTCGGGTTTGTGGAAGAGGGCAGGACATTTGGTTTTCCGCAGACTTTAATAATATCAGGCGCGTGGCCGCCACCTGCGCCCTCGGTATGAAACGCATGGATGGTGCGGCCTTTGAAAGCGTCTACGGTGGTTTCAACAAACCCCGATTCGTTCAGCGTATCGGTGTGGATCATGACTTGAACATCAAAGGCATCAGCAACCGTAAGGCAATTGTCGATTGCTCCGGGGGTCGTTCCCCAATCTTCATGCAGTTTGAGCGCGCAAGCTCCAGCGCGGATCATCTCTTCCAGCGGCGCAGGTTGGGATGCATTGCCCTTGCCGGAAAACCCTAAGTTCATGGGGAACGCATCGGCTGATTGGATCATTCTTCCGATATGCCATGAGCCGGGTGTGCATGTGGTCGCAAGCGTGCCATGGGCAGGGCCGGTTCCCCCGCCAAGCATCGTTGTGACGCCGCTCATCAAGGCTTCTTCAATTTGTTGCGGGCAGATGTAATGGATGTGACTGTCAAAACCACCAGCAGTTACGATCTTGCCTTCGCCTGCGATGATTTCAGTTCCCGGACCGATGATAATATCAACGCCAGATTGGGTATCAGGATTTCCGGCCTTACCGATGGCGCAAATACGTCCGTTTTTTAGACCGATATCCGCTTTGAAAATGCCTGTATGATCGACAATCAACGCATTGGTGATGACAGTGTCAACTGCTCCGCCAGCGCGGGTTACCTGACTTTGGCCCATACCATCGCGGATGACTTTACCGCCGCCGAATTTTACCTCTTCGCCGTAGGATGTGAGATCGCGCTCAACCTCGATGAACAATTCTGTGTCTGCAAGACGCACTTTGTCGCCTGTGGTTGGACCGAACATTGCAGCATAAGCGGCTCTTGATAAAGTGGCTGGCATTTAGTTTCCTTCCGTCAGGCTAAGCAGTTCGGCGGTTCTTCTCTCGGTTATTTCTGTCAAACAGGTATTGCGTACCAATGGCAGGATAGATCCACCATGAAAGCCTTCTGCTTCAGCTTCACAATGGCCATCGCGATAATCAATCCATGCCCTTTGTGACTTCAAAAGTGCGTCGGCACGGCTTGGTGCAGATGAGCCGTCCTGCCATACTTCTTTGTCCCATTGTTTCAACGAGGCAAAAACAGTTTTCCAAGCTGTATTGAGTTTTTCGTCAGCTGCATCGTAATCCCGCCCTGAACAAACATTCATTTCAAACTGTGATTGTGGGTCGGCGCAATTAGGTTCTTGGGCGAAGGACGAAGCTGAAAACAAGCAGAGAAAATTGACGGAAATCACAATAAAACGCATCATAGTTTCCCCATCACTTTTTGATTAAAGCCATAAACTTCTTTCTTGCCGCCTAGCAGGATCAAAGTGATGTCCCGGCTTTGACCCGGCTCAAAACGAACCGCCGTTCCAGGGGCTATATCCAAGCGCTGACCTCTTGCTTTTTCACGGTCAAAATCAAGCGCAGTATTTGTTTCATAAAAATGATAATGGCTGCCAACTTGTATGGGTCGATCACCCGTATTGGAAACTTTCAATACTGTGGTTTTGGCACCAACATTAAATGTGATATCGCCTTGTGGCGTGATGATTTCGCCAGGGATCATTTGGAACTCCTATCGTATCGGCTCATGGACAGTCACCAATTTGGTTCCGTCGGGAAACGTAGCTTCCACTTGCACATCATGGATCATTTCCGCGATGCCTTCCATCACTTGGGCGCGGGTGATCACATGTGCTCCGGCCTCCATCAAATCCGACACGGAGCGGCCATCGCGTGCGCCTTCCACGACAAAATCAGTGATGAGGGCGATGGCTTCTGGATGATTGAGTTTTACGCCGCGCTCAAGCCGGCGCCGGGCAACGATAGCTGCCATGGATATCAGCAGTTTGTCTTTTTCTCTCGGCGTCAAATTCATCTCATAACCTTTTTAAAGTGACCAACATTTAGGCAATGTTGCCCCATCATTGAGCAATGCGATGAGGGGGATCAGTGTTTTCCGCAATTCATAGCTGTCTTTGCCCAAGACCCTTGCAAGGAGCTTACCAGTTTTGGCAATTTCGAAATGGCTTGCTCCACCACATTCGCCTATTAGGTCTCTGGCTTGCGCCAGCTTTGCTTCCGCTGTTGGCGACACCAAAACTAACGTTGCCATTGCGATGTGGTCATTTGCAATTGAAGGCTGTTTTAATTGCTCATTGATCTGGCCTGAAAGTTTGAAATGCTCTGCATGGAAAAGCTGCCCATCGCAGCAAAATTGCCACCTATCTTGTAGTGAGCCTTCTTCAACTGTTTCGTCCATCATGGCACGGCCAAAAACAACCGATTCAACGAATAGTAATTTCGAGGATGCAGCCATATCTACTGAAATATCACGACTAAACCGGGATTGATCGAACAGGATCGTTTCTTGCGGCAGCCAGGCAAAGGAAGAGCCGTTGTGGAGTTTGATTTTCACATCAGTTCTGGCGGTGCCGCCTGTGGATTTGTAAATGCGTTCGCAGGCTTGAGTCGTGATGATAGCGCTTGTGTTGTCGCCCGTTTCAAAATGCCAATCTATGTGGTCGCCGCCGGTCATTCCGCCCGCGGTGTTGATCATCACAGCTTCAAGGGCAACACCTGTATGTGTTTTTGGGATTCGTATTCTGGCACACCCGTCTTGGAACAGATTTTCAATTCGGCTTTTTACCAAAGAAGATTTGATCGTTAGACGTGCTGATCCTCGGCTCCGTTGAGCGGAAAAAGACGCGTGTTGAGGTTGCACTTTTTGAAGCAAGCTTATGGCTCTCCATGGATGGAGTAGAACTTAACGCTACATAAATGGTTGCGCAAATTTTTTGGGTGGGAAGTGCCGGAAAATCTATTGTTTCGGGCGCAATATGAATTGCGTAAAAATCTACTATGAGCCATATTTTCAAAAAAATTGGATTGGATTTCGGATGTCTGAAAAATATGACGCAATAATTATCGGTGCAGGGGTGATCGGGGCTTGTGTTGCCTTTGAATTGGCGAAAAAAGGAATGAAGACCCTTTCTGTGGATAAACTGCCAGAGGCTGGTTATGGATCTACATCTGGCTCCTGCGCAATCATTCGCACCTACTATTCAGCCTTTGAGACCTGCGCTATTGCCTTTGAAGGTTGGCACTACTGGAAAGGCTGGGATGACTATATGGGCGTTAAAGACGACCATGGCATGATTACCTATCACGACACTGGGTGCCTCGTTATCAAGACAGAACATAATGGCTATCTCAAAAAAGGCATGGAGATAATGGAGCAGGTCGGGTGCCCCTATGAACAGGTGGCGCCGCAGGATATTCCAAATTATATTCCTCATGCCGATCTGCAGACCTATTCTCCCGCACGGCGGATTGAGGACCCTGACTTTGGCGAGCCGAATGGCGGAACTGTACCAGGGGGCGTGTTTTTCCCTCGTGGCGGTTATGTAAATGATCCAAAACTTTCGGCGCATAATGCCCAACGGGCCGCTGAGGCTCATGGATCTAAGTTTTTATTCAATAGAAGCGTTGTTAAAATCTTGGCTGAGAATGGCCGGGCCAGTGGTGTTGAGTTTGATGATGGATGCGTTGTTCATGCCCCAGTGGTCGTGAATGTTGCCGGACCTCATTCGTCTAAAATCAATGAAATGGCCGGCGTTGCCAAGAATATGAAGATGTCAACGCGGGCGCTTAGGCATGAAGTTGCCCATGTGCCAGCTCCTGAAGGTTTCGCGCCGGGCTATGGTATTGTCTATTCCGACAGTGATATCTCGACCTATATTCGCACCGAGGGCAATGGTAATTTGTTGATCGGCTCGGAAGATCCCGAATGCGATGACCGCGAATGGGTGGATGATCCAGATAGTTTCGATCATAACTTTACGACCCAATGGAAAACCATGGTGATGCGGGTTGGCCAAAGGCTGCCCAAATTGGGTATCCCTGATACAGCCAAAGGCGTGGTTGCGCTTTATGATGTCTCAGAAGATTGGATGCCAATCTATGACAAGAGCGATCTGCCGGGCTTCTACATGGCGTGTGGCACCAGCGGGAACCAGTTCAAGAACGCGCCTGTCGCTGGCAAAATCATGGCCCACATCATTGAAGCATGTGAGGCGGGGCATGATCATGACGCCGATCCGCTTCAGTTCCATCTTGAGAACATTGACAAGACGATTTCGCTAGATTTTTGTTCGCGGAACCGAGACATCAATATGCAATCAAGCTTTTCTGTTATCGGTTAAATATCGTTTGTTTTATTCTTCGCTGATCTGTTCCGTAGGAATATCAGGGAAGTCACATAAACGATATCCGCCATTTCGTTCGGCTATATCCAAATGTAGATGGTCTTCGTGGTTTTCATCGCTGAAAGGTCCAAGGACAGTTGTAAAATATAGACAGGCGCTAAAACGTACAGCTTTTTGGAAGCTTTCATCCAGATTTCCTGTCCGTTGCCTTGGCTCAATAGCTATCGACTTACCGCTTTCAAACTCAAATCCTACAATATCAATAGCTGAACCTTTGGCATGCTCGGATAATTTGGCACCTGCAACGCGATTGCGAGTTCTGCAAACATAGGTGGAACCGTGGGTTATGCCGGATAGTTTGTCTTTTGGAAATGCTGCTTGTGCAGCAGGTATGACGCTCGCTTTGATCCATTTGCTTGCAGCAAGTGCAGTCTTGCAGCTTAGTTCCGATCGCGGGACAAGCGCGACATTGTCTGCGAATCTCGAAACTGAAACAGGCGTTTGAATGCCGCACTCTCCTTCACCAGCGATGGTTGGCAAGATCTCAAATTGCGCGCCCGAAAGCTCCAAAGCTTTCAGGCATTGTTTTGTTTGACTATCAACAGAACTGGTTTTCGGTTCATTGACCTTTGCAGGCAGAGACGCTTCAAGCGGTTCTATATCTTCGGTGCTCTCAATGATAACCGGACGTTTTGTTGGGATTGGCAATTCAGCGGATAATACAGGTGACGTAAAAATGATCGCTGCCGTGGTCACAAAACTTATTCGGTTTTTCCGCTTTAAACAGTTCATGTTTTTGTCCTTCGGCCTGTTCTCTCATATGGTTGGGCACTTTGACTGCGAAATGGGCTTTTTGTGAGTTTTATTCGAAACTGCATGAAATCTGAGCACTAGCCCACAGATAATATCCTTTGAGAAATAGGGCGCGAGCAGCTGAAATTGATTCAGATCAATGTTGTAGCTCAAGATGCGGCATATTGCATAAGGGATGTTGACTGGGATTTATGGTTAGAAACCCTAACTTTAGAACGGAACTGATTAGTTTAGATTCTTATATCCTGATGGAGATTATTATGAAAATAACACTTGGAACTGCTTTTACGCTTGCTTTCATGGCTGTTGGAACTCTTTCTGCCCATGCTGATGGTGATGTTGTTGCCGGTGAAAAGGTGTTCAAAAAATGTGCTGCATGCCATGTTGTTGATAGCGATAAAAAGAAAGTTGGACCATCTTTGAAGGATGTTATCGGCCGCACAGCTGGTACGCATCCTGATTTCAAATACTCTAAAGTAATGGTTGAAGCAGGTGAAGGTGGTTTGGTTTGGGATGATGAAAGCCTGACAGGATATTTGACTAATCCAAAAACCTATATGAAAGGCAATAAAATGAGCTTTGCCGGGTTGAAGAAAGAAGAAGATCTTGCAAATGTAATTGCTTACTTGAAGCAATTTACGCCAGTACAGTGAGTTTTAGTTTGACGATCTTGTTTACAGTCTGTTTATGAGAAAAATCATGTGAATTTGTTGCCAAAAGGTAGCTTTTGAAGAAAAGTCAGACCAGATTGTTTAGGTTTGATGAAGTGAGTAGGACGAGAAGATGGATTTTGAGGCGTTTTTCGGGGAAAAACTTGAAACCCTACATGAAGACGGACGGTACCGTGTTTTTGCGGATCTCGAACGTCATGCAGGTAGTTTCCCAAAAGCAAAACGCCATGTTGACGGCAAAACCCAAGACGTGACCGTTTGGTGTTCAAACGATTATTTGGGTATGGGCCAAAATCCTGCCGTTATGAATGCCATGAAAAACGCTGTTGATGCCTATGGTACAGGGGCGGGCGGCACCCGCAATATTTCGGGCACCAATCACACCCATGTTTTACTCGAACAGGAATTGGCCGATTTGCACCGTAAGGAATCTGCGCTTCTCTTCACATCCGGCTATGTGTCCAATTGGGCCAGCCTTGGGACATTGGCTTCTCTGCTTCCTAACTGCGTTGTTTTTTCTGATGAGAAAAACCATGCATCCATGATTGAAGGCATTCGCCATTCGCGTGCTGAAAAGCATATTTTCAAACATAATGACTGGCACGATCTAGATGCGAAATTGGCGAAGGTTGCGCCAGGTCGCTCTATTATTGTGGCGTTTGAATCAATCTATTCGATGGACGGTGACATTGCGCCAATCGCTGAAATTTGCGCAGTTGCCAAGAAATATGGTGCGTTGACCTATCTCGATGAAGTTCATGCGGTTGGCATGTATGGCCCGCGTGGCGGCGGTGTTTCCGAAGAGCGCGGATTGGCTGATCAGTTGGATGTTATCGAGGGTACACTCGGTAAAGCATTTGGCGTGATGGGCGGATATATTACGGCTTCAACCAAATTATGTGATTTCATTCGTTCTTTTGCGTCAGGTTTTATATTCACCACGGCTTTGCCACCAGCATTGGCTGCTGGCGCTTTGGCTTCGATCCAGCACCTAAAGCAAAGTGCCGCCGAACGGGATATGCAAAAGGCCAATGTTGCCAAAGTGCGCGCTGGTCTTGAGAAAATGGGCATCCCCTATATGCCAAATGACGGGCATATCATTCCAGTAATGGTAGGTGATGCGAAAAAAGCCAAATGGATCAGCGATATTTTGCTGGATCAATATGGCATTTATGTTCAACCGATCAATTACCCGACTGTGCCGGTGAAAACCGAACGCCTGCGTATTACACCTGGACCTTTGCACAGTGATGACGATATTCGCCATCTCGTTCAATCACTGAGCGAATTATGGTCTCAGTGCGCATTGGCGCGACAAGTAGCGTAGTACTCAAACTACATTTCAAATTACAAAGGCGGAGTGAGGTTCTCAGCCGCCTTTTTTGTTGGAAACTTTTGGCTTCAAGCTCGTATTGGTTTGTTACGCCATAGGCATATAAAAAGCGATGCCAGCGCCACAGTGTTCGCCAGTGCCATAGACCCATAAGCCCAAGCAGGCACAGTGGTGCCGTTGAACGAAAATCCAAAAGCTATGAGCGTTCCGAGCAATAAGATAATAAACGCGAGATGAGCGACCCAACGCATTTTTGCACGTAGCCCCCAAGCGAAAAATAGATATAGAGCGCCGATTGGGAGTAGTATCAATGCGTCTTGGGTAAGTCCTCGAGCGAATATTGGCGAAACAAGATGTAGCATGGCGCTTATAGCAACGAACAGAGCTCCAAGTTTATAAAACATGTAATTTACCATTGGTTTCTTGAACCTTTCATTCGGTCGGGCAAGGCATGCCAGCGACACCCCAAGCTAACATGTCATTGGTGTGTTCTTGGATGGAATAAGGAGCAGGTTCGCGACCTGGTCCTGGCTTCCAGCCCCAATGAACCAATTCGTCAAACCCCACATGTTCTGCCAAGGCCATCATATCTTTGTCGCCATTGGTTTCAGGATTTTTCAGCTGATTGCATATTTCAACGGTGGATTTGCCAAACCATTGCATTTCCACAGGTGGCAAATGCCAAACTTCTGCGCCCGGCGCGCCGTGAGGCAAATCTGTGTTTTGAGCCGTGTGACAAGTGGAGCATTGCAGGGTTTCTGCGCTAATCCGACTTTCACCTGCATCAATGTTCATCCCATGAGGACGCGTTTTACCATAGCTTGCACCAGACCACATAGGCCTGTTGTCTGCACCAACATGGCAATTGGCGCAGCGGGGATGTGAAACAACCTCATAAATACGCGACCAAGCTTCCAACCCTTGCTTAATGGTTACACTCCCCTCAGGGGAGGGTTGATGACGGTTTCTGCATTTGCCATTTGCGGGGCTACGCTTATTGCCAAGGCAACAAGGGATGTTTTGACTATGGATCTCATCCTTTGTCTCCTAAACAAAATTGATGTGCTTGTTAAAAGGCATTTTGCGGATACGTTTGCCGGTTGCGGCAAAAATAGCGTTTGCCAAAGCAGGCGCTGCAGGGGGAACAGGCGGTTCACCGATGCCTCTGACTTTCGTTCCGTTTTCTAATCCGCGCACCTCAATAATTGGGCATTGATACATGCGCATACCTTCATAAGCGTGATAGTTGGATTGCTCGGCCACACCGTCAGAATATGTGATTTCACAGTTCATGGCATGGCCCAAGCCCCAGACTACGCCGCCCATTACCTGGTTTTCAAAATTGATGGGGTCCATGATCTTGCCGACTTCGGCAGCAACAAAAACCTTATCAATTTTAATGCCCTGTTCTGTGTTGGTAACTTCAACCACTTCAGCGACCGCCGCGCCGAAGGACATGCAAAAGGCTACGCCACGTCCGCGATTCGGGCCCAAATCAGAACCCCAGTTAGACATTTCTGCTACGGCTTCCAGTGTCTTTCGAGATGACTCATGCCACATTAAACGGATGCGTTCCTCCATAGGGTCTGCACCCGCAGCATGGATCAATTCGTCTAAACCGCTTTCATGAAAGAACGCATTTGATGATGCGCCAACAGAACGCCATGAACTTATGGGCGCCAGTTCAGGCGCGCGATAGCCGAACACCCGATAGTTTGGAATTGCATATGGTTGTTCCCAAGCCCCTGCCATGATTTGTGGGTTGGGGCCAGGTATAGAAATGCCTTCGCGGCCCATTTGGGAGCTGATGACTGACGGCATGGCGATCCCAAGATCATATGTTTCCACACGGCCATCTTTGATTGTTCCCCGCGCTTTGCCCATGGCAATCTGACGTGGGAAATCATGGACGAAATCTTCTTCACGGCTATAGGTCAATTTAACCGGAGTACCCTTCATTTCCATGGCGATTTTGGTTGCCTGTTTGATGATGTCGTTTTCCAGTCGATGGCCAAAACTGCCGCCTACATAAGGTACGTGGATATGGACATTTTCAGGTTCCAGTCCCGTCAGTTTTCCAACTGCGTCTTTGGCAAAGCCGGGAATCTGTGTTCCGTTCCAAACATCAACGCGCTCATCAGTAACTTTTACAATGGCTGAAATTGGCTCTAAGGGAGCATGGGCGAGATAGGGTGCGCGATAATCCGCGTTGATTGCGCTGCCTTCTGCCAAAGCGGTAATGGCATCGCCATCATCTCTAGTGCGCGCATCAAGCTGCTTTTCGTTGAATGAGTTTTCCAACGTATTCCAATGCTCATCCATTTCTGCAGGATAGGGTGCACTTTCCCAATCAAACTCGATAGCATCAGCGGCTTTGAATGCCCGCCAAGTATTGTCGGCAATAACGGCAACGCCATTATCCACCGGTATGATTTTTTGAACACCACGCATTTTTTCGGCGGTTGCGGCGTTAAAACTTTTCATTTTTCCGCCCTGGCGCGGATTGGTTTTGATCGTAGCGTGAACCATGCCTTCAAAAGCAAGGTCAATTCCGTAGGTTAGAGTGCCTGTAGATTTTGCAATCGTATCGTGGCGAAGCATTGGTTTGCCAAGCAAGCGCCATTGAGTGGGATCCCGCAATGTCACTTCAGTTACAGGTTCGAAAGTTGCGGCAATGGCAGCTAGAGAGACATACGTCCTTTTGCTGCCGTCAGGCATGATCACTGCGCCATTTGCAGTCTTAAGTTCGGATACAGCAATATCTGTTTCTTTTGAAGCAGCGGCTTTTAAAGTTTCTCGTGCAACGGCTCCTGCGCGGCGAAGTTTTTCGTAGCCGTCTGGAACAGTGGTTGAAACACCGGTTGCTTGAACGCCAAGAAATTTGATCACTGAATCCACGCCTGTTCGGGCAGCTTCAGCGATAAAACTTTCATCTGTCGGGCGGAAAGGCGCACCTTCTTCGGAGAATGCCGTGTTGTAGTAGACGGGGCTTGGTGGGCCGGGATCAACCATCACCTGATCCAGCTCAACGTCCAATTCCTCAGCAATCAATGCCGCTTGAACTGAATAGGCCCCTTGGCCCAAATCTGTGCGCGGGGTGATAAGGGTAATTCCATCAGCGGTAATTTTTACATACGGGGTAATGGCTGCTTCGCCGTTATCCACGTCAGCTAATAGAGGGTTTTTGCCTGGGGTTTGGTAAGCGTAAATTCCGAATGCAACGCCGCCTGCAATGGCTGAAGAACCGACTAAAAAGGCGCGGCGGGTAAATGTTTTCAACTTGCCCATATCATGCGCTCCTAAGGTTTTTGGCTGCTGTCTTGATAGCAGCACGTATGCGCGGATAGGTTCCACAGCGACACAGATTTGCTGACATAGCCAAATCGATATTTTCGTCACTAGGATCTTCATTTGTATCTAAAAAAGATGCAGCGGACATCATCTGGCCTGACTGACAATAGCCGCATTGGGCGACCTGATGCTCTATCCAAGCTGCCTGCACAGCGTGAAGCGCTTCGGGCGTGCCTAATCCTTCAATCGTAGTAATATCGCCATCCACATCGCCCACGGCTAACTGACACGAGCGAACTGCCGTGCCATTTACATGAACGGTGCATGCGCCGCATTGGGCAATGCCGCATCCATATTTGGGGCCTGTAATACCTAATTCATCGCGTAAAACCCAAAGCAAGGGCATCTCAGCCTCAACGTCTACTTCGTGTGACTTTCCATTGATGGTTAGATTCATGATCTATGCCCCGATCTTTATGAGTTTACTTTCTGACAATATTCGTAAATTTGTCAGATTGTCAACGTTTCAAAATGTGCTATGACTGATGTATGGCAATAAACATGCTCGAAACTTTGATATCAAATAGGGCCGATGGTTCACAAACCAAGGCATATGAAAAGCGTGCTGCTATTTTGCAGGCAGCGCATAACGTCATGTTGCGTTACGGGTTTAGCCGTGTGACGATGGATGACATCGCAAAAGAATGCGGAATTTCGCGGCCGGCTTTGTATCTTTTTTTCAAGAACAAGCAGGAAATCTATCGTGCGACGACGCGTGTGATGTGTGACCTTGCGCTTGATATTTTGAAGGGTGAATTGGCCAAAGATGGCTCTCCAAAACAGCTATTGTTCAATGGGTTGAAGCTTGGGCTGCTGGATATGATGGTAGAACTTGCAGCTTCCACCCATGGCAGTGAGTTGCTGGATATGAAGGCTGATCTGTCCGACGACATCATTGCAAAATTTGTCGAGGAAATGGCACAGGAAATTGGTGGGCATTTCGCATCGTTTTCAAATAATGGTGCTTTCCCACCTGACATGATGGCTATGAACTTGATGTTATGGCTTGAAGGGATGAAGGCACAAATCAAAGAGCCTGCTGAACGGGAAAAAGCGCTCGATGGTTTTCTAACCATGCAATTTGCCGCGCTCGAAGCGCCTAAACCTTAATCAGTATCCTTAGCGGTGCATTGAGTGATATTCGTCGTTCGGCTGCTTGTCTGTGGCAGCGCTCATGCGGTTGGTCATATTAAAGAAGGCGGCAACAGCAGCAATGTCCCAGATTTCCCGATCTTTCCATCCCGCTTTGCGCAGCGCTTTACGATGCTCTTCTTCAATCAATTCCGGCTCTTTTGTCAAAGTCCAAGAAAAGTCGAGCATGGCTTTTTGCTTCTTGTCCAAATCAGCAGTGCGATAGTTCATCACCAATTGCTCACCAAGCTTAGGGTCGTCCGACAATTGGCGAACGGCAGCGCCATGGGCTGTCAGACAATAATAACAGCGATTAGCCGATGACACGACGACAGCGATCATCTCGCGCTCAAGTTTTGAAAGACCAGACTCGCCGAGCATCAGGTCGTTATACATTTCCGTAAAAGCAGCAAATTTGGTCGAGTGCCAAGCATATGCCTGCAAAACATTTGGCACAAAACCGAGTTTGTCTTTCGCAACAGCAAGATATTTTGCTTGCCGCTCAGTGAGGGCCACTTCTGACTTTGGCATTTTTAGCGCTACAATTGGCGTAGATTTCTTCGTTGTTTTCTTTGAAGCTGCTTTGGCCATTTTCGATCTCCTCTTTTCATCATCGTAACACTGGAAATCCCAATTTGAACAGAAGTTTATCCAATGGCTAATTGCAAAAATGACAACTGGGATGAATCGGTTTACGAGGATCAAACACAGTATTGAAAGACAGTCATATGATTGAGAAAGTTCCGGGAAAGAAGATCAAAGGACGCGTTTCCAGCCTTTTGAAAGCTGAGGGTAAGGACTTTGTTTCCCAGCTTGTGGATTCTTTGACGTTGACCTTCGAAGGGATCGAAGGTGATTTCCACGCTGGCATTGCGCGCAAGTCCGGTGGCCGAGAACCTTGGTATCGGCGCGGCACCGAGATGCGAAATGAGCGGCAAGTCTCCATTCTTTCTGAGGAGGAATTGATCGAGATCGCTGGCGGTTTGAATATTGAAAAACTTGAACCGGGCTGGGTTGGTACAAATCTGGTTTTGGAAGGCATACCGAATTTAAGTTTTTTGCCGTCCCGCACGCAGTTATTTTTCGAAGGCGGTGTGACGCTTCGCGTTGACGGCTATAATGCGCCTTGCCGTTTGGCAGGAGGTTCTATTGCTAAGCATTTGGGACTAAGCGAGCCTAACGGTGACTTTACAAAGACTGATATGGCGCTGGCGTTCAAGGACGCTGCCTATATGAAGCGCGGCGTTGTGGCTTGGGTGGAAAAGGAAGGCGTTATTTCACAGGGCGAGAAAGTCAGCGTCCGCGTTTGGGAACAGTGGATTTACTAAATAGGTCTCATACGGCTTGGAACCATCAGTCTGTTTCGTTTTCCTCAATTCGGCGCAAACATCCCCATTCAGCCAGCTTCTCATTCATTACGCCTAACACGAAGTGGCGTGCTGAATCGCTGTCATAGCCTTCCTCCAGCAATTGGTCATATTCCGTGTGATTGTGCCTGACATGGGTGGTGATGGCCTGCCAGGCGATAATGCCCGGAGGCAGGTGCCGAAGATGCCCGCGCTCTGCAATCTCTTCGATGGCTTTGAAATCAGCCAAGGTTATTCTTGGTAGCATTTCCCTGAGCATTTTCGACAATTTTGGATGAGGTCTATGGCGAAGGCGGCGCATGGGATTCCAGTTTTTGCTTTTGTTTGCGTCATTTAAAATGAAAAAGAGGAAATTTGAAGCCTGGGTATTGCCAAATCATATAAAGATATGTTTATATGATTTTTATCAAATGATTTAGCTTAGGGAAATGCTTCATGCTCCGCAAGACTCAATTGCCTCTGGACCTGACGGTCAATCTGCTGAAGGCAGCGGGTGAGCATACGCGTTTGCGTCTTTTGGCATTGCTGTCGCGCAGTGACCTGACCGTTTCTGATCTGATTGATATTCTTGGTCAATCTCAACCGCGCATATCGCGCCATCTGAAATTGCTTTCAGAAGCTGGTTTGTTAGAACGCTATCAAGAGGGCGCCTGGGCGTATTTTAGAGGTGTGGATGATGGCGCGCCTGCTGAGTTTGTTGCTTCTTTACTGGCTCATATGAGCGAGAACGATCCGCAATTGGCGCGCGATCAAGAGCGCCTGGAAACAGTAAGAGCGCGGCGTACAGCGCTGGCTTCTGAGTATTTCTCTGCCAATGCGGGTGAGTGGAACGCGATTCGATCTTTGCATGTGGATGAAAGCAAGGTTGAAGAAGCTATTTTGAAATTGGTTGGAAACAAACCGTTTCAGGCGTTGTTGGACCTTGGCACGGGCACGGGGCGTATTCTTGAATTGCTAAGTCCTTATTTTGCCAAAGCTGTGGGGATTGATGCAAGTCGTGAAATGCTGGCCATTGCCCGCTCTGCGCTTGAGAAGGCCGACATCAACAATGTGCAAATCCGCCAGGGTGATTTGATGAACCTTCCAACGGCTGATGAAGCTTTTGACCTGGTCACAATTCATCAGGTTTTGCACTATCTCGAAGATCCTGCGCGGGCGATCCGAGAAGCCTCCAAAGCTCTAAAGCCGGGTGGGCGTTTGTTGATCGTTGATTTCGCGCCCCACGAGCTTGAGTTTCTGCGCGATGAACATGCCCATCTTCGTCTCGGTTTTCCAACAGATCAGGTCAGTAGCTGGTTGGAAGCAGCAGGACTTGAGGTTCAAAAAACTGAAAAATTGACAACAAAACAAAGCGACAAAGAGAAATCTCTTGTTGTCACGCTTTGGTTGGCGAAAAACAACAACATGCTCATGGCCTAGGGGCAGGTGTCACCGTTGAGTGATCCTGACCGCATTAAAACTCTAAACAGATTCATATTTCTATATTTCCACGGAGACCATCATGGCCCTTGCAAAACTTTCCAGACTTCCATCCCGCGCAGTTAATGTTTCATTCGAACTTTTTCCGCCCGCAAGCGATGCAGCAGAGGAGGGGCTTTTTGAAACGGTTAAACGTCTTGAAAAACTGTCGCCTTCTTTTGTGTCGGTGACCTATGGGGCTGGCGGCTCCACTCGCGAAAGAACGATCCGGACAATTAAGAAAATCAAAGAAGAAACCAAGCTTGAAGTTGCCGCGCATTTAACCTGTGTGGATGCAACGAAAGATCAAGTTGATGGTGTTGTTCGTGATCTTTGGAAAATTGGTGTGAAGCGTTTTGTTGCCCTGCGCGGTGATCCTTGCGGCGGTGTTGGCAAAAACTATGAAGCTAAAGACAACGGCTATAATAATGCGTCTGAACTTGTTGCTGGTTTGAAGGCATTTTCCAACTTTGATATCAGCGTTGCGGCTTATCCAGAAAAGCACCCTGAAAGCGCTGATTTTCAAACCGATTTAGATATGCTGAAACGTAAGGTTGATAACGGAGCTACCCGGGCAATGACTCAGTTCTTTTACGACAATGATCAGTTCGAGAGTTATCTTGAAAAGGTGCGCCGAGCCGGGATTTATATTCCCATCGTGCCTGGCATTTTGCCGATCCATCATTTTGGTAAAGTTGCTAATTTTGCTGGCAGGTGCGGGACCGCAATTCCACAATGGCTTGCTGATCGGTTTGATGGTTTGGACGATGATCCACAGACGCGCTCATTGGTGGCTGCTGCTGTTGCTGCGGAACAAGTGGCAGATCTTTCCCATAGAGGCGTGAGCGATTTTCATTTTTACACCATGAACAGGGCTGAACTTCCGGTTGCGATTTGTCGACTGTTGGGCATTCATGAAAAGAATCCGGTTGATGCAATAGCTGCTTGATTTTATTGTAAAATTTGATGCAGATAATGTGTTGATTCAAGCGCTCCGGCGCTTGAACAATCTGCCGTCCAAGATCACAAGGCCGAGAGCAATCAGGATCATTCCTGCCATATGCCAAGGTGTCAGGCTTTCATTGAGGAAGATGATGCCGAGAATTATTGCGCTCACGGGAACCAGAAATGTCACCAATGATACATTGGTCGCGCCTGCGCTTTGAAGTATTTTGAAAAACAAAACATAGGCAAATGCCGTGCAGGGAATTGCCAATCCTAACACCGACCAAATGACGATTTCAGAGGGTGTCGAGAACCCATCGGTGCTTCTTGATACAAACACTATAATGGCCATAAAAATGGTTGAAGCGGTTAATTGCCCTGCTGCAATCAATAGCGGGTCATGGCCTTTGAAACGCTTGCCAAAAACACCTGCAAAACCATAACTGATGGTTGCAACCAAAACGCTGGCTTGGGCAAAAGCAGACGCGCTTAATCCTTGCAAAAGATCGCCCCCCATCAAAACGGCTACGCCTAAAAAACCAGCTACAATTCCCAATATTTTTCGTGTCGTCATCTTTTCATCTGATGTGAGAAAGTTCGCAATGATGACGGTCCAAATGGGGGTCATCGCATTGACGATAGATGCAAGGCCAGAGCCGATTTCCTTTTGCCCTTGAAGAATAAACGTGAAGGGAATGACATTGTTTAATATCGCCATCCCTGCGATGTTGATGACCAGCCATTTTGTGATTGTGATTTTACGCCTTGTTACAAGGATAAATACCCAAAGGCATAAAGCGGCGATGAGCACTCGAAACAGGGTAAGTAGCAGTGGTGAAATTTCTTGAACCGCGATACGACCAAAGAGAAATGACCCTCCCCATATTCCTGCCAACAGAAGAAGCAATAGCCAGCTTTTTGTTGTCATCAAATTGGCGGGCGCAGTATTCATGGTCGTACTTTCTGAATTAGGAAGTGCAGCGATACGCCTTTGAACCGTTGTTAGCCACCCGTTTCTTGCCAGTTACTCTTTTGAACCGGGGATGAAATCACGTTGGTCGATTTGGCTCTTGTTTCAAGAAAGGTGTTTTTAACCTTCGTTCGGTATCCTTTGGACTATGAACAAGCATTTTATCAAACGAATTGGGCTGGAGCCTTCACGCAGGGACGTTGTGGCAGGCGGATCAGCCTTGCTGGTGTCGTCATTTTTACTGCTGGCGGGATGTGCCAATGGTTCTTCAAGCCACGCTGGGCGCAGAGCGCGTTCTGAAGTTTCAGCTACGCCCTTGCAGTTTGATGTGACGGAAGGCTTTGCCAAACTTAATAAAATTCGCAGAAAACATTGGTTGTCAGAGTTCCGCCAAGATGTGCGTTTGCAAAAGGCAGCGCAAGATTATGCTGATTTGATGGGTTCACGCGGCTTATATGGCCATGAAATTGGCCCTGGGACGGATTTCAAAACCCGCATCTTTGCCGTGAACTTTAAAGAATCTTCTGGCGAGAACATCGGCGTTGGCTATGGTTCTGTCGATGAGGCCCTTCTAGGCTGGCTGGATTCGCCCGGTCATCGAAAGAACATGCTAAAAAGCAGGTACTCTCTTGCTGGCCTGGCCTATGGGTTCAATACCTCGGGCATCAACCCGCGTTACACCCATTATTGGGTGCTTATCATGGGGAAAAGTGACGGATTGAATTCATAGGGGCAAGGGATAGCCTCAGTAATTGGGGATGCGTTCCTCTTTGGAACAGTTTTCTACAATCTTGAGAATGCGACTGGCGCGTGTTTCGGGTTTCTTTGCCGATGCCAGCCAGCGCAAAATGTTTCGTCGGTACCAGGGAGGGCAAGCTGCAAAGTATCGCTTTGCGGTCGCCTCCTTATTCAAGAGTATTTTGAGATCCATCGGGACACTTAAG
>JAFMHL010000069.1 GCA_017854535.1 Nitratireductor sp.
AAAGTCTCTTTTAGCCCAGAATTAAATCTGGGACATAGGCGATGACGTCAGACACGGGTAAGGAAATGCAAGAAGCCAATCTGAACTTTGCCTTGTCTATCATTGCTGACATTAAACCAAAAGACCAATTGGAAGCCATGCTTGCTACTCAAATGGCTTGTGTTCATATAGCTTCAATGACCTTTGCCAGACGTTTGGCGCATACTGAGACTATTGCCCAGCAGGATAGCGCCGAGAAAGCCTATAACAAGCTCCTGAGAACCTTTACCAGCCAAATGGAAGCCTTACGCAAGTATCGTACTGGTGGCGAACAAAAGGTCACGGTCCATCATGTTCAGGTCAATGAAGGCGGGCAGGCTATTGTCGGGAATGTGAATAGTGGGGGGGTTGGTGCCAAAACTTGACATCAACCCCATACACTTTGGGATTGGAGCGGTTATCTGGGGTAGAATGCCCCACACTAGTCGAAAGAACCAGACAACCGCAAAGTTAGTGTTGCCCCATATCCTTTACAAAGGATTAATCAGAGCAGCTTACGTTCAAATTCACCCAAACCATTTAATAGTGCTTATTCCTTCGAATTTCTGAACAGATTGTATGCGAAAATCGCTGAGCCTACCAAAATTGCAAGTTCGGCGATGGGCGCAATTGGATTCATCGCGGATTGTTCAATTCGTCCGGTAAACATCATAAACAACATGATCAGCAAAATAAGTGACCCCACTTGGTGAAGCCAAAAATGTAGCCGCGCCAAAATCGGTTTGGTCATCTGTGGAAACTGTCTGTATGTTAATCCGAATACCATCATCAAAGTGAAACCAAGCAAATTGATATGAGCGTGTAATGGTGCCAGAGAATGGTCACCGCTTCCGCCCATATACATTCCAAAAAGAATACCAACTAAAAGATACAAAGACCCGATTATCATAAACCCGCGTGAAATATTCATAAGAATTTCCTCCATTCAGCCCCCAAACCAAATTTACACCTCAAAATAGGCGCATACAATAGCTAGTGTTCTACATGATGAAAGTTGTGACTTATCGATGAACCTATAATCCCGTTGGACGATACCGAAAAAGCCTATAACGAGCTCATAAGAACCTTCACCAGCCAGATGGAAGCATTGCTCAAGTATCGCACGGGAGGCGAGCAAAAGGTCACTGTGCATCACGTTCAAGTCAATGAAGGTGGGCAAGCGATAGTCGGGAATATTAGCCAAGGGGGTGGGTGTGCAGATAAAAACTGACATCAACCCCACGCACCTTGGGATTGGAGCGGTTATCTGGGGTAAAATGCCCCACACTAGTCGAAAGAACCAGACAACCGCATCAACAGGTTCCACTCATTTTGCTAACAAATGTAAAACAGGAAAGTCATGGTTCCCCAGATACAAACTGATCAAACTGGCAAAGTCACAATTAATCCGGCAATTACAGCAATGAGGCAATCAAGACGCTGCCATGCAAAAACCAAGCGCACTGGTCTCCCCTGCAAGGCTCCAGCGGTAACGGGTTACAATGTTTGCCGGATGCATGGCGCAAAGGGTGGCGCACCTTCAGGAACTGCGAATGGTCGTTATGTCCATGGCTCTAGAACCACAAAGCACAAGGCGATGATGGCGATGATTAGATACTGCGTAACCACTGCAAAAGAGTGTTAATTGGCTCAACGCAATTTCTTAAAATGGGAACCAAAGTGGGAATTGGAAAATCGATTTCGAAAATTAATTTTAAAAATCAATAGCTTACTTGGAAAAAATGGTGCTGCGAGGGAGGATTGAACTCCCGACCTCATCATTACCAATGATGTGCTCTCCCACTGAGCTACCGCAGCATGTTTAAAGGCTACCTGCCTTCATAAGAAACCCGAGGTGGAACCCCTGATAGTTTCTACAAGTTTAACTCTAAGTAAATTCAATTACTTAGAAAAAATGACCCGCCCCTTACCAATGATGTGCTCTCCCACTGAGCTACCGCAGCATTTTTGGGTAATTTTCAACAAACTACTGTAAAATCCAGTGTTTGCGAAACCGCGTGCGTTCTGACATATGGTTTGTCTTAGTGCAAGTCTTGTTTGAGCAGGCGCGCTGAATTTTAATAGCGGCGATGGGGTAATACTACATATCGTTTTCGCTGAACTCTTTTCAAAACGAAAATCAGGTTAGATTGATGGCGGATAAAGCGATTGAAAATCAGGAAAGCGCAAGAAAACTTGAGCGCAAGAAACAGGCTTTGCGCGACAATCTTCAAAAGCGGAAAATAAAAGTAAAAGAGCTGAAACTTGATCTGGATCGCCAGATGGAGCCGCGCAATTCCAAACTAAAACCAAAAGACACCAAGTAGACTGATGTTCTGGATACACAATTGTGTCCAACCAAAAGTTTGGGCATGATTTGGTCCCATTCGCCAATTAACCCTCTGCAAACCATATGCTTGATGCAATATCCTGATTGGTTTATGACCATTGCGGGCAGGAGGAATAGGGCTTTGTATGGCAAATTGTGCGCCAAATAGGGCATTTCTCAACGATGGACGGGTGAAGGACGGGTAATGGACAGTATTTTAGTAAGAGGTGGCAATAAACTTAATGGGGTGATTCCTATTTCCGGCGCCAAAAACGCGACATTGCCTTTGATGATTGCATCCCTCCTCACATCCGAAGAGCTTATTTTGGAAAACGTCCCACATTTGGCGGATGTTGAATCCCTCGTTCGCATCCTGACCAATCACGGCGTGGATTATCAGGTCAAAGGCAAACGCAAAAACCACAACGGGCAACAAGGCCGCAACATCCATTTCAAAGCCAGCGAAATCGTAGACACGACTGCGCCTTATGATCTGGTCTCAAAAATGCGTGCCAGCTTTTGGGTAATTGGTCCGCTTTTGGCGCGGATGCACAAAGCTAAAGTTTCTTTGCCTGGCGGTTGCGCCATTGGCACACGGCCTGTCGATATGTTTATCGAAAGTCTTGAAGCATTTGGCGCGAAGATTAATATTGAAAACGGATATGCGATTGCTTCTGCTGAAGGCGGCTTGGTTGGCGCTGAGTTCAACTTTTCAAAAGTTTCTGTTGGCGCAACTCATGTGGCGCTGATGGCGGCTACTCTTGCAAAAGGCAAAACGGTTCTGAGCAACTGTGCCCGTGAACCAGAAGTAGTTGATCTGGCCAATTGCCTAATTGCCATGGGCGCAAAAATAGAAGGCGCAGGAACCAGCGTTATCACGATCAATGGTGTAGAAGCGCTGCATGGCGCGCGCCATCGTGTGTTGCCGGATAGAATTGAAACCGGGACCTATGCCATGGCTGTTGCCATGACTGGCGGCGATGTTTTTTTACAAGGTGCACAAGCATCCCTGTTGCAAAACGCTTTGGACGTATTGGTCAAGGCCGGTGTTGGCATTGAAGAGAAAAATGACGGCATCCGCGTCACCCGTAACGGTGCTGGCATCAAACCGGTTGATATAACAACGGAGCCTTTCCCAGGTTTCCCTACGGATCTTCAAGCGCAATTTATGGCCTTGATGACAATTGCCGAAGGCGATAGCAAGATTAAGGAAACCATCTTCGAGAACCGTTTCATGCATGTGCAGGAATTGGCAAGATTGGGCGCGAACATTACGCTGGATGGTCAAACGGCGACGGTGCATGGTCCTACACGCCTTACCGGCGCAACAGTTATGGCAACTGATTTGCGCGCCTCTGTTTCTCTCGTCATGGCCGGACTTGCAGGAGAAGGCGAGACTACCGTGACGCGGGTGTATCACCTCGATCGCGGCTTCGAGCATCTTGAGCAAAAGCTTTCTGCCTGTGGCGCTGATATCCAACGCCTTTCAAGCTAGATCAGCGATAAATACGCCGTGTTTCGTACCAGGCTGACTTGTATTTGAACCCTGCCATGCCTAGGTCAGACCTATTGAATAGGTATTTGATAACAATCAAAAAGTCCGGTTTTTCTCCGGCAATCAGAATGCGGAAATGATGCTATGGCAATAACCCCTCGAAAAATGATCGCAATGGATGAAGAGGATCTGCAAATCCTTTCAGCCCATTGTCAGGACGGCGTTATCAAGGTTTCTGATATTCACTATTTTTCTGCAGAAAAGCGGTTGATTGTTGAAATGAACCGCTTCCTTTGGGAAAACGGCAAGAAGCAAAATATCCGTGTGCGCTCTGTTTTGCATTTTGAAAAAGTGAGCAAACTAGCCCGCCAGGCTATTGATCCTGCAAAGAAAAATGATGTGTTATCGCTTCTTGCGATTGTTTTCAGCGAGAAAGATGCGCCTGCAGGCCATATCGATCTTTTATTCTCCGGCAATGCAACCTTGCGACTGGAAGTGGAATGTGTTGAAGCTCAGCTCACAGACATGAAAGCTGCATGGGAAGCTTCCTCCAAACCGCGGCACCCAAATACTTAACACCCGCTGCTAGAATTGAACTGGAGAAGAGCTTGGTTACACGGCTTGATTTACAAGATGAAAATTTTGAGCAAGCATTTGAGAAAATGCTTGGGGCAAAGCGTGAGCAAGACAGCGATGTGGATGCTGTTGTCAGCACCATTATCGCCGATGTTAGAACACGGGGCGACGAAGCCCTGATCGACCTAACCAAGAAATTTGATCGCTTGGAATTAACGCCGCAAACGCTGCAGATTTCGAAAGAAGAAATAGCGGCGGCAGTCAACTCAATAACTGATGAAGATCGCGAAGCCCTTATTTTGGCGCGCGACCGCATCCGCTCTCATCATGAAAAACAATTGCCGGTTGATACCCGTTATGTGGATCCCATCGGCGTAGAGCTCGGCTCTAAATGGACTGCTATTGAGGCAGTTGGGTTGTATGTCCCTGGCGGTACGGCGAGTTATCCAAGTTCTGTCTTGATGAATGGCGTGCCTGCGAAAGTTGCGGGCGTGGATCGTGTGGTTATGGTTGTGCCGACGCCCGATGGTATTATCAACCCTTTGGTATTGGCCGCTGCCGAACTTGCAGGCATTGACGAGATTTATCGCATCGGTGGCGCGCAGGCAGTTGCCGCCCTTGCCTATGGCACAAAGACCATCGCGCCTGTTTCGAAAATTGTAGGCCCTGGTAATGCGTTTGTTGCTGCAGCCAAACGGCAGGTTTTTGGCACGGTCGGAATTGATATGATCGCCGGACCGTCGGAAGTTCTGATTGTTGCTGACGCTGACAACAATCCTGACTGGATTGCCCTTGATCTGTTGGCACAAGCAGAACACGACAAGAATGCCCAATCGATCCTGATTACAGACAGCAAGTCCTTGGCAGATGCAGTGGCTGAGGCGGTTGAGCGTCAGTTAATAACGTTGCCGCGCGCAGAAATCGCTGGCGCAAGCTGGCAAGATTTTGGAACCATTATTACTGTTCCAACCCTTGAAGAAGCCCTGCCCCTGACCAATGCCATTGCAGCCGAGCATCTTGAAATCGCGACTGCTGATCCTGAAGCCTTTTTTGCCGGTGTCAGAAATGCAGGCGCGGTATTCCTCGGCAAACACACGCCAGAGGCAGTTGGAGACTATGTGGGCGGATCAAACCATGTATTGCCAACGGCTCGGTCTGCAAAATTCTCGTCAGGGCTTTCAGTATTAGATTTTGTGAAACGGACCTCTATTTTAAAATGTGGCCCTGAGCAATTGGCCAAAATTGGGCCTGCTGCCGTCACACTTGCCAATGCAGAAGGATTGCAAGCCCATGGAAGGTCTGTTTCAATTCGAATGAATCATTGATACAGGTTTTTAAGTAAATTAATTTCTGGTCAGCCAGTTTAATCCGTTTGAATGAAAAACAGTATGCCACAACAATCTGACAGCAAACATAGATTGGTACATGTTGAACTGGACGCTGAATCCTTTGGCAGAGCCACGCCTGATGTTGAGCATGAACGGGCCGTTGCAGTTTTTGATCTGATTGAAGAAAACTCATTTGCGCCAGTGGGTGATGACAACGGGCCCTATAATCTGAATTTGGCTGTTGTTGAAAAACGCCTGGTGTTCAACATCACCAGTCAAGACGACAAACCTGTTATTGCCCATGTGCTGTCGTTGACCCCGTTCAAACGGGTTATCAAAGATTATTTCATGATTTGCGAAAGCTATTATGATGCGATTAGAACATCGTCTCCCGCTCAGATTGAAGCCATTGATATGGGACGGCGCGGGCTGCACAATGAGGGTTCACAAACCCTGCAAGATCGATTGTCAGGCAAGATAGATGTTGATTTTGATACGGCACGGCGCCTGTTTACACTTATTTGTGTGTTGCATTGGCGCGGATGAATACAGCACCCAGCAACCCTGATGACACTAATAAGCCGATTACTTCGGTTCTGTTTGTTTGCACGATGAATTCCATTCGCTCTCCCATGGCCGAACAACTGGTCAAGGATATTTATGGAACGAAAATGTATTGCGATTCTGCCGGAACCAGCCGAGGAGATACAGATGGGTTCGCCCTAGCCGTTATGGCAGAGCGTGGCCTTAGTTTGGAAAATCACAAGTCTAAGCTTATCGATGACCTTGAAGATCTGTATTTCGACTTGATTATTACCTTATCACCTCAAGCCCACCACAAAATGCTTGATCTGACCAGCGGTGAATTCGTTGAAGTGGAATATTGGCCTACGATGGACCCATCTACCATTGCAGGAAGCCGTGAACAGGTGCTAGGTGGGTATCGACAGTTGCGCGATGGTTTGGAAGCAAGAATTCGTGCTAAATTCACGAAATAGCGTTATAATTTAAAAATTGCAGTGAGAACGTCTTTACGGTTCACAAATGGGCCGTGCTGATATAGTTTCCGGCAAAATTGAAACAATCTGATTAATTCAGTTAAAGAGGTAGAATGGCAAAAGAGGAAGTTCTTGAGTTTCCAGGCGTGGTAAGTGAGTTGCTGCCAAATGCAACTTTTCGCGTGAAATTGGAAAACGATCACGAGATTATCGCTCATACCGCTGGGCGCATGCGCAAAAACCGTATTCGTGTTTTGGCGGGTGACAAGGTATTGGTTGAAATGACCCCCTATGATCTGACAAAGGGTCGGATCACCTACCGTTTCAAATAGGATAGATTGATGTCCGGCAGAATGAAGCTGATCTTGGCTTCCGGCTCCCCTCGCCGTTTGCAGCTTTTGCAGCAAGCAGGCATTGAGCCGGATAATCTCTGCCCTGTGAATGCAGATGAAACACCGCACAAATCTGAAGCTCCGCGCACGCTTGCCAAACGGCTAGCGCGTGAAAAGGCTGAGTTGGCCATGGAAAACATCTCGCGCTCACCTGAACTGCAAGGCTCCATGGTAATAGCGGCTGATACCGTTGTTGCTTTGGGCAGGCGTATTTTGCCAAAAGCGGAGATGCTGGATGAAGCTTCAACAAATTTGCGTCTTCTTTCTGGTCGCTCACACCGTGTTTATACGGGTATCACGTTGATCACAGCCAAAGGGGCGTTGCGCCATCGCCTTGTTGAAACGCGGGTACGATTCAAACGGCTTTCGCGCGAAGAAATTGAAGCTTATCTCGCTTCTGGCGAATGGCGCGGCAAAGCGGGGGGCTATGCCATTCAGGGCATTGCCGGGTCTTTTGTTGTCAAACTGGTTGGCTCATACACCAATGTTGTCGGACTGCCTTTGTATGAAACCGTTCAGTTACTGGTTGGTGAAGGTTATCCTGTACACTTTAATTGGATCAACCAAGGCTGACATGACTGCGAACGCCAACAAAGTTGAACCGCTGCGTAAGCCTGTTCAGTGTCCGAATTGCGGGAAAAACTCTCAGCGAGACACATATCCGTTTTGCTGCAAACGTTGCGCTGATGTAGATCTGAACCGATGGTTTGGCGGTTCTTATGCTATTGCTACATCTCAATCCCAAGATGATGAGATGTGAATGACGGATAGTGTGTTTTCAAATTGGGATATGTGTAGGGAAAACCTTGCCAAACCGCGTATTTTTGAGGGTTTTTGCCAAACTCGGAATTAAGTGAAATTATTTCGCGCAAACACGCTTCAATCTACTGGACACAGCCTTAGTCAGCTTCTATAACCCGCTCAACTTTCGTGATTTATGCGACCATCTGTGTTGTAATATGCGAATTGTGCCCGGGTAGCTCAGGGGTAGAGCAGCGGATTGAAAATCCGCGTGTCGGTGGTTCAAATCCGCCCCCGGGCACCATAAAAATC
>JAFMHL010000038.1 GCA_017854535.1 Nitratireductor sp.
TGGATAACCGGATTACAAAACTCAAGATATCCGTATTCAATGGCAGCATCGGGATAACGCGCTTTCAACCCTTCCGAAAGCGTAGCAAATTGCTTGGCAGCATTCTGGTTACGGCTGCCATGACCGCAGATCATGATTCCGGTTTCGTTATCCAAATTTTTCAAAATCATGGTCTATGCTCCAGCGGTTTCAGCTTCAGGCTGTTCGTCCGCATCTTCGATTGCTTCTTCTTTTTCTTTGTCCATTTTCCGCTTGCCCAATGCAGCAGCGATTGCGGCGGCAACAGTACCTGCTCCCAAAGCAATCCAATGCGAATGGCCAGCTAATTCACCCAGATGACCAAGATGGGCATGAGCAGAAACACTGGAAATCAGGATTAGAAAAAATGAAAATATCAGTCGCAAGGCTTTTCTCCGGCGTTTTGGGAATTTCCCCATTTTGGCACCGGCACAAAAACAAAACCTGTTAGAAAGCAAAAGATGCAAGCAATAGCTCACACTTCACTGACAGCTTCGGACTTGGTTCCCTATTTGGGTCCACCGCACCGAAATTGGTTTCAGCCTCTTGTGACTAACCTCTAACCGCAGAGATCAATAAGGCACCATCATTCAAGCCGCAAACTATCTGCGCTAAAGCAGAAGGTCAAACAGATTCCCGACTGATTAAAGGCTAAATACGACCAGCTAAGACTAACTCTTGAACAGCAAACTAACTTTTACCAGTTGCAGCAATATCTTCCGCGCTCAAGCCCAAAACCTTCGCCGTTTTACGGATCAGCTCTGCCTCGCTGATATCCAAATGATTGTCGGCCTTTGCCACAGTCATAAGATGAACAAGCAGTGTCTTTTTGCGTTCCACATCATGATTAGCAAACATGGATGCCGCATCCCATGCAGAGGTCTCATAGCCAAAATCTTTCAAATATTCCAAAATCCCAGGAATGTCCTGTTCATCAAGACCAAACGCTTCCGTGCAAAGCCGCTTGAACATATCCATTTCTGCAGGTTTCAAAGTGCCGTCGGCAAACATTACACGCACAAGCAAGATGAGCTCAGAGGTCAGTTGAAGATCTTCTGATACTTTTTGCGCTGACGGATTACCGCCCAGCAAACGGCTTAAGCCGTCTAGAATTCCTGATGACATCGTCCCCTCCATTCAATTCAAATCGTAGTTTTTCAGCAGCCTAGCTAAAAATCACCCAATAAGCAGTTTAATAAATTCTCTGCCCCTTAAAACTCGATACCCTTTTGCGCTTTAACGCCAGAGCGGAACGGATGTTTGATCATTTCCATTTCTGTCACCAAATCCGCAAATTCGATCAATTCATCTTTGGCGTTTCTACCCGTAATAATCACATGTTTCATTTCAGGCTTGGTTTTCAAAAACGCTATAATATCTTCAACAGGCAGATAGTCATAACGCAGCACAATGTTCAGTTCGTCTAGAAGAACAACCTGAATATTCTCGTCCATGATCATGGCCTTGGCTTTTTCCCAAGCACCTTGTGCAGCTTCAATGTCGCGTGCGCGGTCTTGGGTTTCCCAGGTAAATCCTTCGCCCATTGTGGCAAATTCAACTTGGTCAGGAAATGCTTCGAGAACCTTGCGCTCGCCCGTCTCCCATTTGCCTTTGACAAATTGAACGACGCCTACGCGCATGCCATTGCCGATGGCTCTAAACACCACCCCAAAAGCGGCCGTAGACTTGCCCTTGCCTTTGCCTGTGTGAACCATGACCAAACCTTTTTCGATGGTCTTGGTCGCGATGATTTTATCGCGGGCAGCTTTCTTCTTTTTCATCTTGTCCGCATGGCGGGCATTAAGCTCTTCTTCGCTCATATTTTTCAGGCGTTCAGATTTTTCGGCCATGGTTTTTCCTTCATATAGTCGGGTCTAATTCAATAATTACCTTTTTGAGCTAGGTCGCCACCGCGCCAAACCCAGAGCGTCAATAATGGTTTGACGCTCATTGCACTTTCCCCTTTGCCAAAGCTTCCAATTGAAACTTCGCTGAATTGGAACGCGGTGTCCACAATTCTCTTTCTTCTGCCTCCAAAAACCGTTCAGCCATTTCTTTTAAAGCTGCAGGGTTTTTGTCGCGTAGAAATTCCAAGGTATCAGGATCACCCAAATAAGCCTCATACACCAATTCAAAATGATGATTGCGGACAGCGCCAGTTGTCGCGGAAAAGGCAAAAAGATAATCAAGTGTTGCCGCCATCTCGAATGCACCTTTGTAACCGTGACGCTTCACCCCATCAATCCATTTCGGGTTCACCACCCTTGCGCGGACAACTCTGGCAATCTCTTCTTCCAGGGCACGGATAACAGGCTTTTCTGGCCGCGAATGATCATTATGATAAATGCTGGGACGCAAACCGGACACATGCTCAATGGCAGCGGTCATCCCGCCTTCAAATTGATAATAGTCATCGCTATCAAGTAAGTCATGCTCGCGATTGTCCTGATTATGAACAACGGCCTCAACACCCTTCAAGCGTTTGACAAATGTCTCGCGCTCTTCTGTTCCCTCATCATTGGCTCCATAGGCATAACCACCCCAAGCCAGATATGCCTCAGCCAAATCGCCTTTCTTATCCCAACCCTTTTCATCAATAAGAGCCTGTAACCCTGCCCCATAGGCGCCGGGCTTGGAGCCGAAGATCCGAAAACCTGCTCTGCTGGCCGCTAATTTTGGATCAAGTCCCGCAGCAATTAAATCTGCTTTTTCCCTCGCCATGCGGGCAGCAATTGGATTTTCTTTTGCGCTTTCATCTAGAGCACCGATAGCCCGAACGGCCTTATCAAATAACTCAATCTGCGCTGGAAATGCATCGCGGAAAAACCCGGATATGCGCAAGGTTACATCAATGCGCGGTCTGCTCAATTGAGCAAGCGTGATGACTTCATAACCGGTTACACGCCTCGACATATTATCCCAAACGGGCTTGGCTCCAATCAGTGCCATGGCTTGAGCGATATCATCGCCGCCCGTGCGCATGTTGGAAGTGCCCCAGGCAGATAACCCAAAGGAAGTTGGCCATTCGCCATTATCCTGCCTGTAGCGGGTAATCAGCAGTTCTGCAGATTTCTTCCCCAGCTCCCAAGCCGTTGGAGTTGGCACTGCTCTGCTATCGACTGAAAAGAAGTTTTTCCCTGTTGGCAACACATCGTTTAGGCCCCGTGTCGGTGCGCCTGAAGGGCCCGGCTGCACAAATCGACCATCCAGTCCTTTTAGCAAGCCTCCAATTTCGCCCGAACCACATCCAACAACATCCGGCAGCAGTTTTTGATGAACATAGGCCATCACAGACTGTGTTTCCGTCCAACCTTCAGGGATCTCGTTCTCCCTGCCAACAAATTTTGCAGCTAACAATTCAATACGCTCGACCGTATCGCCATTTGTGCGCCAAAGATCATCAGAAACCGAAGCTAACAATTCAGGCTTTGCTCCACTCCACACGGCCGCCATATCACAATCCAGAGGATCAAAAGCAGGTTGATCAGCCAAACCATTTGCGTCGAAAATATCCGTAGCAATTGCTCTTTGCAAACTTTGATTGAAACCCTTGCCATCGCCACGCGGCACCCGAACCAAAGCCACAACCAGATCCGTCAACAGCCGATCTTTCGGCGCTTCTCCAAAGATATGCAGCCCATCGCGGATTTGCATTTCCTTCAATTCGCAAAGATAGCCGTCAAGTTTTTCAAGTTTGGCGTCTTCGCCGTCGCCCTCTTTGATGCCAGCGTCCTGATCCAGACCGATATCAGCGATCAACTCCAAAATCTGTTTCTTAAGCAAGACCAGTCTTCGAGGGTCATTGCCGCTGGCCTCGTAATATTCATCCACCAATGCTTCAAGATCACGCAACGGACCATAGCTTTCTGCTCTGGTAAGTGGGGGTGTCAAATGGTCGATGATAACAGCTGATGTACGCCTTTTTGCCTGACTGCCCTCGCCCGGATCATTGACGATAAACGGATAAAGATGTGGCACGGGACCGAGAATTGCCTCGGGATAACAAGTGGCGGACAAAGCCAACGCTTTGCCAGGGAGCCACTCCAGATTCCCATGCTTGCCCATATGGATAATGGCATGAGAATGATAGAGATTGCGAAGCCAAGCATAAAACGCCAGATAGCCATGGGGAGGAACCAGATCAGGCGAATGATAGGTCTCTGTTGGATCAATATTATACCCGCGCGCTGGTTGGAGACCCACAACAACATTGCCAAACTCTGCCAGCGGTAGCGCAAATCCATCTTCCAGGAAATAGGGATCAGCTGAAGGCGCACCCCATTTGCCAGTAACTTCGTTGCGAATCTTTTCAGGCAAAGCATCAAAAAATGTCTGATAGTCCGACAAACGCATTTTAACGCGAATAACTCTGCCGTCATTGCCGGCATTGGTCGGACCATCCTGCAAATAACAGATCAGTGCATCGCCGTTGTCTGGGAAATCATGCAAATGATATCCACTGTCACGCAATGCCTGCATTACATTTACCGTACCGGCAGGTGTATCAAGACCAACACCATTGCCAAGTCGTCCATCGCGGTTTGGGTAATTGGCCAACACAATGGCAACCTTGCGCGCATTGGGTTTGGTTTTTCTGAGCTTGGCCCAATTGGCCGCCAAATCTGCGATAAACTCTACCCGATCCGGCTCGGCTATATGTCGGACAATATTGGCTTCAACGCGCTCGTCAAAAGCGTCCGCATTTTTAAACGCCAATGCTCTGGTCAAAACCCGCCCGTCAACCTCCGGCAGGGCGACATTCATCGCTAAATCTCTTGATGACAGACCTTGGCTGGAGCCCTCCCAAGCTTCGCGACTACCGCCCGCCAAAACCATTTGAAGCACGACGGCACCGCCTTCATCCAAGACGGTCGATTGGTGCTCACCTGTCGGGGAGGAGACAGAAAATCCAGTAGTGTTCAAAACAACACTTGGGTTTGCTCGTTCAAAAACCTCTCGTACAGTGGCAACACTGACCGTGTCTTTCAAAGAAGAAATGAAAATCGGCAGTGGATTAAGCCCTCTGGCGATCAGCGCATCAACCATAGCCTCAATGGGTTGCAATCCACCGGACTGAACCAGCGCGCGATAGAAATTGATGGCCACAATGGGTGCGTTTTTTTTCCAATTTTCAGTCAAGGCATCAAAGCTGATCAGCCCTCTTTTGGGAAACCACAATCCGGCTTTCAACAAAGGAACTGCCCCTTGAGGCAGGTCTCCATCACCTATCAAATAATGGCAGTAGGATAAAAACCGTTCACAGTTTTGCGGGCCTCCTTCCAGAAGATAAGACCATAACTGCTGGCAATCTTCTTCGGGAAGCGTGGAATACTCTTGCAAAATGGGATCAGGCTTATCATCCCCTGGAAGGAAAGCGAGCTGGATACCCAGCTCACTTGCCATGGCAAAAAAAGTCTCAACGCCATAGTTCCAATAGCCTTTACCCCCTAAGGCTCTCACAACCACCAGCTTCGCTTTTTGCAACATGGACGTTGCATAAACATCGATGGACATAGGATGGGAAAGTTGCATCAAATTTGCGAGACGCAAACTCGGCGCGTCTGCTCCGAAAACCTTTTGAGCATCGCTTAAGGAAGCAAGTTCCGTATCCGCGGCCGACAAAAAGATGATATCCCCAGCGCTTTGGCCAAGATCAATGGCCTCTTCGCTTTCATTGATAGAACCTTTTTGGGCGAGTAGAAGATGCATTAGGCAAGGGCTGCCTGAATGGCTTTCGTTATCTCGTCACGCTTCAAGCCTTCAAGACCGATAACCACAAGGCGCGAACTCTGCGTTTCTTCGGCCTGCCAATCCCGATCAAAATGGTGATCAATGCGATTACCAACAGCTTGGATCTGCAAACGCATCAGCTTTTCACTGATGGCTACAAATCCTTTTAAACGCAAAATTCCATGATCTTCGATCACCCGATGCAATGCCGAAATCAACGCCTTGCGATTTGAAACGGCAGGACCGTCAACAACAAAGCTTTCAAACTCGTCATGGTCATGTTCATGGTGATGGAGATGCTCAGGATGATCTCCAGCTTCATCGCCATGCTCGGCATGAAAGGCTTCATGCTCCATTTCGTGATGAGATTTACGATTTTGAACTTCACCCTCGGTTGCAGCTTCAAGTCCCAAAAGAACGGACGCTGGTAGCGATCCGTTGGCAGCACGAACAACTTTCACAGAGCGTTTGATTTTACTTTCAATATCCTGTTGAATTTTTGTAAGAGCGGCTTCATCAACCAAATCAGATTTATTTAGAATGATCATGTCAGCACAATTGATTTGATCTTCAAACAATTCTTCCAATGGGCTTTCATGGTCAAGCGCATCATCAGCGGCCAGTTGCGCATTGACCTTGTCATGATCATGGGCAAAATGGCCATCAGCAACTGCCCGGCTATCAACCACGGTGACAACGCCATCGACAGTTACCCGCTCGCGAATTTCCGGCCAGTTAAAAGCATTGACCAAAGGCTGCGGCAGAGCGAGACCAGAAGTCTCGATCACAATATGACCCGGCCTGTTTTCACGATCCAAAAGCGCCTTCATGGTCGGAATAAAATCATCTGCAACCGTACAACAAATGCAGCCATTGGTGAGTTCGACAATGTCGTCCTCTGTGCAAGTTTCAACACCGCAACCTTTAAGCACTTCACCATCAACACCCAGATCTCCAAACTCATTGATGATCAAAGCGATGCGCTTACCATTTGCTGTTTGCAACAAATTGCGGATAAGCGTCGTTTTTCCTGCACCTAAAAATCCTGTGATAACCGTTGCAGGAATTTTACCAATTTCAGCATTTGCCATTCGATATACTTCTCCAATTGAGCCGACTGCGGATGCAATGCTCTTGCGTGTATTTATTTTTAGATTCTGCTCTTGAGCACCATTGGCAGCCCAGCTACTACGAACCATGCATTTTTACTGGCTTTGGCAACTCTCTGATTAACAGCACCGGCATAATCCCTGAACTCACGACCCATCTTCGATTCTGGAACTATTCCAAGTCCAACTTCATTCGACACTAATACTATAGGCACATGAAGATCATTTAGCGCTGCGATCAACCCGTCGCATTCGGTATCAATATTCGCACCAGCCATCATCAAATTGGTTACCCAAAGGGTCAGGCAGTCAACAAGGATCGCACGGCCGGGATGAGCTGCTTGCAGCAATGCATCGCCAAGAGCCAGCGGCTCTTCAACCGTCTCCCAGTTTTTACCGCGCCTGTCTTTGTGGATTGAAATGCGCTCACTCATTTCTTCGTCAAAGGCCCGTCCAGTGGCAATGTAAACTGGCTTTAAACCCGAGTTCAAAATGAGGTTCTCTGCAAAAAGGCTTTTGCCTGATCGCGCGCCGCCCAATACCAAACTTGGTCCTATAGGCAATGTCACATTGCTCATGATGATGCTTCTTCCTGCTTCATGGCCTTTTCAAAACCATAGCCCAATGCAGCACCCAGAAACAGCCAGAACAAAAGCGAGGAAACCAAAGTCGCCATCACAAAGTCAGCCGCCAGATTAGCAGGCACCAGCGATTCATGAGAAAGAGGTTGCGGCGCTCCATAAAGATGCGGCGCTATGATCAAAGCCACACCCAGCAAAGCCCAAACCAAACCCTGTTTAAAAGCAAACAAACCAAGTCCGATCGCAGTCAAAATAACCGTTGCAAACCACCAGATTTGCCGCGCCTGCAAATCGCCCGCTTGCATGCCAGGTAATTCAGGCGGCAAACCAAAATTTGGCGCCAGAACGAAAACAACAAAACCAGCAGCACCCCAAGCCAAGCCTGAACGCAAGGTCATAGTTTGGTTCAAAGCTAAAACCGCCGCAGTCAGCAGCAGTGCATAGGCCACCCCAACAGCAATATTAGCAAGGCCTGTATAAAACAAACGTTCGCCGCCATCAGTAGGTGCCCAGCTTTCTGTTTCTTCAACTATCTGCTCGCTGGTCTTTTCATCCCCTGCTTGGCCACTTTCTGCGGTGCCATGGGAATGACCATCCGCCGCTCCATCTCCTTCATAGCGCTCTGCCTCTAAAATTAGAGGGATCACACGATGGGACTGAACAGCAGTTGAAAATAGGCCAGCAATCACGCCCGCGAAAATCGCGGCGAGTAAAACCCGGACTAACATCGCTAAATGCTTAGTGGCAGGGAGCTACAATGGCATGACGTGTGTCATGAGCCGCATTGTGCAAAATGTCTGAATTGGCAAACGCAGCCACATAAAGCATGGAGAAGCCGAGCAATCCGGCGAAACCAGCAGTAATGATGCGTTGTGAAATTGACAGCGACAGCGCTGCAGAAGTAGTTTTAGTTGCGAGCATGACAACCTCCGTGTTGGCCCAAAATTAGCTTCCGGTCATATGGAATATTCCATTCCGGTCCAATTGGCAGGTCTCCTGGCTCACGGCTCGGTCAGATTTTCGCACCTTCCCGGAATTTTCATCCAGTGGTTATCGGAAAATCCTTGCCGCAATACAGTCGCGGGGTCGGCCAGGTTCAAAACGCCCTAAATGGGTCCGTCTCTTCCTGTTCCCTTTTGATCCCGTGGCCTTTGGCCATACCGGGAACCATTTGGTACATCATCCTTAGCGCGTGAAACCAATTAGCGTCAATCAAATTGCGACAGGGCCAACACCAAATGTGACATCAAAAGCGAATTGGGCGGGCAATTTTGAGTAAACCATCCACATCAAGGTGTTTTTCCATGTGTTCAGCCAGTTCATCCACCGCCTTTTCGACACTTTCGCGATAATTCGTTCCGCCACCTGAAATACCGAATCTTTTCAGATATTCCGCTCGAAATGCATCAGAACTAAACAAACCGTGGAGATAACAGCCCGAAACTTTTCCATTTTGTGAAACAGCTCCATCAAATCCGTTTTCCGAGCGTATCATCGGGTGTTCGCAATCCGGCCCTTTTGTGCGTCCGATATGAATTTCATATCCCTCCAAGGGAATAGCCCCATCGATAAATATCGGATTGGAATTGCGGGTAATCTTTTCGCCTTCCAGAACGGTATCCATATCCAAAAGACCAAGTCCCCTAATTTCCCGCACATCGCCTTCAATGCCATCAGGATCGCGGATCTTCTTACCCAGCATCTGATACCCGCCGCAAATGCCAAGCACTTCGCCGCCTCGTTGGACATGCCTTTGTAAATCCGCCTCCCAACCATTTTCGCGAAATTCTGCCATGTCAGCAATCGTGGATTTGGAACCTGGCAGGATCACCAGCGCGGCATCATTGGGTAATGGCGAACCCTTTCGAGCAAAAACCAGATCAATATCGGGTTCATTCTTCAAAGGATCAAGATCATCAAAATTAGCAATTTTCCCAAGGACAGGAATTACGATCTTTACTCCTTGTCTGGCGGAGTTAACCGTTAGATGATCCAACGCAACACTATCTTCCGCAGGTAAACGCTGAACAGCATCAAGCCAAGGTAAAACGCCAAAGCTCGGCCACTTGGTAAAATCCGTTATCGCTTTCAGTCCATCATCAAACAGGGAAACATCACCCCGAAACTTGTTTATGAGATAACCTACAATCATATCGCGATCTTCACTGGGTAAGATCGTATGGCTGCCAACAATGGATGCTATAACGCCGCCACGGTCAATATCACCCACAAGCACAACTGGAACATTGGCCTTTGTGGCAAAGCCCATATTGGCAATGTCGCCTTTGCGCAGATTAATCTCGGCGGGAGATCCTGCCCCTTCAACCAGAACCAGATCGGCGTCCGTTGCAATTTTGCGATAACTCTCCAACACCGCTTCCATCAGCTTTGGCTTTAACGTGAAATATTCCCGCACCTTGGCGGAACCCGTCATTTTCCCCTGGACAATAACCTGACTTCCCGTATGAGATTGGGGTTTCAACAGCACTGGATTCATATGCACCGATGGTGCAATGCCACATGCCAATGCCTGTAGCCATTGGGCGCGGCCCATTTCACCGCCGCCAGTACCATCAGCATCCAGGTCCGCAACGGCGGCATTATTCGACATATTCTGTGGCTTGAAAGGAACTACCTTCATACCGCGTTTTTTAAACACGCGGCAAAGTCCGGCAACCAAAACCGTCTTACCAACATCCGAGCCGGTGCCTTGAAACATAAGCGCTTTTGTTTTTGGTGGGTTTGTCAGGGTCATTTCGAAACTGATTTCATCAACTATCGGTCTCTTTTCTTGCCGGCCTCTTTCAATTCACTTTCATAGGCCGCCCATTCATCCACTCTGCTTTCGCCCAATTCGCGCAAAAACTCCCAGGAGAAAATTCCAGTATTATGCATGTCGTCAAATTCAATGCGAATAGCATAGTTGCCAATCGGGTGAATTTTCATAATGCCCACATTGCGCTTACCAAACACCAATTGACGTTGATCTGGCGAATGGCCCTGCACTTCAGCCGAAGGCGAGCGCACGCGCAGCAATTCTGCCTCCACTTCAAATTTCTGACCATCGGCAAAAGATACTGTCAAAAGTTTTTTATCTTTTGAAACTCTAATTTCAGTTGGTTTAACCGCGCTTGTCAAAATCATGTTTCCTAATTTGGCATTTTGTCGCTTTTTGATATGGAAGCCTTGAGCTACAAGCAATAGACCAAATTAGAAAATCTGCGCAATCAGGACGAATACCTCATGAGCCAAACTATTCTTATTGTCGGAGCAGGACAGACAGCCATCGCTTTTGCAGCAAAAATGCGTCAACTGGATGAGACCGCCAAAATCACCTTGATTGGCGAGGAGCCTAGCCTTCCTTATCAACGCCCACCGCTCTCCAAGAAATATATGACAGGTGAGATGGACGCCGAGCGCCTGCTATTGCGACCTGATGATTGGTATGAAGAGAACCGCATTGAATGTCTGACATCAAAATCCGTTGAGAAAATCGATCTCGCCAACAAACAACTGACTGCTAATGGCGAAACACTTTCATTCGACAAACTGATGATCGCGACAGGGTCACGACCCCGCCAATTGCCAGAAGCGTTAGGGGGGGGTAGTCTCAAGGGCGTTTATTCACTTCGGGACCTAAAAGATGCCGATGCGATTGGCGCTGAAATTACAGAGGGCAAACAGGCCTTGATTATCGGTGGCGGCTATATCGGCCTTGAAGCAGCTGCAGTCCTTTCCACAAAAGGAATGAAAGTTCGCGTCATTGAAATGGCAGACCGAATTTTGCAACGCGTTGCAGCGAAAGAAACATCTGACTTTGTTCGCGCCAAACACAAAAGCCATGGCGTTGAGATCATGGAAGGCGTTTCGTTAAAATCACTTGAAGGTGACCATGGCCGCGTTTCTAAGGCGTTATTTCAAGAGGGCCCTGCCCTTAACGTTGATCTCGTTCTAGTTGGCATCGGCGTCTTGCCAAATATGGAGATTGCCAAAGAAGCAGGCCTTGTCTGCGGCAACGGCATCGAGGTGGATGATCTTACCCGCACCTCCCATCCAGATATTCACGCGGCTGGCGATGTGGCAAGCTTTGAATATCGCGGCAACCGAATTCGCCTTGAATCAGTACAAAACGCCATTGACCAAGCCGAGCATGCGGCAAAAGTGATAGTCGGGGAAACTGCGCCTTATCTCCCGTATCCCTGGTTCTGGTCCGATCAATATGACATGAAACTTCAAATCGCCGGACTAAATCTGGGTTATGACCAAACGGTTATTCGCCCCGGCTCGCGCGAAGGCGGCCAATCAGTCTGGTATTTCCAAAAAGGCAAATTCATTGCCGTTGATGCAATCAATGACAGCAAGGCCTATATGTTCGGTAAAAAAATCTTGGAGTTGGGTCGCGATATCACTCCTGATCAGGCAAGCGATGCGGCCTTTGATTTGAAAAGTTTAATTGGCTGAATATTCTGGTATGGTTTTAAAGCTTGCTGATTCAAATGATCAGTTCGCGTGACTTGAAACCAATTTGGGAGTTGTCATGCAGTTCCGTATCTTAGCTCTTATCTGCCTTTTCTTGACTCAGCCGAGCGTCGCGCAAGCCGACATAAAAGACAGAGTAAAAGCCCTCGCGCCCAATGGCCTTGTTCTGATTCTTGATGAAAATGGCAAACCGCTGGTTTCCCAAAACGCTGACAAAACCTTTATTCCTGCATCCGTCGCCAAAATCGCAACGGCATGGTTGGCCATGGAGGTTCTGGGCAAAGACCACCGTTTTGAAACTAAATTTTATTTAGACGACAAACGGGTGTTATATGTGCGAGGCAGCGGCGATCCGTTTTTGATTTCCGAAGAGTTGGAATTGCTCGCGCCCAAGCTCTTGGAGGCGACCAGCAAACAAGCCTTCACGGGCATTGTGATCGATACGAGTTATTACCCCGACGACATTAAAATTCCCGGCATCGAAGCGACAGATGAAGCCTATGATGCGCTCAATTCTGCCTTCGCAGTCAATTTCAATACCATTCATGCCATTCGCAAAGGCAAGAACGTCCGCTCGGCTGAAAAACAAACGCCCATCACCCCTCTGGCAATCAGCCAGTTTATTAAACGCGGACCAAACGGACGCGGCCGCATCAGCCTTTCACAGGAAAAACCAGAATTAAGCGCTCTTTATGCAGGAGAACTTCTGGCAGCGCTTATCGCGAAAGCGGGCGGCAACAATGAGGGCTCCATAACCATCGGCAAACTGCCTGCAGATCTGGAACCTGTTTACATCCACCGCCAATCCCGCGATCTAACCGAGCTTTTAACGGCAATGTTATTGGGATCGAATAATTACATCACCAATCAGGTCTTTCTGGAAATTGGCGCAAACCGCAAAGGTGGCCAAGTCAGCCTCGAGAAATCTCTCGAAGTCGCTAGTGAACTCTTCGCCAAGCATGGTTTGAGCAATGGCATCACACTGGTTGAAGGCTCCGGCATCAGTCGAGATAACAAATTTACCGCAGATGGCCTCGCCAAGCTCCTGCATCAATTCGCCCCTCATGCGGAACTCTTGAAAAAAACCAGAAAGGGTTCAGGCTATAAAACCGGAACCCTGTCAGATGTGAAAACCTTGGCAGGATTTGCCGTTACAAAAAATCACGGATTAGTGCGTTTTGTCATTTCTCTTAAAGGCAATACGGGCAAACTCAGATTTCGATTGCTGGAAGCAATGGAGAAGGAGTTGTAATGGCTAAGCGTAAGTTTCCCCGAAAGTCCTATTTGGTTCCATAATAAACAAATTATGCGACTTTGAATGGCTGCTTGGAGGCCATTTAAGACCTTGATATAATTTTTGCACCCAATTTTTGCGACATCTAAATCGTTGATTTGTTTGGCTCACGAAATCCGTTGCAAAAAGGTTGGTTTTTGCGTCAATAATGACTTGCTATAATCTTACTTTCTAACGGAGATTGTTTTTGAATTTTACATCAGGCTACACAGGTTGCGAACACGACATTTATGAGCTTTTCTTAAAGACCTTCACTGCATCTGAAGGGACTGATGAAGGCCAAACTATCGGCAGTTTCGTGAATGAGATGATGGAGAAAACGTCGTCTGACGACCTGTTTGTCTACTCAGCATATGAAGGCAACGCGCTCTTAGGGTGCATCTTTTTCTCACGCCTAGAATATGCGCAAGATAGTCGAACCGTGTATATCTTGTCCCCAGTTGCCGTAAAGTCAAATCAACAGAGCAAAGGAATCGGGCAAAAATTGATATCTTTTGGCTTGAACGAGTTGCGCGGTAAAGGGGTTGATATAGCCATGACCTGTGGCGACCCAAACTATTATTCCAAGACAGGCTTTCAGCAAATTACGGAAGATATTGCCAAAGCACCCCAAAAGTTGAGCTATCCAGAAGGATGGCTAGCGCAGGCTTTAACCGAAAGAGACATTAAAGCCACTGGTGGGAGCGTGCCGCTGTGTTGAGGCTTTGAACAAGTCGGAGCTGTGGTGACTATGCCCGTCGTATAATTGAATTTATGGAATTTCTATCTTTTTTCGACATGCATTACATGGTCACAAAGTCCGCAAAGCTGCTATTAATCAATTGTTTGATCCCACTGGTACAGGACAATTTCACCGCGTCCCGATCTGCTCCATGCTAATGGTGCGGTTGAAAAGCTTTTCCGCATTTTTGTAGGCGATTTTTTCGGCAACATCTTTGGGCAAAAGTGCCAACCATTCGCGCTGGGATGCAATGATATCATCGTAACGATCCCACTGGCTATTAACCCAGGTATCGCTGCCGACCATCAGACGATCTTGAAAATCGATCAGGATTTTTTGCCATTCTTTGTTCAGGCCAACATCACTATTAAGAATGTTCGAGTCCCGAAGCGAAGTATCTGCATAGAGCGCTTTATACTCGTCCATCAACGCGTATACAGTTTCTGCTGTTTCGCCCAACCCTGCATGGGCCCAAATAATTTTCACATCTTTGTCCAGACCATACAGCCAACGGATTGGCTCAGGACCTGAATGGACATGAATCAAAAATGTCCCGTGCCTTCGCCATGTCTATCACTTTGCGAAACAACGGTTCGTCAGACGTATCGAGATTATGAATGTGAAATTCACCAATCCCTTCATGGGGATAGTCCTCAAGTCGCTTGAGCAGATAATCTTCCATGCCGTCCGCTTTAGTCCAATTAGATGAGCCAGCAGCGCCGTGATAGGGGCGCAACTCAGGAACGATGCGGTTCGGTGCATATTCCCAAAGCATGATGGTTCCTTCATCAGGCGTGGAGGAAACAAGTCCCATAGCCACACCATTTCGATCCATCAATTCGATGATGCTATTGACGGGATATTGTCCCCAGGCTGGCTCTTTGTAATGAATATGCGCGTCAAACAGCGGGAGGTTTGCGGCCCCTTCTTTTCCAAGCAGCTTGTGATCTCCATCTGCCAAACTAGAAAGTGTTGAAAATAAAAATGCAGCCGTTGTGATTACAGTCGACAGGACAATTGAACGCATAACAGCCTCTTTTCTTGAAAATAAAAAGTTCTAAGCCCGAAACAATTTCTCAACACCTGCTTTGCCAAGTGCATCAAAAACCGTGCGCACAATGCCCTCACTGTCCAGATTAGAATTATGATACATCACCTCTGGCTTGGCCTGATCGGTGAATTCGTCCTTGAGGAAAATCGGCCGCACGCGAAGGCCGTTATCAAGCAAACCAGCCTGGGCAAGATAGCTCAACACGTGAGAACCAAAACCGCCGATAGCGCCCTCTTCCACCGTGATCAACACCTCATGGTCTTGGGCCAAACGGGCAATCATGTCTTCGTCCAAAGGCTTGGCAAAACGAGCATCGGCAACCGTTGTTGACAAGCCCGCACTATCCAGCGTTTCAGCCGCCAGCATGCATTCAGACAGGCGCGTTCCAAAAGACAGCAACGCGATTTTTGTTCCTTGCTTGACGATACGACCTTTTCCGATTTCCAGAACTTCACCACGCTCTGGCAGTTCAACGCCCACACCATCACCACGCGGATAACGGAACGAAATCGGCCCGTCATTATAAGCAGCGGCAGTTGCAACCATATGCTTCAGCTCGGCTTCGTCGCTGGCCGCCATGACGACGAAATTTGGCAAGGTCGCCAAATAGGTAATGTCAAATGCACCACAATGGGTCGCCCCATCCGCGCCCACATATCCAGCGCGGTCAATTGGAAAACGGACTGGCAAATTCTGGATTGCCACATCATGGACAACTTGGTCATAGGCGCGCTGAAGGAAGGTCGAATAAATCGCGACAAACGGTTTATAGCCTTCGGTGGCAAGACCTGCAGCGAAGGTTACCGCATGCTGTTCGGCAATGCCCACATCAAACACCCGATCAGGAAAGGCTTTGCCAAAAATATCAATACCCGTTCCATCCGGCATGGCGGCCGTAATGCCAACAATTTTGTCGTCCCGCTCGGCTTCTTGAACAAGGCTTTGGCCAAACACTTTGGTATAGCTGGGCGCATTGGCCGGAGGCTTGGATTGAGCGCCAGTGATTACATCAAATTTCGAGACGCCATGATATTTATCACTGGCAGCTTCCGCGGGCGCGTAGCCTTTGCCCTTCCGGGTTACAGCATGAATGAGAACCGGACCTTCTGCGTTATCGCGCACATTGCGCAGCACTGGAATCAAAGTCGCCAGGTCATGCCCATCAATCGGTCCAATATGATAAAAGCCGAGCTCCTCAAACATCGTTCCGCCGGTCACATAGCCGCGTGCATGTTCAACCGCTCGCGTAATAGCCCGGTCGATACGCTTACCGAGATAAGCAGTCATTTTTTTACCGAGCTCGCGAAAACCCATGTAACTGCGACCCGTCGCCAGCCTTGCGAGATAGGCACTCATGGCACCAGTGGGCGGCGCAATCGACATGTCATTGTCATTAAGAATGACGATCAGACGTGCGTCGCGCGCACCAGCATTGTTCATCGCCTCATATGCCATTCCCGCAGACATCGAGCCGTCACCGATGACAGAAATAATATTATTGCTGCCATTCTTCATGTCACGGGCGACTGCCATCCCAAGGCCGGCAGAAATAGACGTAGAAGAATGCGCCGCACCAAATGGGTCATATTCGCTTTCGTCTCGCTTGGTAAAACCCGACAAGCCGCCTTCTTGGCGAAGAGTGCGGATGCGTGCCCTCCTCCCTGTTATAATCTTGTGAGGATAACATTGATGGCCCACATCCCAGATCAATCGATCATTTGGAGTATCGAAGATATAATGGATCGCAACTGTCAGTTCGACCACCCCAAGGCCAGCGCCCAGATGGCCTCCAGTTTCCGAAACAACATCAATCATTTCAGCGCGAAGTTCTGCGGCAAACTGAACCAATTGGTTCTCATTCAGTTTGCGAAGATCCGAAGGATATTCAACTTGATCTAGTAGCGGTGTGTCAGGTCTAGCACTCAATGTAACAATATCCGTACAAATGAAAATTATATCGCAACATCTTTAACTGTTACTGGCCTACTTTTCCACCCTAGGTCAGATAGATAAAATACAACAAATCACCACATGAAGTTTGCGTTTTGATTGCTACCAATAACCTCGCGACAGCGACCTTTGTAAGACAATTAGATGATCATAATGGGGCAGTCAAAACATCCTGTTTAGCTCTTAGAATTGCAATCTTCGAGTTCTTTTCGATGGAGATATTCTGAGTGGTAAGTAAATCACCCTTTCGGATCGGTGCTTTCACAACTGCCTTTTCCAATAATCCGCAAGGGATGGCAGAGTTGGATCGCGCTTCTTGAACGGTCATTGTCCATGAACGATAGCAATATTCACCAACGGAATCGAGCACCTCGCCTACCCTGAGATCTTTCTTTGCAACGGCGCAAACTTCTGCAACCGGCTTTGCCATAGGCACCATATCCTGCCGTCCGTATAGCACGGCTCGTGCAGCAGATAATGGGACTTCAAGCGAGGTCAAATGATAAGGCCTATGAAAGGCATAATACGGCCCCGGCCCCATTTTCAAATCAGCAAACCGCTCATGAATGCGTGGATGTTTCGCTTTAACGATTACAAAAATTCCAGGAGAAACACCTTTGCCTACAGAGTAATCAACACAACCAACCTTCGACAAAACGCCGCCATCTTCTCTCGGAATAAGTGTTGTCGCAAGTTCGCTAACGGTTGCTTTCGGACCGTGCATGCCAGGTATATCTGGCACAAGACCAGTAGCATTTGCGATTGCCGCCATTTCCACCATCGACTTGGACCCATCAACGAATTCCACAAGCATGCGCACATTCATATTGCGCCGCTCCGCTTCTTCCCTGAAATCATCGGGAACTGCGTCATAATTCAGCGGGTTGTTTTTACCCTTCCCGGCGCAAACCACCTCATGCCCCATCGCAGTCACAAATTCGATGATTTCCATCGTCGAAGATGGCTCATCTCCCGCACCCAATGTGTAAAGAACGCCAGCTTTTTGGGCGGCATGGTGAAGATAGGGTCCGATACATACATCACATTCAACATTCATCATGACCAAATGCTTGCCGAAACCGATTGCCCGCATTCCAATATCTGCGCCAGCTTCCGGAATGCCAGTAGCATCGATCACCACATCAATTAAACCATGAGAAAGCGCGAGATCCATATCTTGGGTTACCGCAATTTTACCCATTTCAATGGCCGCTGACATTTGATCGTGGTTGGAAACAGCCTGTGTGTGCCCATCTTCTCCATAAGCAATATTGGCAGCGATTGCCGCTTTTCCAGCAGTTCGCTCACAAACAGAACCAATTGATATTCCATCCATTTGCGCGATACCTGTAAAGATATCTGTACCCATTTCTCCGGTACCAACCAGGCCTATGCGTATGGGCTTGCCGCTTGCTTCGCGTTCGGCCAAATCCTTGGCGAGCCCATTAAGTGTTACATTCGAGACCATTATCAAACCTTGGAATATTTTGGCATGTTCCCTGCTGCTGATCACAACCGAGATTTCAAATAATAAAGTGCTTTAGAAATTGGATACAGAAAATCCAGCAGTTGGCCAATGTGCGAACAAGTTAAAACAACCCTATCAGTTCATATCACCAGATTGGCGTTGGTTATAGACAGTTTCGAGAAATGACCAAATCTCGATTTTCAACTCCAACGGAACGCCATCACCATTGCGAGCCAAAAAATTGGCAAAAGAAAAATCTGGTTGATCTAAATAATTCAGCGCATTTACGGACAACCGCGGCAATTGAATGTCCCGATGGTGCCTAATTTGTCCGTAAACATTTGCAGCTTGTGGAACCGTTAGAATATTACCCATAGCTTCATTTCTGACCGGGATAAATTCTGCATGTTTACAAGACTTGGATATGGTTAGAGCAGTGCTGACGGAGCTGACTTTGCGGTCGAGAATAAAGTAAACTGATACCCTTAGATTTGCCTCCGCTGCAGCCTGTTCAAATCCGATATCAGAGTAGATTTTGAAAAAACCCTGCAACAAATTAGCTTCAAGATCGACCACATAATCAAAGTGAGTCTCTGAAAGAATAGTATCAAAGATTTCAACCTGACCACCCGTTTTTGAAAAGTCCAAAACCCGACTGCTAGCCGGAAAATAACCAGCCAGATCCCCGTTAGGAAAATCAGTATCAAAAACCCTAAAGCTTTCCGCTCCAGACAGAGAGAGTAAATCTGTCAAAAGCCGAGCAAACAGGGTCTTGCCATTGCGCGCTTCATCAGAGCAAATAATTGCTAGAGAATTGGCGATAGCAGCCCCCCTGTTCTCTCTTCAATCGGATTAAAACCGGTTTGAAACCAACCGCATCTAAGCGTTGTTTTCATTGCTTTCAGATGGATCGCTGCTAGACTGTTGCGGCGCCAACAAAGATTTGATTAATTCAAGCTTTTCGAACTCGTCATTCAAATCACTAATCCATTTACGTACATAGCCGCGCAATACGAATGAATATTCAGCATCTTGTCCTTTAGGTGTCTTGTTGGCGATGAAATCAGTAAAAGTTACACCAGCCAAATCGACCTGCTCATAGGCCATCTCATTAAGTTTCGGAATCTCGATTTCACGAGCATTGGAAAGACCGGCAAAATACTTTTTGAAGGTTTTCTCGTCCCACTCAAAGAAATTCGTTTCATTGATGAAATTGCGGGCAACGATATAAGAAAGGCCTTTAGTATATTTTGCGACTTCGCCCATTTCATCCAAAGATGCGATAGATGGACCCACAACATGGAATAGAGCCAAGTCGAACTCGCCACTACGCGCAGCTTCCAGCACACCAATTTTTTCAAACGTATCCAGCGCTGATGAAAGATTACCCGCCTTGAGATCAACAACCGTGACTTTTACGGCAGCAGACTGCATCGTATCCAACACCTTCATTTGATCACGAACTCTGGAAAGATCAATAATCTCGGCAATGTTAGGATAAAAGCGATGCAAGGTACCACGCGGGTTTTCTGTATCAAACGCACGCGCCAAAACGTTCCGGCGCGCAAGAAAATCCAGCAATGCGCGGGAGGTCGTCGTTTTGCCAACGCCACCTTTGTCTGCACCCACAAGTATCAATAACGGCTTCATAATTTACCTCAATTGGCTAGTTTCAATAATATTGTCGCAGTTGACCTGCTATTTGCTGCAATTTCAAGGTCGCAAAGGCGGTGAAACAAAATTTCTCTTGTAACTACCTTACAATGCAACCTTTTAGATCAAAATGCCACGTTCTTCCAAGGTCAGCAAAATATGATCTGCAGCTGTCTCCGCACTCATTTCAGCTGTGTTAACACCGATTTCAGCGTTTTTTGGCGGTTCATAGGGCGAATCAATACCTGTAAAGTTTTTGATCTCGCCAGCACGAGCCTTCTTGTAAAGCCCCTTAACATCTCGGGACTCTGCAACTTCCAGTGGTGTGTCTACAAAGATTTCCAGAAACTCACCATCTTCCATGGCAGCTCTCGCCATTTGGCGCTCTGAACGGAAAGGCGAAATGAACGATACCAACGTAATAAGTCCGGCATCGACCATCAATTTAGAAACTTCTGTAACCCTTCGAATATTTTCAACGCGGTCAGCATCGGTAAAGCCCAAGTCCTTGTTCAGACCATGGCGCACATTGTCTCCATCCAACAAGTAAGTGTGCTTACCCATTGCTGTCAGTTTCTTTTCCAGCAAGTTTGCAATGGTCGATTTTCCAGATCCAGAAAGGCCTGTGAACCAAAGCACCGCAGGTTTTTGGGTTTTCATTGCAGAGCGAGTTGACTTGGAAACATCCGTAGCTTGCCAATGAATATTTGACGCGCGCCGCAAGGCAAATCGCAGCATGCCCATGCCTACCGTTGCATTCGTCAAACGATCTATCAGAATGAAACTGCCCATATCTTTGTTATCGTCATAGGCATCAAAAACAATTTTTCTGTCCACGGCGATATTGCATTCACCAATCTCATTCAACTCAAGTTTGGTAGCAGGGAGACGCTCAATCGTGTTTACATTCACCTTAAACTTGGGAACTGTGATCGTGGCTCGCGCATTTTGCGCTCCGGTTTTCATCAAGTATGAACGGCCAGGTAGCATCGGTTCTTCAGCCATCCACAAAATCGTTGCCTCAAATTGATTGGCAACTTCCGCAGGCTTTCCAGCCTCACAAAAAACGTCACCGCGTGAAATATCAATCTCATCTTCCAAGCAAATCGTGACCGATTGCCCTGCGATTGCCTGATCCAAATTACCATCAAGCGTAACGATCGATTTGACCACGCTTTGTTTCGCCGATGGCAGTATTTTTATTATCTCGCCAACTTTGATGGAACCAGATGAAATTTGGCCACTAAATCCTCGAAAATCGAGGTTAGGCCGATTGACCCATTGAACAGGCATGCGGAAAGGTTTTTCGATGTCGGCTTGTTGCACTGGCACATCTTCAAGATGCGCCAAGAGTGTTTGACCTTTATACCATGGCATTTTCGGACTTTGCTCAATGATATTGTCACCTTTTAACGCTGATAGCGGAATGGGAACAATTTCAAAGGGCACTACCCCATCTTCTCGCAAATGCGTTGCAAAAGCTTGATAGTCTAAAACAATCTGGTCAAAGACTGCTTTATCATAGTCAACGAGATCCATCTTATTGATGGCCAGAACAACATTTCGAATGCCCAGCAAAGAAGCAATAAACGAGTGGCGTTTCGTCTGGGTCAAAATGCCTTTGCGGGCATCGATAAGAATAATAGCCAAATCAGCTGTTGAAGCACCAGTAGCCATATTGCGGGTATATTGTTCATGACCTGGGGTATCAGCAACAATGAATTTCCGCTTATCCGTCGAGAAATAACGATAGGCAACATCAATTGTTATGCCCTGTTCACGTTCTGAAGCAAGACCATCCACTAGAAGAGCAAAATCCAGATCTTGCCCTTGTGTGCCCACTTTCTTTGAATCTGTTTCAAGAGCAGCAAGCTGATCTTCAAAAATCATTTTGGATTCATACAACATCCGACCAATTAGCGTGGACTTGCCATCGTCAACGCTGCCGCATGTAATAAAACGCAAAAGCGACTTCTCTTCGTGAGACTTCAAATAAGCTTCGATATCACTTTCAATAAGATCGGATTGGTGGGCCATTAGAAGTACCCCTCCTGCTTCTTCTTTTCCATCGAGGCTGATTGATCATGATCAATCATTCGGCCCTGACGTTCAGAACTTGTTGTCAAAAGCATCTCTTGGATAATTTGTGGTAATGTCGTGGCTTCACTTTCCACCGCACCCGTCAATGGATAGCACCCCAATGTCCTAAACCGGACCATTTTCATTTCAGGTTTTTCATTAGGCTTCATCGGCATGCGGTCATCATCGACCATAATCAGAGTTCCATCCCGCTCCACGATCGGGCGCATCGCAGAAAAATATAGCGGTACAAGCGGGATTTTTTCCAAATGGATATATTGCCAGATATCCAATTCCGTCCAATTGGATATCGGAAATACCCGGATCGATTCATCCGGTGCTTTTCTTGTATTATAAAGTTTCCAAAGTTCAGGCCTTTGGTTTTTTGGGTCCCAGCGATGATCGGCTGACCTGAATGAAAAAATACGTTCTTTTGCCCGAGACTTCTCCTCATCACGGCGCGCGCCGCCAAAGGCAACATCAAATTTGTGTTTGCTAAGTGCCTGCTTCAACGCTTCGGTTTTCATGATATCGGTGTGCATAGCCGAGCCATGGGTGAACGGACCGATACCCTGTACGATACCTTCTTCATTCTTGTGAACAATAAGGTCAGCATCAATCTCTTTCGCCAGATTGTCCCTAAAGGAAATCATCTCGCGAAACTTCCAAGTTGTATCCACATGCAGCAAAGGAAAAGGCAGTTTTGAAGGGTAAAATGCTTTCAAAGCAAGATGCAGCATGACTGCACTATCCTTGCCAATTGAATACAACATCACCGGATTTTCAGCTTCAGCAGCTACTTCACGCATGATGTGAATGCTCTCAGCTTCAAGTTTTTGAAGATGGGTTAGTCTTTTCATTATGTTTAGATAACCTTTGCATACTTTTAAACAAATACAATTCTTTAGTGATGTCACCATAAGCTGAGCAAAGCCGAACTTCAAAGCAATGCGTTCTTAAATTGGGAGCAAGCCGAGCAATTGTTTTGCAGAAATCAAGAACACGTGCAAGCAGGTGTAGCCAAATAGACTAGCCCATTACAAGAATAACCAGACTAACAGCCCCAGAAAGATCACAAACATTCCCCCCACTAGTAAAATCATTAGCTTATTGGAAATCTGGCCCTTGCTGCGTGATTTGATGGCCCGGTCTTTTTCATTCAGAAAAAAATCATCTTCAAATTCTGCAGTCGGCGGCTCTGCTCCACTATTATCCCCGACATCGAACTTCGGATTAAGCTGATCGCTAGAAGTTGATTTCAAAGGTCCACTTGCATCACTATGAAATTCAGTATTTTCGTCTTCGTCAAACATAACATATTTTTGTTCAACACGAGAAATCGCCTCGACTAGCTGGGGACCATGCAATTTACGAAACTCAGCTCTATCAGGTCGCTGGTCTGACATTTTATCAAAAGCACGAAGAGCGCCTTTGTAAACTCCCTCACGAAACACAGGGTCAGCCGTATTGCCTGATTTCAGAGCATTTTCTAAAAGTTTTATGAAATGTGACATTGTGTTTAGCTTTGCTGAACTGCCGCGAATGATTGGTTAAACTCTAAATCAAAGACCTTCTATTGATTGTTTGATTGCCGTGATATTATCTTCATAGGCTTTTTGATTTCCACCCTTGAATACCGCAGATCCTGCCACCAAAACAGACGCCCCCGCTTTCATGACCAACGGTGCCGTTTCGGGCGTAACACCGCCGTCAATCTCTATCTCAATTGGCCGATCACCAATTAGAGCCTTTACCTGCGCTACTTTTTCAACAACTGCGTGGATAAATTTCTGTCCACCAAAGCCCGGATTGACAGTCATGAGACAAACAAGATCCAACCGGTCCAAAACATGTTCTATCACATTGATTGGCGTTGAAGGGTTGAGGGCAACGCCTGCTTTTTTGCCTAGATCACGAATGGCCTGAAGAGAGCGATCCAAATGCTTCGTGGCTTCTGCATGCACCGTAATAATATCACAGCCAGCATCCGCAAATGCCGCCAAATATGGATCACAGGGCTCAATCATCAAATGGCAGTCAAACACTTTGTCCGTTCTATCTCTAACTGCTTTGATGATTGGCGGACCAAATGTAATATTGGGTACAAAATGCCCGTCCATAACATCAATGTGAATCCAGTCAGCGCCTGCCTCAACAACATGCTCAATCTCCTCACCAAGCTGCGAAAAGTCAGCCGATAATATCGATGGTGCGATGATCGCTTGCATAGCCAGTCTCCGTTTAAGTTTTAAAGGTGAGGGATAGGTCACAGATCAGCATAGCGCAATTGGTTAGTTGCCAAAATTACCATTCATACACAGACTGATAGACCGTTCAAATCAAGCACATGTTTCTGCAATTGCATTGCCAGCAGCTGATCCACTGGCCCACGCCCACTGAAAATTATAGCCACCAAGCCATCCGGTAACATCAACAGCTTCTCCAATAACATAAAAACCCGGAACCTTAGATGCTTCCATTGTTTTAGAGGATAACTCGGCGGTACTGACCCCACCTTTGGTCACTTCAGCTTTAGCATACCCCTCAGTACCATTGGGCACAAATTGCCAACGCGAAAGTCTGGAGCCCGCACCTTCTAGTTTTCTATCGGGAGTGTTCGCCAATTCACCTTCGATATGAATTTTTTCTGCCAGCGTTTCTGCCAAACGTGCCGGAAGATGCGCACCAAGAAGTGAACGCATATGATTTTTCGGCTTTTCTCGCTTTGCTTGCAAAAGCCAATCACCTTTGAGCGATGGGAGAAAGTTTACTTCGATAGTTTGCCCATGCGTCCAATAAGATGATATCTGCAGCATTGCAGGACCTGACAATCCTTTATGGGTAAACAAAGCGGCTTCTTTGAAGCGTGTTTTACCACATTGCACTTCAACTTCGGCGGCGACACCAGATAATTCTTTGAATAATGCCTCGCTAGGCCCCAAGGTAAAGGGAACCAAAGCGGGTTTTGGTTCAACAATTTTGAGATCAAATTGACGCGCTAATTCAAATGCAAATCCGGTTGCGCCCATTTTGGGAATGGATGGACCGCCTGTGGCAACAACCAAAGCAGATGTATGGAAGGTCTTCCCACTGGCTGAAACAGAAAATACGCCATCAGCTTTTTCTACCTTGGTGATGGTCATACCCAACTCGATCTGTACGTGCCCTTTTGCGCATTCAGACAATAACATGGAGACGATATTTTTAGCGCTGTTATCACAGAACAATTGGCCAAGTGTTTTCTCGTGCCAGGCGATTTTGTAGCTATCAACCAGCTTTATAAAATCTTCTGGCTGATAACGTCCAAGGGCAGATTTAGCAAAATGCGGATTGGCAGAAATAAAGTTTTCCGGACTTGTACGGATATTCGTGAAGTTGCAACGCCCACCACCGGAAATCAAAATCTTTTTTCCAGGTTCATCAGCATGGTCTAAAACCAAAACGCGCGACCCTCTTTGTCCCGCAACAGCGGCGCACATTAACCCTGCGCCTCCTGCACCCAGAATAATTGCATCATATTGAACTGTCCGGGTTTCAGAAGTCATAATTTAAAGTCCAATATCCAAAATGAGAGAGTAGCCAAATTAAGCCTTATCCCGAAGCGATTAATATACTTGGTAAAAATTTCGTTGTATTCCGGCGCAAATTTTCAAGCTGCAACCGTCAAGAGTTTTAACATTTTTGGCGTAACTTGGCAGAAATAAACGATTTTTTCTGCGTGCGTTAAATACAGGTGGCCTCAATTGTATAGAAAATTTTGGAAAAACACAGGTGGCAATTTTGCAATGATTGCCGCACTTGTTGCCCCAATGCTCATGGGAGTTGGCGGCGTAACAGTCGACTATTTCATGTTCTATCAGCAGGAGGAAAAACTTCAGCAAGCAGCCGATGCTGCTGCACTTGCAAGCGTAAAAGAAATGAGCCTTGCGGGAACAACCCAAGCCAAATCTGCCCAAACCCAAGGTATCGCTAAATCTTATGTATACGCAGCTTTTTATGGAAATAATGCAGAAGTCGATTCCAAAGCTGGTTTATTGGTGACCAGCACACCAGATCCCGACAAAGGGGAAATCAAAGTTGAAGTTGCCTATACTTGGGCGCCAATTTTTGCTCAACTTTTCGACAAGCGTGTCACGCCCATCAAAGTATCCTCTTCAGCAAAAATGGCTGGGGATTCTTTGACCTGTATCATTGGATTGATGCAGCCTGAAAAGTTTGCCCAAGCTAGCCTTCATCTTGAGAAAAAAGCAAAAATCCTAGCCGACGGCTGCTCCGTCTACAGCAACTCTGTTTCAAAATAGGGGTTAAGGGCAGATGGAGACGCGGTACTAACTGCACAGTCAATTTGCTCAGCTGGTGGCATTATGCAATTTAGGCAAAACAGTTTTTCACCAGCACCAATTACCGATTGTCCGAAAATTGAGGATCCACTGGGTGATCGCGCAGCCCCCGATTATGGAGGGTGTACCTATGATGCTTTGGTTGTTACTAAAAATACAGATTTAAAACCAGGAGTTTACTGCAATGGTTTAACGATCTCTGGCAATGCAAATGTTACCCTGCAAAATGGTCTATATGTAATTAAGGACGGACCACTTGTTGTTGCTGATACAGTTTCCTTAACTGGAAATGCAGTTAGCTTTTTTCTGACTGGATCAAAATCAACCTTCGATTTCCAAAAAGATACAACAATCGATCTTGCTGCGATGGAGTCAGGCTCCCTAGCGGGCCTTCTGTTTTATGAAGATCGGGATGTACCCTATAGTTTTAATTTTAATCCATTTTTCTTGAGCAAACTGCCTGATGATGTTCGCCTGCATAAAATATCCAGTAACAATGCGCGAAATCTGTTGGGAACAATCTATCTTTCTCGCAGCATTTTGTTGGTTGATGCTGACGCTCCAGTAGCGGACGCCTCTGCCTATACTGCGATTATTACCGGTAGGCTTTGGTTGCAAGCTGGGCCAACGCTGACCTTGAACGCCGATTACACAAAAACCAAAGTTCCTGTACCCAATGGCCTTATGGGAACAGAGCCAATCTTGGTAAAATAACCAGCTGCAACCAACTCCAATGAAACCTTCGGCGATTTACGAAATATTATTACCAAGGTGACATACTTTTTAAAACTAACAGGGTCAGTGCGTTGCAAATTCAAGATCTCCAAAAGCTTCCGCGAAGCGAAAGGTTAGCCTTTCGAATAATGATGCCATTTGGCATCATTACTTTTTTTGCGATTTTTACAATTTCCGGTCTATTGTCTTGGAACAATTTTACGCGCGAATTAGATCAGCAAATCAACTTGATTAGCGGAACTGCAAAAATTTTCGCAGCAACGACATCAGAACCTCTCGCCTTGCAAGACAAGAGAGCCGTTGGCCAAGCGTTGACCGCCATCGGCAAGCTTGAAAGTTTTCATCATGTGGCAGTCTATGACAATGATGGCTCAGTATTTGTGCAAATGGGTTTCGGTAACTACCTTCTAAGAGAATCCTTAGATATTGAAAAAAAATCTGGGTTTGACTTATTGGGAGCTGATACCATTTGGGTAACCGAACCAATTATCAATTCTGGAAACCAGATAGGCGAAATTCATCTTCTCAATGATATTTCTAATCTGAACATTGGCCTTATCAAGAATATGCTCAGCAACTTTGCCATGGCGCTTATTCTGGCATTATTCTCCGTGTTTCTTTCAAAAAAACTCGTTGGCGCAATCACCAAGCCTCTGCACCTTCTGTCGAAAGAAATGACCCTCATAAGCGCAACTGGAAAATTAGAGTTTGATCTTCCCGAGTATACCAGGGGCGAAATTGGAATATTGTCCAAGTCATTTCAAAATCTGGTCCATGGCATCAAAAAGCGCGATACCGCTTTGCGGGACTATCAGGCAAACCTAGAAGAAAAAGTGATCGACAGAACCAAGGCTTTGGAACTGGCGAAGAACGAAGCAGAAGTAGCAAACCGCGCCAAGTCGGAATTTCTTGCAACTATGAGCCATGAAATCAGAACGCCTATGAACGGCATGCTTGTGATGGCCGAACTTCTTGCAACATCCGATCTTTTGCCCAAACAACGTCGCTACGCAGAAATCGTTCGTAAATCTGGCAATGGCCTGTTGACCATCATCAACGACATCTTGGATTATTCCAAAATCCAAGCAGGCCACCTGGAGATCGAAAAAGTAGACACCGACCCGATCGCACTTGCGGAAGATGTTTTAAACCTCTTTTGGCAAGCAGCTGATGAAAAGGGCTTGGACATAGCCGTAAAGGTTGGAAAATCTGTTCCCTCACAAATTCTGGCTGACCCTACCCGCTTAAATCAGGTTATCTCCAATTTGGTGAACAACGCGCTTAAGTTTACCCAAGACGGACAGATCGTTGTGTATCTGGATACGCTCGAAAAAGATGGTCTACAAAGCCTAACGATCAAAGTCACAGACACCGGCATTGGTATTCCAACGGATAAATTGAGCGCCATTTTTGATAACTTCTCGCAGGCAGATCAATCCACCACCCGCAAATTCGGGGGAACTGGATTGGGTCTGGCGATTTGTAAAAAACTGGTAGAAGCCATGGGTGGAGAAATCTGGGCTGAAAGCGAATTGGGTCAAAGCTCTACTTTCAATGTGATCATTCCTTTGAACGCTAAACCTCTAACGGGTTGGGATATGCAGGCACCTAACAAGCTGGTTGAGTTTGGAAAAAAAGCCTTGATTCTTTTGCCAGACACAATCACCAGACAAATTGTCGAGCAGGAATTGGTTGGCGCTCAATTTGACATTACTGTTATGGACGAACCCAATAATGACCCGCGTTTTCACGACAACTTTGATTTGGTTGTTGCGCCTCTGGAGTTCTTCCGTTCGAACTTTTTCGCGCGCGAAGACCAAAAGCGCATAGCAATCACGAAGATGGGTGACACGGGTATCGACGGTCTTTTAACAATGACTGCGATCCACGATTTCATCAATCAGCCCCTTTCATCACGGTCGGTTAGCGAGCAATTGAGCAGCGGTGGTGTAAAAGCCACCGTCAATAAAAATCATAACTCTGACAACAATCATGACATTTCGAGCTATCCAAACTATCACGGCGCTAAGGTTCTTGTGGCTGATGATAGTTCGGTGAACCGTCATGTTACTGAACAGGCCCTTGAACAATTCGGTATCAGTCCTGATTTTGCCTCAAACGGCCTTGAAGCGCTTAATCTTGGGCAATCAAAAACCTATGATATCATTTTCATGGATTGCAGCATGCCGGAAATGGATGGCTTTCAAGCAACGGCAAAACTTCGTGCCTCCGACAACCCATTATCATCTTCCAAAGCGACCATCATTGCCCTAAGCGCTCATCTGGTTAGCCATATTGCGGAAGACGCAAAAACCAGTGGCATGGATGACATTTTGGTTAAGCCATTCACCATGGCCACCATGGCTGCCAAGCTCGAAAAATGGATGGATCGCGAGCACCAAGATACAGTTGAACCAGACACTATCCTCGCAACTTGCGCCATAGAGCCCCAAGACCAGCCAGACGATATATTCGATGATCAGTTGATGACCAATTTGAAGGAAATCGCAGGAGATACGTTCCCTGCAACTTACATGCAGCTCAAGCTGCTCTTTACAGCTGGTGCTCCTGCAGTTTTCCAGGAAATACGCAGCGCATTTGAGCGCGATGATCGCGGCGCTGTTTCTGACAACGCCCATTCTTTGAAATCCATGGCCTTTAACATCGGCGCCGGGCATCTTGCCGAGAGCTTGTTAAATCTTGAAAAAATCAACAGCAGTCAAAATTATCTTGTTGAGTTCACCTGCGCAGAACAGGAATTCTTGAAAGTTATGGAATATCTGGAAACAAATCATCCAGAAGAAATCAAAGCAGTTTCATAACAATTTTAATGATCTTGATAAGCCGGATTTCATTTTCGATGGGTATGCTGACAGACAGCCCCAAGGAATAATATAATGAACGAAAACCATAATGTTCTTTTGATCGATGACGATCCTACCCAAATTGCTATTTTAACGGCATATTTGTCTAGTCTTCGTATATCAAAAATCACATCAGCCAGCGATGGGCAAAAAGCCTTGGATCTTTTGGCTTCATCTGTTCATGAAACCGATGTCATTTTTACTGATCTGCGCATGCCAAACATGGATGGTTATGTGTTCCTAAAACATTTGGGTGATCTCGGATTTAAAGGACAAATAATAATTATATCGGGTCATGAGCATGTTCTATTGGAAAGTGCTGCAAGTCTTGGAAAAATGTATGGATTGAACATTGCTGGTCAAATCCGTAAACCGCTTACCAAACAAGCACTTGATCGACTTCTTGCAACAAGAAAAGAAGATACCAATCACAATGGCCCCCGATCCAGCGACGTCATGAGCAGCGAAGCAATTTTGAATGGAATTGCAAACGATGAGTTTATCCCGTTTTACCAACCAAAAGTTGATCTACTAAGTGGGAAAATCGTTGGCGCTGAGGCCTTGGCTCGTTGGCAACATCCTGAACTGGGCTTGATATCGCCTGCCGCCTTTATCCCTATTGCCGAAGCAGACGGGTCTATCCAGGCTATCTCGATCAAAATCTTTGATCATCTGGTGAACGACTTAGCCCAGGGAGGCGCGGCCTGGAAAGACAAAAAAATTGCTTTCAATTTACCACCTCAAATGATCCGCGATGAAACTTTGCCGGAAACATTAATAAGTCGCCTGAATAAAGCTGGTGTCAGCAGTAAGAATATTTGCATCGAAATCACCGAAAATGGATTCATCGATTTTGATCACATAACTGTGGAAGTCTTGTCTCGCCTTCGGATCATGGGCTTTGATTTATCGATAGATGATTTTGGAACGGGTGCTGCGAGCATCGCAAATTTGAAAATGTTTCCTTATACCGAATTGAAAATCGACCAATCCTTTATTGGCAATGTTTTGACTGACGCGTTTTCAGCTGAAACCGTTCGAACGAGTATTTCGCTAGCGCGCCAGTTAGGACTGCGCATTGTTGCAGAAGGCATCGAGACCCACGATGTTTTACAATATGTGAAAAGCAGGGGCATTGACCAAGCGCAAGGCTATTTGTTTGCAAAGCCCATGCCGGTGGCGGATGTCAACGAACTATTCGCAAATCCAATGGGCTGGATGTCAAATCCAACCTATGCAAGGCAAAGCAACGCCGCTTAGGGTCGACCAATGTCACCAGATAACCTCTGGACGATGGCTCCTTGTTGTTTAATATGAGACTTCATTTCCCTTCACAGGTTGAACGTCATCATCATGAGCCCTTCAAAAACAGAATCTAGCCACACGACCCACGCAGCGGACGAAGACACCAGAAACCTGGATATAAAAATCTATGTGAATGGTGAAATAGTTCCCCGCGAAGAGGCAAAAATTTCAGTCTATGATAGTGGCTTCATGCTGGGCGATGGCATGTGGGAAGGCATGCGCCTTTATGAGGGTAAGTGGGCCTTCTTTGACGAACACATGGATCGGTTTTTCAATTCCTGCAAGGCAGTTTCACTGGATGTGGGAATGGATAAAGCTGGCGTGCTGGATGCGCTGACTAAAACTGCCAAAGCCAATGGCATGACAAACGACGTTCATTGCCGGCTGATGCTGACAAGGGGCGTCAAAGTAAAACCGTTCCAACACCCATCGCTGAGTCAATCGGGTCCGACCATGGTAATCATTATGGAACATTCAAAGCCCGTTGAAACTTTGCAGAAAAAAGGCATCCGATTAGCAACTGTACCCCAAGTGCGCGGCTTGCCCATGAGCCAGGATGCCAAATATAACAGCCATTCCAAGCTCAATTGCGTTATCGCTTGTTTGCAGGCAGAACAAGCGGGCGCTGATGAAGGGCTTATGCTGGATCCCCATGGTTTTGTGAACACCACCAATGCCTGTAATTTCTTTATTGTCCGGCGCGGCGAAGTTTGGACTTCCACAGGCGACTACTGCATGAACGGTGTCACGCGGCAAAAAGTGATTGATATCTGCAAGGACAACGCAATCCCAGTTTTTGAAAAGAACTTTTCTTTATACGAAGCCTATGGGGCAGATGAGGCTTTTTTAACCGGAACATTTGGCGCCCAAACGCCAGTTGCTGAAATCGACGGAAAATCAATTGGGACAGGTGAAAGACAGATCATGGCGCGGATACAAGCGGTCTACAAAGACCTGATAAAACAAAATATTTCCAACCAATTGGACGTATAAAAAAGCGCCCGTAAATTGGCTGAAGTCTGCGTTTGTACTTTGCACTAGTATTAAATTAACAACGGCATAAACAACGTCGCTAAGCTCAAGACCAAAAAGAATCCAGCCATATCGGTTATGGTTGTTAACAATGGTCCACTGGCAACGGCAGGGTCTTGGCCAAATCGTTTCAGCAGCAACGGAACAACCCCGCCAATCGAAACAGCTATCACTGTATTGATGCTCAGGGCCAGGCCGATCACAATCCCAAGATAAAGATTACCTTTCCAAATCCACGCAACTGCACCAATGAGTATGCCCAAAACAACCCCGTTGATTAAACCGACTGAAACTTCCTTCAACCATACCCTAAATGCATCTACTGGGCGCACCAGGCCAAGAGACAATTCGCGCATTGTGACGGCGACAGCTTGATTGCCAGAGCATCCGCTCATGTCAGAGACCATGGGCAAGAACACAGCGATAGCGATGACTGCAGCCAATGTTGCCTCATAGGCGGATATCACGCTTGCGGCGATAATATTCAAAACGATATTTGCTGATAGCCATGCTAACCTGCGCCTTGAACGAATGATCAATGGCATCGAGCGTACTTCTTCGCTCACGATACCCTGTAATCTCAAGCTTTCGCTTTCTGCCCTTTCAAGGACGGCCTCATCGACCGCCGAACGCGATACGACACCTGCAAGTTTGCCGCGCTCATCTACAACGGGAACGCCTAGGAACGGATGCTCATCAAACACATCGCGTAATTCATCAAGACGCGCGTTGACATTGACCGTCATCGGCTTGACCATTATTTCGGTCAAAAGGCTGGATTTTTTTGCTGTCAAAAGACCGCGTAGCGAGACAACACCAACCGGCTTCCCAACTCTATCGACGATATAAGGGTGCTGGCCTCTATAACGTTCAAAGTCCTCCTCATCACTCGCCAGCCGTTTTAAAACAGCTCCAACTGTATCAACTTTTTTGAACGTAAAAGACTCTGCGACCATGATGCCACCAGCGGTGTCATCGTCATAGGTTACCAAACGGCGAACATCATCGGCTTCTTCTTTGTCCATTTCAGACAAGATCGCCTCGGCATCATCGTCGTCCATTTCACCGATAACGTCAGCCTGAATATCTGAATCCAGTTCTTCAACGATATGCGCTGCAACATCTGAATCAAGCCGCTCAAGCAACTCAACCGCAACCTCGTTCGGTGCTTCTCGGATCAAGTCAGCCGCAGTATCTGCAGGCAACATGTGGAAAATCTGATCACGATCATCCGCCGAAAAGTTAAGGATCTCACGCAAGCCTTCACTCAGACTAAGCGAATCCAACAAATCTTTCATCGCTAAGGGATCATTGTTCCTCAGGAATGATTCAAACTGTTCTTGAACAGATTGTTCAATTATTTCTTGTGGCGCTTTAGCATTTTCAGCCATGGCAAAATAAATCCCTGTCAATGTTTGGAATTAGCAAAACGGCCTGGAGAATTAAGCAAAACCCGTTTTGTAAAGAATGAAAGCTTTTAGGCAGGTCTCGGAAACTGCGAATTACCATTACTAGACACCAAGTCAATCAGCACAAGACCAAGCCAAGGTTTATTATGCAGAATCAACAATACTAACTAAGCAATTTCCCGATTTAGCTAACCCGAATTGCCGTTCTCCAAAGCTCCGTCTATTGCTTTGAAGACTTAGCCTTTTCGAGCGGCTTTCATGGATTCTTCGAGAATGTCCAAAGCTTCGTTGAACACATCATCCTGAATGGTGATTGGCGAAAGGAAGCGGATAACATTGCCATAGACACCGCAAGTCAAAAGGATGAGCCCTCGTTCCAACGCATGAGCCTTGACCAAATTAGCAAAATCCGGACTAGGGGTTTTGGTCTCTGCTTTATTGAACTCAACTGCGTTCATAAATCCAGGTCCTCGAATATCAACGATTTCCGGAATCGCAGATCGCATACCTTCCAGCCTTTGTTTCAAGCGCGCACCCAGCATGTTTGCCCGATCACAAAGTTTCTCTTCTTCAATCACATCCAGAACCGCATGAGCCGCCGCAATGCCCAAGGGGCTGCCACCATAGGTTCCGCCCAATCCGCCGGGCTTGGGTGCGTCCATGATATCTGCCCGTCCCGTTACCGCCGCAAGTGGGAAGCCACCCGCCAGGCTTTTTGCCATCGTAGTAATGTCTGCAGAAATGCCATAATGCTCCATGGCAAACATCTTACCCGTTCGAGCAAACCCGCTTTGCACTTCATCTGCAATCAGCAACATACCATGCTTGTCGCAAAGCGCCCGCAATGCCACTAGAAACTCTTTCGGTACTTCGTAAAAACCGCCCTCACCTTGCACAGGCTCCAAAATGATTGCGGCAACCCGCGCAGGATCCACATCGGCTTTGAAAAGGGTTTCCAACGCAGCGAGCGATTGCTCCGTTGAAACGTCGTGCAAAGGTACCGGGAAAGGCGCGTGAAACACGTCTGTCAACATGGAGCCAAAGCCGACCTTGTAGGGAACGACTTTTCCGGTCAGCGACATGCCCATAAAGGTACGCCCGTGAAATCCTCCAGAAAAAGCAATAATGGCGTTTCGTCCTGTCGCCGCACGAGCAATCTTAATGGCGTTTTCAACAGCCTCAGCACCGGTCGTTACAAACACGGTCTTTTTGTCAAAATCACCTGGAACAATCGCATTCAAACGCTCTGCTAGGCTTACATAATTCTCGTATGGCAAAACCTGATGGCAAGTATGAGTAAACCGGTCGATTTGTGCTTTGACGGCCTCAATAACCTTTGGATGGCGGTGACCTGTATTCACAACCGCAATACCAGACGCAAAATCAATATAGCGCCGACCCTCAACATCCCAAACTTCAGAGTTTTCAGCACGATCCACATAAATCTGCGTCATCATCCCAACACCGTGGGAAATCGCATCGTTTTTGCGTAAGGCGATTTTTGCATTTTCCATGGTAGACACTCTTTCGAACTAGCCGCAGCTAAGCGTTAAATATTCAAAAAATATAAATGTAAATATGGCGCAAAGCTAGAGTCCCAATTCAAAGCAAAGACGTTATCCAAAACCAAATAATTTTTGGCAGAGCGGAATCCTTTTTGAATTAAGCCAAACCTCTGATCAGCTTAACAATGAAATGTCGGTCAATGGTCTCATCCTTGTATTAGCCAAGGTGCGTATCGGGTTTGATAGCCAAAGCAGACATTATCTGCCAGCCTCCGCAGATTCTTGACCTCTCAATTATTGTACAAAACGCTATAGGTTGATTTCCAGGCACCCTTGCGTATCATGAAGCCGCCGCTGATTGCGCCAACAGCATGATACTCGGTGAAGACAACCCTCTGCTTGAGACAGATGAAGCAACTCGGGATTTTGCTTACAATGAATGGGAGTTGCTGCCTACAAGAGCCGGGGTCAAATTGAGCCTGCGCACAGTGAGAACACGCACCCACAAGCTGATAGTCGATCTGATCAGTGGTGCTGGAGAGCTTTACGATCTCGAAAATGATCCGAATGAAATGAAAAAACTTTTTGATGATCCTGAGGGGCAGCGAGGTTCAGGAGCAGCTCACCACCTATATACACTCGCGGCCCGATGATATTGGCCCCGATCGGAAACAGCTGGGGATGACATGATCAATTCATACATGACCATCTTGTACGGGAACCCAGATGGGCAGCTTTTCTGAACCAAAGCGCTGAACTGTTCGTTACAACAAGTCGGTGAACAGGCGTTCATGTAAATCAACCAAACCGTTTGATCAACTCGAAAGTGGACATTGATCTGCGGTCACCTTCTAGATTGAAAAGGATAGCTTGAGTTCAAGTGTTTCCCCTGAGACATCTCCCGCAAAGCCAGCTAGGAGCTAATCCCCTTAACTCTTTAAGTTCTCTGCAGTAAGGGTATTGGACGACTTTGCCGTCCTATCGGCGCTTTCCGAATGTTATACCTTTCACCCGGTTTGGCGTACGATATTGTTCTTTAGTATTGGCTTCGATATCGCTGGCTTGCTCCGCTCGCTGTTGGGCCATAATCTTCTTCAATTCCTGTTCTCTTTCCATCAACATCGTCAGTCGGTCAAAAGAAGGTTTTACAGATTGCTTGCGGATAAGTTTTGTTGGCTCCCTTGGTTCCGTAAATTGAACCGCAATACAGCTTTCAATCTTCCTGATCCATTTGCAGGGTACCTTGAAGCCATCGAGCTCCACATGCAGTATGAAGTTCATAGGCAGGTTTGTGGCATCATCTAACTCCAACAATGCGCCGGTTTCACTAATTTCCCTTAGAACGCAGGGGCGCGTACTATGTTGGTGATTGAAGGCAATTAACGCCTTTTTCAGCGCCTTGTTGCGGCGTGGTCGTTCGAAACGCTGAATGTCCTCTTCTTCCTGTACTGACATTTGTTTATCCATTCGACGTAGTCTGGTTCGATTTCCATTATTTTGAAAGCTACGATCCTGATATCTAAAATATCCCGCGAGTAACGACATATCTCTAAACTTTTCTTTCACTCTAGTTCGTCAGATAGACATAGCCGCTGGTTCCCCTGATACCTTCGGGAACTGGCACATTAGAGTTGCCGTAATCTGAGTTGATTTGGATTTGGGGTCCATCGCCGATTTCGATTTCACGAGCGATGATGGCACTCCAATTTGAAGCCTGGCCAACACGGCTTGCCTTGTCGACAAAGAGCTTGCCGTTGGGCAAATAGATGACCCCCTCCATCTGTTCGGCATTCTTGCTCCGGATCGTGAAGGTACGACCTAGTTTTGCATTTCGATCCTCAAAAATGAGAATGCCAGCAGTAGCACCTGACCTTGCCGCCTTTAGGCTGATTGCCATCGAGGGGCCAATATCCATTGTGGACAGATCGCCTTCAAAGACCAGCGAGACATTGTCACCCTTGAATTTGCCAGCACCACCAAGGCTGAGCGGGCCATCCTTGAAGATATATACGCCTGGTTTGAGTAAAATATCGACTTTGCCAGAGGCATCAATGCCCCCGCAATAAGTACCCGGGATAAGTTTCACTTTCTTTTTCTTGTCGTGGATCTTCAAATCATTCTCTGTACAGGAGCCAGCTTTAGGTGAAATACGATCAGCAAGTGGATCTTCTGCGGCGGGGCTGTCGACGATCGGAACAGGAGAGAAACTGGTATCTACACCATTGTAGCCGCCGGCTGTGTAGATGTTGAGCGCACTCATGGTGGAACTTTTGTTCAGGTGTATCGCGTCTTTATCTGTTGAGTTCACATGGACAGTACAGCCTTCAGTATTAAGTGAGCCTTTGCCGCGCATGTTTAACCCATCTTTAGACGTCGGCTTAAGTGCAAGCACGCACATTGGTTCGCTACCGGCCTGTCTCGCTGTGGCGCTTACACGGATCGGAAGAACATCACTGTTCATGTAATGCGCAAAAAACGGTTGCCAATAATAGTCCAAATCCACAGTAACTTCAGAACGATCATCTGCGAGAGTCGTCAAGACCTTGACGTATTGAGTTCCATTATTTTGTGTATCAAAATCAGCAGCGACGTAGTTTTCTGCCACCCCGACCACTTCAGATTTTGTCGTAGTAGACAGTGCCAATTCCTTAGCGGCAGCAAGCGCTGCTGCATCCGCTACATCCTGTAAATGAGACTTTGCAAAATGCATGGACGAATAATCAACGACCAGGCCGGCTGCACCCATCAGTGGAACTGTGAGCAATGAAAAAGCTATGGCAAAATTGCCGCCGATATTCCGAAGAAACCTCAAAAACATTGTTACCTGCTCAATCTAAATCGTAGTGGAACTATCGAGGTTACGTCAAAGCATTCTAAATAAAGTTAACATCAACAAGAAAAACTCTATCTCGGTAAACGAATCCTGAAAATTTAGACAAATATCCGCATTATCTCCCCAACAAAATATCGTGTCAGCGACATACCTGGAAGGTCGTAAAAGGACTCAAT
>JAFMHL010000070.1 GCA_017854535.1 Nitratireductor sp.
CTTTAAACAGTCTGCACAGTGAATACGGAGCCAAAAAAAGTCGGATTCTTCTACGAGCACACTAGCTAGTCAATTTTACGTTTCCAGTCAGTTTTAGGCACTTCTCCCGATGCTTTCAAAACCGGATAGGCAATTGAAGTTAGATGGCTATTGATTCTTTTGAGATCACGGATGAAATCAATATGAAGCGAGCTGGTGGAAATGCTCTCGACTTGCCCCTTGCCGATCCTCGCATAATGGGCCGCAATAGAAATGCGCTCCTGATCTCTCATCTCGTTTTTGGCATCATATAATTCGCGCGCCAGTTCAGGGTCTCCCGAAACGAATGTATTGATTGCCAGTTCAAAACTGGAAACAACCAATTGATGAAGCGCTCTGATTTCGGCAAATCCTTCGTCTGAAAATACCAATTGCTGTTTGATTTTCTTACGGGCGATATCCATCAACCCGCTTTCAACAATATCTCCAATGTGTTCCATGTTTGCCGTGAAACTCAAAATCTCTTGAGCCTGATGGCTTTCGTCTTCGGTCAGTTCACTTTGCATGGTTTTTGCCAGATATAATTTGATGGCGTCAAAAAGCCGGTCCACATCGTCATCTTTAGCAACAATTGATTCCAGTAAATTCTGGTCACTGGTTTTCAACACAAGATAAACATTGGACAGCATTACCTGTGAAATCTCCGCCAAATGAAGCGCCTCGCGCTTTGCACAGGCAAGCGCAATTCCAGGCTTTAATATTTGACTGTCATCGAGGTATTTTGGCTCCACCTTTTTAAAATCATTTTCATCTCTCGGCACAAGAGAGCTTGCGAAACGAAGCAAGGGTCTGCTCAACAGCAGTCCAACCAAAACGACCGTGACATTTAAAACAATATGAAAGACCGCAGGAATAATACCATTGGCGAAATCGTAAAATAGTGCCAACTGTTCAAGCGCTTGTGGCACAGCAAAAAAGAACACTACAGCAACCATACCGCGTAGGATTAGGTTCGTTGTGACCGGAATTCTCGCCAACCTTGGCGCTTTCAAATTGGCAAGAACCGGTAGCAATCCGCTGCCAATATTAGCTCCAATAACCAAATAAAGAGCTGAGGCAACATCAATGAATCCTGATGTGACAAATCCTATTGTCAGAAGTAAAACCGCCAGACTGGAATGGGCCAGATAGGTTAGAAAAATAGCAAACAGCGCAAGCAAAAATGGTTGCTGAAGCAAAAGACCCAGAACGGTTTTCGCTTCCGGTGACTGAAACAGACCATTGCCAATTTGCCCTATCAGCGCCAGTGACGACAAAATCAGACCGATGCCGATAAACGCTCTGAAGATGCTGCGCCTTTTGGAATTTTCCGTGGATAAAAAACCAAATACGCCAATTGAAATCAGTGCGGGCGCTAACCAGATAATCTTTTGGGATGCGAGCAGTACCGCGATAGCAGTTCCAATATCAGCGCCCAAGATAATGTAAAAAGCTCCTGTCACACTTATGACAGCACGCGCAGAAAACGAGGCCGCAATCATCGCTGTGGCAGTGCTGCTTTGAAGCATAGCGGCAGCAAAAAGACCCGAGAGAAAGGCCGGCAGAACTTTGTCTTCGGACTTGCCTGCAAGCCTGTTCAAGGATGCTCCATAGGCGCGCATAACACCTGTGCGGACCATTCTCAGCCCCCACAAGAGTAAAGCAATGCCCCCAAGCAATTCAACAAACACATACATTTTTAGTTTCTTTCGACCAAAATGGTCAGATCGATGGCACAATCCAATCGGGGACAATACCACATTTACGGATATATTCTTCGGCGTCAGCGCCTCTGAAAAGCCCATGATCGCTCACAAGAACGGTTGACCAACCGTTTGAAGCGCCACCTAACACATCGGTGTGTAATGTGTCGCCAATCATGCAGATACGCTTTGGATCAACCCCTTTTTCGAGGAGCCCTTCCACGAGCTGAAACACCGACGGAAATGGCTTGCCATGAAACTCTGGCGTTACACCCATCAAATCCGCCAAACGATGGGCCACATAACCAGGTTCAGTGGAAAACCGCTCCTCCAATGGCGCGATTACATCTGGATTAGCAACCAAGATTGGGCGCTGTCGATTCGCCAGAGAAGCTTCAAGTATACGTTGACGATGGGTGTTCCATTCCCAAGTGCTTAGAAAAAGAAAACCGTCTACTGCATCGTATACCGCTGCATCATTTTCCAATAGGACACAATCAACATCTAAATCATCGGATGAGAAGTCCGCTTTGGACATCACACCCCAGCGCTCCACATTCATTGTCGAAATCGCATTTTCAGCAGCCATTCGGCTGGTGACTATTTCGTCACTAGAAAAATCAAATCCCAAATTTTTGAACTTCAGGACTGATTGAGGTTTGGGAAGTGTTGCAGCATTGGTAAGAACAAAAACCCGCTTGCCCTTCGCGCGCAATGCAGCGATGCATTCCGGCGCGCGCGCAATGGGTCGATTGCCAACATTTAAGACACCAAACGCGTCAAAAACAAAGACATCACACTGGTCTACCAAATCCAGCAGTCCAGCCTTATGTTTCGGCGAAGTTGGATAGTTCGTTTTCGGCAGACGATCACGAACGGCTTCATAAAAATTAAAAGCCGATTCGGTATCAAAGTCCTCGAAGTATTGTCCTGGCTGATTAGATAATGGCACCGCGCACCTTTGCAGAGACCCACTCGCCAATGACCACGGCAAACAATATGACGAGCAAAATCAATGCCACTTGCGGCCAAGCCAATGTGTTGAGTGAAGACTGTAATTGCAGGCCAATTCCGCCTGCGCCAACAAGACCTAGAACGGTAGACTCGCGAATATTGATGTCCCATCTAAACACAGAAATTCCAGCAAAGGCTGGCAGAATCTGCGGGACAATCGCATAAGCCATGACTTGCCATCGGCTTGCACCAGTCGCAGTAACTGCCTCCACTTGCTTAAGATCGATCTCCTCTATCGCTTCATACAAAAGCTTCGCGCAAAACCCGATGGAGCGGATCGCAATTGCTATCAAACCTGCCAATACGCCAGGGCCAATTATCGCCACCAGTAACAATGCCCAAATGAGCGAGTTAATTGACCGTGTTGCAACAATGATGAACAGGACGACTGGCCGAATGAAAAACGCACTAGGCGTTGTGTTTCGCGCAGCCAAAAATGCAATTGGCACAGCCATCATCAAGGCCAATATTGTACCGATTGTTGCCATGTTGAACGTGTCCCAAATCGGGCCCCAAAGTTTGTCCATATAAGACCATCTTGGAGGGAAAGCCCGCGAACCGATGTCGGAAGCAATTCGGGGTGCATCCCAAACGAAAAACCAAGTCGTAACCTCGGATATTTTGTTCCAACAATACATGAAAATTGCAACAGCGCCGAGATAACCAAACCAACGGAGCAAGGATTGTTTTTGAGTGTGCAGGCGCCAACTTTTAACGCCATTATTTTGATTAATAGGCATTATTGGACCCTCGCTCTGATGATGCCGGAGAGGTATTCAAGGGCCATAACGATCACAATGATAATCAGAAGAATGGCAGCGGCAGTGTCAAATTCATATCTGTCAAAAGCAGTATTAAGGGTCGCTCCAATACCACCTGCGCCAACCAAACCCAGCACGGCGGATTCGCGGAAATTGATGTCTAAGCGGTAAATTGAAAGGCCGATCAGCCGAGGCATGACCTGAGGTTGAACGCCGTAGTTGATCCATTGGAGCCAGGACGAGCCTGTCGCCTTGATCGCTTCAGCTTGGACTTTGTCCATGTCTTCGATGTTTTCCGCAAGCAATTTGGATAGAAATCCGATTGTTGCAAAGCTCAGAGTGATGAAACCCGCCAATGGGCCGAAGCCGAAAATGGCAACCATCAATATGGCTACGATGATTTCGTTAAGTGCGCGGGAAAGAGAAACGATGCCCCGGCAAATCAAGTAGACGGGCAGAGGCGCGATGTTGCGCGCAGCACCAAGACCTATTGGTATGGAGATCATAATGCCAACAACTGTTGAAGTGATCGTGATGACAATACTCTCAACCATTCCATCCCAAATATCTCCACCCCGTGAGGTGAAATCCGGATTTGAAAAGGCCTTTATGAATTCCCAACCACGGCTCAAACCTTCGCTGATGCGAGCCCAATTTACCTCGATCGAATTTACCGCGAGATAAAGGTAGACGATTATTGCAAGCAAGAATCCCCAACGAATGATTGGGTTTTTGATAAAATGAGGCTTTGACCAGCCTTTCCCAAGACGTTGATCAATTTGCAAAGCAGCACTCATGAATCCAACTCTTCAGCTTCGTCATCCTCTACTTTTTTGATGGTCGCCAGCCAGTCTTCCTCGCCATAAATTCGCGTCAGGACATCTTCTGTCAAATCCTGGGGAGTTCCATCAAATTGCAACTCACCCAGTTTGAGCCCGATGATACGCTGTACAAACATTTGAGCCAAGGCAACATCGTGAATATTGATGACAGCCGCAAGTCGCCTCTCTTCACATAATTCACAAATCAGACGCATGATTTGGCGAGATGTTTTAGGATCCAAAGATGCGGTTGGTTCATCAACCAAAAGAAGCGCAGGATTTTGAATGAGCGCTCTTGCAATGCCCACGCGCTGGCGCTGGCCGCCAGACAATTCATCAGCGCGTTTGTCTGCCATCTCCAATAGACCAACGCGATCGAGAAGGCGAAAGGCTTCGTCAATATCTGATTGAGGGTATTTGCGTAAAAAACTACGCCAAAAACCAACATATCCCAGACGACCTGAGAGTACGTTTTCCATGACTGTCAGACGTTCGACTAGGGCATACTCCTGGAATATCATCCCCATCGTGCGGCGGGCACGCCTTAAACCCTTGCTGCCAAGTTTGGTGATGTTCTCGCCTTTGAGCAACACACTGCCAGACGTAGGTTCCACCAAACGATTGATACAACGTATCAAAGTACTTTTTCCCGCTCCAGAAGGCCCAATAAGGGCTAACACTTGCCCGGCAGGTATTTCAAGATCGACCGCTTTAAGGGCTTGGTCGCCAGTTTTATACGTCTTGGTTAGTTTTTTGAGTTGAAGCATCTGCCCTCGCGCAATAGTTCTCCAGACTGCAGGTTGCCCCCGCAGTCTCTTTTTTTTTGAACCTTGATGCGATTACTGGCAGGTGTATGAAACACCATTTGCAGTATCAATTTTCCGGATGACGTCCCAGAAATCCTTATAATTCATTTCAAGGAATTGGCCTTCATTGGACTTCTCAAATTCCTTTTGAAGGCTTGAACCTTCCCAAGGGAATGAGAAAAACGCTTCCTTGATCTTTGCCTTTAGTTCCGGCTTCAAGTTGTGGGCTGTGCCAAAACCTGTAGTTGGAAAAGTTTGCGACTTGTAGATCGATACGACTTGATCTGCCTTGATCACATCACGGCTGATCATGCGCGCCATCACTGAGTTGGCGATCGCCCCTGCTGGATAATCCTTGTTCGCGACACCTAAAATCGTGTTGTCGTGCTTGCCGGAAAATGCGGCTTCAAAATCAGTGCCTGCAACCATGTTGTAGTCAGCCTTTAGGATAGCTGATGGAGCTTTAAATCCTGAGTTTGAGGTTTCAGAAGAAAACGCGAGGACTTTACCTTTGATGTCTTCAACTTTCTCAATGCCACTGCCAGGATAGGTGATGATTTCCATCTCATAGCCAAAGCCACCGTCTTTTGAAGCCATGATGGTAAACGGATTGAACCCCGCGCAGTTTACTGCCAGCGGATTTGAACCTGTGTTGAAGCCTGCAATATGCAGACGGCCTGAGCGCATAGCTTCAATTTGCGCAGCATTGTTTTGAACCGGGAAGAAAAGTGTTTTCTTGCCTGTCAGTTTTTCCATATGAACGAGAAAATCGCTCCATGCCTCTTTATACACTGCAGGGTCTTCAACAGGTGTGTAGGCAAAAATTAGCGTCTCTGGATCAACCAGTTGCGATGGATCGGTTGGTGTGTCTGCCACTAGATCTCCGTCCACATCACAATAACGTTCGTCCAGCGTTCCGCGTTCACAGTCTTGTGCTGCCGCAGGTGCAACAGCAAAAAATGACAAGGCAATTACTGCAGCAGAGCCCATTAGAATTTGTTTAATTTTCACGATTAAATACTCCCAAATTAGATGCGTGATAGTTCAGCTTAACCCCGCATCTTTACAAACACCAGCTCAGATAGTGCCTGTGCATAACAATTATATGACAAGAGATTTGGCACTTATATTCACCGCAGAATATCACGAACCACATTGCAAAAACCCAGATATAGTTTAATTCGAGCTAATGAGTATTTATTTTGTCAGACATGGCCAATCGGAATTCAACGCTGCTTTTACTGGCAATGGTGACCCGTTGATCTTTGATGCACCTTTAACAGAATTTGGAAAATTACAAGCTAAGGCGGCAAGGGAAAAGGTTGCCAAGTTGGGCATCTCCAAGGTGATTACCTCTCCCCTTACAAGAGCCGTTCAGACATCATTGCATATGTTTGATGGCATCGCGCCCATCGAGGTGGCAACGGGACATCATGAATTGCTTTCCCATAGTTGCGATGTTGGGCGCGGGCCTAAGGCTCTAAAAAAAGAATTTCCTGACTTATCGTTTGATCACCTTGATGACAGATGGTGGCATCATGTTACTGGGGACATCACCGAAATTGCGATTGAGCCAGAGCATATATTTGCAAACAGAATTGCAGATTTCGTCCAATCACTTGAAACAGTTGCTACCAAGCCGCTTGCTATCGTTGGTCATGGCAATGCGTTCAAACAAATCATCGGTAGAATGATGGAAAATTGCGAAATTCACCGATTTTCCTGATCTCAACAGATCTTAATTCTGAACCAGCACCCTTCAATTGAGCAAGCGCAAAACGTGCTCTAAAAAGTCAGTCTATTTCAAGTATATGAGATAGTATCTCACCCAGATCATTAACAACCAAGTCTGCACCAAGTTTGTCAGCCGCAATGTTTGTGTAGCCCCCAAAAACGGCGATGCTTTTCATCGTAGCGTTTTTGGCTGAATCAATATCTGCCGGGCTGTCTCCTACCATAATAGCTGTTTCGGGTTTAACGCCCAGTTCTGAGCAGGCATGAAACAACATGCCCGGTGCAGGCTTTCTATCCGGGCAAGTGTCACCACCAACTACGGACTCAAAATAGTGGTCCCATTTGAAATGGGCGAGAATTTCGCGCGAAAATACCTCCGGCTTATTCGTCACCAGCCCCATCTTCAAGCCCTTTTGCCTCACTGCAATCAATAAGGCATCGGCCTGCGCCATCGGAACGGTAAGATTGGTCAGATTATCCGCGTAAATACCCATCATTTCAGACGTCAATTCATTCAAACGGTCTTCATTGGGCATATCGTTTCGAAAAGTGAAAGCCCTCCCGACAAGCACCCTCACGCCATTTCCGATCATGGAGCGCACTTGATCCAAAGTGAGCGCCGGATGACTTTTCCAAGCCAGTAATGTGTTGATGGCAGCAGCTATATCTGGCGCTGAATCAATCAATGTACCATCCAGATCAAATAGCAAAGCCCGGAGGTTGGGGTTAAAAAGAGGGTCAGATTTCAAGTTATTTTCCAAAAATAAAAAGTGGCTTTTTTGCTCTGGCAAAGAATGCACAATACGAAAAGCTGTCAAGACAGTTGATTTCACAATATATTATGAGGCGGTTTATAGCACTCTAATAATCTGTTGCTAGCGATTTTTCATCTTATAAATCTTCAAAGCATACCCTCATAGAACAAAAATGACCCACTTGATTTCGCAAACGAAAACACCAATCGGTTAATCCGCTTAGCCGACATCGTGGTAGTGAAGTGCTGATAAATCCAAATGTCCGCTAATGGGAAACAGGGCTGCTGGCCCGTAAATTAAGCCAACGGCTGCAAAGGGCCG
>JAFMHL010000071.1 GCA_017854535.1 Nitratireductor sp.
ACCTCCAGTTCCAGAAACTCTATCAAGAAATGGCCCATAATGAGGGGGCTTTACAAGGTATGCTTATCAAATTAGAGCGCTTTATTTAGATTGTATAAAGTTTCAATTGTAGACACATCCGCAATTCCATCTACTTTCTTTTGACGGAAATGTTGTTGGAAAGCACGAACTGTTTTATGTGTCTCTTCATCAAAGTTTCCAGTAACTTCAACTTCATATCCGTAATGCGCCAACAATCCTTGCAACGCCTGCACCGGCTGACCGCTGTCTCCCAATGCAAAAAACCGTCCACTTTGGGACACCGCAGGCTCGACCCAATGTCCGACACCATTTTTATGCAAAACGTCCCAGGGAAACTTTTCCCCAGGATCACATTTCCTGCCTGGTGCAATATCTGAGTGCGCAAGTACATTGCGCGCTTCTATCGCGTTTCGCGCAAGAATATCCTTGCATAGTGTGATCACACTTTCGATCTGCTGATCGGGAAAGTCGGGATAACCATGTTCGTGGCCGGGATTTACAATCTCGATCCCGATAGATCTAGAGTTGATATCCTCGTTGCCGCGCCAGCTTCCCTTGCCCGCGTGCCAGGCCCGTTTGGCCTCAGGCACCATTTGAACAATACTGCCATCCTCATGGATAAGATAATGACATGATACTTGGCTTTCTTCGACACAAAGCCAATTTAATGCACCCTCACCGTCAGGCATTCCGGTATAATGCAGCAATAAAATATCAGGCGCAGCAACCAGCCGGTCGTTAAAGTTGACAGCTTGGCGAATTTCGCAGGCACATAATGTGTCGGCTTTTTCCATCAAAGATCGCGCTCCTTGCAGATATGATCCCAAGCCAAATTAATACCAGCAAGCCTGTCATTGGCAATTTTTAAAAACTCTTCAGGAACACCGCGCGATATCATTCGGTCAGGATGGTTTTCCATAACCATTTTCCTGTAGTGCTTTTTCAAGGTGGCATTATCCCAGTTCTCATCTGCTCCAAGAATGAGATAGGGATTCCCCTCTTCCGGGTGCAAATGACGTAATTTGATGCCTTGGAAAACACGACTTTCCAACGCGAAAATTTCGGCCACTCTATCAACGAAATAAAACTCGTTCTCGTGGATCAGACCGTCAGCTTTGGCGATGTGAAAAAGACCATCAATCACATCACGTAAAATATCGTCATCATCGGGAAACAAGCGCTTCACTTGCGCTGCATAAGCTTCAAAGCCTGCAACGTCCTGCTTAGCAAGGTCAAACACTTGCGCCACGTGCTTTGCTTCTTCGCGAGGCACTTCAAACAGTTCCTGAAAGGCTACCACCTCATCGATGGTTACAACGCCGTCTGCCTTCGCCATTTTCGCAGATAACGCAATGATGGCGATGGAAAAGGAGACTTGTTTGCGGGTAATCGGATCCCCTTCAAACAAAGTGCGCACCCCTTCAACCGCAGCTGAAAAAGCCTGCGTTGCAAGGGTAGATATAAATTCACCAATTTGGGTCCAGATAGACATGAAGTTTGCTTATGCGACTCGTCGCAAGCTTTGAAGAGATAATTTTTGCGCGGACTGCGGCACTTTTTCCAAAAACGCCAGCTAGTCCCAATCCTTGCGGACCAGTTCAGCCAAAAGCTCACGCTCAGCATCGAACAAAAAAAGGCGAAGGCCATCGATTTCAATGGACGTTGTTTTCTCCAGCAAACCAAGAAATTCCATTTCTTTATCCATGTCGGGTTTGGGGCAAGCCATACGCGTTGCGCCAAGCGCCGAGAAACTCAGTTGATGATCTGATCTCATTTCGTATCCGCCAAAAAAGCGGTTACAACCACCATGGCCAAAGACCTTCCCATCGGCTTTGAACTGAATAAAGCGTTTATCTGAATTTTCGAAACCCTATTCAGAACCAGCTAGGTCAGAAGCCGCAGCTTGCGCCACATTCATAGCCATAAAAACCAATCCTACAAATAGCCTGCGCATTTCGTTTCCTTTTAAAGACTAGCCGCGCTTCTGGCAGCCTGATCATATTGACCAGACAAAGTGCGCAACAATTGGGCAACTGCAGAAATTTCTTTCTGATCAAGACCAAGCGTTTTGATGCCTTCAATCAAAAGCGCCTCGCGAATATTGTGATACTGCTCACAGGCCGTTGCCCCCTGCTCCGTAATTTCAACCGTTTTTTCCTTGCCCCGTTTACCTGTTTTCAACAATTCGAGCGCTTCCAGCTTCTTGATCGCATAATTCACCAGATGCGTGTCTTCAATGTGAAGCATCAAGCATAGTTCAGATAGGGTTTTTACCCGCTGGCGATGATGCACAGAATGCATTACCTGAACATCCATAGACGTTAGGCCCGGATAACCACTGGCTGTTGTGCCAAGAACCATCCAGCGTTGCATGGCATTGGAAGTTAATGTCATGGCATATTCCAGTTCAGATAATGCTGGATTTGCACCGCTTGCCAAATGCGCAGCAGAAACCACAGGACCAATAGACCTACCCAATCCACTTTCTTGGTCGTGAACTGTTTCATCCGACTTCTTCGGCATAACAAAACACCCTTTCAAATATCATATGAATTGCTACATATTAACATTGACAATTTATCGATAAATTGTCGTTATAAGCAAGCTTATTCTTATCAGCACATAATCGTCTATCTGGAGAACTAAAATGGCCAACGAAGCTGCAGTCACCGGTAAATGGGATTTTTGGATCGACCGTGGCGGCACATTTACCGACATTGTTGGACGCGCGCCTGATGGTTCCTTGCATCCTCATAAACTATTATCTGAAAACCCTGAGGCCTATCGCGATGCAGCTGTGCAAGGCATTCGGGACCTTTTGGGTGTAAAAAAAGGCGAGGCAGTACCCTCAGAGCGGATTGATACCGTAAAAATGGGCACGACTGTTGCCACCAATGCCCTCTTGGAACGCAAAGGCGATAGAACAGCTCTCCTCATCACAACAGGCTTTGAAGACGGATTGCGCATTGGCTATCAGGCACGCCCGGATATATTCGCAAAAGAAATCATCAAACCAGAACAGTTATATGAAACCGTAGTGGGCATCGATGAGCGCGTACTTGCCGATGGAACCATCGAAAAAGCGCCGGATCTCGCGAAAATTAAATCGGACTTGGAAAAATTGAAGGCAGACGGGATCCGCTCAATTGCCCTCGTATTGATGCATGCCTGGAAATACCCCGAGCACGAACAGCAAATTGGCGCCATCATTCGCGAAGTCGGATTTGCACAGGTCTCTGTCAGCCACGAAGTTTCACAACTGGTCAAACTCATTGGTCGCGGCGACACCACAGTTGTCGACGCCTATCTCTCACCCATTTTACGCCGTTACGTGGAACAGGTAGCTGACGAGTTAGGGATCACCAAAGCGAGTGCCAGTGCGGGAACGGACGGCAACACGGATGCGTTGTCGGAAAAAGAAAAATCTCCAAAACTCATGTTCATGATGTCTTCAGGTGGATTGACCGCCGCTGAACTCTTCCAAGGCAAAGACGCCATCTTGTCGGGTCCTGCTGGCGGAGTTGTTGGCGCTGTCGAAACTTCTCATCTCGCTGGCTTTGAAAAGATGATCGGCTTTGACATGGGCGGTACATCTACTGATGTGTCACACTATGATGGCGAGTTGGAACGCGCCTTTGAAACAGAAGTTGCGGGCGTGCGAATGCGCGCGCCAATGATGCGCATTCACACTGTCGCTGCTGGGGGAGGATCAATCCTTCGTTATAAAGATGGTCGCTTTCAAGCAGGGCCAGATTCAGCTGGCGCTAATCCTGGTCCAGCCTGCTATCGTCGTGGCGGCCCCTTGGCTGTAACAGACGCCAATGTGATGGTCGGGAAACTCTTGCCACAACACTTCCCAAATATCTTTGGCCCGAACCAGGACGAATCTTTAGACGCTGATATCGTGCGTGAAAAGTTCGAAGAGCTCGCTAAAGAAACAGGTTCAACAGCGGCAGAAGTTGCAGATGGATTTTTGAAAATCGCTGTTGAAAATATGGCAAATGCAATCAAGAAGATTTCGGTCCAACGTGGCTATGATGTTACCGAATACGCGCTTAATTGTTTTGGCGGTGCAGGCGGTCAACACGCTTGCGCCGTAGCGGACAGCTTGGGCATGGAAACCGTTCTCATTCACCCTTTCTCAGGCATCCTTTCTGCATACGGAATGGGCCTTGCGAAAATTCGCGCGAACCGCACAAGAGCTTTGGTTCTGCCGTTGAATAAATCGCTCGAAACAGAGCTTCAGTCACTTGAATCAGAACTTCAACTGGATGCGCGCAAAGAACTTCAAAGTCAGGATGTAAGTGATTCATCTATAAGCATTTTTGCTCGCGCGCATATTCGTTACGACGGAACCGATATGCCTATTCAAGTAGAGCTATCAGATGCAGCTACGATGACCAAAGAATTCGAAACGCTACACCGCAAACAGTTTGGTTTTGTCTTCGAAAACAAGCAATTAATTGTCGAAGCAATTGAGGTCGAAGCAGTTGGCGGCGGAGCCGGCATTGAAGAGCCTGAGCACCCCATGGTCGACCCCATTATTGCCGCTGATAATATCACCAGAATATTCACCAATGGCGCTTGGCACGATGCAGGCGTTTGCCCTCGCAAAGACCTGAAGCCAGGCCATTGCATCAAAGGCCCCGGCCTTATTATCGAACCAAATCAAACCATTGTTATTGAGCCCGGCTGGCAGGCACAAATCACCAAACTGAACCACATTGTTTTAACTCGTACACAGGCGATGCAACGCGCCCATGCCATCGGCACCGAAGCTGATCCTGTCATGCTCGAAGTCTTCAACAACCTCTTTATGTCCATCGCAGAACAGATGGGCGTAACGCTGCAAAATACTGCTTACTCAGTAAACATAAAAGAGCGCCTCGATTTCTCCTGTGCGGTCTTTGGACCCGATGGATCTCTTGTCGCAAACGCACCACATATGCCGGTTCATTTGGGTTCAATGGATCGTTCTGTTGAAACGGTCATTTCGCTAAACAAGGGCAATATAAATCCCGGTGATGTGTTCATTTTGAACGCGCCATATAATGGCGGCACCCACCTACCCGACATCACAGTGGTAACCCCTGTATTTGATGATGCGGAAAAAGACGTTATCTTCTGGGTTGCTGCCCGTGGTCACCACGCTGATGTAGGCGGAATGGCACCTGGCAGTGCAACCCCGCGCGCTACACATATCGATGAAGAAGGGGTGCTAATCGATAACTTCAAACTGGTTGATCGCGGCGTCATTCAGGAAGAAGGTATGCGGAAAATTCTGACCGATCATCCATGGCCCGCCCGTAACCCGGACCAGAATATGGCCGATATCAGGGCGCATATTGCTGCCAACGAAATGGGCGTCAACGAATTACGCAAAATGGTCGACCACTTCTCTATGGAAGTCGTCAAGGCCTATCTAGTGCATGTTCAAGACAATGCTGAAGAAAGCGTGCGCCGTGTGATCGATGCGCTGGCTGACTGCCATTACACTTATAAAACGGACAATGATCAGCAGATCAGCGTCAAAATCACCGTTGATAAGAAGAAGCGCGAAGCAACAGTCGACTTTACTGGAACCTCACCCATAGCAAAAAACAACTTTAACGCACCAGAACCCGTAACGCGCGCTGCTGTGCTATATGTGTTCCGCCTGATGGTAGAAGCAGATATTCCAATGAATGCCGGATGTTTAAAACCGATCAACATCATCATTCCAGAGGGGTGCATGCTGAAACCTGTTTATCCCGCCGCTGTAATCGCCGGAAACACAGAAACCAGCCAGCATGTCACCAATTGCCTCTTGATGGCTCTGGGAGCTCTAGCAAACGCGCCTGGCACCATGAACAATCTAACCTATGGAAATGAGCACTACCAGAACTATGAGACCGTCTGTGGCGGCGCGCCAGCCGGACATATGAACAATGGGCGTGGCTTTGTCGGCGCATCAGGCGTTCATGTTCACATGACCAATACCCGCATGACTGACCCTGAAGTCTTGGAAATGCGTTATCCGGTTGTTTTGGAAGAGTTTTCCATTCGTAAGGGTTCGGGCGGCAAAGGCAAATTCCCTGGCGGCGATGGTTGTCGGCGTATCATGCGTTTTCTCGAAGACATGGACTGCGCTATCCTTTCTTCATCCCGCTATAACGCTCCAAAGGGGCTTGCAGGCGGCGGCGATGGCGAAGTCGGCAAGACGCAGATCAGACGCAAAGACGGCACAATTGATACGCTGAAACATTGTGACCAAACAACCGTTTCTGCCGGAGATGCTGTGATGCTCGAAACGCCCGCAGCAGGAGGATATTTGCCAGAATGAGTTAGCTCACTAAAAATCTCAATTTGTGAAAGAAGCAAAAATGACTGGAGAAACAAACCTCGATCGGCTGATCGAAACAATGTCCGCAACGTTGGTGGAAGGCCTATATGTTTTTGTGACCTTGAAGGATGGTAAACTGCCAGATGGTCTTCAGCCACGAATGATCTTTGGCGAGGCTGAAGGTACGACGCTTATCGTTTTGAAAGACGAAGCAAAGGCAGCAGGCGTTGATTATGTATTCCCCTCCCGGATGATCACGCTCAATGTGCACTCATCACTTGAAGCTGTAGGGTTTCTGGCAGGAATAACGACCGCGCTTGCCAAACTCAACATGGGTGTTAATCCCCTATCGGGCTATTATCACGATCACCTATTTGTACCAGATGGCAGAGAGCAAGAAGCAATAACTGCCCTTAAGAAAATGGCTGCAGGCCTGGCTTAAACCGAACCATTATGTATCACCTAAAAGCTGGCAAATAGTCTCTCACACCCTATGTTAGCTCTATGGATTACGAGCCAAACATAGAAGTGTTTTACGATGGTGATTGCCCGGTTTGCCGTTGGGAAATCAAGTTCTACGAAAGGCTTGATAAACAATGCCGCATTAGCTGGACCAATATTCTCGTGTTAAACGCCACTGACCTGCCAAAGGGTAAAAACACGGCAGATCTTCTCGGCAAATTTCATGTGCGTAACTTGCCCGCACAACCTGATCAGCACTGGCATATCGGCGTAGATGCCTTTGCGCGCATTTGGCGGGAACTACCATTCTTCAAATACTTCGCATGGTTGTTCTCAGTCCCCGGCATTCGCCAACTGGCCCAACTCGCCTATCTTGGTTTTATTAGATGGCAAGCTGGACAGCGAGCAAAGCGTTTAAAGGCCACCAAACTACGCCCTTACAAAGGGGAATAAGGCAATGCGCGAAACTGAGGACATGAAGAAAATCGAGATCAAAAGCTTTGAAGAAGTGCATGACTGGTTGAGGAAGAACCATGAGTCAGAGGAGAGCTATTGGCTGATTACTTACAAGAAAGACACTTCACCGGAAAAATATGTATCTCGGTTCGATGTGCTGGATGAACTGATCGCTTTTGGGTGGATCGACGGTATCCGGCGCAAGTTGGATGACGAGCGCACAATGCAATTGATCTCACGGCGCAAGCAGCAAAATTGGGCGAAGTCTTATCGGGAGAGGGCGGATAAGCTGATCGAGCAAGAAAGAATGCAGCCTCCAGGACTGGCTTCCATTGAAGAAGCGAAAATAAATGGCACATACATCATAATGGAAGATGTTGATTCCTTAAGTGTCCCGATGGATCTCAAAATACTCTTGAATAAGGAGGCGACCGCAAAG
>JAFMHL010000004.1 GCA_017854535.1 Nitratireductor sp.
CTGGCGGCATGACGTAAGAACTCGCTTCGCGAGTTGGCATCTTAGCCTAACTGCTGAATAATTAGGAAGGCCGTCCCTCGGGGCGGCCTTTTGGCATGTATAACCAAGATATGTATTTCGTTGAAATAGTGAACAGTGCGTTCTTGTTCGCTGTATTTCACTTTACAATCATATCGACTATTATGTAATCATCTTATTCAAACAAAGGGGAAAACACATGAACAACAATATTGCACTTCTAATCGGCCGGATCTTGCTGGCTGCTATGTTTATTATGGCTGGCTTGATGAAGTTTGGAGGCATTGCCGGAACTGCAGGATATATCGCATCCAAAGGCCTACCAGCGCCAACGATCCTTGCTTGGCTAACAGCTATTTTTGAAGTCGCGGCTGGCGTTGCCATCCTTGTTGGCTTTCAAACCAAATTAGCCTCTTATGCATTAGCGGCTTTCTGCATCCTTGCAGGATTTATCTTCCATTTTGATCCTGCAGACCAAGTGCAATTCACGATGTTCTTGAAAAACATCACGATCGCTGGTGGCTTCCTTGCCCTGTCTGTTGCAGGTGCTGGCAGCTACTCGGTGGATGCTCGCCGCAGCTAAGCTTCCGACCCACTTCCCCCATGCGGTGAGGCTATGCCAAATCGCATGAACAGAGACCGCCTGATTCACCCACAACAATCAGGCGGTTTTTCTTTGTCTAATTTTGAATTTATTTAAGAGATTTGCTCACAGCGGCGCAGACTTCTTTCAAGGTCGCGCGATCTTCTCTCGATAATTTCGCCTTACGCGATGCAATCAAATTGGCCTCTGAGCGAAGAATAATACCATCACTGAGAATTTTAAGATGGTTGGCAACCAAGGTCGATCCGGTTGAAGTAATATCGACGATGACATCCGCTGTTCCTGCCGCCGGCGCGCCTTCTGTTGCGCCCAAACTTTCCACGATCCGGTACATGGCAATTCCGTGATCGGCAAACCAGTTTTGCGTCAGTTGCCAGTATTTTGTGGCAATACGTAATTGGCGATGATGGCGCTGACGAAATTCGGCTGCTACGTCATCCAGATCAGCCATGGTGTCCACATCAATCCAGCTTTCGGGAACGGCAACAATGACATTGGCCCCGCCAAAGCCGAGCTTGGCTTTGAATTCCAGATAGGCGTCCGCATCGGCAATCGCTTCGCGGGCCAAGTCTTCGCCTGTTACACCGAGCGCGATGTTTCCAGCGATCAATTCGCGGGCGATTTCAGAGGCGGATAGAAATGCGATTTCAACATCATCCATGCCTTTGACCGTGCCGCGATAAGAGCGCTGATCTTTTGGCAATTCGATCTTGTATCCAGCCTTGGCAAAAGCTGCGATGGCATCTTCTTTTAGACGACCTTTGGAGGGAAGTGCTATTGTAAGCGTCATGCTGCACCTCTTGGACCAACAACCCGGTCGACATAGACTGCAAATCCTATGGCAGGGGTTTTTGCTTTAGAGCCTAGGACCGTCAACAGACCATCATAGCGCCCGCCACCTGCAAGAGGTTTGGCAGCTGACTTTCCAACACCATTCACCTCAAAGACGAAGCCCGTATAATAATCCAGGCGTCTTCCGAAAGCTGATTTATAGCGGATAGCAACATTTTCCAAACCAAGTTTATCAATCGCAACAATGCGCTTGTGAAAATCTTCCAACGGATCGCCCAAGGGAATGTTAAACTTGCGCGCGAATGACCAGAGTTTCCGGTCTGCGTTTTTCAATCTTAGATCAAGGGCCAAAAACGTTTCCAGAACTTTGCGCTTATCGTCACTCAAATGGGTTTCAGCAAGCTCGGCTTTTTCCATCATCCGCTTGGCGATCTCATCGCTGCTGCGCCCATGTTGGGAAGACATGCTGGCTTTAGCCATTTCACTTTCGATGAAGGTCGTAAGCGTCAAGCTGTCTTTTTCGCGAATGGCCTGGATGATATCAACTGGCAAGTCGGCGGACTGTTCGCTCGTTTCACCTGACAATCGGTCTAGGTCTGCGCTCAAACGCGTTTTATCACCAAAGGCACGGAGCAGTCTTTCACGCCAGGTTTTCGGCAGACCAAGAGAGGTAAGCACAGCTTCGAAAATGGCCTGATCGCCAATCGTAACGGAAAGACGGTTTTTGCCAAGCATCCGCAATAGCTCGATGGATTGAAGGAGGCTTTTTGCGTCAGCCGCAATGGCATTAGCCGCGCCAATATCCTCTATACCCGCCTGCATAAACTCGGCTGGTTCGTCAGCCCGTTGGCGGAACACTTTGCCCACATAGGCATAACGCATTTTTTCTTTGGTGCTTTGCAAATGATCGAGGCAAACAGGAATTGTGAACTCAGGGCGCAGACATAGATCACGGCCAAGCTGGTCATTGGTCATGAAAATACGCCGACGAATGTCTTCACCCGCCGCGTTGAGAATCGGATCAGCAGGTTGCAGCATACCAATGTCTGGCAGCGCGCATTTACGCTCCTTGAAAAAGGTTTCGATCTTAAGGGTCGTTGCTGTCATGGGAGACTATACCCCCCTCTGTCCTGTCGGACATCTCCCCCCAAGGGTGGAGATAGTATTTGGCGAAATATCGCGTACGGCGTATCTCCACCCCCCGTTTGTTTTGGTGGGGGAGATGTCACGAAGTGACAGAGGGGGGTAATATCAGCCATTAATTCGTTCCGCTGCCTGCTCTGCCAATAGTTTTTGAATTTCCGCTACCAAATCCTTTTCATCAATCTCAAACTGACCGGGCCTGGTCTCGCGCCACTCTTCATTGGACGCAATCGCAGCAGCTTGTTTTCGACCCTCGATCATATCCTTGATTTGCAGCTTGCCAGCGGTGCGTTCATCGGTTCCCTGAATGATCGCAATCGGGCAATCGCGGCGGTCGGCATATTGCAATTGCTTACCGAGTTTTGCGTTGGCATTGCCCTGATACATTTCTGCTCTGATACCCGCATTGCGAAGCGACTGAACCAATTTTTGATAATTGCCGAGGGCATCGATATCCTTGTCCATGACAGTCACAATAACGGGCGCGGTTTTTTCCGAGCCTTCGAGTTTGCCAAGGTTTTTCAGCGCCGTCATCAAGCGGGACACACCGATGGAAAATCCCGTTGCCGGAACAGGTTGACCCATGAAGCGGGAAACCAGACCATCATAACGCCCGCCGCCGCCAACAGAACCAAAGACGACCTCTTGGCCTTTTTCATTGGTCACAGGAAAGGTTAGTTCCGCTTCATAGACAGGGCCAGTGTAGTATTCGAGACCACGAACGCAGGACTGATCAATTTGAATTCGGCCATCATTGTAACTAGCTGCATCGAACAATGCTTTCATCGAAGTAAGTTCGAAAATGCCATCGTTGAATTTTTCGTTTTCGTTCTGTGAAATTCCACCGACGCTACTAAGTCCTTCATCGCTTTGCCCAACTATGCCAGCAGAAATATAAGATACCACAGAATTGATAGCTTTCTGATCAAGCCCAACACCTTTGGTGAAATCGCCTTCTCCTTCTTTGCCGCCATCCCAGCGACCGGACCCCAACAACAGCCGAACACCTTCAACACCAAATTTGTCCAGCTTATCAATCGCGCGCATGACGTTGAGGCGTTTGTCTGCATTCTCATCACCGCCAAGGCCGATGGCTTCCATAACCCCGTCCAGCACTTTGCGGTTGTTGACGCGGATAACATAGTCGCCGCGCTTGATGCCCAAGGCTTCCATCACATCGGCCATCATCATGCACATCTCTGCGTCCGCCTGAACGCCCGGCGCGCCAACCGTATCAGCATCGAACTGCATGAACTGGCGGAAGCGGCCCGGACCAGGCTTTTCATTTCTGAACACCCAGCCATTGCGATAGGTGCGATATGGCATTTGGATGTCGTTGAAATTTTCCGCCACATGGCGGGCAAGCGGCGCGGTCAAATCATAGCGCAGGCTCATCCATTGATCGTCATCATCGATGAGTGAAAACACGCCTTCATTGGGACGATCTGCATCGGGCAAGAATTTACCCAAGGCATCGGTATATTCGAACATCGGTGTTTCCACCGGATCAAAGCCATAACGCTCATAGACTTCGCGTATTTTGGCAACCATCAAATCCGTTGCGCGGATATCGTCGGGCGAACGGTCCACAAAACCGCGAGGCAGACGTGCGCGCAGCTTTTGCGGCTTAACTTTTTTCTTGTCTTTTTTCGGCTGCTGGTTTTGCGCTGGGTTCTGTTCGGACATAACGATCAATCACAATTTGATGGCGCTTAAGGTGCGCTGGAGCAAAGAATGCGAAACGCAAATTTGCCAAGGGTTGAAACTCACGCTTACCTAACCGATAGATGTTTTGGTAACAAGACCAAACGACACCCTCATTTCAGGAATAATATCTTGGCAGCAACGCATTTACACCTTTTTGACACCCCGCTTGGGCGATGCGGAATCGCATGGGGCGACAAAGGCGTGATGGCGGCAAGCTTTCCTGAAGCGGATGATGGCCTGACCCGCAAACGTTTGTTGAAACGTGCGCAAGATGCAGAGGAGGCCACCTCGCCACCGCCTCATATTCTGGAAGCAATATCTGCCATTGTCCGATTGATGCAGGGCGAACCAGAGACACTGGAAGATATTCAGCTGGATTTGTCAGGCATCAGCGCGTTTGAACAGCAGGTCTATGCCTTGTCGCGGGCGATTGAGCCGGGCAAAACGCGCACCTATGGCGATTTGGCAAAAGATCTGGGCGATGTGGCTTACTCCCAGCGGGTTGGGCAATCGCTTGGGCGCAATCCAATTCCGATCATCATCCCTTGCCACAGGATTGTGGGAGTCGACAATAAGATGACAGGCTTTTCTGCGCCGGGCGGCATTGATACCAAACGCGCTCTATTGAAAATTGAAGGCGCAATCGGGCCGGACTTATTCGACTTTATGGATTAGCAATACTTTGCCATTGGTCAAAACCAAGCAGTGGAGCCTGCCCTATCTAGCGGCTTCGTCACCAGCATAAAACGGCGAGACACATTGGGTTCTTGTGCCTGAAAATTGAAGATAGGTGTTGTCTTCAAACCGATATGATCCGTATTTTCGTACGCAATAGGCGTAATGTCTTGGTGAAACATCAGGCCTTCCAAGTCCGCCAATATCCAGCGATTTGGCACCGCCCAGCATTTGACCGATGAGAGCAGCATTTGGATTATACTTGTTTCTTGCATCTCTTTGGCTCTGCCTGATTTCACTAGAGCTTGCGGTTTGGATGATACGTTGCTCGAATGATTGACTTTTTGAGCTCTGAATATTTATTTGTGCTGGCACTGTCATTGCATTGGCTGCAACCGCACTAGCAGACACAAGCACCAGCGCACCCATCATTGATATGGCAAAATTACTGGTATGTTTGGTCATTTTATTACTCCAAAACCATCAAGGAAAGACGTCGCTATCGTATCTGTTACTTAGTGCTGACCTTAAAGATATTCCAGGCAATTTGATAACAAACCGCTGAAAACTTATAAAAGCCGATAGGTTAGCGCCATGGCGATGCAGTGTTTGACTGCATCTATTGGAAAATCCTTTTCTACTTCGAACAATATCGCGCGGTTTCCTTCAAATGTCAGTTGACCGCCATATTGCTCACGAAACTGCTGGACCAAAGTTGTCGTGCAAATGAAATAAAGCGCATAGCCCGTTTCGCTGTTTTTAACGGGGGCCATTCTGACTGGGCTGCCTGTTTTAGGGTTTGTTGCCTCAAAGCTTGGTTGCCCCCACTTTAAACTTTCGGAAATTTGGTTGACTCCTTTTAACCCATCACCGACTTCCATAACCGTCTGGCGCAGTTCTGCCAAAGCCGCTTTTTGAGCCTTTGAACCATTGATCGTATAAAGGAAATTTGCTTGTTCCTTCATGGCATTCATATCTCTTCACAAAACTGTGCAGTTGGTATTTGCTACGTCCATGGTAAGGCGATGGTTTCATCTGGACAAGACCATGCGCCTATTTCTACTAACACTTTTGACCATGACTGCGTTTGCTGCAAATTCGGTTTTCGGCAGACTGGCGCTTGATAGCTCAACTGGTGATATGGCTATCGATCCGGCAAGCTATTCGCTCATCCGCCTTGCAAGTGGTGCAATCATGCTTCTGCTGCTGGTTCGTTTTACCTCGAAAAGCACAAAGCCGCACAAACAGGCTAGCGGCAACTGGGTTTCTGCTTTTGCATTATTTGCTTATGCTGCTGCATTTTCTTTCGCCTATGTATCATTGGAAACTGGCATGGGAGCATTGATATTGTTTTCCTGCGTCTAAGGCACCATGATTGGTTGGGCAATTTACAGCGGTGATAGGCCAACGCTATTTGAACTTACGGGCATGACTATCGCTTTTGGCGCTTTCCTTTGGCTGGTTTCGCCCGGCCTTTCAGCCCCTAACCCAATTGCGGCAGGTTTGATGGCCCTTTCAGGAATTGCGTGGGGTATTTATTCATTGCGAGGAAAAAACGCCGCAGATCCTTTGAGTGCCACCAAGGGTAATTTTATCCGCGCTGTGCCCTTTGCATTATTGTTAGCTCTGCTGGCAATCCAACATCTAACTGTCAGTCTGTTTGGCATAGTAATGGCCGTCGCGTCAGGCGCTATCAGCTCTGCCATGGGATATGCGCTTTGGTATGAGGTGTTGAAGAATCTGAAATCCACTCAAGCGGCCATTGTTCAGCTTTCAGTGCCAGTAATTGCTGGCATCGGCGGATTACTATTGTTGAATGAACCGATAACGCAACGCTTTGTCATCGCGTCAGTTCTCATCCTTGGGGGTATTGCCATTGCAATACTTGCCAAAAACAAACGCGTTTAAAACCTATAATATTGGGCGCGGCAAACCATTGCGTTTGGCCTCGGTGATTTCGCGACAATGACATCCCTCGATGTGATCATTGACGAGACCCATGGCTTGCATGAAAGCATAAACCGTTGTTGGCCCCACAAAAGACCAGCCACGTTTCTTTAGATCTTTCGATATTTTCGTTGATACATCTGAAAAGGTGTTTGCGAACGCCCATTCAATGGTCATCTTTTCTGGACGTTGATCTTTGCCCGGTTCAAAGCTCCAGAAATAAGCGGCGAGAGAGCCAAACTCATTCTGCAGTTCCAATGCCCTATTGGCATTGTTGATGGTCGATACAATCTTGCCACGATGGCGCACAATACCAGCATCCAGAACCAGCCGTTCAATATCGTTGTCGTCAAACTTGGCTACTTTGTTAATGTCAAAATTAGCAAAGGCCTTTCTGAAATTCTCCCGCTTGCGCAGAATTGTTAGCCAGGAAAGGCCTGATTGAAATCCCTCAAGACATATCTTTTCAAACAAGCGCGTATCATTTGTAACGGGATGGCCCCATTCGTTGTCGTGATACTCCAAATAGCCTTCCTGATTGCCATGCCACCAGCATCTGGTCTTTCCATCTTCACCAAGAAGTAAACCTGTCTCTTTGCTCATTAAATTCCTTTTCCTTTTTGGGTTCGATGGTATTAAAGTTGGTATCGGCCTAGCATAGAACACTGTTTGGCCCAAACCTGTCAGTAGTCATACCAAGACAGCTTTGTTTGTTAGGTAGAATTGACCTGAAAATACCTGTTGGTCGCTGAATTTGGAATATGCCTGTGATACGAAACTGCATTGTCAGGTCATTTGAGTTTGTTTGCTTCAGCATCATCATGCTGGCAATGCTGTTTTCGAACGCAAAAGCGGCAAGCGACGCAGAAATTATTCGTGGCTTTAATCTGACCGTTTTTGGTGCTGAATTTGCTCCATTCGGCATTCAGTCGAATTACGTGCGCAAATTTAATGGTCCAGTACGCATCAAAATCCATAACCTGTCCACGAAAGATCGTACAAATAGCGTGCGCGGTTTTATCAAGTATTTGAATAGGTCTGTTAGCGGCCTATCGGTCGCCACCACTAAGAATGCTGCCTTAGCTAATTTCAATGTCTATGTGGTTGACCGTGCGGATTATGTAAAAATTGCGCGCCAAAAAGTTTACCGTCGCCCCACCGCGCAAGTTCCTGGAAAATGCATCGTGCGCTCGGTTTTTTCCCTCGCGGGCATTATAATCAGATCAGACGCGGTTATTGTTTCAGATGGAGGCGAAGCTTTATTTAAACGCTGTATGGCTGAAGAAATTCTTCAAGGGCTTGGCCCTTTGAACGAACACCCGACCCTTAGCGAAAGCATGTTTAATGACGGATCAAAACATACGAGATTTACCCGTTTTGATCGAACCATCATGAACATGCTGTATGATCGCCGCATTAAAAATGGTGCTACAATAGAAGCTGTACAAAGCGTGCTGCCAAGCGTTTTGGCGGACGCAAAGCGGCGCTGACGGCACGTCTTACCGCCCGTATCAGGGCAAAAATCTTCTAGATTCATACTTGATTAACTGTCCTTATCAACGGGGCAGTTACCATGAATCATTCAAATTTTAACGAAACTGCTTTGATTCATAATTCAGTTGCCAATCAACGCGCATGATAGGGCAAGTGAAGCGGCGCGTTCTAACTTACGCACCTTTTCTACCACCGTATGCAATAATGTAGTGAGTTTGATATGCGTAACATTCTGGTAATTCTCTCAGCGGCAACTGCCTTGTCGCTTTCTGCTGCCCCGTCTTTTTCCGGGTCAAGATATTCCACACCACCAGCAACTGTTTTGTCCGGTGACCTAGCATCACCCTGGATATTGCAATTGCGAAACAACCAGCAATACCAAAAATTGATGCAGCGCAATGCGGCTATCCGCCAGCAACTTGCTACACAACCAAAAAGACAAAAAGCAGTGAGATCGGTCGCTCTTATCCGCCCGGCTGCACGGACGCAAGCCAGTGCGCCAGCACCTGTATCAGCGCCAAAAGAAGGTCTTGATGCGAAGTTCTTGCCGCAATTGGTAGCCTATTCCGGCAATCAACAGCCAGGAACCATTGTGATCGATACCAACAGACGTTTCCTGTTTCTGGTTGAAGCAGATGGCATGGCACGGCGCTATGGCGTTGGTGTTGGCAAAGAGGGATTTGAATGGTCAGGTACCGAGAAAATTACCCGCCGCGCTGAATGGCCCGATTGGCGTCCGCCAGAAGAAATGCGCCAGCGTGAACGGGCCAAGGGTCGCGAATTACCTGTCGTTATGGCTGGAGGCCCCGAAAATCCATTAGGGGCCCGCGCTTTGTATCTTGGAAGTACATTATACAGAATACACGGCACAAACAGGCCTGACACTATTGGCAAAGCGATGTCTTCTGGCTGTATCCGTATGCGTAATGAAGACGTTACCGATCTTTATCAACGGGTTAAAGTGGGTACTAAGGTGGTTGTACTTTAAATTTTCAACTGAATTGCCTGTATAATAGGCAATTCACATAGAATTAGATATCGATCCCGTGAAGTATTTTATCTAATTCGCGGGATTGTTGCTTTTTTCCAACAGTCTTCAAAAAATTCTAAATTTTTGACGTAATTGTCCAAAATGTGAACTTGGACAAACTTGCTTTTCAGTAATATTTCCTTCACCTTGCGGCAGAAGCTTCGATATGCCCTTTGAAGCTGTAGAAAATATGGGAAATCAAATGTTTACGAGGATTGGACTTTCATTGATCATCGCCCTTGGAACCTTTATTGGTGCCAATACGATGGCAGTATCAGATGCGCAGGCGCGTTATTTTGACATTAATAGCGGCCGCTGGCTGGAAGATCCGCCAGTTAAACGCAGAATTGATCAGCGTAAAGTCCCTAAGAAATTCAACCGTCGCACGGTTTCCATCAAGACCAGTCAGGCTCCTGGGACGGTCATTATTCATACAGATGAAAAATTTCTTTATTACGTGACGGGCACAAACAAAGCCATTCGCTACGGTATTGGCGTTGGGCGTGAGGGTTTTGGTTGGAACGGTGAAGTTTCAATCAAACGCAAAGCTGAATGGCCAACATGGACGCCGCCTGCGGAAATGCGTGTTCGTGAGCGCGAGCAGGGCCGTGAATTGCCTGCAAGCATGAAGGGCGGCATAGAAAACCCATTGGGCGCACGTGCATTGTATCTTTATAAAGGCAACCAAGACACGCTGTATCGTATTCATGGCACTAACCAACCTTGGTCAATCGGTCTAAACCTGTCATCAGGTTGCATCCGCATGAACAACAAGGATGTTGAGCATCTCTATGAATTGACCAGCATTGGAACCAAAGTGATTGTTATTGGCCCTGGCCAAAGTCCAGCTCCCTATTTCACCCCGGTCAACAATCCATTCATGGCTTTGTTCAACAAGAAAAACTAATTTGTTGCTAACAATTTAAATTGAAAAACCCGCTTTGAGAGCGGGTTTTTTTATGCGCAATTTTTCAAGGATCATTGGCGGTAAAATAGACGATTACTCGGCGGCAACCATTTGCTTGTGTGTTTTGTCAAACGAATGACCCGCGAGTTTCACAGGTCGCTCCCCGCCATGGGCCCAGTTTAACAATTCAACGGTATGTATGATTGGAATGCCCGTCCCACTGGCGATTTGGGTAATGCATCCAATATTACCTGCTGCAATCAAGTCTGGTTTCATTTTTTCAATATTTGCCACCTTTCGATCTTTCAGTTGTTCTGAAATTTCAGATTGCAAAATATTATAGGTACCTGCCGATCCGCAACACAAATGTCCTTCTGGAACATCAACCACTTTAAAGCCTGCATTGGCTAAAAGGTTCTTCGGTTCATCTTTGATCTTCTGGCCATGCTGCATGGAGCACGCGGAATGATAGGCCAAGCGAATGCCGTTGCCAGTGGTTGATGGCTGCAATTCCAGCGTTGCCAAATATTCCGTAATATCTTTGGCAAGCGCTGAAATAGTAGCGGCTTTTTCCGCATATGCTTTGTCCTCTCTCAGCATGTGCCCATAGTCTTTGACCGTGGTGCCACAGCCAGATGTCGTGATGATAATGGCGTCCAAGCCACCATTATCGATTTCACCCATCCATGCATCAATGTTTTGTTTGGCCGCAGCATGGGAATCTGCTTCGCGACCCATATGGTGGACAAGCGCTCCGCAACACCCCTCACCTTTTGGCGTGACAACTTCAACGCCAAGACGTGTCAAAAGATCAATGGTTGCCTTATTAATTTGTGGATCAAGAACCTTTTGGGCGCAGCCTGACAACATCGCTACACGGCCTTTTCGCTGGCCTTCTGCCTGATGTTTTTCTTTTGCCAAAGATGGATCAGCCTTTGCCAGTTTGGAAGGAGCCAATGCCAACATCGCAGCCATTGGTTTTCCACCTGGAAGTTTGCCTAACAAACCTGCAAACGGTTTTCCGAGGCGCGCCGCAGAGAGAGCAAATTTGAACCTAGCTGGATATGGCAACACAGCGGCAAGAACCACTCTGTACATACGATCCATAAAAGGCCGTTTATAGGTCTTTTGGATATGAGCCCGCGCGTGATCAACCAGATGCATATAATTGACGCCAGACGGACAGGTTGTCATGCAAGCAAGACAGGACAGGCAGCGATCAATATGCTTTACGACTTTCTCATCGGCAGGTTTATCATTTTCCAACATATCCTTGATGAGATAAATCCGCCCCCGTGGGCTATCCAACTCATCGCCTAAGGTCAGATAGGTAGGGCAAGTTGCGGTACAAAAACCGCAATGGACACATTTGCGAAGGATTTTTTCTGAATGGGAAACATCCGGATCAGCCAGTTGAGCGAGGGAAAAATTGGTTTGCATGACTTATGCCCTCTCTTTTGTCATAGCAGAAAATGGCGCCATCAAACCGCGGTTTAAAATACCCGCTGGATCAAATTGTAGTCTGAGATTTTGCGAAATGGTTGCAATACGGTTTGGCTCAGGATGGAAACTTTCAATTTCGATATCCGAATCAGAAGCACGGCGTATTAAGGTCGCATGGCCGCCGAAACTATCAACGCTCTTACGAATTTGTTTGGCATCATCCAACGATCCACTATCGACCAGTAACCAGATTAAGCCGCCACCCCAATCAAACTGCACTTCGAGTTCCATCTGTTTTGATAATTCGCCAACAAGTTTTGGCCCATCACTTGGTTTTACAGACACGCGCCAAACCGCGCCTTCACGACCTTGAAAGGCTTCAATATCGCGTATTGCGTTCCATTGTTTCCTAGTTGAGACAGGATCGATATCGATATTGATTTCCGCTTGTGAAGGCAGGGTGGGAGCGATCAGTTTTTTGAGTTCTTCGGTGCGATATTTGATCGATTCAGTGAATCCTTCCACACGGACAAGCGTTAGTGGATTGCCATTAGCATCTTTTTGAAGATGGGCTGCGCCGGATACATCAAAAGGCGATGATAACGCTTTGGCAAGAACCGACACCGCTTCGCTATCCTCCAAACCAGATATAAACACCGAACCAGTCAGTTCAGGCTTGGGCAATACTTTGAACGATACTTCGCTCAACACGCCAAGGGTTCCATAGCTTCCAGTCATCAGTTTGACCAAATCATATCCGGTCACGTTTTTCATGACACGGCCACCATTCTTGATGATGTCGCCGTCACCGCTGACAAAGCGAACGCCGATCAAGCTGTCACGACAGGCACCGGTTTGGATCCGGCGCGGGCCTGATACAGCTGCAGCAACAACGCCGCCAATGGTAGATTTGGATTTTATACCAAACAGACCGGCATAATTGGCTGGTTCAAAAGGAAGGTGTTGGTTTTCCTTTGTCAGCGCCTTTTCAATTTCTTCAAGGGGGGTTCCTGCTTTGGAAACAATCGTCAGAGCGCCCGGCTCGTAGAGTGTGATGCCCGTCATCGAGGTTGTCGCAAGAACTGCGTCGGCAGATACAGGATTACCTATTGGACGAGTTCCGCCGCCTTTGATGGACAAAACCTGTCCTTTGGCTTTGGCAGACTTGATGATCTCAGCTAGGTCTTCTTCGCTCTTGGGCAATTGTGCTTTCGCCATTCTTCACGCCACCTTTTTTGTATTGCCATTGCGGCGGGTGTGGCTTGTTGCCATTGGGAAAACCTTGGCTGGATTTAGCAACCAAGCAGGGTCGAAAACGTCTTTAACCCGCATTTGAATTTCAAGGTCTGCGTCGTTGAACTGGTGGATCATTAGATCACGTTTTTCAATGCCAACACCATGCTCGCCAGTCAGGCAACCGCCAACCTCAACGCATAGTTTCAAGATGTCAGCGCCAAAGGCTTCACATTTTTCCAGATCGCCTTCTTTATTTGCATCAAAGAGAATAAGGGGATGTAAATTGCCATCTCCAGCATGGAAAACATTGGCAACACCAAGACCATAGTCTTTCGACATTTCCTGCATCCGGCGCAAAACAAATGGCAATTGGGAAGTCGGGATTGTTCCATCCATACACATATAGTCGGCCATTTGTCCCATTGCGCCGAAAGCCGCTTTGCGCCCTTTCCAAATCAAATCTGACTGGACGGTTGAGCTGCTTTCGCGCATGACTTTTGGATTGTGTTTGATGGCAATTGCCTTGATTTTTTCAAGCTGTTCGGCAATCTCAATTTGTGAGCCTTCAACCTCGACAATGAGCAAGGCTTCCACATCCATGGGGTATCCTGCTTTGGCGAAATTCTCACAAGCAATAATGGCGAGCTTGTCCATGAACTCCATGGCAACAGGCAGTACACCTGCTTTGATAATATCCGAGACACAGGCGCCTGCCACTTCATTTTCATCAAAGCCAAGCAGGATTGGCCTTGCGCCTTCTGGCTTGCGAAGTATTTTCAAAGTCGCTTCAGTAACAATCCCGAATTGACCTTCTGAGCCACAAATAACGCCCAATAGATCAAGGCCTCCACTATCCAAATGCGCACCGCCCACTTCGATAATTTCGCCATCCATCATGACCATAGTTACGCCCAACAAGTTATTTGTAGTCACGCCGTATTTGAGGCAATGAGCGCCTCCAGAGTTCATCGCAATATTGCCTGCAATCGCACAGGCAAGCTGGCTAGAAGGATCGGGTGCATAGAAGAACTCAGCTTCAGCAACATTGCCGCTAACACCCAAATTGGTGATGCCTGACTGCACCTTGATAAAGCGGTTGTCGTAATCAACTTCGAGTACTTTATTGAGGCGAGAGACCCCGATCACGATTGAGTCTGCTGTAGGCAAAGCCCCTCCGGCCAAAGATGTGCCAGACCCTCTTGGCACAACCGGCAAGCCATAGGCCGAACAAATTTTTAGAATGGTGGCGACTTCTTGCGTTGTTGCAGGCAGACAAACCGCCAGAGGCGGGCAACGATAAGCCGTTAAGGCATCGCATTCATAGGCAATCGTTTCTTCCGGCTCAAAAATCACCCCCCGATCGCCAATGGCAGCAATCATTTCTGCAACCACTTTGGCCTTTAGCGCTATCAGCGACTGGCTTGGCTTTGGCATTTCGATTGTAGACATGACTTCCTCCAATTAACTCGCTAAATCGCAACAAATTCTTGATATAAGCTCTTCAATAAAAATTGGTAAACTATATTTACCAATTTTGCAACGCCAAAATGGATCGCTGGCAAATTTACTCATTTTTATATCAATTTCAGCCAAGTCCAAACTTAAACACCAATATCTTACTCGCAGACGGTAAGAATAATTGACCATTTATACATTTTGATTTACTTCTAGGACAGTTCAGGGATATAGTATGAGTGTTTTCGAACAAATCAAGCAAAGCCGTTCATCGGATGATGTGGCCCACCAAATTGAAGCTTTGGTGCTGGAGGGCGTTTTACGCTCGGGAGATCAATTGCCGCCGGAGCGCGATCTTTCGATTGATATGGGTGTTTCGCGTCCAGTGTTACGCGATGCGATCGAATTATTGGAAAGTCGTAAAATCCTTCAACGACGTCAAGGGGATGGAACCTTTGTGTGCGATATCATCGGGCAGGTGTTTTCTGACCCTATAGCCTCCTTGCTCCCGCTTCATCGCAAAGCAACCATTGATTATCTGGAATATCGCCGCGAGATCGAGGGCATTGCAGCCAGCTTTGCCGCAGAACGAGCAACCAGTTTCGATAAAGACATGCTTGAAAAATGTGTTGCCAGAATGCGCCTTGCCCATGAAAGTGAAAACTTCAAGGAAGAAGCCCTGGCTGATGTGGAGTTTCATTCACTGATTGGCGAAATGGCCCATAATCTAGTCCTGCTTCATACGTTGCGGTCCTGTTATAAATTATTGTCGGAAGGCGTGTTTCAAAACCGTAGCAAATTGTATGAAAAAGCAGGCGGACGCCAACATCTATTCGAGCAGCATATGGCGATTGCCGATGCGGTTTTTGCCGGTAACAGCGAACTGGCAGCTAAAGCTGCTCGAGATCATATGACTTATGTTATGGAAAAAAGCACCGAACTAGAAAATGAGGTGGAACGGGAGCGCATTTCCAGTCTACGTTTTCGCCAAAGATCATAACTCAATCAACACACCACCTCACAAAGACAACAAGAAGAAAGTAAAGCACTATGAATGAACCGGTTAGAGTAGGCTTGTTTGTCACTTGTCTTGTGGACTTATTCAGACCTAGCGTGGGATTTGCTGCGGCAAAACTTTTGGAAGAAGCGGGATGCGAAGTATACGTCCCCGTTTCACAAACTTGTTGCGGCCAACCAGCTTGGAATTCAGGCGACAAAGCCGACACGGCAGATATTGCTAAAGACGTGATCAAAGCGTTTGAAGAATTTGACTACATCGTCGCTCCGTCCGGCTCATGTGCAGGAATGCTATCAAAACACTATCCCGAGCTGTTTGCCGACAATATTGCCTGGAAAGAGCGCAGCACGAAATTTGCCATGAAGGTCTTCGAGCTGGTCAGCTTTTTGACCGATGTGTTGAAAGTCGAGAGGGTCGAGGCTGCTATCAACGCAAAAATCACCTATCACGACTCTTGCTCTGGCCTTCGCGAATTGAACATCAAAAACCAACCACGGAAATTATTGAATTCTATAGAAGGTGTCACATTGAGCGAAATGAAGAACCCGGATGTGTGTTGCGGATTTGGCGGAACTTTTGCCGTAAAATATAGCGATATTTCCAACTCCATCGTAACCGAAAAAATTGAGAATGTGGAAAATGCAGAGGCAGATCTTTTGCTTGCTGGTGATCTCGGTTGCCTTTTGAATATGGCAGGAAAACTTCGCAGAACAGGCGCGAAAACCGAAGTGCGGCATGTGGCAGAGGTTCTTGCTGGCATGACGGACACGCCGCCGATTGGGGGGAAAGCATAAGCCATGCAGATCACCAGCCCAACCTTCAAAGCAAATTCCAGCGGAGCGCTCAAGGATCCACAGCTTCAAAAAGCGTTGAAGCACGTAAAAAGTAACTTCATTGAAAAACGCGCTAGTGCTGTGGAAGCACTTCCAGAGTTTGATGCGTTACGCGATTCAGCTGTCAGCATTAAAAATCATGTTCTGGAAAATTTGGACATTTATCTGGAGACCTTCGAAAAGAATGTCACCAAGAATGGCGGCCATGTTCACTGGGCAGCAACAGCTAGTGATGCACGCGGGCAAATTCTTGATATCTGTCGACGGGTTGGCGCTAAATCCGTCACCAAAGGCAAATCCATGATCTCAGAAGAGATCGGACTAAACGAGTTCCTTGAAGCCAGCAGTATACCGCCGATTGAAACGGACCTCGGCGAATATATTATTCAACTTCGTGGCGAACATCCAAGTCATATCATCGCGCCAGCGGTTCATCTGAATATGGATCAGGTGCGCGAAGAGTTTCAGAAAAAACATACCCATTTGCCAGCTGACCGCGAATTGAGCGAACCGGAGAGCCTGCTTAAAGAAGCACGCGGTATCCTACGCGATAAATTCCAACAAGCCGATGTTGGGATAACGGGAGCGAATTTCCTGATTGCTGAAACGGGCTCCACTATCATTGTGACCAATGAAGGCAATGGTGATCTGACTCAGTCGCTGCCAAAGGTTCATATCGTTATCGCATCGATCGAAAAGATCGTGCCTACTTTGGAAGACATGAGCCAGTTCGTTCGTATTCTTGCGCGTTCTGCAACAGGGCAGGAAATGTCGGTTTATACGACGCTGTCCACAGGTCCGAAACGCAAGGGCGATCCAGACGGACCGGAAGAATTCCACGTTATTTTGTTGGATAATGGCCGCTCTGGTATGATTGGCACGGAGTTCCAAGATATGTTGCGCTGCATTCGATGCGGTGCCTGCATGAACCATTGCCCTGTCTATCATGCTGTTGGTGGTCATGCCTATGGATGGGTATATCCCGGCCCCATGGGATCGGTCCTTACGCCACAATTCATCGGCGTTGATCAAGCAGGACATTTGCCCAATGCCTCAACCTTTTGCGGGAGATGCGAAGCTGTATGCCCCATGAAAATTCCATTACCACGCATGATGCGCCATTGGCGGGAACAGGAATTTGAGAAACATCTTTCTCCCCCCAGCCATCGCAGAAACCTTTCTCTTTGGGCATGGTTGGCCAAACGTCCGAAACTATATCGGATTTCAACGGCGCTTGTTGCGCGCGGGCTTTGGTTGTTGGGCGGTTTTAAACGCCGCACGAGTTTCTTGCCCTTTGCTGGCGCTTGGACAAAACACCGCGATATGCCAACCCCCCAAGGCGGAACATTTGTTGTTCAATGGAATCTTGGAAAGCGTCCACCTCGCAGTATCGAGACTTGGAGGCGCGTGAAATGACCAAGAGCTTTATTCTTGAAAAACTCAAAGCCCAAATTAATCCGAGCCTTTCGGACGAAACGCGGCGCATGGCTGTTGCAGACAGACTTTCAAAACATGCAACGGGTGTCTTGCCTGCTATGCCTGCAACGCGGATAAAACGGGTCAACAAATTCATTGAGAAAGTCATTGCATCGCAAGCAACGATAGAACAGATTTCCAGGCGCAATGCTTCGCAAGCAATCAGTGAGTATTTGCGCTCGCACAATCTTCCAGGCGAAATTCGCATGGGAAAAGACGAACGACTTAAAATTATTCGTGACGATGCAAAAGGCTTGTTAATCAAAGACGGTCGCAGTGACGGGCAGGATCTTGCAAGTTTCAGCCATGCAGAGGCAGGTGTCGTAGAAACAGGAACGTTGGCGCTTTTTTCAGGCCCGGACAATCCAACGACATTGAATTTTCTACCTGAAAATCATATCGTGATGATCAGTGAGAATGACATTGTTCCCCATTACGAAGATGTTTGGAAAGTTGTGCGTTCGCGCTATGGCGAGGGACAAATGCCCCGTACCCTAAACTTTATTACGGGTCCATCACGATCAGCAGATATCGAACAGACATTGCTTCTGGGTGCCCATGGCCCCATCCGGTTGCATGTATTGTTGACACGCGATTAGGGCGATGGGTTTACAAAACCGAGTTAGTCCTGATGATTCGCTTCATAGCAATGATGCCCGCGGAATGTTTACGGGTAACCGCGGCATCATTCATGATCCTGACACCAAACAACTGCTTGGACGACGGTGGTCGACCTCAGCATGGATTTGCTGCTCCCTTGAATGGAAGGGGCGCAGACGAGATGTATGGGGACGGAATTATCAGAAAAAGACCGGAGAGAAAGTTGCAGGATAGTCCGAGCTATTTTTTCTCGATGAAGTAAGTGCCTTGGCAGCAGGTCATAGGCCTTGCCATACCTGCCGCAACAAGGATGCGAAGCGGTTTCATGAGGCCTATTGTGCAGGCAATGGCATTGCGAACGCTTCAACAAAAAACAAACAACTCCATGCACAGCGTTGGTATTCTGCAAAGCAGACCCCAGAACCTCTTGCAAAAAATGAGATTGACGCCTTACCCGATGGCACCATTATACAAAGTGAAGATGCATTTTATGCCATCAAAAATCACACGCTTCTAAACTGGACATTTACTGGGTATGAAAAGCCTATTGGATTTGATCGACTAAATGACAGCACGGTATATTGCGTCACGCCAAAGGCCATGGTTGCAACTCTGGAGCAAGGTTATCTTCCTTTGTGGCATTCCACTGCCTCTTGAAATCAACAGATGATTGCGCCAAAGCTGAACCATGGAACGCTATGATTTTAAGACCCAACGACTTTTTGTCGACCAAGCTCTAAACGCAGGAAAAGCGCTTGAGGTCGATAGAACACAAGCCAATTACCTCCTGAACGTATTGCGATTGAAAGCTAGAGCCAGTGTGCTTGTTTTTAACGGTAAGGATGGCGAATGGCTGGCAGAGCTTGAGCCTACAGGGCGCAAATCCTGCCAATTGAAATTGAGGCAACAAACACGGGCTCAACCGAAACCATATTCACTAATCTATTGCTTTGCGCCGTTAAAGCAGGGCCGTTTGGATTATATGGTACAAAAAGCAGTTGAGATGGGTGCTGGCATTCTTCAGCCAGTAATTACCCACCACACGCAAGTTACCAAGCTCAATTTGGATAGGGTGCGAGCGAACGCGCTGGAAGCAGCCGAACAATGCGGAATTCTTTCTATTCCAACCTGCAATGAGCCGGTTCGCTTGGCGCAATTGTTGAAAAATTGGACATCTGACACGAAATTGATCTTTGCTGATGAAAGCGTCGGCGACAGCAACCCGGTTTCTGCACTTCAAAACATTCCCGACCTCACCAAAAAGGCTGTTCTTATTGGCCCAGAAGGCGGTTTTTCCCAAGATGAGCGAGACTTACTGCTATCAAAAGAGTTTGTAATTCCGATTTCATTGGGCCCAAGGATCTTGAGGGCAGACACAGCGGCAGTTGCGGCTTTAGCTGTTTTACAGGCTGCAAATGGCGATTGGTGACGATCACAAAATCGGCATCAACCAAAGGACTGCATTAAATTAGAAAAGTTTTTCTTGCGCAGTTGGAATATGGTTCCTAGAGATTTGCCAAGGATGAACGAAAGTTAGAAAGCATATTTTAAATGGCTAGAGATACAGTGGACGAGCGCCCGTTAGAGGGTATTGATCAAATGATTGCGTGGTTCACCAAAGGCAATAAGCCCAAGGCCGATTGGCGTATTGGCACAGAGCACGAAAAATTTGCTTTTTATACTGATGATTTTTCGCCGGTTCCTTATGAAGGTGACCGCGGCATTGAGGCTCTGCTGAAAGGTATGCAGACAGAACTTGGTTGGGAAGCCATTACCGATGAAGGTCGCATCATCGGGCTTGCTGGACCAGCAGGCGCGGGAGCCATATCTATTGAACCTGGCGGGCAGTTTGAGCTGTCCGGTGCGCCGCTCGAAACCATCCATCAGACATGTCGCGAATCGAACCAACATCTATCCGCTGTAAAAAATGTTGCCAAAGAATTTGGCATGAGTTTTCTTGGAACTGGCTCAAGCCCGGTTTGGAGTTTGGCAGAAACGCCAGTCATGCCAAAAAGCCGATATAAAATTATGACCAATTACATGCCGAAAGTCGGCACGCGCGGGCATGACATGATGTATCGAACTGCAACGGTGCAGGTGAATCTCGATTTTTCAGACGAGCGCGATATGCAGAGAAAACTGCAAACATCGCTAAAATTGCAGCCACTCTCTTCGGCCTTATTTGCAAACTCTCCGTTTACTGAAGGCAAACCGAATGGAGAATTGTCCTGGCGTTCTGGTGTGTGGTTAGATGTCGACAATCAACGCGGCGGGTATCACCCGGAAATGCTTGATCCCAATTTTGGTTTTGAAGATTATGTCAAATGGTGCCTTGATCTGCCAATGTATTTCATCATTCGTGATAGCAAATATATTGACATGACTCATATGACTTTCCGCCAGTTCATGGACGGGAAAGCAGCTAAGGAACTTCCAGGCGTTCACGCGACCATGGGTGACTGGTCCAACCATGTCAGCACGGTTTTTCCAGATGTGAGATTGAAACAATTTCTGGAAATGCGTGGTGCTGATGGCAGCCCGTGGCGTGGCATTTGTGCCCTACCCGCATTCTGGGTTGGTTTAATATATGATGAGACCGCCTTGGACGAAGCCGAGGCGCTTGTGAAAGACTGGACGGCAGAACAGGTTGGTCTGTTGCGAAACGATGTGCCTGCGCAGGGACTTCAGGCAAAGATCAACGGTCATACAATGCTGGACATCGGCCGTGAGGTTTTGAAAATTTCAAAGGGCGGATTGCATAGGCGAGCAAGGCTGAACAAAGAAGGCTTTGACGAGCGGCTGTTTTTGGTTCCTTTAGAAGAGATCATTGCGGCTAAACGCACGAATGCAGAGCACCTGCTTTGGATGTATAACGGTCCTTGGCAACAAGACATCAACCGCGTTTATGAAGAGATGGCGTTTTAAAACGCGTGGACAATTAGATACAGTTTCAAAAAAAGAGGGCTGATACCAGCCCTCAAACTCTGTCTGCAATGTTAGCTCATATCAGGCAGTTGCCAATTGGCGCCGTCTTAGCTTTCTAAACGAAATCATTTCACGCGAAGCCTCGTCCCACAATGCAAGCGGCACACATTTGATGCTTTCCAAAAGTGTCAAACGGCCGATCTGGCGCAATTCAGGATAGTCTCGAATAATCTTCGGAAGCCTATGGAATGGAACTGACGCAGACAAATGATGTACGTGATGAATGCCTATATAACCAGATAGCCACATGAGCGGCTTTGGCAAATCGTAAAACGAACTGCCATAAAGGGCAGCGTTTTCGCGTTTCCAGTCCTTATGGCGATCCCATCTTGTGTCTTCAAACTGGTGCTGCACATAGAATAGCCAAACACCAGCAGATGCGGCAACCAGGACAACCGGAATTTGAATGATTAGAAAATCTTTCCAACCGATGAAATAAATCATCGCCGTTGAAACAAGCGCCACAAACAGATTGGTTCCAAGTGTGCTTAGCCAAGGCTTTGCTCCCTTGCCCAGCATTTCAAATGGCAAGCGTTGTTTCAAAAAGAATACATAAGCGGGACCTACTCCAAACAACACGATGGGATGGCGATAAGCGCGATATCTCAAACGACCCCAAAAAGTCAGAGCGTTATATTCTTCCACAGTAATGGTATCGATATCCCCGAACCCGCGACGGTCCAGATTACCTGAACTAGCATGGTGCAAAGCATGGGAATGTCGCCAATATTCATAAGGTGTCAAAGTAAGAATACCGAGGCTGCGCCCGATCCAATCGTTGATCGCTTTTTTGCCAAACAATGAGCCATGACCGCAATCGTGTTGGATTGCGAATAGGCGAACCAGTAGTCCACCTGCTGGTATGGTCAATAATAGCCCGAGAATAACGGAATATTGCAGTGCAAACCAAGCAACGAACCAAGCAATTGCAAAAAGAGCGAGAGTCAAAGCAGTTTCAAAATATCCTCTCAAATCGTTTTCAGATTTGTATGCAGATATCCGTGCTATCCAATTGATTGGTTCTGCTCGAAGTGTTTGCTTGTTGGTACCGCAGTTATCGACTGCAGACCCGCCAATTTGCATATTCATAGAAACTAATGCCCCTCGCACGACTAAATTTTTCTGTGTCTAGCAGGTGGGGCGGGAATAGGAAAACAAATTTCTGTCACTAAAGCTATTTGCCGCATGGTGTGGATTAGCGGCAACAAACTTTAACGAAGTATTTTTATGGAGTAATGAGCCTTACCGGCAGCTGACAAAATCTCTATAACGCACGTTTTCTTCGCGTTCGATGAAGCTAACCTTCACTGAATTGCCTTTTCTGAGCATTACCTTGCATGTGAAACGCACACTATCAGGTTCAATGAAGAGCAGAAACTGGTCAGGAATTCCCATCAAACCCGAAACTGTTAATTGAGCCCCGTCTGTTGAAAACTCGCGCAATTGGCAATGAAACCCCTGCGTTTGGCCATCGACTACGAGCCAGGCAAGGCGATTCGCGCGACTTAATTCGCTCCGCTTCGAATCATTTTTAAGGCGGCGTGCCACCAATGATTGGGCGACAGGTCTTTTTTCTAAAAGATTATTTGTTGTTATAGCTGAATTGAGCAATTATTTGTTCCTGTATTAGAAATTACCTGATCAGGCTAACCCAGCATGGTTAATGCGGTCTTAAACTGATCTAAATATCGAAATAGAATTCAATTTTTGGCATTAGGCGCCGCAATATCAGGAGATTACTATGAATCCATTGTTTGACATGCTGGCTAATATGCAGACAGGCGCAAAGCAAAACGATATTACTGCGCAAATGGCAAAACAATTTGGCCTGCAGCAGCAACAAGCCCAGAGCGCCATAGAAGCGCTAATGCCAGCTTTTACTCAAGGTTTGAAACGCAACGCTGCCGCATCTCCTGAGGGACTGGCTTCGTTTATGCAAGCATTGGCATCAGGCAACCATGCCCAATATATGCAAGACCCAATGAAAGCGTTCAGCCAAAATGGCTTGAGCGAAGGCAATGCTATTTTGGGTCATTTGTTTGGTAATAAAGAAATCAGCCGCGCAGTTGCAAAACAAGCCGAGGCCACAAGCGGTGTATCTGAGGCGGTCTTAAAACAAATGCTCCCTGTCCTTGCACCAATGGTAATGGGAGGCCTGTTTAAACAAATGACAGGTCAAGCCAGCGCCCCTGCGGCTGCACCTCAAATGCAACATGCATTTGGCGGTAGCGGCGGTATATTGGGCCAAATTTTACAGGAAATGATGAAAGGCGGACTTGGCCAGTCGACTGGGCAAACGCGTCAGCAACCCCAAGCTAAAAATCCACTTGAGCAAATTCTGGAACAAATGACTGGACGCAGCTCCGGAGGAACGCAATCCTCTGACAACAATTCTGGTGGCAGTTTAGGTGATATATTCAATGAAATGTTGAAAAACGGACCTATGGGGCAAATGAACCCAATGAATCCATCAGGAGACAACCAACCTGTTGATCCCTCGCCCTATGACGCGCCGAAGCAAGCAGATGAAACACTAAATGACATCTATGGCCGTCGTGAAAGCGCGCCAGAACCAGAGGCGGAGCCAAAAGGTTATCCAAAGGGCACAGGTCTCGAGGATTTGTTTGGTGATTTATTCAAGCCGACAAAAACCGGCGCTCCACAATATGATAAAGCTATCGAATCTATCTTTGATCAATTCATGAAGCCACGGAAATAGAAATTCATCTCTTCTATTCTGTGAATTTTGCTATACTCCGGACGCGCTTCCTAGATCGATTAAAAACAAACAAAGGCGTTTACTATCCCTAAACGCCTTTAAACTATTGTTCCCCAATGAATATGGCTGAGATCAGCCTTTCTTGCGCTATTTGGGGAACAAGCATGGACAATTCTTATTTTCATCCGGTTTCGGGCATGGACCTTCCGCGTTTTGCCGGTGTTGCTAGTTTCATGCGCTTACCGCAAATCCAGTTGGATGACCCAAAACTTGCCGATGTTGAGATCGGTTTGATTGGTGCGCCTTGGGATGGGGGGACGACCAACCGCCCCGGTCCGCGCCACGGACCGCGCCAAATCCGTGATTTCTCAACCATGATCCGCGCCGAAAACGGACATACAAGAATTCGCCCTTTTGAATTGGCCAATTGCGCTGACTTAGGCGATGTTGGGCCCAATCCTGCCAGCGTTGATGACAGTCTTGTGCGCTTTGAAGCGTTTTATTCGAAAGTCAAAGCTGCGAAAATCATGCCAATGACCGTTGGGGGCGATCATTTATGTTCCTTGCCAATTCTTCGCGCTTTGGCGAAAGACAAGCCATTGGGCATGATCCATTTCGACAGCCATACGGATTTGTTTCACTCCTATTTTGGCGGTTTCAAATATACCCATGGCACGCCATTCCGCCGCGCTGTGGAAGAAGGTTTGCTTAACCCTAAACGGGTTTGCATGATTGGCATCAGAGGTTCTGCTTATGATTGGGAAGACCGCGATTTTGCCGAAAGCGTCGGTATTCGCGTTATCCCTATCGAAGAATTTTTTGCCCGCGGCATTGATGATGTTATGGGCGAGGCGCGGGAAATAGCTGGCGATGATAAAACCTATGTTTCCTACGATATCGATTTTGTTGATCCAACATTTGCGCCGGGAACTGGAACGCCTGAAATAGGCGGACCAAACTCGTTTCAAGCCGTCGAAGTTGTTCGTCATCTAAAAGGACTCAACTTTGCTGGGGCTGATCTTGTTGAGGTCTCCCCGCCATTTGACACATCCGGCGGCACAGCATTTCTCGCAGCAACACTCGTGTTTGAGTTGTTATGCGTCATGGCACCAAGCTTCAAGAAATAATTCTAAAAATCATTCAGACAATCTGGAGACTATCCTTTGACCCATTCGGCACTAAGCATTCGCAATTTGAGCAAGACCTATACAAGGCCTGCTGTTAGCGATTTGAATCTTGAAATCAAAGCTGGCGAGTTTTACGCGCTTTTGGGACCTAATGGTGCTGGTAAAACCACCACGCTGAAAATGGTTGCAGGGCTTTTGCAGGCAGACAAAGGCGATATTCATATCTTTGGACATAATGCTAAGACGGATCCATTGGGCGCTAAACAGATTACCGCTTGGGTGCCAGATGAACCGATGATTTACGATCGTTTGACACCACTGGAATATCTGGAATTTGTTGCTGGTTTGTGGGAGGTGCCGGGCGACCTTGCGGCCAAACGCGCAGAAGAAATTCTCGATACATTAGGCCTGGAACCACACGCCCATGAACGCTGCGAAGGATTCTCCAAAGGTATGCGCCAAAAGGTGGCTTTGGCTGGTGCGCTGATTCACGATCCAAAATTGATTATCCTTGATGAGCCACTTACAGGTCTTGATGCAGGATCAGCGCGTATGGTCAAAGACGTGTTGCTCAAGCGTGTGGATGATGGCTGTACGGTCATTCTCACCACGCATATTTTGGAAGTTGCCGAGCGCATGGCCCAACGTATTGGCGTTATTGCCGAAGGTCGTTTGGTTTGCGAAGGCACATTGGCTGAATTGCGTGCAGCAAACACAACCGGCAAGTCCGGGGAACAAAGTCTTGAAGAAATTTTCTTAGATGTGGTTGACCGCAGTAAAGAGCAAAATCAGGAAGTAGCAGCATGAGCCGCACCGCATCCTATCGCTGGTTTGCAGAACATGAGTTTCGCCTGGCGTGGCGTGATCTTTATGGAATGATGTCTGGCAATCGTCCAGGACGCGGCAAGCGTATCTTTATTGTCTCGCTGATCATTAGCCTTGGCCTGCATCTTCTTGCATGGGCAGCTCTTAAATCAACCATTGCCCATGGCATCACTAGCGATGTGCCGACCCTTTTGATGGTTAGCGGTTTTCTGCTGCTTCCAGTGTCGCTTATGGCATCGCAAGCGATGGAAAGTATAACGCGAGCTTTCTATACGCGCTCTGACCTTGAATTGATCCTTGCGTCCCCTGCCCCTGCGACAAAGCTTTTTGCTGTGCGGATGGTAGCAATTGCTTTGACAACAGCAACCCTTACGCTTCTGGTAACAGCCCCTGCCATCAATGTATTGGCGCTAACAGATAATGCAGGATGGTGGTTTGCCTATCCTGTTGTGTTTGCATTTGGCATGATGGCAACAAGTTTCGCGATCCTGTTGACCATGGGTTTGTTCACCATCATTGGCCCGTCAAAAACACGATTGGCTGCACAAATTGTTGCCGCTGTTGTTGGCGCTGGATTTGTGATTGGCATTCAACTAGTCGCCATTATTTCCATCGGCTCAATTTCCCGTTTGCAGCTATTGCAGTCTGATTTTTTGTTGGCCCGCGCGCCAGAAATCTCAAGTTCCTGGTGGCTTCCGGCCATGGGCGCAATGGGTGATGGTGTTTCCGCCATGACACTATTTGTTATCGGCGTATTGGTCTTTGCTGCCACATTGGTAATGACGGCAGGAAGCTATGGCAAAGTGGTCCTGAAGGCAGCATCAATTGATCTTGCTTCCGGCCCGAAGAAACAAAGCAAAGTTGCGTTCAGAAAAATGAGCGCTGCAGCCATGTTGCGCCGCAAAGAGTGGAAACTTTTGCGCCGTGACAAATGGTTGATGTCGCAAACGCTGATGCAATTGCTATATCTCATCCCGCCAGCCTTCATGCTTTGGCATAGTTTTGGTCAAGGCAGCAGCATGACCATGGTGATTGTACCCGTCATTGTCATGGCGGCAGGGCAATTGGCAGGCGGTCTATCTTGGCTCGCGATCTCCGGCGAAGATGCGCCGGAACTGGTGACAACTGCACCCGTCTCCGCTGGTCAAGTTGTTCGGGCAAAAGTCGAAGCGATCCTAATCAGCGTTTCGTTTGTTGCAGCGCCGCTCATTCTCGCGATTGCTTTATTGTCCGTTCATAGCGCGCTGATCGCCGTCGTTTGTGTTGCCGCTTCAGTTATTTCTGCAACGGCCATTCAATTGTGGTTCAAGGCACAGGCTCGGCGCAGCAATTTCCGTCGTCGTCAGACATCATCTCGAGTTGCAACCATGGCAGAAGCTTTCTCGTCCATCCTTTGGGCAGGCACTGCGGCCATCTGGATTGTCGGATCTTGGGCAGCGGTAATCGTCGCCCTTCTGGTTTTAGCGATCCTGGCTTTTACCTGGTGGATGAGCCCTGCGCGGCAAAGCCAAATGCCTATGACCGATTCAATTTAAACCAAACACCTGCCAACAAAATAACGATGAAAATTGTCAAGGCAGGCAGCAGAACTAGGTCAAGATAACCAATTAATGCCGACAAACCTAAAAGAGCAAATAGCCAAACCAGCGCGGGAGTAAAGCAACAAATTGCGGTGACAACCGTCCCGATAAGGCCAATCTTCAGCAACTTATCCGATTTCATTGACTTCCCTCCAAGAAGTTTGCTTAGCCTACAAGGCGACCTGGATCAAAACACTATTTCGGCATTTTTCCTTCCACCCTTGACAAAATCTGGTATGGCTTGGCTTGATCTAACAATCAGGCCAGATTCTTGACCAGCGAATTTTTTGACAGCGAAGACGATGATGCAGCCCCTGCCGCATCAAATGTGATGGAACTTTCCGTCACGGAGATTTCCGGCAAGCTGAAGCGCATGGTCGAAGATACGTTTGGCCGGGTTAGAGTGCGTGGTGAAATAGCTGGCTATCGCGGACCGCATTCCTCGGGCCATATGTATTTTTCTCTTAAAGATGAAAAAGCCCGGATTGAAGCGGTTGTCTGGCGCGGGGTAGCGGGAAAATTAAAGCATCGCCCTGAAGAGGGCATGGAAGTCATTGCCACTGGCAAACTGACCACCTATCCCGGTTCTTCAAAATATCAAATTGTGATCGAGCAGATTGAGCCGGCGGGCGCTGGTGCGCTGATGGCCTTGCTGGAAGAGCGCAAGAAAAAGCTTGAAGCAGAAGGTTTGTTTTCCCCAGAGCGCAAACAATTGCTCCCCTATATGCCGCTTGTGGTTGGGGTAATCACCTCTCCAACGGGCGCAGTTATCCGCGATATTTTGCACCGGATTGCAGATCGGTTTCCGCTGCATGTTATTGTTTGGCCTGTTCGTGTTCAAGGTGACACAGCAGGAAAGGAAGTGGCTTGGGCGATCAACGGGTTTAATGCACTTGATGAAAATGGCAGCGTTGCCAAACCGGATGTGCTGATCGTTGCGCGCGGCGGCGGATCCGTCGAAGATTTATGGGGCTTTAACGATGAGGCCGTGGTTCGTGCTGCTGCCAATTCGATGATCCCAATTGTTTCAGCGGTCGGCCATGAAACCGACTGGACACTGATTGACATGGCAGCCGATGTGCGTGCGCCGACGCCAACAGGTGCTGCTGAAATGATCGTGCCCGTTAAGGCCGATCTGGAAGCGCATTTGGCAACTCTAGGTGCGCGCCTAAGGGCCGGATTATCGCGAACGCTGGATAGCGCAAAGACCAGTTTACGGGCGGCGATGCGCGGTCTTCCAACCCCTGACAGCCTGTTTGCAGTGCAAAGCCAACGCTTTGACAGCGTTGCCAGTCGATTGTCACGCGGACTGGTTTCTGCATTACAAACCAAACAATTGGAATATCAACAAAAAGCTGGCAAGCTGACACCCTCTTTACTCGGTGCGCCCGTTGAGCAAAAGAGACAAAAACTGGGTTATGCCGAGAACAGGCTTAAAACCGCAAGCCGCAGCCAGATCGAGTTCAAATCAAACGCTTTGGCAAAGGCTCGTTTATCGCCAAATCTCATTCAACCATCGATTACAGATGCCAAGCGGCGTTTTGATTATACCATCCGGAGTCTCGAAGCCGCCCAAACCAATCGAAGTCAAACGCTTCGCCAGAAGCTGGATCAAGCTTCACGCCTGTTAAATTCCTACAGCCATGAAAAAACTTTGGAGCGTGGGTTCACTTTGGTGCGGGATATAAATGGTAAGATCATCACAAGTGCGGAACAAACCGCTTCTAATACTGCCTATGAAATTGAATTTGCTGATGATCGCATCGGCGTTATTCGTAATGACAGCGCCAAAGTTGGTGGGACGCCTTCCAAACAAAGCCCGAGGAAAACCAGCGGTAAATCTGATGAAGCCCCGCCGCCTGCAAAACAAGGCAGCCTGTTTTAAAGCGATAACAAGTTTCCCCACAAAGAGACTAGACTAAGCACACCAATTGCTTTGCCATACTTTAGCGATATATATCAGGCAGTTGGAATGATCGAATTTGCTCAAAGGTTGTTCCTAAAACAAAAAATCTCAGCATTTTTTGATTAACGCTTTGTTAACTACTTTATATGGAGAATGCCGGATTAACCGGAAACGAATATGATCACCCAAACCAGTTTAACCAGCCCGTTTCGCGCGATCAGGCAATTTTTTGATTTGATGTTTCGCCGTCCGCCACGCACCCAGTTGGCGGCGCTGTGTTATCGTCTTTCAGACAATGGTCCTGAAGTCTTGCTCATTACAAGTCGCAACACAAAACGCCTGATTATTCCAAAAGGCTGGCCTATGGCGAAACTGTCTGCGCGGAAAACGGCCAAGCGTGAAGCCTATGAAGAAGCTGGCATCATTGGGAAAGTGGCCAAAGAACCGATAGGCGAGTTTCCATCTTCAAAAGGTTTAGGCAATGGCTTTAAAGTCAAAACCAATGTCATCGTTTTCCCACTTGCTGTTGAAGAACAGATAAACGAATTTCCAGAAATGGGCCAAAGAGAACTGCTTTGGATGCCGCTTGATCGGGCGATTGACAGTTGTCAGGAAGAGGGACTGCGCCATTTGTTGAAATCTGAGGCAGTAAATTCCCTGTTGATGGACCCTAAAACACCAGCCTAGAAGTTTCCGCGGAAAATAAACTCTGCTATCCATCCGGCAGAAACATTTCCCGGGGAACTTATTATGGAAACCAAAAAACCAACCCTAGACAAAGATCTAGACAAGATTGCCTATGTGGAAGAGGCGACCGGCGTGTTGGCGCGTGGTTATGTTGCGCCCGGCATCGCCCTGCTTTTCATCATAGTCGTCATGGTTGTTGCGACAGCATTCGTTGCTGGTGAAACCGGCGCGTGGATCATTGTCGCGGCGGCTGCTATTGGAGGCTATATGGCGCTGAATATCGGCGCGAACGATGTGGCTAATAATGTCGGCCCTGCAGTTGGCTCCAATGCCATGACTATGGGGACTGCCCTGATAATTGCCGCGGTCTTTGAAAGCGCGGGAGCCTTGATCGCAGGCGGCGATGTGGTGGGTACCATCTCAAAAGGTATCATCAATGTTGATGCGGTTTCTGATAAAAATATTTTCATTGCCGCTATGATGTCGGCCTTAGTCGCTTCTGCCCTTTGGGTCAATTTAGCAACCTGGGTTGGTGCACCCGTTTCAACCACACACTCAATTGTTGGTGGTGTGATGGGCGCAGGCATTGCTGCAGCAGGATTTGGAGCTGTCATCTGGCCAACCATGGGAGCCATCGCTGCAAGCTGGGTTATTTCTCCGTTATTAGGCGGCGTGATTGCTGCACTTTTCTTGTTTTTCATCAAAGAGAAAATCATCTATCAGGACGACAAAATCGCCGCATCGAAAAAATGGGTCCCAGTGCTTATAGCCATTATGGCAGGCACATTCTCTGCCTATCTTGCGCTTAAAGGCATCAAGAAAATCATCAAGTTGGATATGAGTACAGCTATCTTGATTGGTATCGGTATCGGGATATTAACTTGGGTCGTTACGAAGCCATTGATCGCTAAACAGGCTGAGGGTTTAGAAAATCGTAACCAGTCAATCCGCAAATTGTTTGCCATCCCATTGGTTTGTTCTGCGGCTTTGTTGTCATTTGCTCATGGTGCAAATGATGTTGCCAATGCGGTTGGTCCATTGGCAGCTATCGTCCACACGGTGGAACTGGGCGATGTAGCCTCCAATGTTAGCATTCCACTTTGGGTGATGTTTGTCGGCGCTGTGGGCATTTCGATCGGACTGCTGCTATTTGGGCCAAAGCTCATTCGCATGGTGGGACAACAAATTACCAAGCTAAACCCGATGCGCGCTTATTGTGTTGCCCTTTCTGCAGCGATCACGGTGATTATCGCTTCTTGGCTTGGCCTTCCAGTTAGCTCAACGCATATTGCGGTGGGCGCTGTGTTTGGTGTCGGCTTTTTCCGCGAATGGTATACGGGTAAATCAAAAACCCGCAGGGCCTATGTACAGGCGCATGAATCGCGCCATGAAACGAAAAGCATAGAGCCAAAAGACAAAGCGGAAATCACCCGCAGAAAGCTGGTTCGCCGTTCACATTTTATGACTATCGTTTCAGCGTGGATCATTACAGTGCCAGCCGCAGCAGTGCTATCCGGCATTCTATTTTTCCCATTGTCAGCAGTGCTTAAATAAAATTTGGGTTGGAAGCCTCAATTTATCAGGCTTCCAACTCGCTTCTCCATGGAGAATTCGAACCGGCTTTTGCGACCGTCATTGCGGCAACTTTGGCGGCCAGATTGCCGGCATTCAGCAATTGATCCTTGCTTGCTGAAGCCAGTGCAGACTTGGCAAGTATGCCTTGCTCTTCAAGTCCGCCAAGAAAACCTGCGTTAAACGTATCTCCAGCGCCCACCGTGTCGACGACCTCTGCCTTTACAGGAAGCACAGAAATCTCACCGTTTTTGGTATAAAGCGATGCACCTTCTGCGCCCCGTGTCATGATCACAACAGAACACCCATTAGCCAACCAGTGTTGAAGCAGGCCATTTTCATCGGCGCCATTTGCGATCCAAGCAAGATCCTCATCTGAAACTTTGATGATGTCTGACATGGCAGCCATGCGCTCCATGCGGGCGCGATGAGCCTCAACATCTGTAATAAAACTCGGGCGGATATTGGGATCAAAAGAGATAACCAGATTTGGCGAGTGCTGACTCATAAGGGTTTCATAAGTGCTTCCACAAGGTTCTGGGATCAAACTGATCGCCCCAAAATGCATGGCCTTTGCATCGCTCGGAATTTCTGGAATTTCAGAGTATTCCAGCAAGCGCCCGGCGCTGTTTTCATCATAGAAGGAATATTCCGCGTGGCCATTGGTGAGTTTGACGAATGCCAATGTGGAAGGTTTGTCCTTACGAACGCAATATTTTATCGAAACGCCAGACTGTTCCAGACTTTCAATCAACTGGTCGCCAAACATATCTGCAGAGACACCTGAAACAAAGCCTGTGGAAAATCCTAACCGTCCAAGAGCAATTGCAGTATTAAAAATCGCTCCACCAGAAACAGGCAAGAACACATTGCTGCCATCGGGCAATTGCCTTGGCAACATATCGATCAGCGCTTCACCGCAACATAAAATCATGAAACTGACTTTCCCAAACTAGAACTACTGAGCTTTAGCATTTCTGCCGAGGCCCAAAAAACTGGGTTCCGAATAGCTTGTTTGGAGTTAAAAATCCACAAGGCACCTGCAGGTATGAGAATTTTTATCCAATTGGAGAAAAATTCCCACCGCAGACACAATTATCACCGATCAAGTTTAGGGAAAATAATGGTACGGTTGGAAGGAATTGAACCATCGACCTCTTGCGCCACAAGCAAGCGCTCTAACCAACTGAGCTACAACCGCACATTCCAGAGCACCCTATTTCGTTAGCCAAAGACTTTGGCCAAAGGATGATGCCGGACGATGCTGGAATAAGGAGAAGTCCGACGTTTTGCAAGTCTCTTTTCCAATTTTTGAAACGGAATCTGCCAAGTGCCCTCTAAAATCAGATTTTACCAACTATTTGAGCTGAATCTGGATCAAATCCCATCTATTGGCGGCGCTGCCATTAACTGTCTTAAGCGAATTTACCCTCTCCAATGGCCCAAAAGCTGGACCGGAATAGGCAAAACAGATATTAATCTTTCGTTAACTTAGCCGGCTGGCCGCCCCAATCAATGTCTGTATTGCGTATGAACCGTTCAGAATATTCCTATTTAGACCTCACAGTGATGCCTTTCTTACAAAGGAAGGTGATCTCTAGTGATGCAGCTATTTTATTCGATGAAGACGTCACCAAAGTGCTTTGGGCCAATGCGGTCGGGACAGAATTGTTTGGCGGAAGCGGTATTTTTGGCCTGTTGGACTTAGAACTTTCAGAAAAGCATAGCCTAGTTCGTCAGCTGAAAAATGCTGCGAGGCAGATCAATGACCGTGATCCGGTTGAGCGCGGGTTTAGAGTGGCGCGTGGTCTGAAATCAGAATTGATGCAAGGCGAACTGACCAAAACCTTGCTGCCCAATGGCGAGGAATCTCTTCTGTTGGTTTTTGGAGCTCATGGCAAAGCCACAAAAATGCGGGAACATGAATTGGCCGTTATGGCTGTTGATGCGCTGGATGACTTTGCAGATGCAGCAGCCATAGTGGATGAATATGGTTTGGTGTTGGCCTCCTCCGCTGGCTTCGACACCTTGGACATCGACGCTGACACGCTTGAAACTTTGATTGGCGTCGTTGCCCGTGAAGATGACCGTTTGGTCAAACGCAAAATTGAAATCGGTTCAGGTCATCATGCAGCAGCCGGTCTAGGACGTATCCGTGACACACCAGGACGGTTCCTGATTGTTATTGCGGACACCAATGATCAGCTGGACGAAGGGGATGAGGGCGTTGTAAGTAGTGATCCTGCTCAAGAACCGGAAATGCGTGGTTTGCTTTTTGATAACCATAGCGATGGCGAGAAAGACGACTTTCTGGAAGACAAGGTTGATGACGAGCCATTACCGCCGTGGTTGGAAGAAGACGAAGTAATCCATGGAGACAGCTCAATTGATGCCCCAAATAATGCGGAAGTGGAAACTTCCAAAACAGTTACCGAACCAGCGTCCGCAATTGATCTCTCGGACAAGGAAGAGGCTAGTGCACCCACGCCAGCTAAAAGTGAATTTGTAAGCCAGCAAGCCAAGACAAAAGAAAGCGGATCGCTGCTGGATCGTTGGTATTTTTCTGGCAATACGGAAAAAAGTATTTCCCCAAAGGCAAAGCCTCCAAAGGACAATCAGGATACTGCTTTTGATAATGAACAGAAACAAGAAGCAGATATTTTCGAAACTAGCGCCAATCTCGAAGGGGAAACAAACACCGAAGAAAAAGTAACAAATCAGATTTTCGATCCTACTTTGTCTGACCTGCCGGCACTTGCAGCAACTAATGCTTCTAAGGCTGACGATGATATAGTTGAACAGAATGGTTCTGCTTCAAGCGAAGAAGCGCCAGTCATAAGCGAAACGCCTTTTCAACAACCTCGCCGTTTTGCGTTTTCTATTGATCGTTTTCAGGTCATCAAATCTGTTTCGCCCGAACTAGCTGCTGCCGTTGGAGAACATTCCGGCAATATTCTTGGTAAGCATTGGAAAGCAATTTCCAAGGAGCGCGGATTTGATGAGAATGATGCCATCCTCAGCGTGTTGGAGAAGGCGGACACCTGGTCTGGCAAGAGCGTTTTATGGCCAGTTGACGAAACCGACATGGTTGTTCCTGTGGATCTGGCAGCGCTTCCTATTTTCGATCGCGAGCGTAATTTTGATGGATTTAGAGGATTTGGCGTTATCCGGATGGACGACGCGATAGTCGATCCAAATGGTATTGGTTTTCAGATCGCTCCAGAAACTGCTCCCGACGAGCTTGCAAAAGACGTTGATGCAAAGACTTCCCAGTCCGACAAAGACGACGACAGTACATTCGCAAGACCTGTTTGGGGAACTAATCTTGACGTAGAAGATAGCATTAAATTTTCCGCTGAACCCATCGAGGACGAAGCAAAAGCTCCAGCCTCAGATTCATGGCAACAACCCAAAGCTGATAATGTCTTCCAGCTTTCTTCAAGTCGCAAACCTGCTGCTAGCGAAAACCGCGATATTGAACCAACAGTTAATGATGGCAGCGACGAACAACTATCTGGAAAAGAGCAGCGAGCTTTTTCCGAGATAAGCCGTTCTTTGAGTGAAAAAACCCAAATTGAAGATGTTTCTGAAGATGAGACAAAGCTGGCGTCACCAAAAGAAAACTCTCCTTTAGCATCAGCGCCACTTTTAGAAACTCTGCCTGTACCTCTATTTGTTTATCGCGCAGAAAAAACACTATTTGCCAATGAAGCCCTGTTAAATCTGACCGGATATGCTTCTACCCAAGAGATTGCCGATGCCGGCGGTATCGAAGCACTATTGTCAGATCGCAATGCCCTAAACACATCTGATGCAAAGGGTATGAAACTGATCAAAAAGGATGGGGTAAAAATTGATGTTCGCTCCCGCCTTACCATCATTTCATGGGAAGATGAAAAAGCCTTTTGCCTTACGTTTGCTGAAATCCTGGGGGGTCCCATCGAGGAAAAAGCCGCATTGGACATGATCCGAGTTTCAGAGCTGGAAAACATTCTTGAGACTGCAGCAGATGGTATTTTGGTTATTGATCAGGATGGCAAAATTGAATCGCTAAACGCTTCAGGAGAAGCTCTTTTTGGACTTGAACAGAAAAATGTCATTGGCAAATCATTTGGGAAACTGTTTGCCACAGAAAGCCGGCAGGCACTTGAAACCTATATTCGTGATTTAAACGCACCAGGTGTTTCCGGCGTCATGAACCAAGGCCAGCAGGTCATTGGGGTAGAAGCTGGCGGTGGCCTGATTCCGCTTTTCGCTACACTTGGGCGGGTTGGAAATTCAAACCGCTATTGCGCGGTTCTACGTGATCTTACCCAATGGAAAAAGAACGAAGAAGAATTGGTTGAAGCCAAGCGTAATGCTGAAACAGCTAGTGAGCAAAAAAGTGAGTTCCTATCGCGGATCAGCCATGAAATACGCGAGCCTTTAACAGCCATTATTGGCTTTTCGGATGTGATGATCGAAGAGCGGTTTGGCAAAATCGACAATGAGCGCTATCGCGAATATCTAAAAGACATCAATCGGTCTGGCATTCATGTTTTGGATTTAGTCAATGATTTGCTGGATATTTCCAAGATTGAAGCGGGAAAACTGGAACTGTCTTACGAAGCCGTTGACCTGAACCAGCTCGCTGCTGAAACCGTTGCTTTGCTGCAACCGCAAGCCAACAACAAAAGAATTTTGATCAGAACATCGCTTTCACGGGCAGTTCCTAAGGTGGTTGCTGATGCACGAAGCGTCAGACAGATTATTCTTAATCTGGTTTCAAACGCTATCAACCACTCGCCGAAAAACAGTCAGGTGATTGTCTCGACCACATTTGAAGAAAATAGCGAAGTTGGCTTGCGTATCCGTGACACCGGAGAAGGCATGAGCGAAAAAGAAATTCAACGCGCATTGCAGCCATTTACCCAAGTAGGCAGCAGCAATAAGGCCGGTCATTCAGGTTCAGGATTGGGATTGCCGCTAACAAAGGCTTTGATTGAAGCAAACCGGGCCTATTTTGAATTGGAAAGCACCCCTGGCGAGGGTACAATTGCCCATATTCAATTTCCATCCCAGCGGGTACTCGCAGACTAATATTTATCGGTTAACCTGGTCGTGACGTTTCACCACCAGTTTTGCTTGACCCGTGAACATGTTTCTGCACAAAACGAACAATGACAACGGTAAAAAACCCAAGTGAAATAAAACCGTCCAGCCGCGCCCTGCGACCAACTGGCCATTTGGGTAAGCCCTGGACTATTCTGGTATTTTTAACCGTCGCTTTCACACTTTTGCCATTGCTGGCACTGACATGGCAGGCCACGGGAAGTTCCGACGGTGTTTGGGCGCATTTGATCGCCAATGTCCTCCCGCAATCTTTGGCAGTAACCTTCACATTACTGATTGGTGTGGGACTTGGAACGTTCATTGTGGGATCAGGTACAGCGTGGCTGGTCAGCAGATATCAGTTTCCTCTTAGAAATATATTGCAATGGGCACTCATATTGCCACTCGCCGTGCCAACCTATATTTCGGCTTATACTTGGACTGAGTTTGCTGGCTATACTGGTCCGTTGCAGGAATGGACACGGATTTTAGGCGGCTTTGAAACGTCGCGCGATTATTGGTTTCCAGATATCAGGTCCACGACCGGCGCAGTTTTGTTGATATCATTGGTACTATTTCCCTATGTTTATTTGCCTTCGCGGCTGTCCTTCAGCGTTCAAAGTTCAAATCTGTTCGATGTGGCGAGACTGCTCGGCGCAGGACCGATAAGGCTGTTCCTTCGGGTGGCATTGCCAGCAGCACGTCCGGCCATTGCTATTGGCGTTATCCTCGCGCTGATGGAAACCATGAATGATATTGGTGCGGTGGAGCATTTGGGAGTGCGAACATTGACCTTCTCTGTGTTCGATACCTGGCTTAATCGCTCCAGCCTGGCAGGCGCTGCGCAGTTGTCGCTGCTGTTGATGGTTTTGGTATTTGGATTGATGGCAATGGAACGCCATATGCGAAGCAAACAAAGCTATCACGGGCGCAGCCAAAGCAATGCCATGCAGGTTAGAATTTCACTAACTGGCGCCAAAGCTTTTACGGCATGTATTACCTGCCTCCTGCCAGTGCTGCTGGGCTTTGGGGTACCTTTATTCCAGTTGCTGCATTTTACATTTGCTTCGCCTGCACAGCTTGGTGATACAGCGCTTTATTCTGCGGCCATCAATAGCATCAATGTTGCCGTTGCCAGTGCTTTGATCTGCATATTGGCGGCATTTGTGATAGTTTATGCAGCGCGGCGATCATCCTCACCGCTTTACATCCATGCCAGCCAGATCTCTACCTTGGGATATGCTGTGCCGGGAACGATTTTGGGCCTTGGCATCCTTGTTGCCATGACAAGTTTCGACAATTGGCTGTCATCATGGATGCAATCAATTTTCGATATTCGCACTGGTCTGCTTATTTCAGGATCGCTGGCGATTGTTATTTTTGCTTGTTCTGTCCGATTTCTGGCAATCGCAATCGGCAATATTGAAGCGGGTTATGCGAAAATCACACCAAATATATCAGAAGCAGCAAGAACTTTGGGGCATAGTCGCGCTAGCGCCCTTTGGTTTGTGGAACTACCCATGATCAGCAAGGCTGCAGGAATTGCAGGGGTTTTGGTATTTGTTGAGAGCATGAAAGAACTGTCTGCAACGCTATTACTGCGTCCGTTTAATTTCGACACACTTTCTACCTATGTCTATACCCGTGCCAGCCGTGCCGTGTTTGAAGAAGCTTCCGTTGCGGCACTGATGATTGTGCTTATCGGTCTGGTTCCAGTGTATGTGTTAACAACGATGATCATTTCGGAACAAAACGCAAAGTCCCGTTAGGTTGGCAAAAAAAATGGCGGATCCAAAGGATCCGCCAGTTACTAATCTTAAAAGGGGCATTTAACGTCGTATGAGCAGAATATCTGCTAAATTTGCTTGTGTTATCGCCATAATGCCACCGAGATGTTAACAAATCCTTAACGCGCGTCTGAGAGGTTTAACATTTATTGATACCTATTGCTTTACAGTTAATTTCGACTTTACGCATTGTTAACCATGTTCGTTAGTTTACTTGCATGCGTGCTAAACATGCTGTGTACAACAAGACATTGCAAAACTGGAAATGTACTCCCGAGCTTGACTACACCCACATTTGACATGAGAAAATCCATTTTCATCTGGATAAGTGACCTATAGAAACCATAATTTGCAAAATCGTTTGTAACCCTTTGCATTTTATGGAAATTTAAAACGAGAATTCCATGGTTTGCGGCAAATGGATTCACCAAGGCTAGCTGAAAGTATCTATGAAGAAACTCTTGTTTTCAGGACTGACCTTATTGGGTGTGCTGGTATTGCTGGCACTGGCTTTGCCATTTCTGATTTCCAGCGATGCTGTGCGCTCCAGCCTTTTGAACCGTGCACAGGAGATCACTGGTCGCGAAATGCAATTCAATGGAGATCCGCGAGTATCTTTCAGCCCTTTTTTAGGAATTGAAATTCGCGACGTGGTATTCACATCTTACAACGCTGGATCAGATCAAAATCCAATCTTGCGGATGCCCATACTTAGAGCAAAGCTTAATTTTACCGCTGCACTTCGCGGGCAAGTCACTATCGACGAATTCCAGTTTATCCAGCCTGAATTCAATATCCGTATTTTTGCCAATGGCGAAACCAATTGGGCATTTCCAAATGGCAAAGTATGGAGAAGTTTGCAGGAAGCAAAGACAGTTCGCGAAACAACAGAGACAGGCACACAGCCGAAAATCGAAAACCTCACGGATCTTAACCTTGGGCGCTTCAGTGTTATCTCTGGCGTTATCAACTACCAAAATGACACGAGTGAACGCAATGAGACAATAACCAATTTCAATGGATCGTTACTTTGGCCCAACATAAAAGCTGGATGGACTTTTAATGGCGAAGGCATTTGGCGCGGTGATATCGTGAACATGAACCTCACCGCTGCAACGCCGGTTATGCTAATGGCCGGCGGCAGTTCAAAGCTAAATGCGCAAATTAAGTCAGAGACTATCAATGTCGACTTCGAAGGTGAAACCAACAGATTCTCTGATCTGTTTTTTATCGGTAAAGCCTCTGCAACGGCACCGTCTTTGAGAAAAATGATTGGTTTCTTTGGAGGTCAATCTGGCGTTGGTTCGAACCTTTTAGACTTCAAAGCAAGTGGCAATCTGTCAGGAACGTTAAAAGACCTACAAATTGAAAGCGCCGCGATATCCCTTGATGGCAATAGTTATTCCGGCGGGTTGCGATTTACGAACCAACTCAACAAAACCAATAAAATTAGCGGCACGTTAGCCAGTCCGGTGCTTGATCTTACCCCTTATGTTACCGGACTGATGTCAGATGCAGGCCTTAAAGGTGTCTTTGACATTCTTAATCAGGCTGAAACAGATTTGAGGCTATCGGCCTCAACTATGCAGGTCGGCGGATTGAAGCTTTCAAACTTTGCCGGCGGGTTCATGGTTAAAGATAAGAATGTGAAACTGGATATTGGTAATGCTGGTATTGGCGATGGCATCATCGTTGGAAATCTTCAGGCTATTCAAAACGGTGATGTTTATGAGGTCAGCGCCAAGATAGATGCAGCGGCGATTGATATCGCTTCGATGGAGGCTCTCGAATTTATAAGCGGTATTCGTCCCGTCGGTAAATCCGACATTAAATTGCAGCTTACTTCGAATGGTAAAGAATTTGCCGATCTGGCAAAAGAAACAAATGGCGATTTTTCAATTGGGATGAAGTCAGGACAACTTCTCGGATTGAATTTTGGTGATATTCGATCCTTGTTGAACGAAGCAACTGAAACACAAAGTAACATTCAAATCGGCAACTCACCAAAGCAAACGCAAGTATCCGATTTTGCATTGAATACTTTAATTAATCGCGGCGTGGGTTGGGTACATGACAGCCAATTCAAAGTTGATGAGTTTGATGTGAAAATGTCGGGAAAGGCAGACTTGCGATCCGGCAATTTGGCACTTTGGGGTATTATTGCAAAGCAAGATGCGAAAACACTCCCGGAAAGTTCGCAGTTCTTTCTCGGTGGAACTTTGGCTGAGCCACTTTATGTTCCCCAGTTCGGCTCTGCCCTGCCCGAAGAGCAAAATATAACAACCGTTGATCCGTCCAATAAGGCCAGCGAGCCGCGTACCACCAATTAGTGTCATATCCGGATTCGAGTGGACTGGAAAACTGCGCAGCAAGGACGACCGTAATTTGTACGGCAGTAAAAAACAGCCTATAAATCGAATCATTGCAGCGTTTTCGGTTCGTTTTTGAATAAACAGAAATTTGGCTGTAATGGTTGTAAAGGGCCCGAACTCTATCGTTAAATCGAAGAATTGGGTAAAGTTAATCAGACTTGGAGACAGGCTGGCTTGTCTTGATCGATTGGGCGCTGGGATAGATGTTGAAACTGCTTTCGACCTTTGCGAAAATTGCAATCGCTTCCATTCTGACTGGCGTGGTTCTGGCCAAACTTAACCTGTCTGCTGAACAGATTTTACTTGAATTGGGGATGACTCCTGAAAATGTTATCCAATGGATGGAAAAAGGCATGACGTGGGCAGTACCTCATCTCATCCTTGGCTCCATGGTGATCGTCCCTGTTTGGCTTGTGGTTTACCTGTTTCGCCCGCCCCGCAGCTAACCAAACATTACCAACTCACTGACTACCTGAAGTCAAACACGCTTAATCCAGAGACAAATTCACCAAGCCCAGCAGGTCGCGCAATGGGTGGCTCAGATCTGGAAAGGCAGCCTTGGCGTTCGCATAATCTGCAAATTGGGCCAATGGGCGTTGGTTTCATCGCACTTCCGCGCAGCATATCTCCATATACCGTTTGATCGATATAATTTGCTGAACAACCCAGCATGACCGCCGTTCTTCGAACCCTTTCGTCAAAGGCGCCTTGTGGACCTTCAAGCGTTCGGGCAATGACCATAAACTGAGATGAATCAGGCATTTCCACATCTTCGACTAAAATTTTCCCAGGCTGGGAAAATGCTGCATGAATAGGAAGTTTTGGGCACGAGCCGCCAAATTGAGCTTGAGGGTAGCCTTGCGCACCAGCGCGACGGAACCGATTTCCAGCATGATCAATCTCAAGCATGAAGAACGGAATCCCATGCAAGCCCGATTTTTGTAGCATCGTCAGTCGGTTGGCAACCTGCTCAAAGGAAACCGAAAACCGCGAACGCAACACATCAATGTCATATCGGGTTCGAACCGCTGCTGAAATAAACGCTTCATAAGGCATCATCAATGCATGGGCTGCGTAACGCGCCAGCTCAAAACGCGCAATTCTGATTGCCTCATCATTAGTAAATTTCAGCTTGGCCAACTCTTCCTTGATTGCTTCAGACATGAACAACAAGCAGGCTTCCATGGCGATTTCGCGTAATTGATCGAATGGTGAAAGGCGTTCGGAAAGAAACAAGCGCATTGAGTGTCTGTCAAAACGGCGGCGCCACAAGGGCATTGCATGAACCGGCAAAAGGCGAACGCTGATATTGTGTTCTTTACGCATCCAGTTTTTCAAACTACCGACAAATTCTGGGCCCGTTTCCAAAATTTTGGCAAAGGCTTCTGCCCACTCCTCAATCAACGGAAAATAATTCGGCTTAGCTTCAAACTTCTCATGAACCTCGTCTACGGGACGCTTGTTTGAAGCAATGACCCTTTCGCGGCCATCCTTTGCCAATAGGTCATTTAAATCTGAAAGACGCTGCTGGGATTCGCGATAGGCTCGATAAAGTTTCAGCACACCGCTGGCAGCATTTGGTGCTGCCTCTGCGATTTCGATCAGTTCCTGATCGCCCGGTAATTCATCAGACAAAAGCGGATCAGCAAACACCTCTTTTAGCGCCGCCTGCGAACCTGTGGCCTCGCTTTTCAACTCCTCAAGATTAAGATCATAGGTGGTGGCCAATTTCAGCAGCAACTGAACGGTTAATGGACGCTGATTGCGCTCTATCAAATTCAAATAGCTCGGAGATATTCCCAATTCCTCTGCCATCGCCGTTTGCGTCAACGACATGGTGTTTCGAATTCGGCGAATGCGCGGACCGGCGAATATTTTCTGTTCAGCCACTTTCTATCCCTTACAATCTGCAATATTTTTACAAAATTTCAACAAACTCGGAAATTTACAAGATTTTACAGAATTACAGAATAATTCTGAAAATTTCAAACTGTTTGACATGAATTCTTGCTATGCGGTGAGATAAAAGTTGCCAATTTGTTTGGGTGTGCGAGATTTGACCAAGATCGTTGTCCTAGTGACATCTTGAAACAGATTTTTACAAAATCCGACAAGATTTAATCTAGGGACAAAATGTCTGTTTTGGGGGCTAAACAAAACCCTTTGAATAGACTATCAACACTGTAGAAATTTGTTTGAAGCCTTGTATCTCGTAGCGATCCATCAGCTTCTTTAAGGAGAAAATCATGAGCACCAAACCACCTGTAAAAGAGCGCACCGAAGAAATGGCATCTGCAATGAACTCAGATGAGCAATCGGCTATTCGCATGGTCGCCAACGACTTACACCGTTTGAACCAATCAGTGATGAAGGCTGTGGAAGCAGGTGTTTCTGTGGAATTGATCCGCTCTGCCCGCCACCACGGTGGTAATGGTAATTGGGGTGATATGCTAACACCGATTATCGTGAAGCAAGGGCGCTAAGCCCTTCCGAAACAGTTCAAAGCATTTAAAGGCCATCTGAACCAAACCTAACAGTTTTCAGGTGGCTTTTTCTTTGACGGTTATGAAAACGTGACTTTTGCGCTGCCCTGATATCAGGGCTAATATTAATTGTCTTGCTAATTTAAATCGATTGAATTATTCGTTTCCCTCGTAATTAAGACCATTCCTGCCTTTTTTATGCACTTGGTGCCATGGCATGATTGATCCAGTTCTAAGTCGGGAAATGTGGGCCTATGACCAGCCAAATTATACCTGTTGAAGCGTTTGACTATGTCGTCTTTGGTGGCACAGGCGATCTTGCCGAGCGCAAATTGATCCCTGCTTTGTTTCGTCGCTACGCCGATGGACAAATTTTGGCCCAGTCCCGCATTATTGGCGCAGCGCGCGGCGAGATGGATCACGAGGAATATCGGTCTTTTGCACGAAATGCCCTTAAAACCCATATCAAAGAGGCCGAACTCGACGCCGACAAGATCAACGCTTTCATGGAAATGCTCTTTTATTGCTCTATTGATGCGAAATCTGACAAAGGATGGCCTGAGTTAAAGTCCATATTGGGCGATGAGGATCGTGTTAGAGCGTATTATCTTGCCGTTGGGCCTGCAATTTTCGGAGACATCGCAGATCGATTACACAGCAATGGCCTGATCCGCGAGCGGTCACGTTTGGTAATTGAAAAGCCGATCGGCAAGGACCTTGCCAGTGCCCATGCGCTTAATGAAGTTGTTGGCAAACATTTTCGAGAAGACCAAATATTCAGGATCGATCATTATCTCGGCAAGGAAACCGTTCAAAATCTGATGGCACTGCGTTTTGCCAATACACTTTTCCAACCTGTATGGAATGCATCCTATATTGACCATGTACAAATAACGGTTGCTGAAGACCTTGGTGTCGAGGGCCGTGGAAACTACTATGACACGTCAGGTGCCATTCGCGATATGGTTCAAAACCACTTGCTACAACTGCTTTGCTTGGTTGCTATGGAGCCTCCAGCTTCGACAGATGCAAATGCCGTTCGCGACGAAAAGTTGAAAGTTCTTCGATCTTTGAAACCCATCGATGCAGAATCAGTAGACGCAAAAACGGTTCGTGGTCAGTACAAAGCTGGCGCTGCAAAAGGCAATCCCGTTCCGGCTTATCTTGATGAGGTGGATGATAAACAATCTGACACTGAGACTTTCGTTGCTATCAAAGCTGAGATTGAAACATGGCGTTGGGCGGGTGTGCCGTTTTACCTTCGAACCGGCAAACGGCTTTCATCGCGCGTTTCTGAAATTATTGTCCAGTTCAAACCGGTTCCTCACAATATTTTTGGGGACGACGCCAAATCCATCAAAGCAAACAGATTGATTATCCGTTTGCAGCCAGACGAAGGCGTAAAGCAAGGCATTACGATTAAAGACCCGGGCCCAGGCGGAATGCGTTTGCGCGAGGTTGACCTTGATATGAGTTTTGCTGAGAATTTTGATGTTCATGCGCCTGATGCTTATGAGCGTCTATTGCTGGATGTCATACGCGGAAACCAGACACTGTTCATGCGCCGTGATGAAGTGGAAGCAGCTTGGAAGTGGATCGATCCGCTGATTGCAGGATGGGCGGACACCAATCAAAAAACTGCGAAATACACGGCTGGCACTTGGGGGCCGACTTCTTCGATCGCGCTTATCGAGCGTGATGGCCGAACTTGGCATGACGGAGAGGCTTGATCATGCATTTTACGGCATTTGACGACAGTGATGATCTAGCGAAATGGCTTTCGGACCATGTGGCATACGCTCTTTCAAAATCCATTGAAAGCAAAGGAAAAGCCAGTCTTGTCGTTTCAGGTGGGTCGACACCGGGTAAATTTTTCAAGGCACTGTCCGCCAAGGATATCGCCTGGGAACATGTTTCCATTTGCCTTGCTGATGAACGCTGTGTTCCAAAAAGTTCCAATCATTCCAATACCCGGATGATCACGCTGGAACTGCTCCAGAACAAAGCTGCAAAGGCCCATATGGTTCCTTTGTATGATGACGAAAGCGGAATTGAAAAACTATCAGACTTAGAATCTGAGATCAGATCACTTTTGCCTTTCGATGTGGTGATTTTGGGCATGGGAAATGATGGCCATACAGCGTCTCTTTTTCCCGGCGCTGACAATCTTGGTCAGGCAACACAGGATAATGACAAACATATTTTGGTTGCCATAAACGCTCCAGGAGCTGAAGAACCTCGCGTTACTTTGTCTGCTTCTGCCCTCACTTCTGCAGGAAATATTGTTTTGCATATCGAAGGCGCCAAGAAACGCGAAACGCTAGATCACGCCACAGAGGCTGGAGATCCGGCAAAAATGCCGATCCGGTATATTCTTGAAAAACGGCCAGACCTCCGGGTCATCTGGGCACCATAAATCAAACTCTAGTTCACCATTGGATGGGAACAAACATGCACGTCAAAAAGACAATTGAAGCTGTGACCAAGCGCATTATTGAACGCAGCAAACCTGGCAGAGAAGCCTATCTTGCCCAGTTGGATTATCACGCAGGAAAAGGACCCCATCGCTCAGCGCTTTCCTGCAGCAATCTGGCCCACGGCTTTGCTGCTTGCGGTACTGGCGACAAAGCGGCTCTGGCAGGTGATATTGTTCCCAATATAGGAATTATCACGGCTTATAACGATATGCTTTCAGCCCATCAGCCGTACAAAGATTATCCTGAGCAGATCAAAGAGGCGGCCCGTCAGGCAGGCGGTGTTGCTCAAGTCGCTGGCGGTGTTCCAGCTATGTGTGACGGGGTAACCCAAGGCCAAACCAGCATGGAGCTTTCTTTATTTTCCCGTGACGTAATAGCCATGTCAGCCGCAGTTGGTTTATCGCACAACATGTTTGATGCGGCATTGTTTTTAGGGATTTGCGACAAGATCGTTCCAGGTCTTGTTATTGCCGCGCTAACCTATGGCCATATTCCAGCAATCTTTGTTCCCGCCGGACCAATGCCATCGGGTATGCCGAATGATGAAAAAGCCAGAACGCGCCAACTCTATGCGGAAGGTAAGGTTGATCGTGCAGCTTTGCTGGCAGCCGAATCTGCATCCTATCATTCACCTGGAACCTGCACATTTTATGGAACTGCTAATTCGAACCAGATGCTGATGGAGATAATGGGACTTCACCTGCCGGGTTCCAGCTTTATTAATCCCGGCACACCTTTACGCGATGCTTTGACAGCGGAAGCTGCAAAACGGGCCTTGGCTATTACAGCGCTTGGAAACGAGTTTCTTCCAGCAGGTCGGGTTATTGACGAAAAGTCGATTGTTAACGGTGTTGTAGGGCTTCATGCCACTGGCGGTTCTACCAACCACACCCTGCATCTTGTTGCGATGGCAAAAGCTGCAGGGATTACGCTGACGCTGGAAGATTTTTCTGACTTGTCAGACACGGTGCCATTGTTGGCGCGGGTCTATCCAAATGGTCTTGCTGATGTGAACCATTTTCATGCAGCTGGCGGAATGCCATTTTTGATCCGAGAATTGATCGACGGAGGCTATTTGCATGCGGATGTGAAAACAGTGATGGGCGAAGGCCTAGCCTCCCATACGAAAGAGCCTAAGCTGAACAATGGTGAACTTGTTTTCGAAGACAGCCCTAAAATGAGTGGTAACGACAAGATCCTTACGAAACATTCAAAACCTTTTGCTGCAACAGGCGGACTGAAAATGATCCGTGGTAATATCGGAACTGCCGTGTCAAAAATCTCTGCGGTCAAAGAAGACAGACGCGTGATCGAAGCTCCAGCCATCGTGTTCCATGATCAACATGAAATTCTCGATGCCTTTAAAGCCGGACAATTGGAAAAAGATTTTGTGGCCGTTCTTCGCTTTCAAGGACCAAAAGCCAACGGGATGCCTGAATTGCACAAGATGGTTCCTCCGCTTGGCGTTCTTCAGGACAGAGGTTTCAAAGTTGCGCTTATCACGGATGGCCGCATGTCTGGAGCCTCAGGCAAAATTCTTTCTGCCATTCATTTATCACCAGAGGCATGTGAAGGCGGACTAATCGGCAAAATCAAAGATGGCGACATCATTCGCCTTGATGCTTCCAATGGGACGCTGGATGTATTGATTGATGCAACTGAATTTACCAATCGCGAAAACGCGCAGCCAGATCTATCTGCCAATGAGACCGGACTTGGACGGGAATTATTCGCCAATTTCCGGCGTAATGTGACCTCGTCGCTTGATGGGGCCAGCGCGATATAAGCGCGTTGGTTTTATTGCTGTGTTAGGCGCAGCAGTCTTCCACCGCCGCCATCATCGACTTCATAAAGCGCCGCATCCGACCCCTGCTCCACTTCGCGAATTCTGGCGTCCCAGCTAAAGCGTTCGGCTTCGCTTGCGCTATCTCCATTGAGGTCAACGCGAATGAGCGCCTGCGATGCAAGACCGCCGATAAATGCATCCCCATTCCAATCGGGAAAAACATCCCCTCGGTAAATCACCAAGCCTGATGGGGCGATGGACGGAACCCAATAGGCTTTTGGTGTTTCAAATTCTGGTCTGGTATCATGGCTTGGAATAGGAAGGCCAGAATAATGGCTTCCCTCTGAAACCACAGGCCATCCGTAATTGGCTGCCTTTAGATTCAAATTCAGTTCGTCACCATTGCGCGGTCCCATCTCCGTTTGCCAGAGGTGTCCGTCTTGATCAAAAGCGATCCCCAATAAGTTCCTGTGCCCAATAGACCAGAAAGTCTTCGCAAGCTCGCCTTTGTCTTGAAATGGGTTGTCGTCTGGTAGTGAGCCATCGTCATTCAAACGGATTAACTTTCCAAGCGCAGAATCAAAATCCTGAGCCGGGTCAAGCTTTTGGCGATCACCTGATGTGATGAACAGTTTACCGTCCGGCCCAAAGACTATTCTGTGACTGTAATGGCCTCGCCCCGTGACTTTTGGAAATTGCTCCCAGATTGTTTCGATGTTTTGCAATGAGGCGTTGCCATCTTGTTCGATTAGTTGGGCTCGCGAAACAACAGCACCACGCGTTTTGCCTTTGCCTTTTTCGACATAGGAAAAGTAGACCAATCGGTTTTCAGAAAACTCGGGATGCAAGACAACATCGCCCATGCCACCCTGCCCGCCATAATCAACCTCTGGAAGGCCCCAGACTTGTGTCTGGTCTTTGCCATTCGCGGAAACCAAAAGCATTTTGCCTGATTTTTCTGTCACCAACATCCGCGCATCCGGCAGGAATGTCATTGCCCATGGCTCGTGAAAAACAGAAATCTCTTCGACTTTAAGTGTCGTACCTGCGCTTCCTGTCACTTGAAAACTATCCCCAAAGGCGAGACCAACAGAGGAACTCAACATTAATATCGCAAGTAATTTGGATTTGAACATGGTCTGCTCCCTAAGTTAAACGTTGGTGTTCTATAAATAGGGCGGCAGATCGGCTTTTTCAAAACTGGTAATATTGCATTAAGTTGTATCGTATAATAATACAACTTATGAGAACTGTTGATTCGATATGTACACCTTTAGCTTTAGTGATTTCACTCGCGTTTGTTGGCGGATGCACTTCATTGGACGCTTCGCAATCCGGGTTTGGCAAAGATGCTAGTATGGACGGAGCTTTTGACCGGAAAGAAAACCCGCTAGTGGTGGCGTTTCAACAATCCTGTTTGTCAGGCCTAGAGATGCCGATGGAAATTTCTGATTTGGCTTCAGCTAATGGTTGGCAACCTGCGCAAGAAACCGATCTGCAAACTTCCGGATTAGTGCCATTGCGAAAAATGATTTTGGAAACACCGGGCGGCGGCGGTAGATTTAGCGAAGAACAATATTTGTTCTCACGTCCTGCACAGATCGGGTTCGAAATTTTGAATGTTGAAAGACGGTATTTTCAACAACAAACATTGGCCACGCAATGTGATATTTACGGCTCTTATGACTTTTTGCAAAACTGTGAAGCACTTGGTAAATTATTAGAAAAAGCCCCAGACCATAATTAGACATACAAACACAATGGCGCTCATTTCATCCGTTGGAATATTGCCCTTAATGGCAAAAATGTTGTTGTAAGCTGCGATAAGTTACCCGCGACCTCATCCTCGTTGCAGTCTAACATTTCACTAAGTTTGAAAATCGATCACTCCGTTTCAACCAAACCCAAAATCCGTTTGGCCAAATTTGATAAGACGGACAAGTAGGTTCGTTTTTAGTTTCTACCTATGTAATTTTTGGAGAAATATTGTGGGAATCAATCAAAAAACAACTCACGAAGCCAGCTGTAATAGTTCGCTGAACTTTCTAAAACTTCAAAGCGAAATCTGCCCAAGGTGTTTTGGTGCCGAAACAGTATTTGTTTGCCCAACTTGGACAACAAGCAATATGATGTGCTGCCCTGATGGCAGCATTGTCTCAGGATGCCCCGGTAAGTCCATCCAATGTGGTTGTGCATCTGATGATCGAACGAAAAGACCGACTGTGATCATTTGAGAGCAAGTCGGCTTTCTTTTCAAAACAGTTGCGAGCTCAATTAGTAACTCGGCGCATCAACGCCAGCTTCACGACAAGCAGAAGCCAATGTATTTGCCATCAACATGGCAATCGTCATCGGCCCAACGCCGCCCGGAACCGGGGTGATTGATCCGGCGTTTGTCGCGGCGCTGTCATAGGCAACATCGCCAACCAAACGAGTTTTACCTTCGCCTTTTTCCGGTGCATCAATTCGGTTGATGCCAACATCAATTACGCAAGCGCCCGGCTTGACCCAATCACCTTTGATCATTTCAGGACGCCCCACTGCAGCAACCAGAATATCGGCGGTTCTTGCCAAAGCTGGTAAATCAGGTGTTCTGGAATGGGCAATGGTGACCGTTGCGTTTGCGGCAAGCAAAAGATTCGCCATCGGTTTTCCAACGATGTTAGAACGCCCAACAACTACTGCCGTTAAGCCTGACAAATCAGATTTGCCAAGAGCACGGCGAATAAGCACCATAGAGCCTGCTGGAGTGCAGGGAATAAATGCCTTATCTATTTCGCCTGTTCCCAACATACCCACGTTAATGAAATGGAAGCCGTCAACATCCTTTCCAGGATCAATTGCCTGAATTATTTTCCCCTCATCGATGTGTTTAGGCAAAGGTAACTGCACCAAAATACCATGAATTGCAGGATCAGCGTTTAGGTCTGCGACCTTTGCAAGCAGATCAGCTTCTGCCGTATCAGCCGGCATGGTATATGTTTCAGAGTGAAAGCCACAATCATGGGCCTTCTTGCCTTTGGAACGTACATAAACCTGACTGGCAGGATCTTCCCCAACGATGACTACAGCGATGCCTGGCACAACACCCGTTTTTGCTACCAGTTTGGCAGTGGCATCTTTAACAATTGCAACAACATCTTCGGCGACCAATTTACCGTCAATCACATTCGGGGTCATCCAGATTCTCCTGATTTCTTTGGTTTCGATGTTCCCTAGTCCATTTGACCTTCAACGGACATCGATAAACGGCCATTTTCTTTTCGATTTTCGCCATCAGGCCAAATGCAGATGAATGCTGGCTAAGAAAAAGGCCGTTGCAAACCTATGCAAGATTTTTAACGACTTGTTCATTTCTCTCTGACAGAATTATGGAGTTGGAGAACTGTCTTTGGGGTATTGAAGTTCTTCTGGCGAAAGGTGTGAGAAGCATACTCATCCATTGTGATCTTACGATGTATCATGGTGTATGATGTGGTTGGGGCCGATGCTTTTCACACCTTGTCGCCATCCAACCAATTACCCTCGAAAATTTCACTTCATTTCATATTCGACGCCTTCTGCACCGGCGATGAACCAAGGGTTTCGAAACTCTTTCTTAGCGTAGCGAAATGGCGAGCCATCAAGGTTTTTCACAAAGCCACCAGCGGCTGACAATACTGCATGTCCTGCCGCCGTATCCCATTCCATAGTCGGCCCAAAGCGTGGGTATAGATCAGCTTCTCCTGTCGCCAGCAAACAAAACTTCAAAGATGAACCCGCGCTCTTCATATCAACGACTGGGTGTGCATCGATAAAATCCTGCGTTTCGGTGGACAAATGAGAACGACTGGCAACCACCCTTAGTGCATGGTTATCCGGCATCGAAACATTGATAGGTTTTGATCCATGATTGTTGAGGTCAATTTCAAATGCACCTGATCCAACAATACCGACAAAGCTGCGCCCGATTGCTGGTGCACAAACAACGCCAGCGATTGGATTGCCATTTTCTAGCAAAGCAATATTGATTGTGAATTCATCCCGCTTGTTGATAAATTCTTTTGTTCCATCAATAGGGTCAACGAGAAAGAACAACCCTGTGCTGACGTTTAAGTCATGGGAGCCAGCACGCTCTTCCGTTACAACTGGAATATCAGGAAAAGATGTTTTGAGAGCATTTCCAATATAGGCATCAACAGCAAGATCAGCTTTGGTCAACGGGCTATCATCATCCTTATGCATCACCCCTGTTTCTTTGTCGAAAGAACGATAATGTTGCATAGCAATAGCAGAAGCCTCACGCATCCAAGCATGAGATAACTCAATGAATTTTTCTGAAATTGTAGACATAGACTTTACCCGCCAACATATGAATATTGCGGTTATGGGCCTATAGCGTTTTATCGCGATTGCCAATGTTTGAATTCGGTGCTTTTTTGATTATTGAAATTAGAACGAACGCGCAAACATCTACACATTAGAAAGAGATTCCCCAATGATAATTGCAATGTGGTCCGGGCCGAGAAATTTGTCCACCGCGATGATGAGAAGCTTCGGGGCAAGAACTGATTGCTCAGCAATGGACGAACCATTCTATGCTGCATATTTGAAAGCCACGGGTCTTGAACATCCTATGCGCGATGAAATCATCCAGGCAGGCGAAACAGACAGCGCTTCTGTAGTTCAACAATGCATTCAACCGCCAAAACTTCCAAAAACTTTGGTGTACCAAAAACACATGACCCACCACATGCTAGATGCATTTGACATTTCCTGGGTTGGCGAGGTTACCAATATTTTTCTCATCCGCGAACCAAAGAAAGTACTCGCCAGCTATTCGGCAAAGACCGAATTGCTTTCCAGTGAGGATATTGGATTTCGCAAACAAAGAGAATTATTTGACTTGGCAACCAAAAAGCAGGGAAAGGCTCCTGCCGTAGTTGATGCAAATGACATTCGCGCAAATCCGAAAAAGGTTCTAAAAGTTCTGTGCGACAAGGTCGGTCTGGAATTTTCCGAAGAGATGCTTCAATGGGAAAAAGGAAAAAAACCTGAAGACGGTATTTGGGCAAACCATTGGTATGACGCGGTGTGGAATTCCACTGGGTTCGCTCCGCCCGAAAAGGAAAAACCCTTCGATCTCCCACCTCATCTAAAGGCAATAGAGAGCGAAGTGATTGACGACTACCGATTCATGCAGCAGTTTTGCATCAAGGGCTGACACTCACTTTTTTGAGCGAATTTTTTCAAAATTGGCGCTAAGCCCATTGGCCGCAGACATTAGCAGGGATTGATCTGATCCAACGGCCACAAATGTGTATCCCATTTTGATATAGTCTTTTGCACGCTCTGGATTGAACGATAAAATGCCTGCAGGTTTTCCGGCTTTCTTGATGCGTTTTGCAGCCTCGGCGATTTTCGCTTGGACATCGGGATGATCAAAATTGCCCAAATGCCCCATGGAAGCAGCTAAATCTGCTGGCCCAACAAAGATTGCGTCCACGCCATCGACTTTAGCAATTTCCTCAATTTGATCTATCGCGGCACATGTCTCCACCTGAAGAATTACACAAAGTTCCTTGTGAGCATTCTTGTGATAATCGGTGATAGCACCAAATTTCATGGCACGATTTCCACCTGCAACGCCACGAACGCCTTCTGGCGGATATCGCGTTGCGGCCAAGGCCGCCCGCGCCTCATCACCATTTTGAATATAGGGGATAACCAATGATTGCACGCCTGCATCCAAAAGCCGTTTCATGATCACAGTATCATTCCAAGGCGGTCGAACGATTGGAGAAACATCATAGCCGTTGTTGGCTTGAAGCTGACGAACGACATCCAGAACATCATTCGGCCCATGCTCCATATCAAACAAAAGCCAATCGAATTTGGTATTGCTCAATGCTTCTGAGACCATCGGGCTTACGAAATTTGACCACAGACCCAATTGCAACTGGCCTTTTTTCAAGGCTGCTTTCAATTTATTTTTAGGTATTTTCATCGCCCATTCTCCCCTAACCATTTTCATCGCTGAATGGATCAGCTTTCAATTATTTGTTCAATGCCGAAATCAGTTTTTACAGTTTTATTGACTCTGGTTGCTTCAATCATCGCCATATTTTTCTCACGTATTTCTTTGCTCTTGTAACCTCTGGCATGGTCAAGATGAAGACAGATTGTAGAGTATCGGATTACCTTAGGAAGAATACCTAAGTGCTCGAGCCGATAGCCAAACTCTCTATCGCCACCACCATATAAGATCCGATTGTCAAAGCCGTTTATCGCAATCGCATCTTCGCGAAAGCAAGATGAATTGTTGCCATTGAAAGTCTTTGCGGCTGGTGTAACTTTATCAAGAAATCCATTTATACCCCATTTGAGCGCAAGAATTTTGAGCCATTTTGGGGTGAAGCTGAACCCGTTTTTACGCAACCAATTCACGCTGAAAATATCACCCGAGAAGATGTTTTCTTTCGATATCGCTAGGCTGGTTTTCATGGGTAGCTTACAATAGCCGCCCGACAGAAAGCGGCCTTTTTCAGCGAATTGCAGGTGGGTTTCAAGCAGGCGAGAATGCGGAACGCAGTCACCGTCGGTGAAGATCAAGTAAGAACCCGTTGCTTCAGCGATTGCCTTGTTGACGATGTTCCACTTCCGAAAACCTTTATCTTCATGCCAAACGTGACGTATTAAAAAACCAGCTTCATTGCGGAATTGGTTGATCAATTTCTTGGTTTTATCACCCGAACCATCATCGGCAATTACAATCTCAAAGCCTTTTAAAGACTGGCACGCATAGCCCCACAAAACTTTTTCAAGCCATTTAGGTGAGTTGTAAGTTGAGATGATAACTGAAATCTTCATTTTGATAGTTTAGCGAAATTCGGCATGTCGACTAACACACTTGGCGTTGGCCGAACCAGCATCTCATCCTTGTAGCGATGGCTATTTGCCATTAAACCTGTTTCCCTTACCTACTTGTTTCTTGGCATTAGCGCGCGTGAGACGTAAATTAAAGAAAAAAATCCAGGGCTGATAAAATATGAATGAAACTTCTGCTCATCCGCCCCAACCTGCTGGCCAAAACATAACTGTCATAATGCCTTCTTCCCGAAATGGTCGTCGGTTTGCGCTCGTTTCAACTTTATTGTCCGAGATGAAATACGCTCATACGGCTGTCTTTCCGCCTTTGAGGCGTTTGAAACTGAAAGGGCTGGAAGCAAAGGCCGTTAGCTCGACATTTTGCAACTTGGCCTGGCGCAATCCAAAGCGGTCGGATGTGTTGATTACAGATCAAAACATCAAAAACGAAAACGGCAAAACCATTCAGATATCCTATGACTTTATGGCGGCTTTGAAAGAGGAAACGCAGCCTGACACGCTGTTTCTCCCGATTTTGTTTCATCCCAGTCTTCTAAATCGAGCCAATTACTTGAAAGCGGAGCAACTTTCCAAAAACATGGATCGTCCTATCGGTGTTTTATTTGCGGGAAATTGCGACCCAAAGACCTATGACAATAGCCGTATTGGTAGCCTATACAATTTAGCCAATCGTCACGAGCTGTTTGAATATGTGAAGTCGCTTCCTCCTGAACTGGTATTCATCCCTAAAACCAAAGAGGCATTTACCGAAGCTTTAGAAAGTGGTTCTTTGAAGAATAAGTTCGTGTGGATTGATACGGAAGCCTTCAGAATCCCACAAAATGAATGGTTCGAACTGCTGGCGAAATCACGCTACTTTTTCTGCACACCCGGCGTTCATTATCCATATTGCCAAAACCATAATGAGGCCGCCGCATGTGGCGCCGTCCCTATTTTGCAATATCTGGATTTCTACAAACCCGGTCTCATCAACGGCGAGAACTGTTTGGCTTTTCGAGAAATAAATGAAATCGAAAAACTTTTAGCTAAAGCCCTTAGTGCCGAAAACCATAGTGCATCCGTCCATCAATCAACATCAATCAACAACTGGCACAAGGCACATATGAGCCTTGAATATGCGACAAAACAATTATCCGATTTCCTAAGTGATCCAGAACGCAAACACATGACTTGGATCTTAGCTGGAAAATAGCAAATAAGCTCAATTAGACGCTAAATGGTAATGAAATGAAAAGACGTCATTTTCAAAAATTTACCAATTGATAAATTTTCTGACTTGCCTATACTCACCTTTAATGGAGAGGTTTGAAGCTTGGCGCTGTTCGGCGTTTTTGCTTTTCAAGGGAGAAGTTGGATGGCTGGAAAGCAGTTGGACGATGGTATTGTTTCAGGGCGCTTGAACACGAAAGCCTTGGACGAGAACTTTTCAGACCTCCACCCGTTACTTGATAATCATGAAGCGCTGGTAGCCTCTGACCGATGCTATTTTTGTTATGATGCGCCTTGTGTCACTGCTTGCCCGACAGACATTGATATCCCAATGTTTATCCGTCAAATTTCTACCGGAAACACGATTGGCGCTGCCAAAACGATTTTTGACCAGAATATTCTCGGCGGCATGTGTGCCCGTGTCTGTCCAACGGAAACCCTTTGCGAACAAGCCTGCGTGCGGGAATTGGCGGAAGGCAAGCCCGTTAAAATCGGTCAATTGCAACGCTTCGCTACAGACGAAGCCATGGATCAAGGCAAGCAATTTTATGAACGGGCCAAAGAGAGCGGTAAAAAAATCGCTGTTGTTGGCTCTGGCCCTGCGGGCCTTGCTTGCGCCCATCGCCTTGCCATGCACGGCCATTCAGTTACGGTGTTTGAGACCAGAAAAAAAGCTGGCGGCCTAAATGAATACGGGATTGCTGCTTATAAAACCGTCGATGATTTTGCGAAAAAAGAAGTCAACTATATCGCTTCAATTGGAGGCATTGAATTTGTGCACGGGAAGAAATTTGGGTCGGATATAGCTCTCAAGGGTTTGAAAAGCGAGTTCGACGCAGTCTTTCTGGGTATCGGTCTTTCTTCCGTAAATGATTTGAATTTGAGTGAAAAAGACCCAGAAGGATTGGATGATGCGGTTGATTTCATCGCCAAGCTTCGTCAGGCAAAAAACAAGACGAAGCTACCCATCGGGCGAAAAGTTGTTGTTATCGGCGGGGGTATGACCGCTGTGGATTGCGCTGTTCAAGCAAAATTGCTGGGAGCAGAAGAAGTAACGATTTGTTATCGCCGTGGTCAGGATCAGATGAACGCATCTCTCTTTGAACAGGACCTTGCCGCCGCCAAAGGCGTGACCATTCGCCATTGGCTACAACCAGTGAAAATCAAATCTTCAAAAGGCAAAGTTACAGGCATCCACTTTGAATACACGCAGTTGCAAAGCGGCAAATTGGTCAGAACAGGCAAGAAACTGAAGCTTGAAGCTGATCAGATATTCAGTGCTATAGGCCAGAAATTGACTGAGAGCGATATTGGCTCGGATAAGAATATCAAACTATCGGGTGGACGCATCATGATTGATGATGAAGGAAAAACGTCGCAAAAAGGCGTTTGGGCTGGAGGTGATTGCACGGATCGGGGCGAAGACCTGACCGTTACCGCCGTTGCCCAAGGCCGTGATGCGGCGGAGAGTATTCACCGCAGCCTTTCTTCCGGCAAAGCAAAATAGGACAGGAGCGAGACCATGGCAGACATTCGTAATAATTTCGTCGGCATCAAATCGCCAAACCCGTTCTGGCTAGCCTCGGCTCCGCCTACAGACAAAGCCTATAATGTGGAGCGCGCGTTCAAGGCCGGATGGGGCGGTGTTGTTTGGAAAACGCTTGGTGAAGCAGGCCCTCCCGTTGTAAACGTAAACGGTCCGCGATACGGAGCGATTTGGGGTGCGGACAGACGTCTTCTCGGCCTTAATAATATCGAGTTGATCACTGACCGCGACTTACAAACCAATCTGCGCGAGATCAAGCAGGTTAAGAAAAACTGGCCTGATCGGGCGATGATCGTTTCGATCATGGTTCCTTGTGAGGAGGCATCATGGAAAGCCATTCTTCCGCTTGTCGAAGAGACTGGCGCAGACGGGATTGAGCTGAATTTTGGTTGCCCCCATGGGATGAGCGAGCGCGGCATGGGCGCTGCTGTGGGTCAGGTTCCTGAGTATATAGAAATGGTATCGCGCTGGTGCAAAGCGACAACGCGCATGCCAGTAATCGTGAAGCTTACGCCCAATATCACTGATATCCGCTACCCTGCCCGCGCGGCGAAAACAGGCGGCGCTGATGCGGTCTCATTAATCAACACGATTTCCTCCATCATATCCGTGGATTTGGACAATTTCTCGCCAGAACCATCCATCGATGGCAAGGGCTCACATGGTGGCTATTGTGGTCCTGCGGTGAAACCGATTGCGCTCAACATGGTCGCTGAAATCGCACGCGACGCCGAAACCCGCGGCATGCCAATATCAGGCATTGGTGGCATCACTACTTGGCGCGATGCTGCCGAATTTCTGGCGCTTGGGGCAGGCAATGTGCAGGTTTGCACTGCCGCTATGACCTATGGGTTCAAGATTGTGGAAGAAATGGCCGCCGGTCTTTCCAATTGGATGGACGAAAAAGGCCACAAAACGCTGGATGATGTGATCAGCCGCGCAGTGCCTAATGTGACCGACTGGCAATATCTCAACCTTAATTATATTGCCAAAGCCAAAATCAATCAGGACTCTTGCATCCAATGTGGTCGCTGTCATATCGCCTGCGAGGACACCTCCCATCAGGCAATTACCAACATGCTGGACGACAAACGTCATTTCGAAGTTATCGAGGAAGAATGTGTTGGCTGTAATTTATGCGTGAATGTTTGCCCAGTCCAAGACTGCATCACGATGGAACCCTTGTCGGCGGGAGTTCTGGACAAACGCACTGGTAAAAAAGTGTTGAAGAAATATTCAAATTGGACTGAGCATCCAAACAACCCATCAAAGGTTGCGGCCGAATGAGCCGAGTGCTTAGGTGAATTAGGTTTCCTCTCGGATGGGGCGGGACAATGGTGCAAGTGCATCGTATCCCGCCCCTTTTTATTAAGGTATCAGATTGGCCGTCTCAAAACCGCAAAACGCTCAAAACCTAGCTGTTGGCCGTGAAAAACTGCTTGGCCATTTGGCCATGTTGCTTTTTGCCGCTTTGATTGCAGGCTCGTTTTCTATCGGTGATCTTGCTGTCCCTTTTCTGGCGCCCGCAGCGCTTAACTCGCTCCGCTTCTTTCTGGCCTGTATCTTGATGGCGGTTGTGGTGTTTGCTGTTACAGGTGCTTTTCCGAAATTTCCTGAAGCACCCGGCCGGTTTTTCATTCTTGGCGGATTGATGGGGCTCTATTTTGTCCTGATGTTTGTGGCGCTCAAGATATCAAGCCCTGTTTCGACTGGCGCTGTTTTCACATTGATCCCAATGATGAGCGCTGCTTTTGGCTGGTGGTTTATCGGTCAAACAACACGGCCCATTGTATTGTTGAGCTTGCTTATCGCCGCGGCTGGGGCCGTGTGGGTTATCTTCAAAGGAGATATCAACGCGATCTTGAATTTCGAAATCGGAAAAGGCGAAGCCCTGTTTTTCATCGGTTGTGCTGGCCATGCTGCCTATGCACCCTTGGTGAAGAAATTTTCTCGCGGTGAACCAGCAAGTCTGTTTGCTTTCTATTCCCTGTCCGCCACATGGTTCTGGATCACCTTAGTAGCTATTCCAGATATTTTTGGTACTGATTGGACCGCACTTCCATCAATCGTCTGGATTGGCATCGCCTATCTGGTGATTTTCACAACGGCGACAACCTTCTTTTTACTACGCTATGCGGCCGTCAGACTGCCTGCATCGAAAGTACTTTCTTATGGCTATCTCACCCCAAGCTTTATCATCCTGATCGAAGGGCTGATCGGCCATGGTTGGGTTAGCTTGTCCGTTATGGCTGGGGCGCTGGTTACTGCATTGGCGCTAGCTGTGGTTGCCTTGTCCCCCGACAGTTAATCAGCTTTCAGGCCGTGCACGAATAGCTGGTCAAGATAGCGGGCAGCATCTTCAAAGCGACCGTCGCCATTGGCTTTTTTCCCAAGAACTGCCTGCACCTGAACATCAAAATCGGCGTAATGTTGGGTGGTTGACCAGATGGAAAAGATCATATGATAGGGATCGATTTTTCTCATCCTTCCCTGGTCCATCCATTTTTTGAAAACCTTGGCTTTTTCATCAACCAGATTTTTAAGATCGTTCAACTCATCCTGTATACGCGGTGCGCCTTGTAAAATTTCGTTAGCAAACAGACGCGACTCGCGCGGATAGTCCCTTGCCATTTCCAACTTGCGCCGAATATAGCTTTTTATCTCCACAAGTGGCTCTCCGGTTTCATCGATTTCACGCAATGGATCAAGCCATGTGTCCAAGATTTGATCGATCAGCAAGCGATGGATCGCTTCCTTGGTGGGAAAATAATAAAGCAGATTGGGTTTTGACATGCCTGCCTGTTCGGCAATTTGATCAATGGTTGCGCCCCGAAACCCGTGATTGGCAAACACTTCGAGAGCCGCTTCGAGAATAACTTCTTCTTTTTCCAGCTGAATGCGGGTGCGGCGTTTGGTTTGGGCAGCGCGTGGAAGGGTCAATGCTCTTTGCCTTTTCTCCATCAGGTAGAAATCAAACATGTAATAGTAAATCTGCCCAATAAGATAAACCGAAATGGCATCAGAAAAGTAGTGCTAAATTTGATTTTTATCCTTGAGACTCTTTCAGGAACCTGTAATCTTTACCAAGCGGTCAAATTTTTTGGAGACCAGTTTGTCAAAGCGCCTATCCGCCATAGCGACAGTACTCGTTGATGACGATAAAGTTTGTGTAACACGTTTCGATTTTGAGCCAGGGGCTGAAACCGGATGGCACATTCACGGCCATGACTATGTGGTTACCCCCATTACCCATTGTGATTTTCTGTTGGAAGAGCCGGGAGGCGAGACCAGAAAAGTCTCTATGGCGCCCGGAGAAGCCTATCGCAGAGCTGTGGGCGTTGAGCATAATGTCATCAATGGCGGGGACAAACCTATGTCTTTTGTAGAAGTTGAATTGAAGTAGGGAGACGATTAATGGCAGCGCAAAGTTTGGCTCGAGGTGGTGAGAATTTGAAAATCAATGGTGATCGGCTTTGGGATTCGATCCATGAAATTGCCAAGATAGGTCCTGGCATTGCTGGCGGATCCAATCGTCAAACGGTCACCGACGAAGATGCCGAAGGGCGTGCGCTGTTTAAACAATGGTGTGATGAAGCGGGATGCGTTATGGGCGTTGATCAGATGGGCACCATGTTCATGACACGGGCCGGCACTGACCCAGATGCCCTGCCCGTCTATGTTGGCTCACATCTTGATACGCAACCAACGGGCGGGCGCTATGATGGTGTGCTTGGTGTGTTGGCCGGATTGGAAATTGTTCGGACGCTAAACGATCTCAATATCAAGACGAAACACCCGATTGTGGTAACCAACTGGACCAATGAAGAAGGCACCCGGTTCGCCCCGGCCATGATGGCGTCTGGCGTGTTTGCAGGAATTTTCACGCAGGAATGGGCCTATGATAAAAAAGACGCGAAGGGTCTCTCCTTTGGTGACGAGCTAAAGCGCATTGGCTGGATGGGCAAGGAAGAAGTTGGTGCTCGCAAAATGCATGCCTTCTTCGAATTGCATATCGAGCAAGGCCCAATTCTGGAGGCTGAAGGAAAAGATATCGGTGTCGTCACCCACGGACAAGGGCTGCGCTGGATTGAAGTTACCGTAACTGGCAAAGAAAGCCATACAGGTTCAACGCCGATGCCTATGCGCAAAAATGCAGGACGCGGATTGGCGCAGATTACCGAACTGGTTCACACTATCGCCATGGACAACGCACCGAACGCGGTTGGCGCTATCGGCCATGTGGATGTCTATCCGAATTCGCGAAACATTATTCCGGGCAAGGTTGTCTTCACCGTTGATTTCCGCAGCCATGAGATTGATACGCTGACAGGCATGGTCGAGAGGCTAATGGCAGAAGCGCCGAAACTCTGCGCTAATCTTGGCGTTGAATTTTCCGCAGAGATTGTCGGCCAGTTTGATCCACCCGAATTTGACAAGAACTGCGTCAAGGCAATCCGCGATGCGGCTGAACGGTTGGGATACTCCCATGTGGATATCATTTCCGGCGCGGGTCATGATGCCTGCTGGGTCAACCGCGTTGCACCAACGGCGATGGTCATGTGTCCATGCGTTGATGGGTTATCACACAATGAGGCGGAAGAAATATCCAAGGAATGGTCAACGGCTGGCGCGGAAGTGCTGTTCCATGCGGTAGTTGAGACAGCGGAGATTGTTGGGTGAAAGTATTTCTTAAATCTGAACCATCACGTCGCGCATATAAGCGCCCCTACAAAGATGGTCGACCGCCAAAATTTCGTGCGTTTCCGCCAGCCACTAGCCTTCAACCTGAAGAAGAAGCCTTTGAAACCGAAGAAGAGCTAGCTTACTTTTTGCAACGCAATCCGATTTGGAAGCCTGTTGTGAAAACGCCTGGAAAACAAGACGGACATGTTAATACTGGCATCATTATAGAGGGTAAGATCGACCTAGCAAAGCTTAGGTAGGATAAACTTATTGGAGAAACCTATGACCACAGTCATTAAAAACGGAACCATCGTCACCGCTGACTTGACCTACAAAGCTGACGTTAAAGTCGACAAAGGTGTGATTGTCGAAATCGGACCGAACCTAAAAGGTGACAAGGAACTGGATGCAACAGGCTGCTATGTGATGCCCGGAGGGATCGACCCCCATACGCATTTGGAAATGCCGTTTATGGGGACCTATTCCAGCGATGATTTTGAAAGTGGAACCCGCGCCGCCCTTTCCGGTGGCACAACCATGGTTGTCGACTTCGCCTTGCCTGCCCCCGGCCAATCGCTGCTAGAAGCGCTGCAAATGTGGGACAATAAATCGACCCGTGCGAATTGTGACTACTCCTTCCATATGGCGATTACCTGGTGGAGCGAGCAGGTTTTCAACGAAATGCAAACCGTCGTGCAAGAGCGCGGTATCAATACGTTCAAACATTTCCTCGCCTATAAAGGCGCGCTGATGGTCAATGATGATGAATTATACGCTTCGTTCTCACGTTGTGCCGAACTCGGCGCTATCCCCATGGTACATGCGGAAAACGGCGATGTGGTTGCCGAATTGTCTGCCAAGCTTTTAGCCGCTGGAAACAACGGACCTGAAGCCCACGCCTATTCCCGCCCGCCGCAAGTGGAAGGCGAAGCAACTAATCGTGCGATCATGATTGCGGATATGACAGGCGCACCTCTCTATGTGGTGCATACCTCTTGCGAGGATTCCCACGAAGCAATCCGCCGCGCCCGCGCTCAAGGAAAGCGGGTCTGGGGTGAGCCGCTCATTCAACATTTGACGCTGGATGAAAGCGAGTATTTCGACAAGGATTGGGATCATGCTGCGCGGCGCGTGATGAGCCCGCCTTTCCGCAATAAACAACATCAGGATTCGCTGTGGGCAGGGCTTCAGTCGGGTTCATTGTCAGTGGTGGCGACCGATCACTGTGCTTTTACCACGGAACAAAAACGTTACGGCGTTGGTGACTTTACCAAAATTCCAAATGGTACGGGCGGACTTGAAGATCGCATGCCGATGTTATGGACCTATGGCGTTGCTACTGGCCGGATTACCATGAACGAATTTGTGGCTGTCACGTCGACAAACATCGCCAAGATCATGAATATGTATCCGAAAAAGGGCGCTATTCTGGTTGGAGCAGATGCGGATATCGTTGTCTGGGATCCTGCTAAAGAAAAAACCATCGCTGCCAAAAACCAGCAATCGGCTATCGACTACAACGTGTTTGAAGGCAAACATGTAAAAGGCCTGCCGCGCTATACGCTATCGCGGGGTCATGTTTCCGTTGTGGACGGCGAAGTGAAAACCGAGGAAGGCCATGGCAAATTTGTCAAACGTGAGGCTAATGGTTCAGTAAACAAGGCGCTATCGACTTGGAAAGAACTAACCAATCCCCAGCCGATCAAGCGTACAGGTATTCCGGCAAGTGGAGTTTAAGAAGAATGAGCCCCCGTTGGATTTTAGGAATTGCGGTAATTATAACTTTGGTGATTGCAGTTGCCGCGAAAGATTTAGCAGCCAGCTATGTTGCAATAATTTGTGGTGCAATTGTCTATCTGCTGCACACGATAGAATTTAAATTAAACAAATTGCTTACTGAAAATGACATTACTATCTGGGATGATGAAATTGCCAAAGATTAACCCCTCTCTGTCTTATCGGGCATCTCCCCCCAAGGGTGGAGATAACTGGTGGCAATATCTCGCGTCAATTAATCTCCACCCTTGGGGGGGGATGTCACAAAGTGACAGAGGGGGGTATTGCTATCTCCGGTTCACGGCAAACAGAAATTTTACCCCATGACAGTTATCTCCGCCAATAAACTCTCCCTCACTTTCGAGACCAATGATGGCCCAGTCCACGCGCTGTCCGAGGTAGACCTCGATATCAAAAAGGGTGAGTTCGTTTCTTTCATCGGGCCGTCAGGCTGCGGGAAGACGACATTTCTGCGTGTGATTGCTGATCTGGAAAAGCCTACAGGCGGGACAATTTCCGTCAATGGCATGACGCCTGAAGAAGCCAGAATGAAACGCGCTTATGGCTATGTGTTTCAGGCAGCATCGTTGTTTCCATGGCGGACCATTGAAAAGAACATCTCGCTGCCCTTGGAGATCATGGGCTACTCAAGATCGGAACAAGCCGAACGGGTAAATCGCACTCTGGAACTGGTAGAGCTTTCCAATTTTGGCAAGAAATATCCTTGGCAGCTTTCCGGCGGCATGCAGCAGCGAGCCTCTATTGCCCGCGCTCTCGCCTTTGATGCTGATTTGCTTTTGATGGACGAGCCGTTTGGCGCATTGGATGAAATCGTGCGCGATCACTTAAACGAGCAATTGATTAAACTGTGGAAGCGGACCAATAAGACAATCTGTTTTGTTACACACTCCATTCCTGAAGCGGTTTATCTTTCCACCAAAATTGTCGTCATGAGCCCGCGACCGGGTCGTGTGACAGATGTCATAGACTCTACCCTTCCCAATGAACGACCTTTGGAAATCCGCGAAAGTGCGGAATTTCTAAAGATCGCTCACCGGGTCCGTGAAGGATTGCGCGCTGGGCATAGCTATGAGGAGTGATTTGCTAAATTCCCTCTCTGCAACTGGCTTGTTAATAGACATTTTAGGTGCATTGTTAATTGCGCTTGTTGTTCTCAATACTGCCTCCAAATCCATCTTGAGGAATTCCGCCGCCCATATGGGTTACAATTATGACCATTCAATTTCGCAAATTACCCAAAGAAATGATACGATTTTGGGTATTTGTTTAATCATTGTCGGATTTTCGTTGCAATTTTTAGAGGCACTTGGATACGTAGCAAACTTTTTTTCAAAGACAATTTTTATTTCAACAATTGTGATTTCAGCTTCCTATTTTTTTCTTCGTCACGCCCTTGCAGCATATCAAATTAACGTTTTAATTCCCAAACATGGGAGTCCAAAAAAACCTCTGGGATATCCAATTGTTGAGCAAGTTTTCTTTTCAAACGGTCTACGATCAAATTCAGGCAAAACCATCCCGGTCCTTACCGTCATCGCGGTTATTGTCGCGATTTGGTATGCTTGCGTTGTGTGGATGAATGCACCATTTGAATATGACAAGGCAGAACGCGCCAAGACAGACCCACCAAATTTCTCGCAATTGATCAGCAATACCATGGCGCAAGAGCGACCTGTTCTACCGGCGGCCCATCAGGTGTTTGCGGAAATTTGGGATACGACAGTCAACAAGAAGATCACGTCAAAACGTTCGCTGATCTATCATTCATGGATCACGCTTTCAGCTACTTTGCTTGGCTTCATCATTGGAACGGTGCTTGGCATTTTGCTGGCCGTTGGCATTGTTCATAACCGCGCTATGGACCGTTCGGTGATGCCTTGGGTTATCGCTTCCCAGACCATCCCTATTCTTGCTGTAGCGCCTATGATTATCGTGACGCTGAACGCCGTTGGGCTGACAGGGCTGATCCCCAAAGCGCTCATCTCAACCTATCTTAGCTTCTTCCCAGTTGTTGTTGGCATGGTCAAAGGATTGCGATCACCGGATAATAGCCAGCTGGATTTGCTCCATACCTGGTATGCTTCAAAACCGCAGATTTTCTGGAAATTGCGCTGGCCGTCTTCCATGCCATTTCTGTTTACCTCGCTTAAGGTCGCGGTTGCGATTTCGCTCGTTGGAGCGATTGTTGGCGAATTGCCGACTGGAGCTGTTGCCGGGCTTGGTGCGCGTTTGTTGGCCGGTTCTTATTATGGGCAAACCATTCAAATCTGGTCCGCGCTGTTTATGGCGGCGGCTCTTGCTGCAGTGCTTGTGATGATTGTCGGCTTTGCGCACTCCTATGTGTTGAAACGCATGGGCCAAAAAGTGGAGATCTACTAAGATGGGTTGGTTATTGTTCGCCCTCGTTTTCTGGATTGCCGCATGGGCGTTTAATGAATGGCTTGTGCGTCAAAAACCTTCGAGTGGAACCAACGCCAAGGTTATTAACCTTGCTGTTCCCGTGATGTTTGGTGTGACACTTCTGGTCATTTGGGAGAGCGTTTGCAGGGGCTTGGATATCCCCTCGATCCTGCTCCCGACGCCTTCCACGATTTGGGAGCGGATACTTAATTCGCTTCCAATCCTATGGGCCGACTTTCAGCAAACCTTTCTGAAAGCAGTTATTGCTGGCTATGTGCTTGGTTGTGGCTCAGGGTTCATAGTAGCCCTATTGATCGACCGTTCCCCGTTCCTTCAACGCGGCCTGTTGCCCCTCGGCAATTTTGTCTCGGCTTTACCGATTATCGGCATAGCGCCTATTATGGTGATGTGGTTCGGTTTCGACTGGCAATCTAAAGCTGCGGTTGTACTGATCATGACCTTCTTCCCAATGTTGGTAAACACCGTGCAAGGGCTGGCCGCGTCCAATACTATGGAGCGCGATTTGATGGGCACCTATGCGTCATCATGGTGGCAAACTTTAACAAAATTACGCTTGCCAGCAGCCGCCCCTTTCATATTCAATGCACTAAAGATTAATTCCACTTTGGCGCTGATTGGCGCGATTGTGGCAGAGTTTTTTGGCACACCCATTGTCGGTATGGGCTTTCGTATTTCTGCTGAAATGGGCAGAATGAATACGGATATGGTGTGGGCCACAATTGCGGTGGCGGCCTTGGCTGGCTCCACTTTTTATGGAGTAGTTGCGCTTATAGAACGCGCGGTTACTTTTTGGCATCCGTCCATGCGCTCAAGCAGGACATAACAGGGAGTATAAACATGAAGAAACTCACCACACTTCTCTTGGCTGGCGCCTTTTCGCTGGCCGCATTTCAAGCAATGGCAGCTGACAAGGTGACCCTGCAATTGAAATGGGTAACACAAGCTCAGTTTGCTGGATATTATGTTGCCAAAGACAAAGGTTTCTATGGCGAAGAAAACCTTGATGTTGAGATCAAGCCCGGCGGACCAGATGTTGCTCCTCCACAGGTGATTGCTGGTGGCGGCGCGGATGTTGTTCTTGACTGGATGCCATCAGCTTTGGCAACACGCGAAAAAGGTGTAGCGCTTGTAAACATCGCACAGCCGTTTAAATCTTCTGGCATGATGCTGACTTGCCGTAAGGATTCAGGCATTGCATCCCCTGCAGATTTCAAAGGCAAAACCCTTGGCGTCTGGTTTGGCGGTAACGAATATCCTTTCCTGTCATGGATGAGCAAATTGGGTTATTCCACCGATGGCGGCCCTGATGGGGTTACAGTTTTGAAACAAGGCTTCAATGTCGATCCAATCATCCAAAAACAGGCTGATTGCGTTTCTACCATGACCTATAACGAATATTGGCAGATCATTGACGCGGGCCTTACACCTGACGATCTGATCACCTTCAAATATGAAGATGAAGGCGTATCAACGCTCGAAGACGGTATCTATGTTCTTGAGGAGAGCCTCAAAGACGAAGCTTTCCAGGACAAGATGGTTCGCTTTGTTAGAGCGTCCATGAAAGGCTGGAAATATGCTGAAGCCAATCCTGACGAGGCTGCAGATATCGTTCTTGAAAATGATGCATCTGGCGCACAAACAGAAAAACACCAGCGCCGCATGATGGGCGAAATTGCCAAACTGACTGCTGGCTCCAATGGTGCTCTTAATCCTGCAGATTATGAGCGCACGGTGAAATCATTGTTGGAAGGCGGATCTGATCCAGTTATCACCAAAGCACCTGAAGGCGCTTGGACATCGATGATTACAGACAAAGCGCTTTAAGCTTTTAAAGCGAGATTATAAAGGGCAGCCTTGTTTCAGGGCTACCCTTTTCTTTTGGTGGATTACAGTTTAGCAAAACGAATATTGATAATGGGGAGTCTAAGCATGTCCAGTGATGTAGTGCGGGTGGAGTTCAAAAATGATCTGGCTTACGTCACCATTAACAATCCTCCGGTCAATGCAACCTCGACTGCCGTGCGCGCTGGATTGCATGAAGCGGTAAAAACGGTTGCTGCCTCATCTGTAAAAGCCGCCATTATACAATGCGAAGGGCGTACTTTTGTAGCCGGCGGAGATATTACTGAGTTCGACAAGCCTCCAATGGAGCCGCAACTACCGGATGTTTGCGATGAGATCGAAGCATGTTCGGTTCCCTTCATTGCAGCTATGCATGGGACAGTTTTAGGCGGCGGGTTCGAAGTCGCGTTGGCTTGTGCCTGGCGGATTGCCCTTGGCAGCACCCGATTTGGATTGCCCGAAGTTAATATTGGACTGATCCCGGGCGCAGGGGGAACGCAGCGTTTACCGCGCTTAGTCGGCGTTGAGAAAGCTGTCGAGATTGCTTGTTTAGGTACCATGTTTTCAGCTGATAAAATGTTGGCGTTAGGCGCATTGGATCAAGTAGTTGAAAATCTGGAAGATGGTGTTTTTGCTTTTGTACAAAACCTGCCCCAGCGACCTATTGGAGTCAGCCAGCGAAGTAGTGCTTCGCCGGGTTCCGAATGGTTTAGTGAACAACGGACTATGTGGACAAAGAAGAGTAAAGGGCAGCAATCGCCGCTACATGCTTTGGACGCCATTGAATGGGCCACACAAACTGATTTTGCTGAGGGACTGAAGCGCGAGCGCGAACGGTTTATGCAGCTTAAGGGATCAAGCGAGTCAAAAGCCCTTCGCCATGCGTTTTTTGCTGAACGAAAAGCCGCAAAGCCTGAAGCTATTGCCGGTGGAACCGTTTTGCCCATAAACATTGTGGCTGTCATTGGCGGGGGATTGATGGGCGCTGGAATATCAGTGGCTGCGCTTGGCGCTGGATACCAGGTTCATATGGTTGAGCGTGACGCAGCTGCAGCTGCTGCTGGCATGCAAAGGGTTACGGATATTCTTGAAAGCTCCGTGAAGCGAGGGAAACTAAGCGAAACGGGCATGGCCGTCCAATTGGAAAAATTTTCATCCAGCTCTGATTACGCAGATTGCGCTGATGCTGAATTGGCTGTTGAAGCCGTATTCGAAGATTTGATCGTGAAGTGTGATGTGTTCAAGTCATTGGATAAAGCCATGAAGCCTGGGGCTATCCTCGCAACCAATACATCTTATTTGGACCCCCAAGCAATTTTCGCCGACATCGGCAATCCAGAACGCTGTTTGGGCCTGCATTTTTTCTCTCCTGCCCATATTATGAAATTACTGGAGATTGTTAAGACGCCGCAAACTTCTGCAGACGTATTGGCTACCAGCTTTGATCTTGCCAAAAAGATGCGGAAAGTCGCCGCGCTGTCAGGAATTTGTGACGGGTTCATTGGCAATCGTATGTTAGCGGCCTATCGCAGACAGGCAGATTATATGCTTGCTGATGGAGCGCTACCCTTTGAGATTGATGCGGCCATGCGCGATTTTGGCATGCCCATGGGGCCTTATGAATTACAGGACCTAACTGGATTGCAAATTGCATGGGCAACACGCAAACGCCAAGCGGCGACCCGCGATCCAAAAGAGCGGTATGTGACTTTGGGCGATCAATTATGCGACATGGAACGCTTTGGGCAACGCTCAGGCAAAGGCTGGTATCGCTATGAAGATGGCAACAGAAAGCCAATTCGCGATGAGGCGGTTGAAGAACTAATTATGAAATACTCTGCGAATCAAAATATCAAACGCCAGGCATTTTCAAAAGAAACTATACAATACCGTTTGATCGCAGCACTTGCCAATGAAGGCGCATTGATTGTTGAAGAAGGTATTGCCGAAACTCGAAGCGATGTGGATGTCGTCAAACTTCATGGTTATGGGTTTCCGCGCTGGCGGGGTGGGCCTATGCATTTTGTCGAACAAACGGGCATTACCGATTTTAAAGTTCACATGGCTGAAATCATCGCCCAAAGCCCGAACTCTTGGCGTATGGCCAACTGGTTCTCAAATTAAAGCAGTCGCTTTAGCTTTAGGTATTTGGATCGCTGACGATATCAGTTAGGCGCTGTGCGGCAGCAGCCATATATTCCTTTTTCGAAATGACACTTTCAAGGCTTAGACGCACCGATGGGCCATGGAAAGCAAGGGCAGCCAAAAACCTGCCTTTTTGATCGCGTACAGGAACGGCAATCGCCACCATTCCTTCCATGAATTCTTCATTATCCGTGGCGAAACCTTGCCTTGAAATCAGTTTCAACTCCTCCATCAATTGGCCACGATCAACAATTGTATTGGGAGTGAGACGGTCCATCGGAATTGAGTCGACGAGTTTTTGCCTTTCCTGTTTCGGTAGACTAGCCAAAAAACACTTGCCACTGGCAGTGCAGTGAAAGGGCACATGGGACCCGACAGGCAGAAGAACTCTAAAAGCCCAATCGGTTTCCACACGATCTTTATAGCTCATGCCGTTTTCCTCGGGCATGACGTAGTTTACCGTTTCGCTGGTCTCGCGGGCTACATCGATCAGAATTTGATGACGGGCGATATGATATCGCGATGCCTGTAAGATGCCCGTTGCAATTTGGCGTAAACGTCTTGCCGGGCGTAGTTTTTTGCTTGGACTATCGCGGACTACAAAACCTTCATCGATCAGAGTTGTGCACAGCCGATGCGCCGTTTGTTTGGGCAGATCCAGTTCTCTTGCAATTTCAGTTGGTGAAATAGCCTCTTCGGCATTCCCAATTACTTCAAGTATCAGGAGCATACGCAAATTAGTTGCAATTCTATCTTCTGCCAAAACCTACCTCATTTCATTTGCCAAGCTTTTGTCAGTGGTGCCAGTTTTCAACTGCTGAGAAACCGCCCGCTAAATTCACTTGTAGACTCACAGTAAACATGTTTGAATGAATAATCGAGATAAAAAGTCTCATTTTTTGACTTTTTTCTGATTTTTGGGAGGAAATTAGTGGAATTCGACTTTGTTATCGTCGGCGCCGGGTCTGCTGGTTGTGCAATTGCCAACCGGCTTTCTGCTGATCCACGAAATAAAGTTGCGTTGATTGAGGCAGGTGGGCGAGATTTGTCCCCGTGGATCCACATTCCTGTTGGCTACTTCAAAACCATCAAAAACCCAGCTTTGAACTGGATGTACAAAACCGAGAAGGATCCAGGCTTAAACGGACGTTCGCTAAACTGGCCTCGCGGCAAAACGCTTGGTGGATCAAGCTCCATCAACGGTCTTTTATATGTTCGCGGACAGGCTCAGGACTATGATAATTGGCGCCAGATGGGCAATGTCGGCTGGTCTTGGGATGACGTGCTACCTTTATTTAAAAGAGCTGAAAACTGGGAGGATGGTGAAAGCGAACTTCGTGGCGGCAAAGGTCCGTTGTCGGTTTCCCACTCGCGCAAGTCATGGAAAATTGTCGATGCTTGGGTGAAGGCGGCGGAAGAAGCAGGCTTTCCTTACAATCCTGACTACAATGGTGAAAAACAGGATGGTGTCGGCTATTTTCAACTAACTGCCAAAAATGGCTTACGCTGCAGCTCTGCGAAAGCTTATTTAAGCGAAGCGCGCTCACGAGATAATTTGACTATTTTAACCCATGTGTTGACTCACAAAGTTCTGTTTGATGGCAAACGGGCAGTCGGCATCGAGGGCTCTAAAAAAGGTCAGAAGGTGACCATCAAGGCACGCAAAGAAGTTATCTTATCAGCAGGTGCTATTGGTTCCCCCCAGATTCTGATGCTTTCAGGAATTGGCCCAGGGTCACATCTTAAAGATCACGGTATTGAGGTATTGGACGAAAAAGCTGGTGTAGGGCAAAATCTTCAAGATCATTTACAAGCACGCCCAGTTTTTAAGTGTAACGTACCTACTATCAATACCCGCGCGGTTGGGATGATTAATCAGGCAAAAATTGGCCTTGAATATATATTGAAGAAAACCGGCCCGCTAACTATGGCTGCTAGTCTTGGAACCGGTTACCTTAAAACCCGGCCGGAATTGGAAACACCAGATATCCAATTTCACATCCAACCCTTTAGCTCCCAAAATCCTGGAACTGGCGAAATGGATGCCTTCGATGCCTTCACTACGTCAGTCCTTCAATTGCGTCCTGAAAGCACCGGACATCTTGAATTGAGTTCTGCTAGGGCAGAGGATCACCCTCACATTCACCCGAATTATCTTTCTACGACCCCGGACCAAGATACTATTGTTGAAGGCATTCGGATTGCCCGTAAAATTTGCAAACAAAAATCCGCAATGAATTTCATCACTGAAGAAGCCTCGCCTGGAGAAAGCATCGCCGACGATGATTATGAAGGATTGTTGGAATGGGCTCGAAATACGGCAACCACAATTTATCATCCGACTGGCACCTGCAAAATGGGCAGCGATAAAAATGCCGTGGTTGATGCGCGGTTGAAGGTTCACGGATTTGAGGGATTACGCGTGGCAGATTGTTCGATCATGCCGATAATCGTCTCAGGCAATACAAATGCACCGGCCATCATGATCGGTGAAAAATTATCAGATATGGTTTTGGAGGATGCGAGATGAGTGCTTCCATGGGGAAAAATAAATGTTAGACCAAGTTTTTGGCTTCGGCCAGATCATCATCGCTGACCTGATCTTATCAGGCGATAATGCTTTGATCATCGGAATGGTTGCCGCTAGCCTTGCGCCAGAATTGCGCAAAAAAGCAATATTGTATGGCATGGTCATCGCAGCCGTATTACGCATTGTTTTTGCCGTTGTAGCCACAAAATTGCTGGGCTTTCCGGGCTTGTTGTTTGTCGGCTCTTTGTTACTGTTTTGGGTTTGCTGGCGCCTCTACCAAGAAATTCGCGAAAATCTTGATGCAAAAGCTGAGCAAGCTTTGGAGGAAGCAGAAAACCCAGAAGCTGGATATACTGGTCCTCCAAGACGCTCTATGGGATCTGCATTGATTTCTATAACCATTGCAGATGTTTCCATGTCACTGGATAATGTGCTGGCTGTTGCTGCTATTGCCGATGGCGACACCAATATGTTGGTCTTTGGCCTTGGCCTGGCAATTGTTCTGATGGCCTTTGCTGCTACCATGATCATGAAGCTACTCACACGCTATCCATGGATATCATGGTTAGGTTTGATCGTATTGTTATATGTTGCGAGCGAAATGTTCTATCGCGGCATCACAGATCCAGCCACAGGAATGATTGCTATCATAGGGGGGACCACTTGATAATAATTGAACCCAGACATTCAAATTTGCGCCAAACCCCGGAGATATCGGGATCAAGTGGCGCAAACACTGTTTCCCTTACAACCATCCGGCAAGAAGCCTTCAGTGCCGGATATTGGGAGCAGATAAGTGAAGGCTTGAAACAGAGAAAGGGAGGATTTTAATGTCCATTCTCAAAAAACTGACTAAAGGCGCAGCAACTGCTGCCCTTGGTTGTGCAATCGTTGCAGCTCCGCTGATGGCGAATGCGAAAGAAGTGACCATCCGTGTTCAGTCTGTGATCAATGCAGCAGCGGATGAAGTTGTTATGCTGCAAAATTTTGCTGCTGACGTGTTGGCATTAACTGCTGATGATCCAGTGAAAATCGAAGTGCTGCCTGCAGGTGCTGTTGTTGGTGTTCGCGAAGTGCTTGATGCGGTCGACAAAGGCCTTGTAGAAGGCGGCTTTGCTTGGACTCACTATTGGTCCGGTAAACACCCTGCAGCAGCATTGTTTGGCTCTCCGCCAGCAGGCGGCGGCATCGGCATGGACAACATTGCTTGGATGTCTTGGTTCCAGTTTGGTGGTGGTAAAGAACTTTATGACCAGCTTTGGACAGAAATGGGCGTCAACGTAAAAGGCTTTATGTTGCAGCCAGTTGGCCCAGAAGCTTTGGGTTGGTTCAAAGAGCCTATCACTTCAATGGCTGACTTCCGTAAGTATAAGTTCCGCACGCCTCCAGGTATTCCTGGTCAGGCATATACTGATATCGGTGTTGCTTCTGTTGCTATGGGCGGTGGTGATATTCTTCCTGCGCTTGAAAAAGGCACAATCGATGCGGCTGAATGGTGCTGCCCGAAGCCTGACTCGGTATTTGGCTTCCAGAAAGTTCTGAAGCACTATTATCTTCAGGGTCTTCACCAAGTAGTTGTTAACGCCGACATGTATATCAATGGCGATGTTTACAACTCAATGACCCCTCACCAGCAAAAAGCTATTGAAGTTGCTGCTAACGCATCTTTGATGAAAGCTATGTCCTACCGCATCTACGAAAACGGTAAAGCGCTTAAGAAGCTGGTTGAAGAAGATGGCGTGATCTTGCACGACACTCCTGCAGATTACTTCCCTGCATATATGAATGCAGCAAAAGCACTTCTGGAGAAAAACGCTTCTGAAAACGCATTCTTTAAGACTGTTTATGACAGCCAAAAAGAATTCGCTGCGATTGCAGTTCCTTATTGGGCTGGATCACAGGCTTCAAACGCAGCATTGGGCAAAGCCTATGCTGACGAATTGATGAAGAAGTAAATTGAATAGGCGGATGGGGCTCGTCTCCATCCGCACCTCTTATACCAAAATATCTTCTAATTGGCTTACCCAGCGGACACTTATCGTGGTGAAGATATTTTGATATAAGGATTGCTATCCCAGGGAGGGGACATCATGGCTGAAGAAGTTATTCCTGACAATTTAGATATCACAGATGAGCTGATTGCAGAGCGCAGGGCTGAAGAGCCAGGCCAAACGCCAGAAGATATGACCCCTTGGCAACGTCCGATAACAGCGTTTATTGATGTCATGAACTTATGGGTCGGTAGAATTATTTGCCTCCTTTTGATACCGATGATTGCCGGTACAGTGTTTGAAGTTCTTTCCCGTCAGGCATTCGGCATTCTCACCGACTACGGATACAATGACCTTGCAGTTGCCTGGGGGCTTGGGCCGACACTGTGGAATTATGATGTTAGCCGCATGTTGGGCGGCGTCATTTTCATGGCGACAGCTGGTTATGCGCTGATGCGTGGCGTTCATATTAGAGCTGACTTTCTGTTCCGTTCCTGGACGCCAAAGACACAAGCAACAGTGGATGCTTCGCTTTACCTATTGTTGTATTTTCCAGCCATGTTGTTCTTTTTCTGGACGGCATTGGACTACACTCTCGACGCGTTCAATATTAGAAACGGTTTTGTTTATACCGGCTGGGAGCGAGCTGGCGATTCAACCTGGGCACCGATTCTAGGACCAGCACGTTCAGCTATGGCGTTCGGCGCTTTCTTTTTGCTCCTCCAAGGCCTACCTGAACTCTTTCGTGCTTTCCACCAAATGGGCAAAGAGCGTGAAAAGAAATTTTTGCGAATCTTGCCAATTTATATTGTCGGATTAGCTATCATCTTTATCAGCGTATTTTTTCCAGATTATGTGCCATTTGATGACTGGTTTATGGCCGCTTTTGGTGGCGGTTTTGGTTATGAAAAATCTACCATCGGCTTATTGATGCTGGCTGCGATGTTGTTTGCCATTTTCATAGGCTTCCCGATTTCCTTCACGTTGATTTTCTTGGCCTTCACCTTTGGATCATGGGGCGCTGGTGGTGCAGTCACTTTCTTCCTGATGACGCTTCAGGTCAACTCAACCATGCTGGATGATCAACTTGTTGCTGTTCCATTGTTTATCTTGATGGGCATTGTGATGGAGCAAGCGGGATTGATGGAGCGTTTATTCCAAGCTGTACAAATGATGATGTCGCGCACAAGAGGCGCGCTTTATATTGCGGTCCTGTTTGTTTCCACCATCTTTGCGGCCGCAACCGGTATTGTAGGGGCATCGGTTACCATTCTGGGGATCATGGCTGCCAAAACTATGAACAAGTCTGGCTATGATGTGCGCCTTGCGGCGGGCACAATCACAGCAGGTGGAACACTGGGTATCCTCATTCCACCCTCTATCATGTTGATTGTCATGGGCCCGGTGCTGGAGATTCCGGTAACCGATCTTTTTCGCGCAGCAATCATCCCAGGCGTTCTTCTTGCTACTCTTTACATGGTCTATGCACTTGGACGCTGTTGGCTAAATCCTAGCCTTGGGCCAATCCTGTCGCCTGAAGAACAGCCGGAAACTTCACCATACTATCTACTCGAAGTTATTTTCGTCATGGCTGCTCTTGTTGCTTTCTTCTGGTTGATCACATTAGGCGCAACAGGCTCACTCGCCTTCTTCCCACTGGGGGGATTAATTATCCCGATTGCTTGGTTAGGTCTCATGTTCATGGTCTATAAATGGGCACGTGCCAACAAACCGGGCGGATTTTATTTCTCAGACCTGTGGTACGAATTCTTTATGGGGCTCGTACCGCCAACGGTGCTTATCGCTTTTGCTTTGGGTTCAATTCTCGCGGGTTGGGCAACTCCGGCCGAAGCGGCTGCATGTGGTGCGTTCGGTTCCATTCTGTTGTCGCTTGCCTATCGCAAGCTGACCGTTGCCAAGTTTTATGATGCGTTGATCAAGACACTGGAAATATCAGTATTGATCATGTTCCTGGTTGCAGCATCAAACTTCTTTGGCGCCGTATTTTCAAACCTTGGAACACCGCAATATTTAACAGAGCTGCTGCTTTCGTTTGACCTTTCAACTACGGCGATGCTGATCTTGGTAATGGCATTGGTGTTCTTGTTGGGTTGGCCATTAGAGTGGGTACCTATCGTTCTGATTATCATCCCAATTCTTGTGCCGCTGCTTATCTCACTCGATGTCAATCTGACATGGTTCGCGATTCTGGTTGCAGTGAATTTGCAAACTGCGTGGTTGTCGCCGCCAGTAGCGCTTTCAGCTTATTTCCTGAAAGGCGTTGTGCCTGAATGGGATTTGAAAGATATCTATCTGGGCATGATGCAATTCATGGTTATTCAGGTGATTGGGTTGATCTTTATATTTGCATTCCCTGGGTTCGTATTGTGGTTGCCTGACTATCTTTCAGCCAATGGTGCGCAGCCATTCTTCTCTTATTCTGGGTTCTTGACCCCTTAGGGAAATATTATGAAAGCACTTTATTATACTGGTACGCAGCAATCCGAGTTACGTACCGTTTCTGATCCGGTTGGTGACACACACAATGTTGTTGTGGCGATTAGCCATTGCGGCATATGCGGTTCAGATATGCATGCGTGGCACGGACATGATGCGCGGCGCGTTCCGCCGCTCATTCTCGGCCATGAAGCGGTTGGGATTGCGCTGGAAGGAAAATATAAAGACCAGCGGATTGCTATCAATCCACTGATGGAATGTGGGACCTGCGAAGCTTGTTCCAGTGGCAACGAGCATCTTTGTCTTGATCGTGAACTCATCGGCATGCGCGTGCCGGGTGCTTTTGCTGAAAAAATCGCAATCGCTGAAAAAAATATCTACCCGATACCGGATCATTTATCATTTCAAGAAGCAGCTCTTGCTGAGCCACTTGCCGTCTGTGTTCACGCGGTAAAAATTGGTATGAAGCGTTTGGAAAAACCTGCCGCAAAGGCTGAAGCACTTGTCTTGGGCGGTGGTGCAATTGGGCTCTTGACCGGACTGGTTTTGAAAAATGCAGGGTTCGGAAAAATATGGATTGGCGAGACCAATGCAGGTCGTCGTGCCACGCTTGAAAAGCTTGGAGGGTTTTCGACTTATGATCCAAGTGCTGCAGAGGCTGGCCCGAAAGACAGTTCTGTTGAATTGGTTCTCGATGCTGTTGGAATTGGGCCTACCCGCAAAACCGCATCAGGGAAAGTTAAGCCAGGCGGAACGATTGTCCATATCGGCTTACAGGATAACTCAGAGGGTTTGGATACGCGTCGCATAACGCTGCAGGAAATCGCTTTTATCGGTACTTATTGCTACACAAGAGCAGATTTTCAGGAAGCATTGGATCTGTTGGCCGAAGGAAAAATATCAGGAGCCGGCTGGGCTGAAATTCGCAATCTTGACCAAGGTATAGTGTCTTTCGAGGACATCCATAATGGCAAAGCGCCACCCAAAATCATCCTTGAAATGTAGTGTTTTAAAGCGGCTTGCGCGCTAATGCCCAGGCGGAAACGGGGATGTTTTCCTCGTTTTCCAAGCTATGTACACCTGCTTCAAACCGGACCCATTTATCCAGATTGGCGATCATCGCATCGCGATTGCCCCATTGACCTGTCTTGATGGTCGACGCATCAAAGCCGCAGTCCTCCAAAAAGTAATGCAGGCCAGTGGCTGTCCACCTGCTGCAATCGAGCGGATGCGGGTGATAGCGAATAAGGACTGGAACCGTGACCAGAAAATAACCTCCCGGACGCAAGGCTTTCAAAACGTTTTTTGAAGCGCGATAAGGATATTTCAAATGTTCCCAAACCTGCTCGGCAAAAATTACATCATATTTTCCATCTGGCGCGGCCTCACAAATATCCAATTCTGGATAACTTGAATTGGAATAGGTCTTGAACGGAAAGCGTTTCCATTTATGTCCTGATATTTCAAAGGCATCGAGAGTTTCGGGTTCAAGATCGCGGATCCATTGTTCCGTTTCCTGATGCATTACAATGCGCACCCAGTCTGCTGGCTTACCCATGTCTAAATTCCGTCTGCTGTTGATTGTCACTTAGAGAAATGGATAGGGAAATTAGACGCCTGAAGCAACCGTTAGAAGACAAGAACAGATTACAATTACGTCAGATTGGAATAAATTCCTTTAATTAAGCCATTTGCAATGTTACCTGTTTGCTTCTTCAAACCGATTTGCGCTGCAAAGAAAGCGAATACATGGCCAAAATTTTCTACTATATGCAGCATCTTATGGGCGTAGGGCATGTCTTTCGTTCCATGCGAATTGCTCAAGCGTTGGTTCGCCAAGGCCATCAGGTAGATTTCATCTATGGCGGTGAGCCTATTCCTAATTTCGAAGTCCCCGGTGCTACTATCCATTATTTGCCTCCGTTGCGCGGTGGGTCTTTCACATTCAAAGATATGGAAATGCCAAATGGTAAAGTGGCGGATGATGGCTATCGCGCCAAAAGGACTGCAAAGATATTGGAAGTTTTCAAGACGACAAAACCGGATCTTGTTTTGACGGAAACCTTTCCCCTTGGACGCAGACAAATGCGGTTTGAACTGATCCCTCTGCTCGACGCCATCAAAGCAGAAGCGCGGTCTGTTAAAGTGATTTCTTCTATTCGTGATATTCTTCAGGAGAATTGGAAGCCATCACGCTATGATGAAGCCTGCGAGCTTATCCAAGATCAGTACACTGCCGTTTTGGTTCATGGGGATCGAGATTTCATTGGACTGGAAACTTCCTTCCCGCCTTATGACAGGATCAAAAACAAACTTGTTTATACAGGGATTGTTGCACCTGATGCAGCGCAAGCTGATGAAGTCACTCCCGAAAAATGTGATGTGATTGTGTCAGTCGGCGGTGGTGTTATGGGCAAAGAACTTCTGATGGCGGCTGTTGATGCAAAAGCCAAAAGTAGTCTCAAAGATGCAAATTGGTTGGTCGCCCATGGTGTCAATATGGATCAGGCGACCATCGACCATCTACAACAAAGCGTTGATGAGAAAACCCGTTTGGTTCCTTTTGTCAAAAATCTGAGGGGTGTCATTTCAGGCGCGAAACTTTCTATTTCACGAGGTGGCTACAATACCGTTGCTGATATTTTCCGATCAGGCACCAGATCCATTGTCGTTCCATTGTCAGACGGCATTGAAACGGAGCAATTGGTAAGAGGCGAAGTATTGCGTGAAAAACGATTGTCCGGTGTGGTTCATCCAGATCATCTGAGCGCCGAAACGCTTGCTAAGGAAATTGATCGGGTAATGGCTCTTCCTATCCCTGACAGAGGCAATATTAATTTGGATGGCGCTGAACAGTCAGCCCGCATGATTGGATTAATCGCTGAAGGCAAGCCATTGCCAGAAACAGCTTTAGCTCGATGAAAAAGATTGCTTTTTACGCTCCGGTTAAACCGCCAGATCATCCAATCCCGTCCGGAGATCGAGAGATATCGCGTTTGTTGATCAAAGCGTTGCAATTTGCCGGGCATGATGTGACGGTAGCTTCCAAATACATCAACTATCAAAAACGGCCCGGCACAGAGTTGTTTGAAACACGCGCAAGTGGGGCAAGGGTTGAAGCCAATAGATTGATCGCTCACTACCAAGCTATGGCTTTCACAGAGCGGCCCGATATCTGGTTCACCTACCACACCTATTGCAAGGCGCCCGATATCCTCGGGCAACTTGTTAGTGATGCGCTCAATATACCCTATGTAACGGCAGAGGCATGCCGCACCCGTCAAAACACTGACGCTGACTGGAAGGCGGGACGAGATATTGTTCAATCTGGCATTCATCGCGCTGCAATCAATTTTTGCCTAAAGCCATCGGACATGGATTACCTCAAAACAGTGCTGCCTGACATGAAGAGCGTTTTGGAATTGCCGCCTTTCGTGGATGAAGAGATTATTCTTGGAAACAGCAAGCAAGCCGAAGCTATGTCTTTTGACAACGACTTTCCCACCATTATCACGGTAGGTATGATGCGACCTGGCAAGAAACGAATTTGCTATGACTATCTTGCGAAAGCATTAGCGCATTTGAAAAATGAAAAATGGAATCTTGTGGTCGTGGGTGACGGACCAGAGCGCGAAAATATCGAGGCGATGTTTTCAGAACACTCTAAAGAGCGTTTCCAATGGGCTGGTTTGGTCTCGCCTGAAAAAGTTCACGAGCTGATGGAAAGCTCCGATATTTTTGCATGGCCAGGCTATCAGGAACCGATCGGCATGGTTTATCTCGAGGCGCAGGCTTTGGGCCTGCCCGTTGCAGCCATGCATTCTCTTGGTGTGCCAACAGTGGTTCTAGATGGAAAAACAGGGCTGCTTTCCAAGGAAGGTGACGAAATAGCTTATGCAGACAATCTTCAAAAGCTGCTGACAGATCCGCAATTGCGAGAACGTCTTGGCGCGCAAGGTGCGCGCCATATTCATGCGTCTCATGGAATAGAAGCTGCGGCAAAATTGATTTCGGCAGCATTGGAGCAGCTGTGAGTTTCGATCCTATACAAATGTTGGATGCTGAAATTGCGCTCTGGGAAGAGAGCGGATTGACACCACGGCTTTGGTGGCGGGACGATGATACTACAGAACTATCCGTGCCTTTATCTAAGCTGTCGGATTTGGCCGCTCAATTTAAAGTGCCTGTGTTACTTGCTGTCATTCCATCACTCGCCAAACAAGAACTCTCAGCCTTCGTTTCTAGTAATCCATGGCTTGATGCTGCAACACACGGGTTTTCCCATACAAATCATGGTGACCAAGATACGAAGAAAACTGAACTGACTGAGAACTCCCTTGGCCGCTCGGTTCAAGATGTTGCCCAAGAGTTGATAACTTCCAGAAAAAATATGGAAGACATGTTTGGACTTGCTGCAAGTCAAATTCTGGTGCCGCCATGGAACCGTATATCTACATCGGCCTTACAAACTTTGCCGTCCATTGGGTTTAAGTTGCTTTCGACCTTTACCGACCAGAAACTGTCTACAGATATTCATCAAATCAATTGCCATATTGATCTGATGCATTGGCGTCCAGATCGATTGGCGAAAACAATTCGTGAGGTTACTGATGAACTCCTCATCTGCCTACAAGATCGACGCATCTCGGACTATCCCAAGCAGCCTATCGGCATCTTAAGTCACCATCTTGTGCATGATGAAAATGCTTGGGAGGCGACTGAATTCCTGATGTCTTATTTTGCCAAGCAGCCCTGTATCAAAACGCTAACGCAGGCTGACCTTCTAAGCCTGACACATTAAGCCAATTACCAGCTCATCACATATCATCATAACCGGAAGCTTTTTTGTTACCCTTGGCATCTAGCGGCACTTCGTCTTCAATCACGTTCCGCACTGCGCCTGTTACTGCCTTCTTTTGAACGGCTGTTAGACGTTTCGGTTTTTGATCTTCAGCCATTCGCACCGTCACCTCCCGGTGAGCAAATTTGATGCCTTCTTTTTCGAATAATTCACGAATAGCCGCATAAATCGCTTTGCGTGTAATAAACTGATCGCCCGGGCGCGTCATGAATTTGACCCGAACGATCATTGCCGAATCTTCCATTTTATAAACGCCTTGGGATTTCAACGGCTGCAGAAACAATTCGCCAATGGTTTCATCTTCCAACAATTCCTGTCCCAATTTCTTGACGAGCTTACGCACTCTTTCAACATCGGTGTCATAGGGCAGACGCAGGGGCAACTTCATCATCACCCAGTCACGGGAAAAGTTGGTGATGCGTTTGATTTCACCAAATGGAATTGTGTGTACTGCGCCCAAATGATGGCGCAATTGGAAAGAGCGCATGGAAATTTTTTCAACGATGCCCCTAATATCTTCAATCTCGATATACTCGCCTTTTCGAAAAGCATCATCGATCAGGAAGAAAGTTCCAGAGAAAATATCGCGTATCAAGGTTTGGGCACCGAAACCAATGGCGATGCCCACAACACCAGCACCTGCAAAGAGCGGACCAACATCGACACCAAGATTGGAAAGAACCACAACAATACAAATTGCTACAATGATTGAAACAAGAATGTTTCTGAAAATAGGAAGAAGCGTTGCAAGCCGAGATTGGCCTTTTCCGCCCTCACCGTCTCCTTCTCCTGGTTTCCCTGCATCTTTATCGAGGGTGCCGCCCTCTTCGACGATCTTGTAATCAATATACTGGTTGAAAGCGCGATAAGCACCAAGGGCAATTACCAGTACCAATATTGTATCTAGAAATGCCGCCAGTGGATGACCACCATCGCGACCAATGTCCACACCCCAAAGTCTGGATAGTTCGCCAAGTGAAACAGTAATTACTGTTGCTTGAATGAAACCAGCAAAGAATGGTTTGAAGACAGGCAGATATTTGCAATGAGGATTTTTAGGGCGATCATCCTCATAAATGGTCATCTCCTCACCATCGCGCAAATCGTCATCGCGATCATCGTCAAGACGACTTGCTAGAGATTGGGTTGACCGATTACTTTGCCACTCGCGCATTTCTCTCAAAGATCTGTCGCGGCGTGTTTTGTAAAATTTCAATTCGCGGTGTTGATAAATTGCTTCTAGAATAAAAATGGCGAGGCCATAGATGAAGATGGCAACCACAAAGACGATGATCGGGGCAGCCAGTAGCAAAAACCCGCCTGGCGAACCCAGCACAAGGCGCAAGGAGCTGGCGACCCAAGCAGCTATGATATAAATCAGCATTACCGGCGTTGCGATGCTGGCAATCATGGATCTAAGCCGCGATGCACTGTTAGGCGAGTCCGTTCCCAAAACCAGAGACTTCGTGTCTTGGCGGTGCAAAAGGGTCAGCGAGATCAGCATGATGGCGATCAGAAGCATTCCTAATATGAAAGTTACGCGGAAAACATCATTGGAAATTTCCAGATCTTCTACCAAACGGCAGAATAAAATGATGAGGGCACTGGCTGTTAAAATTCGCGCCCAGTCACGAAATAAGAGTTTGGCCCTGTCGTCGGACAAATTTACAAGTCTGTGGCTCGGTGTGTCCGGCATATAGAAATTCCAGAACACAACGCTGCGCACAATGCGATAGACGGCATAGGTTGATAAAACATCGAATATCATTTTCTGGGATTGAGCGTGGCCACTGTCGAAGATAACGGCAATCAAAATTGCTGTTACAAAGGCAACAACAATACCAAAGGTCATCCATGAGGCACGAAACAGGATAAATCCAAGCTTTCCAGCTAATCGTTTTTCGTTTGCCTTATAGAAAGTTTCGCGAAGATGGTCTTTGCCCCAACCGGTTATCGTACGAAACGCCATATGACCGACGATCAATCCACCGATTGCAGTCGCCAAGGCTCGGACAATCCACCACAAATCACGATTTGGATGCATTCCGGCCAGGATTTGCGGCAGGCTTTCGTATATCTCGATTGTGTGGTTCCACATGAACACAAACCGATTTCGAGCACGCAACAGATTGGAGCCAGAAAATATGGAGGTCATCGACATTTCGGGTTCGACGGGCTTTGCCTCATCTGTTGGATCTATAATGATAATCCTGGAACCAGCTGATTTTGCGCTTTCAATCATTTGTTGGAGTGCCTGCTCATTTGCAGCTGCACTGTTTTCTGGCGTGGCTTCAGATGGCGTCTTTTCTCCACTAACAATCGACGGCAATAATTGCGCATGGGTTGTCTGAAAAAGAGACAGTACCGTCACAAATACAAGGACAAATGAGAGCAGGGTAAGGCGAAGCAATTTCATGTTAAGTGCCTATTAATTCCGTTGAGTATGATTAACTTCACAACCAAAATAAGTTTGTATTACCTAAGATAGTCTTTGTAATCAGCGGTGCCAATCAGCAATATTCAATTCTGAGTGAGCGGAGTTTCGTGTTTATCCTCTATAAACAATGAGTTCCCAGTGTATTTGGAAAATTGTGTTTGCATTTTGCTGGGTCCTCGTTACTTTACTCTTTGATAAAAGCCTAGGTTTTTATGTTAGACCGAACCAAGGGAGCCCTTTCAGGTAATCGCTGATGTCAGTATTGAGTAAAGAAAAAGATATTACGCAACCCTCTCTTGGGCCTGAAACGGCGGAAGACCTTCTTCGCATTGAAAATTTAACTCTTTCTATTCAGACACATCGCTTATCCCTTGAAGTTTTAAAGGGTGTGAGCTTCAGGGTTCCAGTTGGTAAAACTGTTGCATTGGTTGGCGAGTCTGGATCTGGCAAATCAATCATCGCGCAGGCTATATTAGGCATCCTGCCGCAAGTTGCCAAAATTACCGGCGGTAATATTTACTTTAAAGATCCGGCCCTTCAATCGCCTCCGCGCGATCACGCTTCTGAAGATCCAGACAACGAGTATATGCAGTCGATGCGTGGTGGTAGAATTTCCATCATATTTCAGGAGCCTATGACGTCGTTGTCCCCAATCCATAAAGTTGGGGATCAGGTCGAAGAGGCTTTGGTTTTGCACAGGGATATAAGCAAAGAAGAAGCCAAATCGGTAACTTTGGATATGCTTAAACTGGTTGGCTTTCCTGATCCTGAACGTGCTTATGATATGTATTCAATGGAACTGTCAGGTGGCCTTCGCCAAAGGGCGATGATAGCCATGGCTCTTATCTGCAACCCTGCCCTGCTTATCGCAGATGAACCGACTACCGCGCTAGATGTTACGGTTCAGGCGCAGGTGCTTGGTCTTTTGAAAGAGATGCAGAAAAAGCTGAATATGTCGCTTTTGCTCATCACTCATGATTTGGGTGTGGTTGCGAATATGGCGGATGAAGTGGTCATCATCTATCATGGCGAGATTTTAGAGTCTGGGCCGATTGAAGAAATTTTTGAAAACCCGGGACATGATTACACGAAAGCATTGATGCGTGCTGTTCCAAGCTTACGCATGAAAAAGGGGGATGTATTACAAGCCTTACGTGAGGCGGATCATACAATCCCAAAAATGCTGGCTAAAAACCACGCTACCGATCCAACAAAAGCGCTGCTTTCGGTCAAGAATGTCACGAAGAGTTTTGGGGAACGCGAAAGCAGTTGGTTTGCGAAAAACACCAATCGGTTCGTTGCTGTTGATGATGTCAGTTTTGACATTCACCAAGGGGAATGCTTTGGCGTGGTGGGTGAAAGCGGTTGCGGCAAATCCACCCTCAGCAAACTGATCATGCGCGCCTTGACCGTTGACAGCGGCAAAATTGATTTTGTTACGCCGCAAGAAACATTTGATGTAAGTTCCCTCCAAGGCAAGCGCCTCAAAGATTATCGACGCCATGCTCAGATTGTCTTTCAAGATCCGTTTAGCTCCCTCACGCCCCGCTCAACAGTTCTCAATACTTTGATGGAGCCCATGGAAATTCATGGGATGGGCAATTTTGCAGAACGCAAAGAATATGCAACCGAGTTGATGTCGATGGTTGGATTGAAGCCAACATTTCTAAACCGATATCCTCATAGTTTTTCTGGCGGGCAACGCCAGCGCATCGGTATCGCGCGCGCTTTGGCTTTATCCCCTGAGCTGTTGATTTGTGACGAACCGGTATCCGCGCTTGACGTGTCTGTGCAAGCACAAATTCTAAATTTACTTCGCAAACTACAATCTGAACTTGGGCTGACAATGTTATTTATCTCCCATAATCTGGCAGTGATAAAATATATTGCAGACAGAATTGCGGTTATGCGGAAAGGCAAGATCGTGGAAATTGCTTCCTGCGATGAATTATTTAAAAATCCGATACACCCCTACACCAAAACCTTGTTGGCGGCGGTGCCTGATATTGATCCATCTGTTAAGTTGGATTTCCAGGCGTTGGTTTCTGAAACTGAAAATGTGGAAGACCAGTGGGATCCGGTGTATAGATGTTGGGGCGAACAAAAAGACGGATCAAAACTGCACAATATTGGGAGGAACCATTTTGTGCTGGCTAATGGGGAATTTGGACCGTCATACTATAAATGAGATAAATTTAATTCGCCACAGCGCGGGGGGAACTATGAACCGAGTATCTAAAATTGCTGCAGCTATGACAGCTGGCCTTTGGTTGTGCTTTTTCGGGGCTATTGCCCAAGCGCAAACAGTTGAAGAACCGTCATATCTTGCATCGAGAATTGCATCAGGCGAATTACCGGAAATGGCCAAACGCTTACCGGATAACCCGTTAGTGATTGATATTCCGGCATTGGGCAGAGAATACGGAACATATGGCGGCTCCATTCGAACCTTGATGGCGAGTTCAAAGGATATTCGTATGCTGACTGTCTACGGATATGCTCGGCTTGTGGGCTTCGACAATGAATTGAATTTATCTGCTGATATCCTCGAAAGCTACGATGTTGAAGAAGGGCGAATTTTCACATTTAAAATTCGCGCCGGGCATAAATGGTCCGACGGACATCCTTTTACGTCGGAAGATTTTAAATATTACTGGGAAGATGTTCGTCTAAATGAAGAGCTTTCGCGCAGCGAAGACAGCACTGAGATGCTGGTGGAAGGGAACCTTCCAACCTTTGAAGTGATCGATGATCTTACTGTTCGTTACACTTGGGAAAAACCGAACCCATTATTTCTTGGATCTCTTGCCGGACCTCGGCCTAATGTGATTTTTCTGCCTGCCCACTATATGAAACAATTTCATGTAAACCATGCAGACAAAGCAACGCTGGACAAAATAGTGACAGACGCAGGTGAGCGCAGCTGGGTTTCCTTGCATATCAATAAAGGCAGATACTATCGTCCGGAAAATCCGGAATTACCGCGCCTTGACCCCTGGCTAAACCAAACTGCACCGCCAGCAGAGCAGTTCACCTTTATTCGCAACCCGTATTTCCACAGGGTCGATGACCGTGGCATGCAATTGCCTTACATTGATGAGATCATTGTTGGTATCAGCTCAGCAGAAATTATTCCTGCGAAGACAGGTAGTGGCGAAGTGGATCTGCAAGCTAGATATTTACGCTTCTCCGACTACACATTTTTGAAGTCTGCGTCGAAAGATCAAAAATACAATGTTGGTCTATGGCAGGAAGGAAAAGGATCTCAGCTTGCTATCTTTCCCAACATGAACACCAATGACGAAACATGGCGCACGGTGTTTCGCGATGTCCGTTTCCGCCGTGCCCTTTCGCTCGCCGTTGATCGTGAAGAGCTGAACCAGCAATTCTTTTTTGGCCTTGGTCGCCCAAGCGGCAATACGGTGATGGAAGAGTCTCCATTGTACGACGAGAAATATGCGTCCGCTTGGACTGAGCTTGACGTTGATCAAGCGAATAGTCTGCTGGATGAGATGGGTTTGGAAAAAAGTCCTGACGGTGTGCGTATTCTTTCAGATGGGCGACCAGCGGAGATCGTTCTTGAAGGAGCGGGCAGCAGTGAAGAAACTGATATTGCAGAATTGCTGAAATTTTATTGGTCAAAAATAGGGATAAAGATTTTCCCGCGTAACATTCCGCGAGACAATCTTCGCCGTAGAGCGCTGGCTGGTGAAACACTCATGTCGATGGATCTTGGATTGGATCTTGGATTGGCTGTTCCTGATCTGACACCGAATGAACTTTCGCCTACTTCTCAATCGCAGACCAACTGGCCCAAATGGGGCAATTATTATGATAGCAATAAAGTCGCTGGCGAGGCGCCTGATCTTCCCGAAGTGGTTCGGTTGAACGAGTTGTTTAAAGCTTGGTCTGTTTCAGGCACAACGGAAGAGCGTGAAGGAATATGGGCTGAGATGCTTGATATTTATTCAGATCAGGTGTTTTCAATCGGAACTGTGAATGGCGTCATGCAGCCAATTGTTTCGCGGGACACATTGAAGAATATTCCAGAAACAGGAATATTCACCTTCGCCCCTTCTGCTTACTTTGGCACGTATCATATGGATACGTTCTATTTTGACCAAAAGTAGGAATACCGATGGTTAATTATCTACTATATAGGCTCGCTGCAGCAGTTCCGACATTGTTTCTGATTTCGCTGTTGATTTTTGCAGTGATCGAACTTCCGCCCGGAGATTATTTCGAAACGTTTCTTGCTGAACAAGAAGCGCTTGGAGAAACGGTCGATCCAAAGAAGATTGAATATTTGAAGGAGACCTATGGTTTTGATCAACCCATGCCCATTCGCTATGCGAGTTGGGTCTGGGGCTTGTTGCATGGCGATCTAGGCTATTCGTTTGAATACGAACTTCCGGTAAACGACGTTATTGGCAGCCGCGTATGGATGACCATGTTGGTATCTTTCATCACCATCATTTTCACCTGGTTGATCGCTTTCCCAATCGGGATTTATTCTGCAACGCACAAATACTCTTGGGGCGATTACGGCCTGACATTTATTGGTCTTCTCGGCCTTGCAACACCAAACTTTCTGCTGGCCCTAATCTTGATGTATTTTGCCAATGTCTGGTTTGGAACTTCCATTGGACATTTGATGGATGCCGAGTTTATTGACCAACCCATGAGTTGGGCAAAGTTTGTTTCGGTGGTTGAACACCTCGTGATACCAGTGATCGTGATTGGAACGGCGGGAACAGCGGCTATGATCCGCCGTCTACGCGCGAACCTTTTAGACGAGTTGCAAAAGCAATATGTAACCACAGCGAAAGCCAAAGGTGTCCCGCCATTCAAAGCGCTGGTAAAATACCCGCTTCGCATGTCTCTCAACTTTTTCATTTCGGACATTGGCAGCATTTTGCCTTCCGTGATTTCAGGTGCCGAGGTTGTTGCGATTGTTCTTTCGCTTGAGACAACAGGCCCCCTTCTGATTAGCGCGCTCAAAAGTCAGGATATGTATCTTGCTGGATCGTTCCTGATGATGCTCGCAGTACTGACGGTGATTGGTGTTTTGATTTCTGACATTGCACTGGCCTTCCTCGATCCTCGCATTCGGTTGAAGGGCGGGAGACAGAAATGAAGACTTCTATCCCAAAAAACGGCGAGCCGATGGGGCATTTTGTTTCCGACGCCGCATTTGATCCCCATTCTATTGAGCAATTAAACGACGAGCAAAAAGCATATTACCTTGCCTCTCAAAAGAAGTTGATGTGGTGGAAGTTCAAGCTGCACAAGCTGGCAGTGGTATCGGGGATTTTTCTCGCGCTTGTTTATATCTCAATTTTATTTTCTGAGTTTTTGGCTCCCTATGATCTAAATCATCGCCATGTCAAAAACATCTATCAACCCCCTCAGTCAGTTCACCTCTTTCATGAAGGCCAATTTGTTGGGCCATTTGTCTATGGCACTAAATATGAATTAAATTTGGAGACGTTGGCGCGAACTTATGCGCCCGATTCTAAGAAAATATACAAACTCAGCTTTTTCTGTTCCGGTGATAAATACAAATTCTGGGGCGTTATCCCTGCAGATAACCACCTGGTTTGTGTCGAAAAAGGCGGAACATTGTTTCTGTTAGGGACCGATAGACTTGGCCGCGATATGCTTTCGCGCATCATCTATGGTACGCGTATTTCCATGACCATCGGCCTTATCGGCATTGCGATCAGCTTTATTCTTGGTATCTCAATTGGCGGAATGGCTGGCTATTACGGTGGCTGGGTCGACAATATTGTTCAGCGTATTATCGAGGTTATTCAAAGTATTCCAAGCATCCCTCTCTGGTTGGCGATCGCGGCTATTATTCCGGTCAGTTGGAGCCCTATTCTTGTTTACTTCGCGATTTCTGTTGTGCTCGCGCTTCTAGATTGGACGGGCCTTGCGCGAGCGGTGCGCTCAAAACTATTATCGCTCCGTGAAGAAGACTATGTTTTGGCTGCTGAGTTGATGGGTGCAAAACCGCGCCGTATTATTTTACGCCATCTGGTTCCCGGTTTTATGAGCCATCTCATCGCTTCGGCAACTTTGACCATACCAAGTATGATACTTGGCGAGACTGCACTCAGTTTCTTAGGACTTGGCTTGCGGCCTCCGGTAACCAGTTGGGGCGTACTGCTCAACGAAGCGCAGAACATTAATGTAGTGGTATTGTATCCTTGGCTGATTTTGCCAGTGGTTCCGGTCGTGCTGGTAATTCTGGCTTTTAACTTCCTTGGTGACGGCCTGCGTGATGCGGCCGATCCATACGCCTAGGGTCTAACTCAATCCCATTGATCAGTTCATCAATGGGATAGTCACATCAGACTTTTGATAAACTTTCGCGCAAATATTTCGCAAGAGGTTCCATGGAGGCATGATGCTCAAAATGTTCATGCACGATTTTTGCGCCCATCTCACCCATTTGCTTGCGCAATTTGGGATCACGAATGGCCGTTTCCAGAGCCTTGGCCAAGGCAGAAACATCATCGGGCGGAACCAACAGCCCATTCTGATCATCTCGAACCAATTCTGGAACACCTGATATGGGTGTGGAAATAACCATTACGCCTTGGCTTTGCGCTTCTACCAAAACATTTGGCAAGCCATCGCGATCACCAGATTTTGCAATTCTGCAGGGAAGCACAAATAGATCGCTATCTTGATATTGTTTGATAACATCTGCTTGCCCCATGGATCCGGCAAAGGTGACTTTTTTTGTGATGCCTAATTCTTCAACAAGAGCTTTGATTTTTTCAGAATCTTCTCCTGTGCCCACTTGGGTCCAATGCCAATGAAGATCAGTTGGCAATTGGGCCAAGGCCGCAACCAAAGTATCCAGCCCTTTTTTATCAACCGGACGGGCAACCGTTAAAAGACGAACGGTATTCTTTTCATCTTTACCGTCCCCACCTAAAGCAATGCTTCTACGTTTTGAGAACTTTGACAGGTCTAACCCGTGATATACCAGCCTGACTTTGTCAGGTTGATCTGCCAGCCCCTGGAGGTGCGCATGGCCATTGCTGGTGCAGGTAACCAACCATTCCATGCTAGCCAATTTATCTTTGAGTTCCCAATCAGGAGATGTCCAAATATCTTTTGCATGAGCGGACGCAGACCAAGGCTTGCCTAGAATATCCGCGGCATATTTGGCAACAGAGGAAGGCGTATGAATAAAATGGCTATAGATCAATGCGCCATCGTCAGGAAATTCTGCCGTTAGCACCAATGCCTGACCGAAACGACGAAACCGATTTGGCGTAAAGTCGCGGCGAAGATCAGCTATCCAATCTTTGAACGCTTTCTTGTATCCCTTGTGCTTTCGTGCTTTCCACCAGGCTTTCAAAATACGCTTGGGTTCTTGATATAAATATTCAGGCAAATATAACAGCGGTGCTTTTATGGCTTCATGAACAGGATGTAGTTTTGCACTTGTAGGATGGCGCAGTGACACAATCGTTACGCTGAAACCCATTTGCTCAAGGGAATATATTTCTTGGGCAATAAAGGTTTCCGAAAGGCGCGGATAACCCTTTAGAACCAAAACTATTCTTTTGGATATTGTCATGAATCAGACCAAGCGAATGGTTTTTTTGGCGGTAGCCGTTTCACCAATGATAGCGTGTACCCGTTCGCAAATCCGGCTTAGACCTTTCATATCTGGCTTTACTGGCGCCTCAGATGGTAATCTGCGCCGACGGATTGACTTAACAGCTTGGTGGAAAATCTGCGGATTTATCGCTTCTGAAATCTCGAGCACTGATGACCAACCCAGTGAAGCCGAGCGATAGGCCCTAATGCGTTGCTCCAAACGGGGTACTGAACGGGGAACATAGACAGCATGCTTGTCGAATGTGAGAACTTCGCAGAAGGTATTATAGCCACACATGCCGATAAGAAATTCAGCATCAGCAATATATTTTTCCAATTCAGGATCAAAGCCGATCAGCAATATATTTGGAATTCCCGCAGCCTCTGCCCGAATTTTCTCGCCCTCTTTTGTTCCCATAAACGGGCCAAGGACCATAACAAAATTATCACCGCTATCAGGATTTTGTCGCGCCATTTTTATCGTCGAGCGCATCAATTCGTATCCATCGCCACCGCCGCCTGCTGTCACCAGAATATATTTGTCAAACGGAAGCTTTGGGATTTCCAACTCAACCCCACTACCATTGGTTCTATTTAGAAAGCCTGTGTAGTGAACTTTATTCGTTACAGATTCCGGCAAGTCTAATTCTTGTAACGGATCGTAGAAGTTTTCAGGACCGTAGACCCATATCTCATCATACAAAGTATCGATATGATCGTAGATGCCTTTGCGGTCCCATTCCACCTTCAGAATGTCAGGTGCATCCAATACATCCCTTAGCCCGAGAACGGTTTTTGTGCCGCGTGCTTTTGCAGACAAAAGTGCATTTAAGAGTTCTTTACGGAATCCAAGTGGCTCTTTGTCCACAATTAACATGTCCGGATTCCATTCCTCCATAAAATCTTCAATTGCAGAAGCACGGGCGTTCACTGTGAAATCAAGGCCAGCCCCATCTTCCAGAGAGGTATAGGTGCCATCGGAACGTTTAGTAACCGGCGGAATCTGAAGATAGATAATCTGGTCAAGAAAATTGAACGTACCCGCAAATGGCGATCCTGTAATAATAGCGATTTCCGCATTTTCAAAACGGGTTGCCAAAGCATGGGCAATGGTTCTGGAACGGCGCAAATGGCCGAGTCCGAAAGTGTCATGGCTGTAGAGAAGAATTCGCATATGATTGAATATTTACAGCCGTTGACAAAATTATCTTTTAACAATGCCCAAATCTGGCATGCTTGCACTCGGGAATCCAGTAAAACTTTGTTTTTAAGTTACAAATTGAATTGATGAGGTTTTGATATCACAGGTCAGATTTGCAAATTTAAAGAGTTTTTCGTTCGTTTACCCTGATTTCAGCAATAAGCCCGCTTTGCGAATTGCCATACGCCCTTAAGAAGGTTCTAAACAGTGAAAATTCTGGTTGGTAGATGCTAATTTGGCAATTTGATCTAACCTTAGTAGTCAAAAACAGGGAACTTTATCATGCCCATAAATAGTCCAACAAATTTACCGCGCAAGGATTTGTTCGAAATTCCAAGCGACATACTTTATCTGGATGGTAACTCCCTTGGCCCACTCCCCAAAGGTGCCAGTGCCCGGGTTGCAAATATGATCCAGAACGAATGGGGAAAGAGCCTTATCAAAGGCTGGAACGATGCTGGGTGGATGAACCAGCCCTCAGCCCTTGGGGACATAATTGGTCAGCTTATTGGCGCGCCAAAGGGCAGCATTGTTGTGGGCGATACGCTTTCGATCAAGGTTTATCAGGCACTTGCCGCTGCCTTGGAACTGCGGCCGACAAGAAAGATTATCCTTTCTGATAGTGGTAATTTCCCAACAGATTTATATATGGCGCAGGGATTAATCCATTCGCTCAAACAAGGACATGAATTGCGCGTTGTTGATCCTTTGTGTGTTCATGATCACATAGATGAAAACGTGGCTGCGGTGATGCTGACAGAGGTCGATTATCGTTCTGGTCGCAAGCACGACATGCAAACGATCACGGAAATGGCTCATGCCAAGGGTGCGGTGATGATCTGGGACCTTGCCCACAGCGCTGGTGCTATACCGGTTGATCTTGCTGCTTCCAATTGCGAATTTGCCGTTGGGTGTACTTACAAATATCTCAATGGAGGGCCGGGAGCGCCTGCCTTTATTTATGTGAGGCCTGATCTGTCTGGTGCCATTAAACCTGCTCTATCCGGCTGGCTTGGGCACGACGCCCCTTTTGCCTTTGAGCAAGGTTATAGACCAGCAAATAGCATTGAACGCATGCGTGTTGGAACGCCGCCCGTCATTCAAATGGCAGCTTTGGAAGCTGCGCTGATAGTCTGGGAAGATGTTTCCATAATTGATATCCGGGAGGCATCCATTTCACTGTCAGAACGGTTTATCGCGTTAGTTGAAGCCCATTGCCCACAACTCACACTAGCCAGCCCAAGAAAACCAGAAGAGCGAGGTAGCCAAGTTTCTTTTGCTTTCGAACATGGATATGCGGCCATGCAGGCCTTGATTGAGCGGGGCGTGATTGGCGACTTTCGCGCACCAAACATCATGCGCTTTGGTTTCACGCCACTATATCTAGACGAAGCAGACATAGAGGCCGCGGTTGAAATTCTTAAGACAATCATGGACAGCAAATTGTGGGATAACCCTAAATATCAAAAAACCAATCGCGTGACCTAATTTTGTTTGTCGTATCTCATGTATTTAGGGTCTGGACGCGCTTGGTGTAGGCGATAAATGCCTCGACTTCCTCTAGCTGCGGCTGCACCCCGGTGAAGCCATAAAGATAAGCGTCTAAACGAGACATTCTTTCATCCATCGGTTCACTCTGGTCCAGTGCATGATAGCCAAGCTGCATGAAATATAAGATACGCGCTCTAGCATCCGCATCGGCCTGCTCAAATTCAAATTTTTGGTACATGGCTGTGACCGCTATCACGCGGGCCTTGTCCGCTTTGTCTATGCGTGTTCGCACACTTCCCTCGCGCCTCGACCATTCGCGAACGGCAAAATCCAACCCTTGATCAAACAAATTGGGATCAATGAAACATTTGAAAAAATTACAAAGCGCTCCGGTAATTGTGCCGGCCGGCATTGAACAATGCTCAATAATTGTTCGCGTGTTTTGCTCTTCCCACAGCACAAGCAAAGCGTTGAGAAGATCTTTTCGGCTTTTGAAATACCAATAAAAACTGGACCGCGAGACATCGAGCCTCTCACTGATGGTAAGCACTTTGACTTCGCCTACCCCATCGCTGACCAAAATTTCCCTTGCAACATTTAGCCAGTCTTCGCGCGTTGCTTTTATATGTGCTGGCAAAGGCTCCTTTAGCGAACTTCCGGTTTTAATAATTTTGAGCGAATCTGGTTCCATCTAACTAACTGGTAATGCCCCACCTGCATCAGTCCGTTTTTTGATATATGCGTGAAGAGCATTTATCCGCTCAATGTCCAAATCAGGCCGATTGTTGGCCTCAAGAATTTTCTTCCAAACACTGGTCGCACGGACGTTAGCGTCTATTTCACCAAGTTCAGTCCAAGTTCCAAAATTCGCGTAGTCATGCACAATAGGCTCATAGAATTCAGTATTATAACGAGCCATAGTTTGGGTCGTTGCAAAAAAATGCCCGCTGGGAGCGACTTCTTTAATGGCCTCAAAACCGATTTCATCTTCTCCAGCTATTGCCCCCGCGCAAAGCTCGGCTACCATGTTTAGAACCTCAGCGTCAGTTACCAGTTTTTCATAGGAGACGGTTAGCCCTCCCTCTAACCAGCCACCAGTATGGATAATGACCGTGGCTCCTGCCATCAGGCAACCCCACAGCCCGAACTGGTTTTCGTTTGCAGCCTGCACATCATTTAAGTTGGATGCAGAACCTGCCGCTGAACGCCAAGGCAACCCAATCAATCTTGCCAATTGTCCAGCTGCCAAAGAAGCTTGAAAATGGGTGGGTGTACCGAACGCAGGCGCGCCGGATTTCATGTCTACATTGGTTGTAAAAGTTCCATAGCACACAGGCGCTCCGGGTCGGCATAACTGTGTCAATACAATGGCCGCCAGCGCTTCAGCATGGCTCAGTGTAATGGCACCAGCTACTGTAATGGGGGCCATCGCTCCCATGCGCGTAAAAGGAGTGACAATTGATAGCTGCCCAATTAGTGCGAAGTCTATCAGGCCCCGTGCCATAGGAATATCCAGTGTGCGGGGGCTATTAGTGTTAATGATTGTATAGCAATGAGGAACAGCTAGAAAAGCTTCCTCACTAAGCCCCCTAAAATCGCGAAGCATTTCGAAACTCTCCAGTACTTGAGGCGTTCCGCGGGAAAAAATAAATGGAAACTTATCGCTCAAGGTAAGCTGCGCTTCCATGGTAAAGTAATGCCGGATGTTTGTTGGAACATCCTGAGGTTCCACAAGTGGCGGCAACATTTGAAACACATCAAAGTGATGGGTTAGTTGAACCAATTCGCGATAATCTTTGCCTGAACCGGGGCGGCGACCTCGCTCAAGATCCGTTGCGTGGGGAGCGCCTGCGCCTGGCTGAAAGACAAGACTACCCAATTCCAAAACGATATCACCGTCCCGCGCGCCCGCTTGGCAATAAATTGATTTTGGCGCAGAGCTAATCGCATCTGCCACCATATCTCGACCAATATAGACCATCTGAGATGCTTCATCGACGCGCGCGCCGCCAAGCTTGAAGCGCTTACGAGCCTCACGAAGAAGCACCCGCATGCCCAGTTCTTCAAGAATGCGCAATGATGAATTGTGCATGTCTGTAATCTGGTCATCAGAAAACACATTCATGGGCGGAAAAGGGTTTTTCAAATGCCCATAATTTGTTTTGCGCAACGACGCGGTTGAACCTATTGTACGCGACCTGCCCTTTCTTTTCGGACTTTCGCTTGTTTCGGCCATTATGCTCTCATGGCTTTGCCGGACGGATCATAAGGAGATGCTGAAATGACCCGTGCATGTCTTTCAACGCCAACCACATGAACATTCAGTTCTGTTCCTTCGGAGGCGGCTGTGCGATCAATCAGCGCCATTGCCAGTGACTTATCCAAGGTGTGACCATAGCCGCCAGAGGTAACAAAGCCGACCATTTTACCGTCATGCCATACGGGTTCATAACCACTGGCATCGGCATCTTCAGCTTCGACTTCAAGCGTTACCAATACCTTTTCAGACCCATTGCCATCACGCTCTTTGAGTGCCCTTGCACGTCCAACAAAGTCGCCTTTGTCCCAAGCAATCCAACGGTCCATACCCGTTTCTGCAGGCGTGTAGCCTTGAGTGAATTCGGCGGACCAGATGCCAAAGCTTTTTTCAAGACGAAGGCTCAGGAGGGTGTTAAAACCATATTCGGTTATGCCAAGATCAGCCCCTGCCTCAAGCAATAGGCGGCGTAGAGCGATGTGTTCGCCAGCGTTGCAATGGATTTCATAGCCCAGCTCGCCCGTTACCGACAGGCGGCCAACTTTGGCTTTGATAAGACCAATATCGAAGGTGCCACAGCCCATGAACGGTAGGTCAACAATTGGCCCTTTTGTGACCTTCTCGATTACCTTTTTGCTGTTTGGCCCTGATAGGCTGAACCCAACAACGGCATCTGAAATGTCTTTTACATCCACATCAGCCATCATGTGATCATTGAACCAACGCATATGCCAGTCACGAAGATAATAGCTGCCCATAATCCACCAAGTTCCATCGCCCCAGTTGAAGACGGTCAGATCGCCTTTCATCTTTCCGTTTTCAGATAGCATTGGCGCAAGTTTGGCGCGTCCGGGTCTAGGCAATTTTGAGGCCATTACATGATCCAGCCATTCTTTGGCCTTTGGGCCTTTCACCTCAAACCTTGAGAAACCGGAAATATCCAATAATCCAACATTTTCGCGTACAGCTTTGCATTCCTTGGCTACTAACTCAAAAGCATTAGAGCGCTTTAAAGTAGGGTTCTCTTTGAAATCGGTTGAGGGTGCAAAATAGATCGGCACTTCAAGGCCGAAGGAAACACCCCAACGACATCCTGCTGCAGTCATTTCCGAGTGCGCCGGGGACATTTTCAAAGGGCGGCCAGCTGGTAATTGCTCATTGGGATAGGTCATTACAAAGCGGCGGGAATAAAACTGGCCTGTTGTTTGTCGAATATATTCCTTGTTTTCCGCAAATGAACCGTAGCGTGCCACATCCATTGCATAGACATCGGTTTCCGGCTCGCCATGGATCATCCATTCCGCGAGTGATTTGCCGACCCCGCCGCCTTGCAAGAACCCAGCCATCACGGCACAGGCGCTCCAATAGCCCCGTTTCCCTGGAACTGGCCCAACCAGTGGATTGCCGTCAGGGCTGAAGGTGAATGCACCATTTACCCATGTTTTTACGCCAACATCCTGCAAAACAGGATAGCGGTTAAACCCGCATGTCAGTTCATGCTCAATACGATCTGTCTGCTCCTGAAACAATTCCATACCATAGTCCCACGGCGCGCCATCCATCGCCCAGTGCTCAGTGTTGGTTTCATAGATTCCAAGCAGGATGCCCTTTTGGTCCTGACGCATATAGGTGAAGCCTTCAAGGTCCACGGTCATGGGAACTTCAAAGTCGATTTTTTCCAATTCAGGTATGGTGTCCGAAATAAGATAGTGATGCTTCATCGGGCTGACGGGAAGTTCGATCCCAGCCATACGACCCACCTGTTTTGCCCAAAGGCCAGCAGCGTTGACCACATGCTCACAAGTGATTGTGCCTTTGTCGGTGATTACCTGCCAGCCATCAGCTGTTTGATTGAGCGCTTCAACTTTAGTGTATTCGAAATATTCAGAGCCGCGTTTCCGCGCTGCCTTGGCATAGGCGTGGACGGTACCTGTTGTATCAAGATAGCCTTCACGGTCCGCCCACATACCTCCCAAAAACCCTTCGGTTGACATGATGGGGCAAAGTTCACCAGCTTCTTTTGGCGAAACCAGACGACAGTCTTCAATGCCGATGGATTGAAATACGCGATAGGCTGATTGCAACCATTCCCATCGATCTGGCGTACCTGCCATGGTCAATCCACCTGTCATATGCAGACCAATATCCTGACCGCTTTCTTCCTGAATTTCGGATAGAAGATCGATTGTGTAGGCTTGGAGGGCTGCCATATTGGGATCAGCATTGAGAGCGTGGAACCCGCCTGCTGCATGCCAGGATGATCCGGCTGTCAGAACGTTTCGCTCGAGAAGACAGGCATCTTTCCAACCTAGTTTTGCAAGGTGATACAACACCGATGCGCCAACAACACCGCCACCAATAACAACCACCCGATAATGCGACTTCATATCTGTTCTCTCCCGATTTTTTCAAAAGTCTAATACGGTTTTCAAAACCTGTCTAGACACTAGTGTACAGACAGGTTTTGAAATTTAGAATTGACCTTGTGGCTGGCGCGCTTACAACGGAAACTGCAATTTAAGATCGACAAGAAGAGGCACTTTATGAAACTTGAACAAGCAATGCAGGAACGCCGATCTACTCGCGGTTTCAAAGACAAGCCAGTGGAGCGCGAACTGCTTGCAGAAATCATTACTTTGGCAAATCGGGCCCCCTCGTCGATGAATACCCAGCCTTGGCACTTACATGTTTTGACCGGAGAGCCGCTGGAGAAGGTTCGCAAAGGCAATACAGAGCGTATGTTGGGCGGCGTGACCCCTAGCCGCGAGATTGAAGACTACGCATCGTATGAAGGCGAGCATCGCAAGCGACAGATCGAAATCGCCGTTCAATTGTTTGAAGCCATGGGCATCGAGCGCAATGACGCGGAGCGCCGTCAGGACTGGGTGATGCGCGGATTTCGCCAGTTCGATGCGCCAGTTTCTATTGTTGTCTGCTTTGATAGATCCCTGTTGAACAATACAATTGCTCATTTCGACACTGGCGCGATGACCTATGGTCTGGTTCTAGCTGCGTGGAGCAAAGGGCTTGGCGCTGTCATAAACGGCCAAGGCATTATGCAAAGTCCTGTGGTGCGTGAAGTCGCCAATATTCCTGATGATCAGGTTATCTTGACATGTGTTGCCCTTGGCTGGCCCGACGACGAGTTTGTTGCCAACTCCGTTGTCTCGCGGCGGCGGCCTGTTGAGAACATCACGCAATTTATGGGCTTTGACGATTAGATCAGCAATATCTGTTTCATTGAATTTGAGTTTTGTTAGCCAAGAGCAGCAAGCAAATCCATGGCGGTAAGTTGATCAAATTGCACATGCTTTGTCATAGCTTTTTGTGCCTCATCGCTTTTGCGCGATACTATCAATTCTGCGATTTTGCGGTGGTCTAAAGCCGAGTCGGCAATGGCGCCAGAAAATTTGTAACGCGCGCGATAATAAGCCATCAGCTTCCTTGCGTTGGATTTAATCAGTTCGAGCAAGAAATGATTACCCGCAGCCTCTGCAATGGTTTTGTGAAACTCCAAATTGAGTTGGTAATATTTGTCCGAGTTTTCATCACCAAACTTTCGTTGATGAACTTCGCAATCGACAACAGCTTTTTCCAGTAATTTGCCGCGCTCTGCTGATAGTCGTCTTGCGGCTAGACCTGCCGCCTGCCCTTCCAGATGGGCATGCACTTCCAAAATCCCTAAAAACTCTTCCAGCGTTGGCTTGAAGATCAAAGCGCCCTTGCGGGGCTGGCGTTGCACCAATCCAGTCGACTCTAACTTCAACAGCGCCTCGCGCATGGGCGTGCGCGAGATGCCAAGTTCGGCTATCAGTTCTTCCTCTTGAACGACGTCGCCCGGATTTAATAAACCACGATCGATGTTTTCCAATATGGTATTGATAACTGTGTCTGTCTGACCGCTCATTTTTGATCCAGACCTATTTTGATAAGCCTCACATTCCATCAGATGAAATTGATGTAAAAGTCACGCAGAGCATCGGCATCCATTTCTGCTGTCTTTTCCGCTTCTACGCGGCGCATAAATATCTGATTGTCACACAGGGTTTGCCCAACTGCCACCGTTAGCGCTTTATCTGCCTCAAGATCATTCATTGCCTCAGTGAGGTTTTCGGCAACGCCGTGCTTTGCATCTGTCTGCTCGAAGCCATCACCCGTCTCTTTTGGCGGCAGATCATATTTGTTTTCGACCCCCAATAGAGATGCCTGAAGCACTGCCGCAACGGCAGTATACGGGTTCGCGGTTGCATCGGCCATGCGATGCTCTAGCCGAGTTTTGTTACCACCCTCTTCCGTTACCCTGGTGGTTACATTGCGATGATCGCCGCCCCAGTTTTGCCAATAGCCTGACAAGCTGGCAGGCTGAAGCCGTTTGTAGGACATCGCACTGGGAGCCAACAATCCAGCAAGCCCTTTATGGTGATGGAGGAGACCCGCAATACAGCCTTTGGCTAGATCATTGAGATGGTCTGGTCCACTTTTATCATTTTTTGGAAGAGCGTTTTTGCCCTTTGCATCATTGAATGAAAAATTGATATGCATGCCAGAGCCGCCTTTGTCTTCAAAAGGCTTGGGCAAAAAGGTCAGATAGATGCCATGCAGGAAGGCTATTTCACGGGCCATCTGGCGAAACAACACAATATCATCGACAGCCTTTAGAGCGTTGTCGAAAGTCAACGTATATTCAAATTGTGGCGCATCATATTCAGCGGTGATCATATCAAGGCTAAAGCCCAGTTCGCTTGCTGCCTGCCAAATTGCTTCATTGAAACCTGCGGGATCGGTTATAGGGCCTGTACCATATACAATGGCACCGGGCGCATCATAAGGCACTAATTTGCCATCTTCATCTTTTTGGAACGCAAATGCTTCCAGCTCTATGCCAATTTTGGGTGTAAGGCCCTTGGCTTCCCAAGCAGCGACAGCGCGATGTAAAGCGCCACGTGGGCAAACCTTCAAAGGCGCACCAGTCGTATCGTAAAGATCTCCAATGACGATCTTGGTGTTTTCTTCCCAGCTGTCGCGAATATCATCTTCCTTCCAGCGCAGTTCCATATCGGGCAGCCCCTCCATCATCATGGAGCCGGGGGAAGGTAAAAGGTCACGATCAAAATGCACGCCGAAGGTCGAGCGACAAAAACGAGTTTCATCATTCTTAATTTTCGATGCTGGTAAATATTTTCCCCGGATAAGGCTCAAATGATCGCAAAAAACTGCGCGCAAACGGTCTGACATGATTAAATCCTTATGAAAGTTTGATGGAAACCGGCAGAGTTTTGATGCCGTTGACGAAATTGGAGCGAACAAATTTATGCTCGCCCGCTTGCTGTATTGAGCTGATACGCTTTGCCAATTCTTCAAAAAGCACACGAACCTCTAGGCGTGCAAGCCACATGCCCAGACAGACATGGGGACCACCCCGCCCAAACGCCATATGACGATTTTGCTGGCGGTCGAGAATAACCTTGTATGGATTTTCAAATTCATTTTCGTCGCGATTGCCGGAGATAAACCAATAAAGGACTTTGTCTCCCTCGCGCACTTTTTTACCATGCATTTCAAAATCGCGCGTTGCCGTTCGTCTGAAATTGGAGGCTGGCGAGGCCCAGCGAATGATTTCATCGGCGGCGATTTGAGCCATTGGCCCTTGCTTCATTTGACCAAGCAATTCTGGCTGATGACACATTGCATGCATGCCTGCGGCAATTGAATAGCGTGTCGTGTCATTTCCAGCAGCAACCAGAAGACAAAAGAAATTTCGAAATTCATTGCCAGAAATCGCGCTTCCATCTTTGCCGGGTTGCTGGATCATATGCAGGATACCATCGGTGTCTCCCGCTGCGGCTTTACGCTTCATCAGCGTATCGGCATATTCATAGAGTTCCGCGCCAGCAGGAGAATTAAATGGCATCAATCGAAACTCATCGGTTTCCAATTTGTCCATCACGTGATCGGTAAAATCCTCGTCGGTGTTGGCCATTAGGGCATCACCTTTTTCGACAAGCCAAGGCAAGTCCTCTTCTGGCGTTCCTAAAATTCGCCCAAGCATACGCATTGGTAATTCACGAGCAATTTCTTTGGTGGCGTCAAAGGTTTCTTTTTGAAACGCCTGATCAAGAATACCAGCACACAACTCTCTGATCACATCTTCAAATTCACTCATGACTTTGCTTGAGAAAGCGCGCGCCACCTTCATGCGGGTTTGCATGTGTTCTGGTGCATCGGTTTCCTGAAACGTGCGGCGGGCAAGATATTCCTCCTCGCTTTGATCCTCCATACGAATGCCTTGAGCTGAGGATAACAAATCCGGTTGACCGTTCAGATCCAATATATCTTGATACCGTGTGACTGACCAAAATCCTTTGCCGCCATCCCAATCGGTCCAATGGAGCGGGTCTTCGCTGCGCAAGCGAGCAAAGGTATTATAGGGTGCGCCGGATGCAAATGAGTCGTGGCTCGACAAATCAGCATAGCCGTCATCGGTTGGTTCCCAAACTGTCACCGTTTACTCCCGCCCATTTGTCATTTTTATAAAAATATATTACGCAGGTATAAACATATGTAAAGGGCAAGAAATGCTGATTGCAATATTAATGACAAACACGGATGAGTCAGAATTTGCCTCTCACCATTCCAAGGACGGTGAAAAATTTCAGCAATTGATCAGCGCTGCTCGGCCCGATTGGCGCTTCGAAGTTTTCTCGGTCAAAGATGACGAATTCCCACAAGACACTTCACGATTTGATGGTGTTATCATCACTGGCAGCCCTGCATCTGCGCGGGACAGAGCGCCATGGATATCACGCTTAGAAGCGTTGATATGCGAAATGGTTGAACAACAGATACCTATTTATGGTGCTTGTTTTGGTCATCAGGTCATTGCCACCGCTTTGGGCGGAAAGGTCGACTTTAACCCCGATGGCTGGGTTCTCGGCACTGTCGAAACCGAATTGGTTTCCGACGGGAAGCCAAGAAAGCTCAATTTATATGCGGCTCATAAAGAACAAGTGACCATATTGCCAAAGGGCGCGAAAATAGCGGCCAAAACGCAGGGCTGCCCCATTGCAGGTTTTATGATTGGCAATACTGTTTTGACCTCACAATATCATCCTGAAATGACGCCAGACTTTATTGAAGCGCTCTTGGAAGAAATGCGCAAAGAGATCAGCGAAGATGTGATTAATCCAGCCGCAGCATCCTTGAGCACTATTGCCGATAGGTACGAAATCACCGAAGTAATCACCTCGTTTTTCGAACGGGCAGCTTCAAAATAGTCAGTTGCGTAGGTTTCCACTTTAAGAATGTCTTGCTGTTTTCCATAAACTCTTATTGAAGCAATTCAGGTTCGTTTCACGATGGTTTGGTATTGTGGGAAAAAGGGCTGAACAAGATGAGCAATTCCTTAGCAGATCAAAACAGGTTTGAAGAGCATCTGGCGAACCTATCAAAAGAACGCAGAACCTTTAACCGCGAAGATTGTGCCTTCGAGGCAGTGGTGCAATATCACGGCATTCCAAAAGACACGGTCTATGTAACCAATCTCTCCCTGGACGGCTTGATGATGATTGTTACGCCTAGCACTTATATTCCCGAAGAGTTTCAATTGCTGGGTTTAAAAGAACAGCCCGTAAACTGTAGCAAGATTTGGCAGGACGGGGAGAACATAGGCGTAAAATTTATTACGGAATTAAGCACGACGAAAGTCACCGGAATTTCACGCTTGTAGTCGATTGGCCACAGAAGTTAGAATCCAATGCCAATCATGATTGATGAATACAGTTCTAATTCAATTATGATATTGAAGAGAAATGGTGCTGCGAGGGAGGATTGAACTCCCGACCTCATCATTACCAAGGGCGAGGCCTGTGAAATCAACTAGTTTCTTGACGTATCACCAAGGTTAAAAAAGAACTTTTCTTTTAAAGGGTTACAGGATTAACTAGGGTCAATGAGTGTCGTGGAATATCCGTGATAATCGATCAATTTGAAACCCTAGAGAAACCCCAATGCAAAAACTCCTTACAGAAGCGACCGTAGCCAAGCTGAAGCATGATCCCGATAAAAGGCTGGAGATTCACGACACAGTTGTACCTGGATTGAGACTTCGAGTGACACCCAAAGGAAAGAAGTCCTGGTCTTTGATGTTCAAGGTAGCAGGTGTCACTGCTGATGGTGGAAGAGGTCCGAACATCAGATTGACGATAGGGGAATATCCTCTCATATCGTTGAAGAACGCTCGCGAGTTGGCCAACGACGCGAAGGAATTAGCAGATCAAGGTAATAACCCAAAGGACGAGCGTCGAGTATCAATCACAGCGAAGCGGGATCGGCAATTTTCAAAGGCGGTAGACAGCTTCATAGAACTCCACGCCAAACCTCACCAAGAACTGGCGTGATACAGAAGGACTGTTTCAGCGAGCCTTGTTTCCAATTTGGGGTATGAAAGACATTCAGACTATTGACCGAATGGAAGTTCACGCAATGCTGGACGATCTTTCGAAGCAAAAAGGCGCTTCCTACGCCAGAGAAATCAGGAAGCATTTATCCATCTTATTCAATTGGTGTGTTGATCGAGGAATTTGCCAATTCAATCCAATTGCAGGCATGAAGCGTCGAGACTTGAAATATAATCCTAGAGAGCGTGTTCTTGAATTAGATGAGATATCTGCAATTTGGAACGCAGGTGACAAGACTGGCTATCCATTTGGCCCAATCGTGCAGCTCTTGATCTTATCAGGTCAACGCAGGTCAGAGATTGCTGGATTGAAGCATTCATGGATTTACAAGGATTATATAGAAATCCCAGCTTCAGAATATAAAACCGGCAATTCGCAGATCATCCCAATAACCGATAATATGATACGAATTTTAGAGATGCAGCCTCGTTGGAATGGTGGCAAATATATATTCTCAGCAACAAATGGTCGAACATCTTCAAGCGGGTTTAGTAAAGCAAAGAAACAACTTGATAGAATTTCTGAAGTTGAAAACTGGACTTTTCACGATATTTGACGATCAGTTGCAACGCATATGGCGAGATCGGGTGTGCTCCAAGAACATATTGAACGCGTGCTTGGCCATGTGATTTCAGGGGTAGCAGGCACATACAACAGATATAGTTACCTCGATGAGAAACGCGTCGCATTAGATTTGTGGCAAGCACAAATCAAAGTGAAATGAATAGCTTTATAAATCTATTGTGAACGACTGCTAAGCGGACAAATTTACCAAGCTTGGTCGTGTCAAGTGTTCCGCCTACGACACCACCC
>JAFMHL010000072.1 GCA_017854535.1 Nitratireductor sp.
GTTTAACTCTAGTCAACACAACGTACATTTCGCGCCCTTCTCAATAACTGCAAACCAACGCCGATATTGACGTTTTCCCTTGCTAATATGCACCGGAAGGGCTGACTTGATCAAGATCGTCTCGGACTTTTGAGCGAGCACAGTAACTTGTTCTAAACAGTCATTCATGACAGCAAGTACCAGCGACTGCTTTGCGGACATTCGTGTCTTTATAGGTAGTTCTGATCGTTTGGGAGCATAGGTATGAAAAATTTGCGTAGGATAGAAGTTGGTGGGAGTGGGCCGGAGGATGTGCTCTTTGACGGCAAGGGGCATATCTATTCGGGGCTGAAGAATTCCAACGCCGTTGTGCGCATCGATATCGCGTCTTCCAATGTAGAAATAATCGCAGAACCTGGTGGGCAGCCGCTTGGAATGGATTGGATGCCCGACGGGCGAATATTACTATGCAACACCGAGCTTGGCCTGCAGACCATCGACATCAAGACCGGCAAGGTCAAGTCGATATCAGTAAAGGGCGACAGGCTCCACCTATGCAACAACGCCCATGTGCTCGCCGACGGGACGATCCTCGTTTCCGACAGTTCCAGCAAGTACCCTGTGGATAAATACCAAAAGGACATCACCGAAAACACTTCCACTGGGCGGCTACTGAAGATTACGCCAGAAGGTACTGCAACTGTTCTGGTAAACGGACTCTGCTTCGCCAATGGTGTTGTTTATTTGGAAGCACGGAATGTCGCCCTTGTTGCAGCTACCGGCACCTGCGAGATCTCCCAGGCGAACCTTACTACTGGCGCGGTTTCCAAATTTGCCGATACTGATGGCCACCCTGACAACATGTCTATCGGTTCTGATGGCCGTATCTGGGTTGCCATCCCGTCACAGAAGAGTGCACCGCTTGCTAGCGTCCACAAGCTTCCGCAGTTCCTGCGCAAGATTGTCGCCAATCTGCCGGAAATGGTGCAGCCAAAAGCGTTAAAGTGCTGCTGTGTGCAGGTTTTTAACACTGACGGCACAACCCATGCAATGCATGTTGGGAATAGTGACACCTACCACATGGTTACTGGCGTGCGGGAGTTGGACGGACTGGTAGCACTCGGCAGCATCGAGCAGAACTCGATTGCGGTGTTTGAAATTTAGGGGACGAGGTTAGGCCCCCGAATTACTGATCCACATCAATCAGCGCAATAAGGAAACATTTTGTTACGCGATGTAAAATCAAAGATGTTGGAAGCTTTTATGTCGCAAAGAGAGGGCGCAAAACATTCATATGTGTTCAGTTTTTGCTCCTAGCCGATGTCAGCGGGAAGGACCACCAAGAAAGGCATAACGGTACGCCAATGCAACGCCGCCAGCCCCGCCCACAACATTTCCCAAGGTGACAAAAGCCAAATTGGTCACTGCCTTCCCAGCGGTCACATCTGACCCAGCCAACCATCCCTGAGGAAAGAAATACATATTTGCGACGGAATGTTCGAGCCCAAGCAATACAAAAGCGGTGATTGGCCAGAGTATCGCCAACACCTTTCCCGTAACGGTTCGGGCAGCAAAACTAAGCCAAATAGCGAGACATACAAGCGCGTTGCACAATGCGCCCCGAGCGAATGCTTCCATTGGGTCCAACGCGGTTTTACCTTGCACGATTGATACTGCTGTGGCGTTTAACGGCCCATCCAAAATGCCGGAAAACCCGAAGGCCAGCGCAAGACCCGCTGCGCCTGCAAGATTTCCAAGATAAACAACTGCCCAGCTTCGTAGCAATTGGCGTACAGATATTTTTCGGTCAACTGCCGCCATAACCATCAATGCATTTCCGGTAAACAACTCAGCACCACCGACAATGACCAGAATAAGACCGAGCGAGAACACTAAGCCCCCAAGCAGTCTTGCCGGACCAAATGTTGCATCTACTCCAGACATTACGGCCGTGTAGGCTGCCCCACCAAATCCAATAAACGCTCCTGCAAGGACAGCGAGCACAAACATCTGAAACAACGGAAGCTGTGCCTTGCTTACACCGGCATCCTCCACCAGAATTGCAATCTTTCCGGGTTTATAAGCATCAAAATTTTCTTCGTTGGTCATGTAGCCAACTATAGAGTATTCAGAAGAGAACAAAAGGCTGTTTTGGGCTCCAATGATACATTAGAAGCAAAACGTATCAAAGTCGGCAGAGCGTATAAAGCCCCAGTGTTCATCTGGCTTTTCGTTCTGACGTTATTGTTTATTCAGCTTCTCGTTAGTTCCTTTTGATGCGACCCATTCTTGTGCTGAGCGACACCAAACCTCCAGTTTGGGTGGTAAATCAGATCGCTGGTTAGAAGTTCCAAGGCGCAGATTGTACGATTTTGGCTCGGTCCCAACTGCGGTCGAATAAATTGGAGAGGCGCATTCGGGGCAGAAAAGCTGATGGCTTGCTCGACCGTTTGCTGAAATCTTTTCGTAGGTCTTTGGATTGCCACTGATAAGCTTGAAGTTTTCTGCAGGTACTGAAACTGCCCAACGAAAGGGAGAGCCTGATATAGACTGACAATCTGTGCAATGACAGATGTAAACTTCCTCTGGGTTCACTTCAGCTTTGTATTGAATAAAACCACAATGACAATTGCCATCTATTTTCATCATACAAACCCCCTATGTATCACAGCCCAACTGATCTTATTTCCTGAAGTAGATATTCACCAGCAACGTCAAACTTTGTTATGTGAAGATTCAGGAAAATGTTTGTAGTACATTTCACCAGGAAAGCATGTCCAACTATTTGATAGATTTTTAATTGTTTGCTATTCCAAATAACTTTCCATAGGTGGGCAGGTGCAAACCAGATTGCGATCACCATAAACATTGTCAATGCGGCCGACCGGCGGCCAGTATTTATCCACGCGAAAAGAACCTGTCGGGAAACATCCCACTTCCCTTGAATAAGGTCGATCCCAATCTGCAATAAGATCTGCAGTCGTGTGAGGCGCGTTTTTTAAAGGATTATTTGATCGGGGCATTTCACCTTTTTCGATTAATTCGATTTCATCACGGATTGAAAGCATAGCATCACAAAAACGATCCAGCTCCGCTTTGGTTTCACTTTCGGTTGGCTCTACCATCAATGTACCTGATACAGGCCAGCTCATGGTTGGCGCATGAAACCCGCTATCCATCAATCGCTTGGCAATATCCTCAACACTAACATCAGCTGATTCAGCGAAGGGCCGAGTGTCAAGAATGCACTCATGGGCAACGCGCCCTTTGCCTCCTTTGAAAAGAACATTGTAAGCACCCTCTAGGCGTCTGGCGATGTAATTGGCGTTCAAAATTGCGATTTTTGTTGCTTGGGTAAGGCCACGCCCACCCATCATCAAACAATAAGCCCAACTGATGGGAAGAATTGAAGCAGAACCAAAATTAGCGCTGGAAACTGCCCCTTCGCCATCAATCGGGTTACCTGGAAGGAATGGGGCAAGGTGTGCTTTGACGCCTATCGGTCCCATGCCCGGCCCGCCGCCGCCATGGGGAATGCAAAATGTTTTGTGAAGGTTGAGATGGCTCACATCCGATCCAATTTCACCCGGCTTCGCAAGGCCGACCATCGCATTAAGATTTGCACCATCGAGATAAACTTGACCACCATATTGATGGGTGATGTCACAGATATCGCGGACGGTCTCTTCAAATACGCCATGGGTAGAAGGGTAAGTGATCATACAGGCTGCTAAGCGATCACCAGCAGCCTCAGCTTTCGATCGAAAATCTTCAAGATCAATATCACCATTTGCGGCAGACTTGACTACCACCACTTCCATTCCGACCATTTGGGCGGAAGCTGGATTGGTGCCGTGAGCTGACATGGGGATCAAACAAATGTTTCGGATGTCGTCTCCACGTGAATGATGATACGCGCGTATAGTCAAAAGACCTGCATACTCGCCTTGTGCACCCGAATTAGGCTGCATTGACATGGCATCATAGCCCGTAATGACACATAATTTTTCTGATAGGTCAGCCAACATATGGTTATATCCATCAACTTGCTCATTTGGAGCATATGGATGAATATTTGAAAATTCAGGCCAGGTTATTGGCATCATTTCTGCAGCTGAATTGAGCTTCATAGTACACGAGCCAAGCGGTATCATAGCTCTATCAAGTGCCAAATCGCGATCTGCAAGACGTCGCATATATCGCATCATTTCAGTTTCGGCGCGGTTCAAATGGAATATTGAATAGGTCAGATATTCGCTTTTACGCACAAGATCATCTGGCAATTGATAGTCGGCTTTTTCAAGGGTTGCATCGGTTATTCCGAATGCCTGTAATAGCTCAACCATACGTTCCAGTCGGGTGGTTTCATCCAGTGTGATACACAATTTGGTTTCGCCAATTTTCCTTAAATTGATGCGTCTTGCCCGGGCAGACTCTAGTATCACGCCCTGAAGCGAGCCGACATCGATGCATAGCGTGTCAAAGAAGGTGTCATTTTCAAGTTTGAACCCTTTTGCCTTGAGGTCCTTTGCCACTTGGGCGGTTTTCAGGTGAATTTGTTGTGCGATTGCTTTTAAGCCGTCTGGGCCATGGAACACAGCGTAAAAACCGGCGATTACTGCCAGCAGTGCTTGTGCGGTGCAAACATTGGAAGTCGCTTTTTCCCTTCGGATATGTTGCTCGCGTGTTTGCAGTGAAAGGCGGTAAGCTTGGTTGCCGTGGGAATCCACGGATACTCCGACGATCCGACCCGGCAAGGCACGTTTATAAGCATCGCGGCAAGACATATAGGCAGCATGGGGACCGCCAAAACCCATGGGAACTCCAAAGCGCTGTGTGGAGCCAACTGCAATATCAGCGCCCATTGCTCCTGGTTCCTTTAGCAATGCCAATGCCATTGGGTCAGCTATGACAATCCCAATTGCATTGGCTGCATGAAGTACGTCCATCTGAGATGTGAAATCACGCAACCGACCGCGCGTCCCCGGATATTGGAAAATAGCGCCGAAAACCTCGGCAGAATTCAGGTCATCCACCGATCCAATAACCAATTCGATATCTAAAGGCTCAGCGCGTGTTTTCATAACCGAGATATTTTGCGGATGGCAATCTTCATCTACAAAAAACTTTTTTGTTTTGGATTTTGAAACACGCTGGGCCATCGTCATGGCTTCTGCTGCGGCGGTTCCTTCATCCAATAAGGAAGCATTGGCGATATCTAGGCCGGTCAAATCGCAAATCATCGTTTGGTAATTCAGCAGGGCTTCTAACCGTCCTTGACTGATTTCAGGTTGGTAAGGGGTGTAGGCTGTGTACCAAGCTGGGTTTTCCAAAATGTTCCGTTGGATCGCAGGCGGCAGGACCGTTCCGTGATATCCTTGTCCAATCATAGATGTGAAAACGGTGTTTTTCTTGGAGATTTGGCGCATATGCCAAAGAAGCTGACTTTCCGACATGGCTTCACCCAGATCCAGGGGCTCTTTTTGACGAATGCTCTTTGGAACTGTTTGCTCGATCAAAGTATCAAGACTATCCACGCCGAGTGTATCCAGCATATCACTGATTTCTGCAGGCGAGGGACCTATATGACGTCGATTGGCAAAGTCGTAGGGTTTATAGTCGGTCGGAACGAAAGGCATTCGAAGGGCTCCCTTAAGCAATCATCTCATTATAGGCAGTCTCATCCATCAACCCATCAAGTGCGGACAGGTGTGACAATTTCATTTTGAAAAACCATCCAGCGCCCAGCGGATCTGTATTTACGAGTGTTGGATCTTCACTCAAGGCCGGGTTGACCTCAATGATAGTTCCATCAAGTGGAGCCAAAATATCTGAGGCCGCCTTTACACTTTCTATGACAACAACTTCATCGCCTTTGGAAACGGCTGTGCCTGCATCTGGCAATTCAACAAAGACAATATCTCCAAGCTGTTCCGTTGCATAAGCGGTAATGCCAACCACAACATGATCACTTTCAACGCGGAGCCATTCGTGTTCATCAGTATATTTCATTTCTGTACTCTCCCAATTTGTTAGCGTTTAAAATTTGCGGGTGTAAATGGCATAACGCTCACCTTCGCTGAAAGGCGTTTTCCTCTTACATCGCCAAATATGATCGTTTCTGGAGCAGTGTATTTGGTCTCCAGATAGGCCATCGACATAGGTCGCTCTATAGTTGGTCCAAAAGCACCAGATGTAACGTTTCCAATAGATTGCTGGCTTGTCTCATCGGCGAAAAGCATTGTTCCTGCTCGCATAGGCGCACGCCCTTCCGGTGATAAGCCAACACGTTTGCGCGCTACACCATGATCTATCTCATTGAGAATTCGATCTGCGCCCGGAAATCCACCCGCGCGCGCGCCGCCGTTACGGCGAGTTTTTTGTATTGCCCATTTTAAATCAGCTTCTACTGGAGAAGTGTGTTCATCAATATCGTTGCCATACAGACAAAGTCCAGCTTCCAGACGTAAGCTATCTCTGGCTCCAAGCCCGATAGGCATTACAGCTTCATGGTCTAGCAAAGCTTGTGCCAAACCTGTTGCCTGATTGTCGGGAACCGAGATTTCATAACCATCTTCGCCTGAATAGCCCGACCGGGAAATCCATAACTCTCCATATGAACTAGGGAAAATCCCCACATCCAAAAACTTCATCTTCGCGACGCTAGGAACAACTTCTTCAAGGACCCTTTCTGCCTTTGGTCCCTGCAATGCGAGCAAAGAACGCCCTTGAACCACTTCGATTTCGCAGGCTAGCTTTTTCTCCATATAAGCAATATCAGCGTCTTTGCAGGCTGCGTTCACAACGACAAACAGGTGATCACCTCTATTGGCAATCATCAGGTCATCGAGAATTCCACCTGCCTCGTTCGTGAAAAAGCCATATCGCTGACGACCCTCTTTAAGGTCGACCAAATCAACAGGAACCAATTTTTCCAGTTCTGAGGTTGCGTTTGTCCCGCGCAAAATTACTTGGCCCATATGGCTGACATCAAACAGGCCAGCATTTTTCCTCGTGTGTAGATGTTCCTGCATAACGCCCGCAGGATATTGAACTGGCATGTCATAGCCGGCAAATGGAACCATTTTCGCGCCCAGTTCTATATGCAGTTCATGAAGTGAAGTTGTTAGTAAAGCGCTCATCCGACCCTCATTTCAAGCCGGAATAGCCCAGCATCTTTCGCTCCGCATTTGCGGGCTGTGATGCCTCCTCTGTCCGTTTGCCTGAGATTGTTATCCCTTCGGCGGGCTCAGATATTCAGAGCCTCTCTCCAGAGTTTTTCACGTCCGATGGTCCTTTGGGCCTGAGAGTTTCCGAGGCGGTTGCTCCTTCGGCATCGGCAGAGCTGAGTTCTCCCATCGAGACTCAAAAAGGTTACAGTCGGTTTGCCGATCGAGTCAATCCAAATGGGGCACGTTGTCAGTATATTTTAACAAACCAATTAAGTAATAATATGTGACGATTCCTGATCTGATTTATATGATTGATACAGAAACTGGCAGTCCAGTTACAAATCCAAAATATTAAACAGGCCAAAATGTTGCTGTCATCATTCTGCCGGCTCCCGAGGCATTTACATCGCCCAAAGGCTTAGCAACTTTTGGTCTTTCTTATGTTGGAATTGATTGATCTTCCCCCAATGAATTGGTCCATCCTATAAGTTAGTATTTGGAGGACTTAG
>JAFMHL010000073.1 GCA_017854535.1 Nitratireductor sp.
GCTCAGTTATAAGGGGGAAGGACACCAACGCCGTTGCTTTTGTAAGTGTTCTAAACGTAATCATATCAAATCCTTTGTTTTAAGTTTCGGATTTGATCTTTCGTTTATTTGGCGGGTGGAAGCGTCCTGAAACAGGATAGGAGACGTCCAAAATCACGATCTAGGATGTTGATGGAATTAGTATCGATCACTTTATCCCGATATCAAGTCCCAGATCGAGGGTCGGGGCCGCCATGGTGATCTTAGATGTTGAGATATAATCGACGCCAGTTTCGGCAATTTCTTTGACGGTTGAAATATTCACATTGCCGGAAGCCTCAAGCTTCACCCTGCCCTGATTATCTTTCTGGTTGATAGCCACCGCTTCCATAAGCTGCGCCGAGGTCATATTATCAAGCAGGACCACATCAGGACTTGCTGTCAGCGCTTCTCTGAATTGTTTCAAGGTATCGACCTCGACTTCAACCTTCACCAAATGGCCAGCATAGGCACGGGCGCGATTGACCGCGAGCGCAACCCCGCCTGATACAGCGATATGATTATCCTTGATCAGGATTGCATCGTCCAGGCCAAAGCGATGGTTTGAACCACCTCCGCATTTGACTGCATATTTATCAAAGGCACGATGACCAGGAATGGTTTTGCGCGTGCAGCAAATTTTTGCATTGGTATGGGCGATCAAATCCTGAAACTGTGCCGTGTAAGAAGCAATGCCAGACATACGCATGAGATAATTCAAGGCGACGCGTTCGGCGGCCAAAATAGCGCGGGCATTGCCTTCAATTTGCGCGATTTTTTGCTTTGCTTTTATACGGTCGCCATCCTTTGCCAGAGCTTTGAAATTCAACGCAGTGTCAATGGCGCGAAAAGCAGCTTCTGCAAATTCGATGCCTGAAAGAATGCCGGTTTCGCGTGTTGCAAGAACTGCCTTGGCTTTCGAATTGACGGGAATGGTTGCGTTGCTGGTGATGTCGCCAGCGCGTCCAAGATCTTCCAGCAATGCTGATCGCACAGCTTCCTCAATCAGGATTGGTGAGAGATGCGCTGGCAGTGCAACCGTTTGTTTTGGTTTTCGGGCCATGTCGGCTCCTTTTATTGTGTCGATACTAACGGTTTTTCGCGTCCGGTAATTTCAGCAATTTGTGCCTCGGCTTTGACAAGATCAAGGAAGGTGCGGTGTTGCCATTCGGGTTTTTCATCAGGGAAATCTGAACGATAATGTCCGCCGCGACTTTCTTCACGTGTCAGCGCTGCGATGGCTATCATCTTAGCTGTCACCAGCGTATTGGCAAAACGATGAGACCGATTTGTGCGCTCCAACGCATCGATCTCGATCACTGCCTCACGCATGCCCTCGCCTGTGCGTACGACACCAATTTTTGCGCTCATCACAGAACGAAGCTTTTTCATGGCTGCATCGTCTCCGTCGGTCTCCGCATCTTCGTTTTGGCCGGTTTTGTCTTTCCAAGGATTGGTGCGCGAGTCGGGTAACAGGCCAGAAATATTGTTTGCAATTCTTCCAGCAAAAACAACAGCTTCCAGCAAAGAGTTTGAGGCAAGTCTGTTCGCACCATGCGCGCCGGTCGACGTAACTTCGCCGCACGCCCATAGGCCATCCAGGGTTGAACGGCCATCGCTGTCGGTTAATATGCCACCCATAAAATAGTGAGCCGCAGGAACCACCGGGATCAGGTCTTTTTCAGGGTCAATGCCTGCCTCCTGGCAATAACCAAATACCGTTGGGAATTCATCTTTGAAATGGGCGCCGACGGCTGTTCGGCAATCGAGGAATGCGCCTCTGCCGGACATGACTTCAGCGAAAATTCCACGTGCCACGATATCTCTAGCGGCTAGCTCACCATTGGGGTCGATCTTCAACATGAAGCGCTCGCCAGCGGAATTGAGCAAAGTACAACCTTCACCGCGCAAGGCTTCTGTAGCCAAAGGCGCAGGGTCTTTTCCAAGGTTTATTGCGGTTGGGTGGAACTGTACAAATTCCGGATCGGCAAGCATTGCTCCTGCCCTTGCTGCCATACCAATGCCGCCGCCCCGCGCTTCCTTGGGGTTCGTTGTAATTTCATAAAGATGGCCAATGCCACCAGCTGCCATGACAATAGCGCGAGCAGGAAATAGGATGCGTTTGGGAGATTTTCCACCCTCAGGACGCGCGATCAATCCAGTCGCAAAACGGCCAGAGGTGGTGATCTCTTCGGCCACATACCCTTCCATCAAGCGGATGCTTGGCGTGTTTTTTACAGCCGTAACCAGCGCTTCCATGATGGCACGACCCGCCATGTCACCCTTGACCCGTACTACACGATTTTCTGAATGAGCTGCTTCTCGTGACGTTTGCAATTTGCCTTCAAGGTCGCGGTCAAATGGAACGCCATATTCCAACAAATCGAGAATACGGTCGCCAGCTTCTGATGCCATTAGACGGGCAATTTTTTCATCAACAATGCCAGCACCAGCGGCAATCGTATCAGCCACATGTTTTTCAACGGTGTCACCCGGTGAGACAGCTGCAGCGATGCCAGCTTGCGCCCAAGCAGAAGATGCGCCTTTGCCTATGGGGGCGGCTGCAACAATCGTAACGGGACGCGGGGCAAGTTTAAGCGCGCAGAAAAGGCCAGCCAGCCCACCGCCCACAATCACCACATCATCAATACCGGTCCAAGATTGGGGCGGAAAAAGATCAGCTTGTTTGTCTACCATTTATCTAGTCATCCTCGGGCTTGTCCAAAGGACCCCACCCATCTTGTTGTTCTGGGTCCTCGGGACAAGCCCGAGGATGACTAATCGCCCATGGGCTATCAATTCGGTTTCAAATTGACCATGCGCTCGACGGCGCGTTTGGCTTTTTTGGCCATCGCCGGATCGACCAAAACTTCTTCCTTCATATAGACGAGGCTTTCGAGGATCTTAGGCAAGGTGATACGTTTCATATGGGGGCAAAGATTGCAGGGTTTGATGAACTCAACGCCCTTGGCTTCCATTTCGATATTGGAGGCCATAGAGCATTCGGTTACGAGCAAGACTTTTGCGCCCGGTTTGCGCGTCTTGGCATATTCGATCATGCCAGCGGTGGAGCCCGCATAGTCAGACACAGCAACTACGGATGGTGGGCATTCAGGATGGGCAATGATCTGGATCGCTGGATCGGCTTTTTTGTAGGCCAGCAGTTCCTCAGCGGTAAAACGCTCATGCACTTCGCAATGGCCAGCCCAAGTCAGAATTTTCTTCTTTGTCAGCTTGGCAACATTTTGCGCCAGATACTCATCGGGGATCAAAAACACCGTATCGGATTCAAAACTTTCAACGACGCGTACAGCGTTTGAAGACGTGCAGCAGATATCGCTTTCAGCTTTCACTTCAGCTGACGTGTTTACATACGTCACAATCGGCACGCCCGAATGAGCTTCGCGCAGCAGGCGGATATCAGCGGCAGTTATTGATTCAGCTAGCGAACAACCCGCGCGCATGTCGGGGATAAGAACCGTCTTTTCCGGGTTTAGCAATTTTGACGTTTCCGCCATGAAATGCACACCGCATTGAATGATGATTTCCTCTTTTACGAGACCAGCTTCGCGGGCCAATTGTAACGAGTCGCCAACAATATCTGCCACACAGTGATAGATTTCCGGCGTTTGGTAATTGTGTGCAAGAATAGTCGCGTTGCGCTTTTTCTTCAGTTTGTTGATCCAATAGACATATGGCGCATGGATCGGCCATTCGATCTCAGGAATATGATGGCGGACTTTCTCATAAAGCGGGGCCGTCGCTTTCGCGATTTTGTCCGTATAGGTCAAATCCGGCATCTTGATTTCACCAAACCGATCGAGCGCAGTTTTGGCTTTTGATGCCTTACGGGAAGTCGATTTTGAACTTTTAACAGCAGAACCCGCGAGAGCCATCTTGTCTCCTTCTGCGCCAATCAGCTTCCTTGAGAGCCAGTCAACGCATTCTTAAAGTAAATCCCATACTTATGCTCAAAATGAGTATAACATAGGTGAAAAAACATGCCTGAATTCAGGCACCCGTTACATATGCCAGTCTACGACCTAATTCAACCCGCCGCAAGGGTTTTGCAGACAAACTGCAATGCAGGTTGAAGCCAGAAGTCTTCGCGCTGATCCATGCACTACTTTCAAATATTTTGGTACCAGCAAACAATTCAGATCACTTGACCGCATCACTGCTCTTCATCATAGATGAAAAACAAATCTATGAAGGCCAAAGCAGATGAACGCACAGACGAAAAAAGAACTTCCAATCATTCTCGTGGTTTGCGGTTGCCTGATTGCCATGATGACCTTTGGCCCGCGCTCGACTATGGGGTTCTTCCAAGACCCCATGCTTTCCATGCGCGGATGGGACCGGACAACCTTTGGCCTTGCTATGGCGATCCAGAATATAGTTTGGGGCATTGGCCAGCCGTTCTTTGGGGCAATGTCTGATCGTTATGGCAGTTATCCGGTTCTGGTTTTCTCCGGCCTTTCTTATGCGGCTGGTCTTTATCTGATGTCGATTGCCGAGTCGGCTACCATGCTGCATGTTTCAGGCGGCATTCTCATCGGGCTTGGCATAGCGGCAGGATCTTTCTCAATCATCATGGCTGCGTTTGCACGCAATGTTCCCGCTGAAAAACGTACCATTGTTTTTGGCATTGGAACGGCGGCTGGTTCCGCCGGCATGGCGTTTTTCGCGCCGTTGTCAGTGGCGATGATTTCCAATCTTGGCTGGCAAGACACTATGGTCTGGATGAGCCTAGCCATGCTTGCCATTCCGTTGCTCGCTTTGCCCTTCATCAAGGGTTCAAAGGGAGGCAAAGCAAGTGTCAAAGAAATGGAACAAACTTTTGGTGAGGCCCTGAAAGAGGCACTTGGCCATCAAAGCTATTTGCTCCTGATCGCTGGATTTTTCGTATGCGGTTTTCAAGTAGCTTTTATCACGGTTCATTTCCCGCCCTATCTCAATGAAATTGGTATTGAGGCCAAATATGCCGGGATAGCTTTGATGCTAATCGGGCTGTTTAACATCATCGGCTCCATCGCTTCGGGCTTTATCGGACAGCGTTATTCCAAGCCAATATTTCTATCGCTGATTTATATCGGCCGCTCGATCGCCGTGACTGCGTTTTTGTTGCTCCCGCAAACACCAACCAGTGTTGTGATCTTCGCAGCCGTGATGGGCTTGTTATGGCTATCAACCGTTGCGCCAACCAATTCACTGGTGGCGGGCATGTTCGGCACGCGCTATCTGGGCATGCTCGGCGGTGTCGTCTTCTTCTCACACCAGGTTGGATCATTCCTCGGCGTTTGGCTTGGTGGCTATCTGTTCGATCTTTACGGGACCTATAACCCCGTCTGGTGGCTCGGCGTTGCGCTCGGCATATTTGCTGCCATTGTTCATTGGCCGATCAAGGAGAATGCTGTGGTGAGAGCTCAGGCGGCAGAATGAGATTTGGCTTACAATCCGTAAAGTTGATCGCTGTCACCCCCTGCTCCTATGTTACAAACTGTGTACTTCAGAGACGCCCTTCAATTTCTCACTTATAATGCTCGCGCCGATCACCAAAATCGCGAACGCGTTTGCGCCAGGCCTTGTAACTGCCGGATTTTAGGTTGTTCCGCATTAACGTCTTCACCTGCGTTTCTCTGATGCCATATTCTCGTTGAATCTGCGAAAAGCTCACATCATCGGACAACGCCATTTCTATGATCTCGCTGATATATTCGGGAGGAAGACCTTGTATTTTGCTCATACCCATCAGATAGCGTGCGCCAAACGGAGGGCAAGCTGGATTGTGAAAATAATTGGAGCGAGTTTTACAAATTAGATTGAGTTGTTCTTAACCACTTTCATCAATCTGATGTTCAAATAACTCAGGTAGAGCTTTCTGCGGGGCGTGAGAAACTAATAACTCAATGCGGAGCGGGATTTTGTTGGAAGCGACCAAGAATAAAAGTATCTTAAAAGGTGCGCGTACGATCTTCTGGGCCGTAGGCACCATTTTCGTTGCTTGTATTGTCGCAGGATTATTGGCCGTCAACATTGCTGCAAACGAAGCCAACAAACACGCGGGACTAACCGAAAACCGGCTGGTTCAAGCCGAGCTTATGCATCTTTCCGAACGCGCGATCCGCGAACAAGCGGAAATTTCCTATTGGGACGATGCAATGCAAAACCTTGTTTTAGGCCCCAAGCCAAGCAAGGGATTTGCCCGCGAGAATTTTTCTGATTGGCTGATTCCGGATATGGGATTCAGTGAATTTGTTTTGATCGGCGAAGACGACCAAGTGAAAATGGTTGCGAAACTTGAAGAGGTAATTACCTCAAGCCCAACTTCTGAACTTGCAATATTTGCTGATGATTTGGTTCAACTTGCCAGACAACGTTTTAAAGACAGACGCTACAAAATTGGCAGCAAATATTTGGTGGAGCCTGAAGATGGAAATGTTGTTCCTGATATAACGGCTTTCGCATTTCGAAAATGGCAAGGTGTACCATCCATCTTGGTTGCTCAAGTCATAATAGCAGAAAACCGCCCCTATGCTGCAGGCGAAGGAGAGGAGACTGTTTTACTGTCGGTCAAACCATTAGCCCTTACATTGCTTTCCAAATCGGTTTCCAAGCTTGGCATTGAAGGTGTTTTCATAGAACAGACCAGAAATGATCACGGCTTATCGGGTAGCGTGCAAATGCCTGATATGGCTTCGCCTCCTTCCTTGACTTTTCGTTGGACTCCTAGCGAACCGCGCGGCGCTATTCCTTCAGCAGCGCTACCAATTGGAACTGCAATAACGTTGGTCCTAACTTTAAGCCTGGCCGTCATCTTGCGGCACAATGCTGGGGTCCTGAACGATTTATCAAGAAGCAAGAAACAAATAGATTTTTGGCAACCCATGACAAACTCACTGGTTTAGCCAATAGAGAAAAATTCGAAACAGCTTTAGATCGCGCGTTCGGCGTGGGTCGATACTCGAACTTTGCAATCATGTTTATCGATTTGGATAAGTTTAAGAAAGCTAATGATGCCTATGGACACCATGCGGGCGACGCCGTTTTAAAAATCGTCGCTGATAGACTCAACGAGCGCATAGGCGATAAAGGCTTAGTTGCCCGCGTTGGCGGCGATGAATTCGTCGCCCTTGTCACATCGGACATTGATGAAGAGGAATTGCGCTGGCTTGCTGATGAATTGATTGAAGATTGCAGCAAACCGATACGTTTTGAAAAGTCAGACATCCAAATCGGAGCAAGTATCGGTATAGCTCTAGCTCCACGGGATGGCGCTGCTCCTGACGCTATTATGAAAGCCGCCGACAGCGCTCTTTATCATTCAAAAAGAACAGGACGTGGCCGAGCATCGCTTTGGAAAGAAGCCGCGTAAATCTTCCCCTCACCCCTTGCTCCCCAGCGGAAATATCGCGCAGGTTTCCGTGCCATGGGCGATGAGTTTGCCTTCTGCGGTTTTGAGTGTTGCTTCGCTGGTTGCGATGGTGCGGCCTACATGGATAAACTTGCCTTCGCAAATGACTTCGCCAGAATGAGCAAAGAGCGGGCGCACTAGGTTCACTTTGAATTCAACCGTTGTATAGGCCATGC